>JBEKSY010000009.1:0-117241 GCA_049516595.1 Anaerolineales bacterium
ACGGTTCCATCCCCCACGAGGACAACGTGGTTGGGAAAATGGCTGAAGCCGTTCGCCGCCTGGGCCGCACGAACCTAGGCTATCGCGTCACGCCTCACGCCAGGGCGTATCTGCGGGCAATTGGTCGAACGTTGGGAGGGTGGCAAGGCCTCGTACTGGAGCATATCCCGACCCGTCGGCTGGTGCATCAAGTTCTCAAAGGACTCGAGGATTCTGAGCTCCGCGAGTACTTGGGCGCGGTCCTCCAAGATACGGTCACCCCGACCATGCTTCGGGCCGGGGAAAAGACCAACGTGATCCCCTCCACAGGGCAGGTTTCCCTGGATTGCAGAACTCTTCCCGGGAGTTCGTCCTCCGGACTACTCAACCGGGTCCAAAGGGCAGTGGGGATGCCCGTCTCCGTAGAAATCGAAACAGACTCTCCGCCACTGGAGATGTCGCCCAACACGGATCTCTTCCGCGTACTCGAGTCGGCGCTCCTTGAGGGGGATCCCGAAGCAATCGTCGCTCCGTACATGGCAAGTGGAGCAACCGACGCCAAGTTCACCCTGCCATTGGGAATCCGCACGTACGGCTTCTCTCCCATTCGACTCCCGCCGGGTCAGCCGTACACGGGTTTGATCCATTCCAACGACGAGCGGATCCCAGTGGAAGGCTTCCTTTGGGGGCTGCACGTGCTTCACTCCGCCGTGGAGCGATTCTGCAGGGTGTGACGGATTGCAGAAGGAGGGTGAGCCTGCGGAGCTGGAGCCGTCGCATCGACGCCCGAGTTTCCGCCCGACCCAATCTGGCAAGCACAATCCCTGGCTTGGCCTCAAAGGCTCCGGCAGGGGGCGGTCCCACTGAGCCTGCCAGCCCGACCGTGAGCCGACGTTGGGCCTGCCTGCGGCTACAGCATTAGCCCATAGCGCTCAAGGGCCAGGTTGAGGATCTCGTTGATTAGCACGTCGTAGGCCAATCCTTCGGCCCTGGCGATTATGCACAGGTCGCTGACCTGCGGGTTCAGGCCGGGCAGAGTATTGATCTCGACAAGGTTGGGTTCCCCCTCGGCATTCAGGCGGAAATCCACACGGCTGCAATCGGCCGCCCCGATCGAGAGAAACGCGGAGCGGGTGAGCCGATACATTTCCTTCTGGAGCGAGGGGGGGATGTCAGCGGGGCAGAGATAGAGCGGGGCGCCTTCCTCCCCTGGGCTGATCAGCTTGGCCTGCGCCCCGTAAACTCCCCGGCCCGCGCCCACATTCGGGTCGATCTCCAGAACCGGGAAGTAGTGGAAGCCGTCGTTTCCGTAAAGATCCGGGTTAGCCCTGCGTTTGGCGTGGCTAGCATTCCCAAGGACGCCCACCGTGAACTCGCGCCCGGGCAGAAAACCCTCAACCAGCGCAGGCTGGTGGTAGTCTTGAAGGATGCGCTGAACCTGGTCGCGGAGATCTTGGGGGGTCTGCACAATGGAGCTGGGCCCCACGCCTTTCCCCGATCCCTCTCGCAACGGTTTCACGAAGAGAGGAAACCTCAGCGTCGAGCGCAATGTCGACTCGATGTCGCTGAACACCTGGAAGGGCACCGTGGGGAGCCCCCGATCGCGCCAGAGCCTCTTGGTGATGGTCTTGTCCAGTGAGATGGCGTTGGCTAGGACGCGCGACCCAGTGTAGGGGATGCCCAGCATCTCAAGCAGTGCAGGCACCTGAGCCTCACGGGCATCGCCGTGCAGGCCCTCGCATATGTTGAAGCAGATGTCCGGGCGCGTCTGGCGAAGGGTGTCAATCAGGGTCGCGTCGCCGTTGAGGAAGGTAGTGCGGTGACCTGCCGTGCGCAAGGCTGCAAGTATGGCCTCCACGGTCTCTTCGCGATCGTATTCGACATTCTCATCCGGCGGCGCCTCGTCGGGGTGCGGGACGTCTTTCTTCAGGTTAGCGAGCACCGCGACATGGAGGGGCGGAACGAGGCTGCGCGGCTCCGCCCGACTTGCGGGGATGGTGCCTGATCCAGGGGGCTCCTTTTTTCGCTTTTCGTCTTGCATCATGCCTCCGCAAACCCTTGAGGGCTTTCCGCGGGCTCAGGCTTCAGAATTAGGTCCTCAGCTCAGCCAGCGCGGAGACTATGCCCCTTCACCTCGCGTGCACCGTGGAATTATAGCGTCCTTTTGCAACGGAATGCATGGGCCCGATCGCCTAAATGGCATTCGCCGGGAGGCGGTTCCCTCGGCGAAGGTATTCTAGAACCTGCTGAACGACCTGGCGGGGTGTCATCCGATCCGTCGCGATCAGGAGGTCGCAATGCTGGCGGGCATGCTCAAGGCGGCGACATTGCTCCTGGTAGTCTTCCGGGCTCCACTGGAATCGCTTGCGTTCGGTGCACGTCTCGTAGCTGGCATCGAGGAAAACGAGTGCCCTGGGTGTCCGCCGGTATCTCCAGAGATCCGGGACGCAGGAATGCTCTTGGGGGATCTCGGCGATCAGCAGGTTCTGCGCCTTGAGCAGTAGGGCGATCGTAGTCTTGCCAGCGCCACAAGGGCCGACCAGGGCGATTAAAGGGGAATCGGGGGTATGACTTGAGCTCAGAGTGGCATCCGGACCCAAAGCCGCCGCACATCGTCGCCTGTCTCAGGTTGGACCGTGAGCACCAGAACGCTGATGTCGTCGCCGGGACGACCCTCATCCAGATCAACAGCACACCGAAGCAGTTCGTCCGCCCAGCGGTCAACCGGCAATTCGCGTTCAATCAAGGAGGTCAGCGCAGCGCGGATGGCCAGGGGAGATCCCTTGCGTTCCCCGGCATGAGTTAATCCGTCGGTGTAGGCCAGCAGGACCAACCCCGGCTCCAGAAGGATCTCGCTAATCACAGGGCGAATGTCGCGCCTGGTTCCGACTGAAAGTGAGGGTTGGTCGATCGCTGTGATCTGGCCCTGCTGAACCAGGTACACCGGATCGGGATTGTTGCGGGTCACCACGACGCTTCGGGAGGCCAAGTCGACCGAGAGGATATTGAGCGTGGCAACGACCTGCCCGGAGCGCTGCGCGAACAGGTAGTCTGAAGCGGCTCTCGCGGCGGCCCCGTCGCGCACCCCCTCAGCGAGCAGGCTGATGGCTTTGCGTGCCACAAGATTCGAAATGGTCTTCGCAGATCGTCCCGACCGCTGGCCATCGACAAGCACGAAGGACAGTCCGCCCCCTGGACGCTCGATCATTTCGAGCGTGTCACCACTTTCAGGGGTCGCGTACTTGGGGGTCTTGGCGACAGCGACGCGCAGGTCCATCTTGGCTCAGCCAGGATTCTCCGTGGAGAGGAAGCTCCGGCCCAGATTGGGTCTCTTGCGACACTTCAAGAATTCTAGCACACCCGCTTGCCTCCCTCATATTCCTATGGTATCATCCCCGCGTTCTGTTGCGGGCCGTTCTCTCACGAAGCTCGAGGTAGCCGATGGCACCCAAATCCCGCGTCGACCTGATGGTCTCCCGCCTTCGGGACTTGCAAGGCAGCACAACGGACGTGGAGGCCTCCGCGGTCGTAAGTGTAGATGGCCTGATCATTGCCTCCTCTCTGCCCGCAGGGATTGAGGAGGACCGGGTTTCCGCCATGTCGGCCGCAATGCTCAGCCTCGGGGAACGAATCTCCAGTGAGTTGGGCAGAGGCACGCTGGATCAAGTCTATATCCACGGGAATAAAGGCTACGTCCTGCTCATGTCGGTCGGTGCGGACGCTGTGTTGACCGTTCTGGCAAGGGAAGGGGCGAAGCTGGGCCTGGTCTTTCTGGAGATGAGACGTGCGGGTGAGGATCTCTCGAAGCTTGTGGCCTAGCAATGTGCTTACGGTTTCCGGTCCGGGCTACACCCGGGCGGAGCTGACGCCAGATGGGGAGGTGGTGAATGCCAGCCTCCCCATCTCTATTATTGTCGGGAGGGAGGACGGATGACCCAGTACGTTTTCTTCACGGGCGGGGTGGTCAGCTCGGTCGGCAAGGGGGTAACGGCCGCGGCCCTCGGCCGGCTCCTGAAGGAGCGCGGGTTTCGGGTCGCTGTCCAGAAGCTTGATCCCTACCTCAATGTCGACCCGGGCACGATGAGCCCCTACCAACATGGCGAGGTCTACGTCTTGGACGACGGGGCGGAGACAGATCTGGATCTGGGACATTACGAGCGCTTTATCGACATCAGCCTCAGTCGGGTGTGCAATGTCACCAGCGGGCAGGTCTACGCGGAGGTGATCTCCAAGGAGAGACGCGGGGACTTCCTGGGAGGCACGATCCAGGTCATCCCCCACGTGACGAACGAAATCAAGCAACGGATCGGCTTGGTGGGAAAAAATCTGGATGCCGAAATCGTATTGGTTGAGGTGGGGGGAACGGTCGGCGACATCGAGTCACTTCCCTTTCTGGAGGCGTTGCGCCAGATGCGCTCCGATGTCGGCCGCAACAACACGGTCTATATTCATGTAACCTGGCTTCCGTACATCGGGGCGACTCGCGAACTCAAGACTAAGCCGACGCAGCACTCGGTTCGGGAGCTGCGCTCGATTGGAATCTCGCCTGACATGATTGTGGCTCGCTCGGACTATCCGGTCGACGGAGATCTGCGCTCAAAGATCTCACTCTTCTGCGACGTGGAGATGCGGGCCGTGGTGCCTTTAGTGACGTTGCCGACTGTCTATCAGGTGCCGCTGGAGTTGGAGCATGCCGGTGTGGCCGACTTTGTCCTGGAGCGGCTCGGGCTCACGCCCCGGAAGCAACCGAACTGGGAGGATTGGGAGGATCTTGTCGCCCGCGCTCTGCTGTCCAAACCCAAAGTGCGCATCGCGCTGGTCGGGAAATACGTAGAGCTGCGCGATGCCTACATGAGTGTCCGGGAGGCTCTGAATCACGCGGGACTGGCGCTGGGCCGCGAGATCGAGATGCTATGGGTCCACTCCGCTGAACTGGAAAAAGGAAAGGGCTGGGAGGCGCTGCGCGAGGCGGATGGGATTGTGGTTCCGGGGGGATTCGGCTCGCGGGGCATTGAAGGAAAAATCCTAGCCGCAAACTATGCGCGAGAAAACAAGGTTCCTTACCTGGGACTCTGCCTGGGGATGCAGGTGATGGTTATCGAGTTTGCACGGCACGCGCTGGGAAGTGAGGAAGCCAACTCGACGGAGTTCGATCGAGGGACCCCTCATCCGGTGATTGACCTGATGCCGGAACAACGCGCGATCGCAGACATGGGCGGGACCATGCGGCTGGGACTGTATCCCTGCGTGCTGCAGCCGGGGACCAGAGCGGCCGAAGCCTATGGGTTGGAGCGTACCGAGGAACGGCACCGCCATCGCTTTGAGTTCAACAATGCTTACCGTGAAATCCTGGGCAAGCAAGGAATGATCTACTCCGGGATCTCCCCGGACGGACGTCTCGTTGAGATCGCAGAGATCGCGAACCACCCCTTCATGCTAGGCAGTCAGTTTCACCCCGAGTTCCTTTCGCGGCCGAACCGCCCTCATCCTCTGTTCCGGGCCTTCATCTCAGCAGCGATCCAGTATGGCGGCGGCAAGAACGGGAAAGGAAAGCTTCCGAAGCGAGAGGAATCGTCTTCGATCCAAACTCGGCCTTGATCTCGCGGACGGAGGCGAGAGGGAGTCAGCCCCCGCTTCGTTCGCCAGAGGGGACCACAGGTTGGTCTCGCCGCCCCGTTGTCCTCTGTTCGATCAATTCGCCCACGAACCGCAGACGTGTCGGATGCCGACCGAGTCCACCCTCTGTGTGATCCTGGAGGACAGTGGCCGTATGACGGCCGATGTCCTCCCAGGGGATCCGAATCGTCGTGACCCCGGCGCAGCCGGCTAGTACCACGTCGTTGTAGCCCACGACCGAGAGCTGAGCGGGCACTAGGATTCCAAGAACCTGCAGGTCAGAGCCCACGAATACCGCCGTCGGACATGGTTGCTCATCAAGGACCATTCCCGCAGCGGTGTGGCCGCACTCCCGGCTGAATTATTCCAATTTCATAAGGGCCGCGGATGGCTCGATCCCGGCTTCGCGGAGTGCGAGGAGGTAGCCCTCTTGGCGATCCCGAATCGCCCTGCCGGAAGCGGGTGATCATCTCGATCGACCCAGGCGATCTCCCGAGGACCCAGGTCGAGGAGGAATTGGATGGCTCAATCGGCCGAGGTGAAGTAGTTGGCTCCGATTGAGGCAAATTGGCTAGCTTCCGCGTCGATCAGGACAACTGGCAGGTTCTACTGTGCAAGGTTGTTCTCTTCCTCTGGCTTGGGGAATTGCGCCGCCCAGATCAGCCCGTCCACAGGTCAGTCTAGAGCGGGGCGAGGAATGAAGTCTCGATTCGCTCGGTTTTCTTGTCTGAAAATGATCAGGCTGGGCCCCGCGACGGCTAACTTCTGCTCGATCCTGCGAAGGGTTTCGATAAAAGGGGGTTCCGTCACGACCCGCACGTAGGCCCACTCATCCCTGGCACGGTGGCTGCGCAGTGACTTTGTAGCCACATTCGGCCAGTAGCCAAGGGCCTCAACCGACTCCAATAACTGGCGGCGTGCGTTCTCGGACACGTTTCGTTTGTGGTTGAGGACTTGAGAGACAGCGCCGATCCCCACCCCGGCACGTCGGGCGGCCTCGCGGATCGTGACACGCAACGAGATCCTTTCTCGCATCGAAGCCTGGGGTTCTGCCGCCGGGACGGAGAATCGCAATCGATTCAGAAGGCATGGGAAAAGCGAGAAGGTAAAGTTGACATAATCAATCCAAAATAGCTATAATATTGCCCAGACCACTTTGGCAAAGTTTCCACGCAATGGCAGGATGCCTCTGCGCGCCCGAGGTCAACCAGCAAGCGATGGACCGCCATGGTTACCCAGCCAACGCACCGAGTTGAAGCAACCGCATTACTTCCTGCCGTTCTGGGCCTGCTTGGGCCTGCTTGGGGCTGCGTGCGTGGGTTTGGGCAGCTTTCGAGGAACGCCGATTAACTCTTCCATCGCGCCAGACTTTCGGCTCACCGCCGAAGACGGGACGCCTTTCGCGCTCTCCGAGGACCGCGGGAAGGTGGTGATCCTCACTTTCCTGTACACTCACTGCACCGACGTATGTCCGATCATCTCGGACAAGTTGAGCATGGCCTTGGATGACTTGGGCCCGAACTCCAGCCGCGTGGCCGTGGTGGTCGTGTCAGTTGATCCGCAAGGAGATACCCCTCAATCCGTGGAGCAATTCGCCATTACTCATCATATGTTCGGGCGATGGACCTATCTAATAGGTGATGAAGGACAGTTACAGGTCGTGTGGAAGGAATATGGGATTGCGGTCACCCCGGTTTCTTCGGCGGGCGGGGAAATTGATCACTCGACCCGTGTTCTGATCATTGACCCAGAGGGACGAGAGCGGTCGAATTTCGATTCGGATTTCGCGCCGCAAGACCTGGTGCATGACGTCCGCTTGATCGAAGGGTAGGGAGCACAAAGGCCGGGGGATTCGTCTGCGCTCGGGGAGATTGTGCAATCCCCCGCTTGGGGGGAGCCGAGGAGAGTAGGACGCGTCGAAGCCGTTGGACACAGGCCTCTGATTCCAACCCTGCCAAGGCACTCCGGATCCCATGTCCGGCCTACTTTTCGAGGGCCGGCGCGGGATGGCTCAGTAGGTTGAGATCCCCGCCATTGTCTTCAGGTGAGCAATCCCCGCTGATGATCCAAACTAAGGAGATGTCGGTGTTCGTGGGGTGCTGGCAGGGGGAAAACCCCGGACCGCGCGGCACCCTCGCGGAGTGTGCTGACGCAGGCACCAGACGCAACAGACCGCAGATGTCCATCTTTGCCGTTCCATTGCTGAAAGGTCTCTGGAGGACGCCATGGCTGATTACAAATACCTAATAGTTGGGGGAGGAATGACCGCCGATGCCGCAGTGCGGGGAATCCGGGAGCTGGATCGGTCCGGTAGCATCGGATTGCTGAGCGAGGAGCCCGACCCCCCCTATGACCGTCCCCCGCTTTCGAAGGGCCTATGGAAGGGAAAGCCAGTTGAGAAGATCTGGCGCCGCACGGCAGATCAGGGGGTTTCTCTTCACCTCGACCGCCGGGCAGTTTCGATCGAACGCAAGAACCATGAGGTGACGGACGGGCATGGGGAAACCTATCGCTACGAGAAGTTGCTGCTGGCCACGGGGGGAACCCCCCGCCGAATTGCTTCGGCCGCTGAGGGCGTCATCTACTTCCGCAGCCTGCAGGACTACTATGCCCTGCGCCAGGTTGTGGCTCCCGGTCGCCGCTTGGCCGTGATCGGAGGGGGTTTCATCGGGTCCGAGTTGGCCGCGGCCATAACCCTGGCCGGAGGTAAGGCTCTGATGATCTTCCCGGAGGCGCATATCGGCGCCAGGGTGTTTCCCGGCGACCTGGGAGCCCACATCGACGAGTACTACATGGGAAAGGGTGTGGAGCTGAGACGGGAGACCTCCCTGACGAGGATCGAGAAGAAGGGGGGCCGTTTTCAGGTGTGGGCCCAGCCGCAGGCCGGAGGAGGCAAGGAAGAGATACATGAAGTAGATGGCGTCGTAGCGGGGATCGGGATCCAACCCAACGTTGAGCTGGCAAAGCAAGCCGGGCTGGAAGCCGAGGATGGGATCGTGGTAGACCCTCATTTGAGGACCACCGATCCTTCCATTTTCGCCGCCGGTGATGTGGCCGCCTTTTGGAATCCCGCGCTCTCCAAACGCATGCGGGTGGAACACGAAGACAACGCAAACACTATGGGGATGGCAGCGGGCAAGGCCATGGCCGGACAGCTGGAGGAATACACCCACTTGCCCTTCTTCTATTCGGATCTTTTTGATCTCGGCTATGAGGCCGTCGGAGAACTGGACCCACGGCTGACGGTCGTCGCGGATTGGAAGAAGACGGGGCAAGAGGGGGTCCTGTATTACCTTCAGGGCGGGAGGGTGCGAGGAGTCCTCCTTTGGAACGTCTGGAATCAAGTTGCGGCAGCCCGCCAGCTGATTGCCGACCCAGGCCCCTTCAAGAGGGAGGATCTGATCGGCAAGCTGCCAGAGCCCCACAAGTGAGATAGGGGTAAGAGGAGCCGAGTGGAGCACGAACCGCGAGGAATCAAAGAGACGGCCTCGTCGATTCCTCAAGGACCTCAGAGGGTCGCATACACAATTGGGCACTCGACGCGGTCGCTTGAGGAGTTCCTTGGTCTACTCCAAGCCCAAGGCATCGAGCTTCTGCTCGACGTGAGGACCGTGCCTCGCTCCGGGCGCAATCCGCAGTTCAACTCCGATACTCTCCCGCAGGTGCTGCAAAGCGCGGGGATTGAGTATCGGCATCTTGCGGAGCTGGGAGGACTGAGGAAACCAAGACCCGACTCAGCCAACCTGGGGTGGCGCAACTCTTCCTTTCGAGGTTTTGCCGACTACATGCAATCCGAAGCGTTCAGAGCAGCCCTGGTGTCGCTGCGGCAAGAGGCCGAGCGGCGGGTGATCTGCTTGATGTGCGCGGAGGCGTTGCCCTGGCGCTGCCATCGCTCGCTGATCGGAGATGCGCTTCTGGTGCAGGGGATCTCGGTCGAAAACATCTTTGGGCCCGGGAAGGTGGTTTCGCATAGGATGACACCCTTTGCAAAGGTCGATGGGCCAACTGTGACCTATCCGGCGCAGCCGAGCGAAGGCACGCCAGCCTTCTTAGATCGGGATTCAGCGACACTGGGCGTGCAAGCCAACAGCTCCAGAAGGAATCCGCCGGAGCAGGCGGATAGGCATGACTGAGGTGATGGAGGGCAAAGGCCTCCCCCCTGGAGGAATGGAAAAGGCGGAGGGGGAATGCGGAAAGCCCGCCAATGGATGCCGTCCTTGTAGACGAACCGCAGGGTGGAGGGCCGAGCAAGTCTTTGCCTCATGACCATGCGAAACGGTATGTTGCGAAGGACGGCCCGCATGGGTTGGAATCGAGCCTGGATTCTTGGGAGGACATGCTCCAAGCTGCGCGGAGCCGACCTGGGACGAGTCTGTTCAGTGCGCGAAGCGTGGGATTTGACCTTCCACGGTTCTGAAGCCACAAGGTGGGCCCAAGCTTGAATGGGGTGGGAGGGCACCATTCAGTCGGAACGGCCCGTCCTAGTCGCAGAAAGGAAACACCCCGGCAGGCGACCGGGGAGGATGAATTCGTTGTAAGATTGAAGCGACAATTCCTAACCAAGAGAGGGCGCCCGCGATGGTCAAGATCGCTGCCTCCATTCTTTCCGCGGATTTCTCTCGGCTAGCCGCTCAAATCCAAGAGGCCGAGGCCGGGGGCGCAGACTACATTCACGTTGACGTGATGGACGGCCACTTCGTTCCCAACCTGACGCTGGGAGCACCGGTCCTCTCCGCTATTCGCCCTGCCTCGCGCTTGCCCTACGATGTCCACCTGATGATTGAGTCGCCCGAGAAGTATGTCGAGGACTTCGCCCGCGCCGGAGCGGATATCATCACCGTGCATCAGGAAGCCTGCATCCACCTGCACCGGGTGATCGAGCAGATCAAGGAACTGGGCAAGCGCGCGGGAGTAGCTGTCAATCCTGCCACTCCGGTCGGAAGCCTCGAGGAAATTCTCCCCTTTGTAGACCTCGTCCTGGTGATGACGGTCAACCCTGGATACGGAGGTCAGTCATTCATCCCCACCATGCCCGAAAAGATCGCGGCAATTCGAAGACAGATTCTTGACCGCCGCCTGGAGGTGGAGCTGGAGGTGGACGGGGGGATTGCGGCGGAGACGGTCGGAATCGTGGTGGGGGCCGGGGCTACGGTACTGGTAGCGGGCTCGGCCATTTTTCACGATCCGGGCGGCATCTCGACAGCAATCCACCAGTTGCGCCAGGCAGCGGCAGCGAGAGCCTCCGTCCGCTCGTAGCAGGCTGTGTCGCCTCCCGTTCCTTTGGGCGCCTCCGCAAGCCTACGAGCATCTCCTGGTCGATGCCATCGCGGGTGATGCGACCCTATTCATGCGCGGCGCCCAGATGAAGTCCGCCTGGGCGGTCGTAAGCCCTATTCTGGGGGGCTGGCAGTCAACCTCGCAGCCTCCGCCAGCCGCCTATGGAGCGCGGAGTTGGGGACGCGCAGAGACTGATGACCTGTTGGCCCGAGACGCCAGGAAGTGGAGGATACCCTCCTCCCACAGAGTAGGCTAGATGATCCAGATCTTCCGTGATCTGTCCGAAGTGCAGAAGGCTGCAGCCGACCTTTTCTTGACGTTGAGCGGGCGTTCCATCCGGGAATCCGGCACGTTCTCGGTTGCTTTGTCGGGGGGCAGCACCCCAGAAGGCATGTACCGCCTCCTGGCGGCCCCGAGTTACCGCGATCGCATCGACTGGCGGAAAATCTACTTCTTCTGGGGGGACGAGCGCTGCGTTCCCGCTCTCGACGCTCGCAGCAATGTGCGTATGGCCCGCGAGGCCTTGCTCGATCGGGTTCCGGTTTCTCCGGGCAGGGTTTTCCCCATGCGGTGTGACAAGGATCCGGCAGCGGGGGCCGCCGCCTACGAGGCGGAGCTTCGAGGCCACTTTGGCCCATCCGGTCCCCGCTTCGACCTGGTGCTCCTGGGCCTAGGCGAGAACGGCCACACGGCTTCACTCTTCCCCTTCACGCCGATCCTGGGCGAAACGCAGAGATGGGTTGCGGAGGTTTACTTGCCGGACCAGAAGTTGTTTCGTCTCACGCTGACCGCGGCGGCGATCAACCAGGCGCGAGAGGTAGTCTTCCTCGTTTCGGGGCAATCCAAAGCGGAGGCGGCGCGGGCGGTCCTCGAAGGCGAACCGGACCCCGAGCGGTTCCCGGCTCAGCTCATTCGGCCGCAAGACGGGGAGGTGCATTGGCTTCTGGACGAGGCCGCAGCGGCTCGCCTCTCGATCGTCCGGTGAGGAGAAAGGAGGCCCTCCTTTCACGATCCGAGCCATGGCCCAAGCCATCACCTTGTTGGCGGAGTTGCAATCCCACTGGGGGCAGTAGTTGCTCTCCCGTGGAGGCCTGGCTTCTCTTTGGGGTCCGCCTCCGGCCCCTCTTGTCCGCCCTCGGGCGATGCCAATTTCCCGACAAGGGGTTCTACGTCCCCGGACTTGCTGTTCGTCCCGGAAGAAGTGCAAGCTACGATCCATCAGGCAGTTGCGAGACCTGCTCCTAGGACCGGCGGCGGAACTCCTGCCGGATGCCAGGAGTGAGTATTGGTATGATCGGCGGGTGAGGCGGCTGGGGAGGCTCATCTATTGGAGCGGAAGCTATGCATGAGTTGGCAGTGACCGAGAACCTCCTTGAGATCGCGGTGCGGCACGGTGAGGCCGCGCAGGCCAGCCGGGTTACCGACCTCTACTTGCGCATCGGGCAACTATCCTCTTTCGTGGACGATTCGGTTCAGTTCTATTGGGACATCATCAGCAAAGGAACGATCTGTGAGGGGGCCATCCTGCACTTCGAACGAATCCCGGCCCAGCTTCAGTGCCTTGATTGTGGGACGGCATACAATCTGGATGGCGAGATCCAGCCTTGTCCCCAATGCGGAAGCCTTCGCGTGAAGGTCATGCGCGGAGATGAGCTGAAGCTTGACAGCATCGCGGTCGATAGCTGAGGCGACGGGAACCTTTTCGGGCCTGTCTGGGTCCCCCCCGGCGACCTCGTCCAGGTCCCTCGGGTTTTCTCTCCCGGGATGACCAACTACATTCGGTAGGACGGACCGGCGTCGTTCGACTGATTCTCTCCGGTCGCTTGCGCCTTCTTGGGCAAGGCCGGTTTCCTGGGCTTTCCCATGCGGCGCTGGGGTGTCGGGAGGGAGCGGGGCGGGAGGCCTGCGCCAAGAGGGCATACGGGAATTGGCCCGACCCATCCATGTTCTTCGACCATTCCAGCCAGGCTCTTGGACCTGCTCCTCCTTCAGGCGGCGCAATCTGGCCTGCATGATCCCGGAACGACCCCGGTAGCCAACCAGCTGTACAGGATTCTGGCGAGTCACGGTGGGCAGACGACCCACCCCGTGGTGGAGCATGCGCTCAAGGGCGGCAGCCACCGTCTCATCCGCCTTGGGCGCACGGGCCAAGGGGCGGGCTGGCGCTCCGCGATGGAGATCAACTCTAGACTACTCCGAGAGCCGCTCTGGGCCTTCCTCGACCTGCTCATGGCTCTTCCCTGTACCTCGGCCGAAGCCAGCCAGGACATCCGGCGCACCCTGCTTCAACCCGCCCATCCGAAGAAGGGAGACCCTATCCCGGACCGAGATCTCTTGATGGAACCATCACCTCTCGCTAACATGATCAATTGGCTTGACACGGACGGGAGGAAGAGCAGGGGGGCATGGGCTGGGCAACTGCTCAAGCGTAGAAAGAATTCCAATGACCAAAAGCGACCTCGCCCTCCGAATTACGGTGCGTCGTCTGACGGTTTCCTCGTCCGAGGGAAGACGAGTGAGGCAGGCCAGTGGATTTCGAGAAAATGCCTGATTTGCGGCAATCAGAGCTTACTCCGAGGTAAGTGGTGACAAAAGTCCTAATTTGGCTCGAGGCAACATGCTAATATGGGATTTGGTGAATTGGTTCACGCGAGCCGCGGAGCTTGCCTCTCCTGGCTGCTAAGCCGGGTTGGATGGGCAGGGTGGTGCCACCGGGGCGCTCGACTGGGGCGCAGGAGGGATCGGCCCCGCAAGGTTCCCTGGCGGCGAACGGGTGCGGCCAATGCCATCTCGGCGGTTGGCAGCGATGCAGAGGGGTTCGAAAGGGACTGATATGGCGCGTCGTGTGGAAGTGGCAGAAAACGTTCTGGGTGCGAATGAACGGATCGCCGGCGAGAATCGGCGGCTCCTGGATGAGGCGCATCTCTTTACAGTCAACCTGATGGCTTCGCCTGGCGCCGGGAAGACCTCGCTCATCGAGAGGACGCTTGAGACCCTCTCCCGACGCACGCGCATTTTGGTCATCGATGGCGACTTGGCCACGGATCTTGACGCTCACCGTGCCCGTGCGGCGGGCGCCGATGCGCTTCAGATCAACACGGGCGGAGAGTGCCATCTGGATGCGAACATGGTGGGCCGGGCTCTCCAGCAGTTTGACCTGGAACGGTACGACCTGCTGATCATTGAGAACGTCGGCAACCTGATTTGTCCGGCCGCTTTTGCTCTGGGCTCGCACAAGAGCATTCTGATCGCGTCGGTCCCAGAGGGCGACGACAAGCCCTACAAATACCCGACCACTTACCAGGGTGTCGATGCGCTGGTGATCAACAAAATGGATCTTCTGCCGTACGTCCCCTTTCGAATGGATCGGTTCCAGAAAGGGGTGGAACTGCTCAATCCGGGGGTGTTGACCTTCCCGCTCTCGTGTCGAACCGGGGAGGGCGTGAGTGCCTGGACGGATTGGTTGGTTAAGGAGATCCGCGAGCGAAGGCCTGAGGAATGATTGAGGTCCAAGGGATCCGGGGCGCGAGCATACGCGTGCGTGGGGTCGTGCAGGGGGTCGGTTTTCGACCCTTTGTCTACGCCCTGGCCAGACGCCTGGAGCTCAACGGCTGGGTGCGCAACACCTCCGCGGGAGTGGAGATCGAAATCGATGGCTCGTCCCGCCATCTTGAGGAGTTCGTTCGCGACCTTCGTTTGCTTGCCCCTCCTCTGGCACGGATCGACCAAGTCCATGTGGAGCAGCGACCGGCCAACGGCTACAAGGAGTTTGCCATCCTGGCTTCGGAGCCGATCCCACAGGCCTTCCAGCCCGTGTCCCCAGACATGGGCCTGTGCACCGATTGCCTTCGCGAGTTATTTGATCCTCAGAACCGCCGGTATCGATATCCTTTCATCAACTGCACCAACTGCGGCCCTCGGTTCACCATCATTGAGGACGTTCCCTATGATCGTGCCAACACGACCATGGCACCCTTTGCCATGTGCGCCTCCTGCGCCTCCGAGTACGAGGACCCAGGCGATCGACGCTTCCACGCCCAACCGATTGCGTGCCCGAGCTGTGGGCCTCACATCTGGTTGGAGGAGAGGGGTCAGCCCCTGGCGGAACGCGAGGAGGCTCTGCGAATGGCGCGCTCGTATTTGGCCGATGGCAGAATCCTGGCGGTCCGGGGACTGGGGGGATTCCATCTAGCCTGCGACGCAACCAATTCACAGGCCGTGGCGGAACTCCGGCGCAGGAAGCTGCGGGTCGACAAGCCCTTCGCCCTGATGGTCTGGAATCTGGCTGCGGCCCGATTGATCTGTGATTTGGACCCCGTGGAGGACGACTGGATTCAATCGCAGGAGCGACCGATTCTCCTGCTGCGGCGAAAGGAGAATGCCTCCGTTGTGCGCGAGGTGGCTCCCGGGCAGAGGACTCTTGGGATCATGTTGCCGTACACCCCGTTGCACTACCTCCTTCTCGAGCCGAACGACGGATACCCGCCCGCCCTGGTCATGACCAGCGGAAACCTCAGCGAGGAACCCATCGCCACCAACCTGGGGGAGGCCCGGCAGCGGCTGGCAGCGGTAGCAGATGCTTTCCTCATGCATGACCGGGAGATCCGCACCCGTTGCGACGACTCGGTCGTCCGCGTGTTCTCAGGTTGGCGGCTGTCAAGTGGTGTCGCGGATTCCCAATCCGTCCTGCTTCCGCTTCGTCGCTCAAGAGGCTACGCTCCTTTCCCTGTCAAGTTGCCCTGGGACTCCCCAAGCATTCTCGCCGCGGGCGGTGAGCTTAAGAACACTTTTTGCCTTACCCGTGGAGACTATGCCTTCATGAGCCAGCACATCGGGGACCTTGAGAACTACGAAACGCTTCGTTCCTTCGCTGAGGGGGTCGAACATTATGAGCGTCTTTTTCACGTACGGCCCGAGGCCCTGGCTTGCGACCTCCACCCAGACTACCTCGCCACCCGGTATGCGGAGGAGCGGGCGGCGCAAGAGAATCTTTCGCTGACTCGCGTGCAGCATCACCACGCCCACATTGCAGCCTGCATGGCCGAACACGGGGAAGAAGGGCGCTCCCCCGTTATTGGGGTCGCCTTTGATGGCACAGGTTATGGCCCCGATGGGACGATCTGGGGCGGGGAGGTCCTGATCGCTGACTACGAAGGATTCGAGCGAGCCATCCATTTGGAGACAATCCCTCTGCTTGGCGGCGATGCGGCTGTGCGTGAACCCTACCGTCTGGCGCTGGCCTGGTTGTGGCGCTCTGGGCTGGAGTGGGAGCCTGACTTTCCCCCGGTACGGCACGCCCTCGTGGAATCCAGGGAGGCCCTGAAGAGAATCCTGGAAGGAACCGGGATCTCCGGGCCGAGAGGCCTGAATGCGCCTCTTACATCCAGCATGGGCCGCCTTTTCGATGCGTTCGCCGCGCTGATCGGATTGCGGGAGGAGGTGAACTACGAGGCGCAGGCGGCGATGGAACTGGAAGCGATCTGCGACCCTGAGGAGCGCGGGTCCTATCCTTTCGAGTACCATGGTCAAGTCATCAGCCCGGTCCCCCTTTTCATTCAGGCCGCTGCGGATCTTCTCTCCGGCACCGATGTGGCCCGCATGGCAAGCCGCTTCCACAACGCGGTGGCACGGATGGTCGCGGAAATCTGCGCCCAGCTGTCGCGCGAGCGAGGAGTAAGGAAAGTAGCACTCAGTGGAGGGGTCTGGCAAAACCACCTCTTGTTGAGCCAAACAGTGCAACTCCTGGAAGCGCAAGGTCTCGGCGTGCTCTTGCACAACAAGGTTCCGAGCAATGATGGGGGGATCGCTCTGGGCCAGGCGGCTGTCGCTGCCTATCGGCTGGTCCGATCCGCAGGGATGGGGAGTGTCTAGGAGAGGCAGGGGTCGCCGCCCGAGCTGATCATCCGGTGGTCCAAAGTCGCGCAAGCAGATCGGTTGCGGAGCGGAATAGGGAGGTGAGCTGTGTGCCTAGCGGTTCCCGGGAAGATTCTTGAGATCCATCAGACCGATGGGGTCGACATGGCCCAGGTCGACTTCGAAGGGGTGCAGCGGGAAGCTTGCCTGATGTACCTTCCCGAAGCGAAGGTTGGAGACTACGTCCTGGTCCATGTCGGCTTTGCAATGAGCCTCGTGAGCCAGGAGGAAGCTCTGGCCTCCCTGGATCTTCTCAGGCAGGTTGCCAGCGCGGGAGCGGAAGACGACACGGCAACCGGGGAGGCCCTTTCATGAAATTCCTGACCGAGTTCCGTGACGGGCAGTTGGCTCAGGGCCTGCTGGGTGAGATCCGCCAGGTGGTCACGCGGCCCTGGGTCCTGATGGAGATTTGCGGGGGGCAAACCCACGCTATCGTGCGCCACGGGCTCGATCAAGTTCTCCCGCCGGAAGTTGAATTGGTGCACGGTCCGGGCTGTCCCGTGTGTGTCACCCCGGTGGAACTGATTGACAAGGCGATTGCCATCGCCTCTTTTCCGGAGGTGATCCTCTGCTCCTACGGTGACATGCTGCGCGTTCCGGGGTCCGACCGCGATCTGTTCTCCGTGCGGGCGGCGGGCGGCGATGTGCGCGTGGTCTATTCTCCTCTGGACGCCCTGAAGCTGGCCGAGCAAAATGTCAATAAGCAAGTCGTATTCTTTGCGGTCGGCTTCGAAACGACGGCTCCAGCCAATGTGGCCAGTGTAGTTCAGGCGCGGGCCCTGGGTATCAGGAATTATTCGGTGCTGGTTTCCCATTTCTGCGTCCCCCCCGCGATCGAGGCCATCCTCAGTTCACCTGGCAATCGCGTTCAGGCCTTCCTCGCCGCGGGACATGTTTGCGCAGTTATGGGCTATTGGGAGTATCCGCCGCTGGCGTCGCGCTATGGAGTTCCCATCGTCGTAACCGGGTTTGAGCCCGTCGACCTTCTTCAAGGGATCCTGGCCGCGGTAAAGCAGTTGGAGCAAGGGAGGGCCGAGGCGGAAAATGCTTACGGCCGCGTGGTGACCCGGGAAGGGAATCGTCCTGCCCAGGCGGTCATCCGCCAGGTATTCATGCCTTGCGATCGCAAGTGGCGTGGCGTGGGCACGATCCCTCTCAGCGGTTGGCGCCTGCGCCCCGAGTTTTCCGAATTCGATGCGGAACATCGCTTCCCGGTTGGATCGATCCAACCTCACGAATCGCCCCTGTGCATTGCAGGCCAGATTCTGCGCGGTTTGAAAAAACCGGAGCAATGTCCCGCGTTCGGTGTCCAGTGCACACCCGAGAATCCACTGGGGGCGCCCATGGTTTCCTCCGAGGGTGCTTGCGCGGCATACTTTCGCTACCGGCCCAGCGTGAGGTCGGAGGTCCATGCCGAGTCACTTTGACCTCTTGGCGCCTTTCTACGATCGGGTGATGGGCGCCCCAGCCATCGACCGCCTGGCGCAGCTCATGTGTCTCCCGATCGCGGGGAGGGTTTTGGAGGCCGGCGGAGGAACCGGGCGCAAAGCTTCGCTTTTCCAAGGCCAGGCCGGAAAGGTGGTGGTCGGCGATCTTTCGTTCCCCATGCTCCGGGCAGCGCAGCGGCGGAGAGGGCTAGGCCTGGTCCAGTGCCGCACCGAGAGGCTTCCTTTCGCCACGGAGTGTTTCGAAAGGATTCTGCTGGCGGACGCCCTGCATCATTTCCAGAATCAAACCGAGGCGTTGGGCGAGGCCGTACGCGTCCTGCACCCAGGCGGCCGGCTGGTGATCGAGGAACCCGACATCACGAAGTTGTCCGGCAAGGTGATTGCGCTGGCGGAAAGGCTGTTCCGGATGCACAGCCGGTTTCTTTCGGTTGAGGAGATCACGACCTGGATCTCTCGGCAAGGACTTCGGCCCCTGGTTGATCGAGATGATAGAGTCTCGGTACGAATCGCGGTGGACAAATGAGCGAACCTCCAAGCATGGAAGGCGCCTATTGCCCTCTGCCCATAACGCATAGAAGCCAGATTGTCATGGGACATGGAAGCGGTGGCAAGATGACCCATGATCTGATCGCCCAGGCCTTCCTACCAGCGTTCAACAACCCGGCCCTGATGGCTGGAGATGATGGCGCGGTCGTCGATTGTGGAGGGGCGGCGCGTCTCGCAATCAGCACCGATTCACACGTGGTGTGGCCGCTCTTCTTCCCGGGAGGAGACATCGGGCGCCTGGCGGTGTGCGGCACCGTGAATGATGTTTCCATGATGGGGGGCGAACCGCGCTACCTCACGGCCGGATTTGTGCTCGAGGAAGGGCTGAGCCTCGAGTTATTGGGGAAGGTTATCGACTCGATGCGGCTGGCGTCGGTCGAGGCAGGGATTCAGATCGTGGCCGGAGATACCAAAGTTGTTCAGAAGGGCAAGGCGGACGGGCTGTACATCAATACCAGCGGGGTGGGGTTCCTTGCGCCTGGTCGGGAGCTCAGTGGTCGAAATGGGAGGGTTGGGGACGTAATCATCCTTTCGGGGCCCTTGGGCGATCACGGCATCGCCGTTCTTTGCGCTCGTGGCGAGCTGGGCCTGAAATCCGAGGTGAAGAGCGATATCGCGCCCCTTAACCATTTGACGAAAGCCATGCTGGACACAGGCGCCGAGATCCATGTTCTGCGCGATCCGACTCGAGGTGGGCTTGCGACGTCGCTGAACGAAATTGCCGTTCAATCCCAGATCGGCATCCTGATCCGCGAAAGCGCCGTGCCTGTTCGGCCCGCGGTGGCGGCCGCGTGCGAACTGCTGGGGTTTGACCCGCTTTACGTCGCGAATGAGGGCAAGCTGATCGGGCTGGTGGCGGCTAAAGATGCCCAGACCGTACTGGCGGCCATGCGCCAGACGCGCTACGGCGAAGAGTCCGTGGTGATCGGGGAGGTTGTTCGGGAGCCGATTGCCCGCGTCCTGATGGAAACGGAGATTGGTAGCCATCGGATCCTCGATGTCTTGAGCGGGGAAATGCTCCCTCGTATTTGCTAGCCGGGACCTTTGCCGTGTCGGCGGAGGTAGCAGGAGATCAGGGCCCGCAGGGATGCGGGCCCTCGCATTGTGGCTGGCGCGCGGGGAGCATTCGATAGGTTCTTGGGCGAACGGGGAGACCCATCGTCCCGCCCGGTCGATTGACAAGCGGTTGCATAATGGGTAGACTTGAGGCTATTAAGGAAAAACTTAATGGCCACGGCGGGGTTAGAGCGTCTCCAGTCATTTCGGCAGCTAAAGCTGCTCTCGGACCCGCGCCGATTGGCCGTGCTCCGGGTACTGATGTCGGCGCCAGCCTCGCTGACCCAGATAGGGCAGGCGCTGGGAAAGCATCCCGCCTGGGTTCGGCACCACCTCAAGCAATTGGAGGCCGCCGGGCTGGTCGAACTCCTTGAAACGCATTCCAGGGCGGGCACCATGGAAAGGATCTATCGCTCGCGGGCCGGCGGGTTCTGGTTGCAGGAACTCATCCTGCCTGAAGACCCGGAGCGCCCAGCGATCGTGCTGTCCGGCAGCCACGATCTGGCCCTGGAACTGCTCGCGGATCAACTGTCCCCCCGACTGGATCTCCTCACGATGACGGTCGGCAGCCTGGATGGGCTCGTGGGGCTGCGGGAAAACCTGTGCCACCTGTGCGGGTGCCATCTACTGGACACAGACGGAGAATACAACCTTCCTTTCGTCCGCCGGATTTTCCCGGACCGGGAAATGGTGGTCATGACTCTGGCCAATCGCCTTCAGGGTTTGATGACGGCTCCTGGGAACCCGAAAGGAATTCGTTCCCTCTTCGACCTGGCGCGGGAAGATGTCACCTTCGTGAACCGAAATCCAGGTTCCGGGACCCGCCTGTGGCTTGACCGGCAAATACAAGGTCTAGGGATCGCGGCGAATGCCATTCGAGGCTATGGCCGTCCCGTTCGCACGCACACGGAAAGTGCCCTGGCCGTCCAGCGAGGCGAGGCGGACGCGGCCCTGGGCCTCCAGGCTGCCGCCCGGGGCCATGGACTTGAGTTTCTGCCCCTCTTCCAGGAAAGATTTGACCTGGTATTCCCGAGAGAACGGAGTGAACTCCTGAGCCCAGTGCTTGAAGCTTTGCAGACCCAACAATTCCGCCGCAGTATGGAAGCTTTGAGCGGCTATGAAACCGCGCGCACCGGCGAACGCATCCCACTCTAAGGAGTACTTCGATGAAACATTTTGCTTCCTCGACTCTCGGTATGGCTGTGCTGCTCTCGGCCTCGCTGGTCCTCTCCGCCTGCAGCTCCAAGCCCAGCAACCCGAGCCTCATCCTGGCCACCACGACCAGCACGCAGGACTCGGGTTTGTTGGACGTGCTGATCCCGGCCTTCGAGCAGCAGACCGGCTATCAGGTGAAGGTGGTGGCGGTGGGGAGTGGTCAGGCTCTCACCATGGGGCAGCAAGGCAATGCGGACGTCCTGCTCGTGCACTCGCCGGATGCCGAAAAGACCTATATGGCTGGAGGCTACGGCTCGGAGCGCCTTCTGGTTGCGCACAATGACTTCATCCTGGTGGGCCCGTCCAGCGATCCGGCCGGGGTGCGAAACCTGGGGATCCTCGATGCTTTCAAGAAGATCGCGGCGGCAGGAGCGCCCTTCATCTCGCGCGGCGATGCCTCGGGGACGAATGCGAAGGAACTCAGCTTGTGGAAGCAAGCCTTGATCGATCCCAGCCACCAGTCCTGGTACATCCAGACCGGGCAGGGGATGGGCGCGACCCTCACCATCACCTCCCAAAAGGCCGCCTACACGTTGTCCGACCGTGCCACGTACCTCGCGAACAAATCCAGCTTCCAACTGGACATTCTGGTCCAGGGTGGGAATTCACTTCTCAACGTCTATCACGTGATCGTGGTCAGTCCCCAGAAATGGCCCAAGGTGAACAACCAGGGTGCCATTGCCTTTGCTAATTACGTTACCTCCAAGAAGGGACAGGATTTGATTGGCAGCTTTGGCGTGGACAAATATGGCCAACAGCTGTTCGTGCCGGACGCCGGAAAAACCGACGCGGATTTGGGTTTGAAGTAATTCCTCGGGGGCGGCCCGCTGAGCCGCCTCTTGCATCATGAACCTCACTGGGGTCCTCGAGATTGCGCGGCTCTCCCTGGAAGTCTCCGGGCTGGCAACCGCCATCAGCCTGGGCCTCGGTCTCCCCTTGGGCACCTTGCTCGGGCTGGGCCGATTCCACGGGCGCAGCCTCCTCTTGAGTCTGGTGAACACGGGAATGGGCGTGCCTCCGGTGGTGGTAGGCTTGATCGTCGCCATGCTCCTATGGCGCTCCGGCCCGCTCGGGTCTCTGGATCTGATCTACACGCCGGGTGCCATTGTGATCGCTCAGACGGCAATTGCAACCCCCGTCGTGATTGGCTTGACCTCCGCTGCGCTTCAGGCGCTGGACCCTCGCTTGAAACTGCAATTGCTAGGCCTGGGAGCTTCCCGGCTGCAGATGGTGGCGGCCCTGTGGCGGGAGGCTCGCCTGCCGCTGCTGGCCGCGCTGATGGCGGGGTTTGGGTCCGTCATCTCGGAAGTGGGGGCCTCCATGATGGTCGGGGGAAACATACTCCACCACACGCGCGTTTTGACCACTGCCATCGTCCTGGAAACGGACATGGGCCAATTTGGGACCGCCATCGGTCTGGGGATCCTGCTGCTGGTCATCACATTTCTCGTGAACTACGCCCTCACCGCGGTCCAGCAAAGGGGAAAGCGGTGAGCGCGATCGTGGGAATCCGCGATCTTCTCGTGCGGCGCGACGGAAAGGTCGTCTTGCAGATTGAGGCTCTCACGGTCGAGCGCGGTCAGGTAACCGCATTGGTCGGGCCAAATGCGGCTGGAAAAACCACACTGCTGTTGGTGCTGGCGCGCCTGCTCAAGCCGGAACGGGGGGACATCTGGTTTGACGGAAAGCCGGTGGGCAGCCAGGGCGAAGTCGCCTACCGGCGCCGCATCGGTCTGGTCATGCAGGATGCCCTCTTGCTGGATCGGTCGGTGTTTGACAACGTTTCTTTGGGCTTGCGGTTCCGCCACCTCCCGAAGCACGAGATCCATCGGCGTGTGGACGAGTGGCTGAGCCGGCTGCGAATTGAGCATCTGCGCGAACGTCCCGCCCTGAAGCTTTCAGGCGGCGAGGCCCAGCGGGTGGCACTGGCGCGAGCCTTCGTCCTGGAACCGGAACTGCTCCTGTTGGATGAGCCATTCCGCTCCCTGGATGAAGCGACCCGCCGAGACCTGCTGAAGGACTTGAAGGATCTGCTCCCTCAGGGTCCCACCTCGACGATTTTCAGCAGCCATACCGCGGAGGATCTTCACGAGCTGGCGCAAGCGGAGATCGTTCTCAGGGGTGGCAGACTCGGCTTCTAGCGTGCAGTCATGGATCGGCCTGGCACGAGAGAGAACGATTAAATACCCGAACTCGATACTCGCCCCTTCGGACTCCATGCCACTAGCCTGAACAATCAAGCCAAGTCCACCGATTCCTCCTTCGCTCCTTGCGGTGAACGCTGATCGAATGAGTCGGTGGCTCAAATTGGGCGAAGTCCGCTGATCGTTCAAACCGGAGGTATCTCCATTTAGACTTCACTTCTGGGAAAAGAACCTGAAGCTGGCGATTCCTCCCAAGGCTCCGTGATCGTGCTGGACTTGGAGCCCCTTTCCCCGAAAAAAAAAAAAAAACGGAAGCGCACTGTTTGTCTTTAGCTCCCTCCGGCTTGGCCAAACCACAGGTTCCCACGGCTCGTGCCCAGACTCCATCCGAAGCGGCAGTCCTGGGAGAGGAGGATGCTATACTCGCTGGGTGAGCATCCAGGCACCTCTATTTCGTTTCATAATCCGTATCGGGTCGAGCGGTGAGGTATCGAAGCGGACCCTGGCGAAGCGACGGCAGTCTGCGTCTTTCGGAGCGGGTCTGATTCGACCTCTGCGGGGAACGGTCATCAAGCCCGAATCGGCCGGCAAAGTTCCCGCCCGATGGATCACCTCTCCGCAAGCGGGATCTGAGCGCGTGCTATTGTATTTTCACGGTGGCGGTTGGGTCTACGGTTGGACGCGATTTCACGATCTTTTTGTCGCTCAGCTCACGCGGGCCACCAAGGCACGGGCCATGGCTGTAGATTATCGGTTGGCCCCTGAGCATCCGTACCCCGCGGCCCTGGAGGACTGCGTAGGGGCCTACCGTTCATTGATCGATAGCGGTGTGCCACCCAGGAGAATTGTCCTGATCGGAGATTCGGCGGGCGGCAACCTGACCCTCGTCACGCTCCTTGCCCTCAAAGGCAGCGGCCTTCCGCTCCCCGCCGCCGGGATTTGCCTGTCCCCCGTGACCGATCTCGCCGCAAAGCGGGATGCGTCCGCACGGAATGTCCGCAAGGACGTCGTCCTTAATCTTCCCTCAATGAGTTTCTTCCATGAGTCATACTTGGCCGGGCAGGATCCTCACGACCCGCTCATTTCCCCCTTATACGCAGACCTGATCGGTCTTCCCCCGCTTCTGATCCAGGTGGGCGGGGACGAAATCCTGCTGGAGGACGCCGAGAAGCTTGCCGCCAAGGCTGTTCAAGCGGGGGTGGACGCAACTTTGCGCGTGTACCCAGGCATGTGGCATGTCTGGCAGTACTTCGCCCCCTTCTTGCCGGAGGCCGAGAAGGCTGTTGAGGAAATCGGACAGTTTGTTCAATCGCACACCTAAGAGGGGCGGAAAGCTCATCTCCGTTCCTGCGAAAGTCGTAGGAGGATTGGGTCGCGATCAGCTGCACTCGCTCGCGTTCAACCTATTGCCCTAGGAGAGTAAAGCCATGCCCCGGATTCTTGCCAATGCCATCCAACTGTACTACGAGGAGAACGGCGCCGGTCAACCCCTAGTGTTCATCCACGGACTGGGATCCAGCACGCGAGACTGGGAGTTTCAGGTTCCAGAGTTTTCGGGTGCCCATCGAGTAGTCACCTTTGACCTTCGCGGCCACGGGCGATCCGACAAGCCCGCGGGGCCCTATGGCATGCGTATGTTTTCCGCCGACACATCCGGCCTCATGAAAGCATTGGGCCTAAAATCCGCATCGGTAGTGGGGATATCGCTGGGCGGGGGTATCGCGCTTCAACTCGCCCTTGACGCACCCGAGATGGTCAAAAACGTGGTAGTCGTCAACAGCGGGCCGGCGATGGTGGGGCCCTCCGCCGATGCCAAGAAGGAAATCGAGACCCGGATCGGGATCGTGCGGCAGAAGGGCATGCGTGCCATGGGCGAGGCGCTCAGCGGGCAACTGTTTCCCAAAGCGGAACAAGAGCCCCTGCGCAAGACTTTTGTCGAACGCTGGGCCGAGAACGATCCGCAGGCGTACATCGAGACTCTGCTGGCCATGGCAAATTGGAATGTGACGAACCGGCTGGGTTCGATCCAATGCCCGGCGCTTGTCATTTCCGCAGACCAAGATTATTCGCCGGTGGCTGCGAAGGAAGCCTATGTCAAGTTGATGCCAGATGCCGAGCTGGTCGTGATCACGGATGCTCATCATGCCACCCCCCTCGACCAGCCGAAGAAGTTTAACGCAGCGTTAGCAGCATTCCTGGCAAAACATCCTTGATAAAGTCCGCAATCCAGTCATCCAAGAGCCGCGAAAGAGGACCCGCGATCTCCATGGGTTGATGCCTAACCGCTGGCCAGAGCCGACTTGGTTTCTTGCACTCCAGGATGGCCGATAGCAGGAGGATCGCTGCGGACTTCACAGCAGACACAGGTGCGCTGGCCGTCTGCGCCAACCAATTCCGAATCCGCGAAGGGGACTGGCCTGCCCAGATCGGCTGTCATGGCCAGCGTAACGACACGACGGTCAGAGGAACAAGGGTAAGGAGAGCCGTCCGCGCGGGAAAACCCCGAGAATCCGATAGTTTTCGCCGGTGCTCAGCATCCGTTCCCTCTCCGCGCAATGCGGCTGGGATCGCAGGCGGGCAGTCCGCAGCCAGATCCTGGGCGGATGCCGAAAACGGGCCAGGTTACCCGTGGACAACAAGGCCAGGCAGGAGACATCCCCGAGTTCGCTGAAATCCTCTCAAAGACACCTGGTCGACACGGGGGATTGCGCTCCGCGTCTCGGGGCTTGCGTGCCTCGGATTTGCAGCTGGAACCAACTGCACGCGATCCCATGGCCCTCGGCTCTGAAACCTCCAGCACCATCCCAAATACGGCAGGGAGGAGATCAAGCTCCCCGCGACCGATCCGGTCTATTGACAGACCGGCGAGAACCGCGTTCCCACTGGCAGGTCAAGGATACGGACCCGCGCGAGGAATGATCTCCAGGCCTTGAAGTGCAACAATCTCGGAAAAGGCCCGCGCGGGGTACCTTATGGAGAGGCGCCCAGGCCCGAGAGGCGGCCTATTCGGCTTAGCAACGGCCCCTTCCAGAGTACAATCGGCTTGCGAACGAGGGATTTCTACTTTGCAAGAGGCGAAGGAATGCCTTGGACTCGGCGCGGCCCAGCCGCGGCGCTCCACCAGGTTCTTCCTGGCATGGCTGTTTCCTTTCCCAGCCCAGGCTTTGCGCTCAGAGGGAGCAGGTGACAAGGCAATGTCGGGCGGGTGCTCGATGAGGCGCACCATGACCCCTTTTCAATCGCCTCAACGCGATCCCAGACAGGAACAGGAGAGGAGCTCGAGGTACAGTGAATGGCCAGAGCCACTGACAGCACGCGGATCGTGATCATCAAGAATGGACCCTATCTGGTCAAGGGCGGGGTGCCGCTGGTGCGCAAAACCCAGGTGGTTTCCGAATATGGCGAACCCTTGACATGGAAGAAGGAAGATAGGATTGAGACGCCCCTGGGCGAATACGCCCTCTGCCGTTGTGGGCGGTCCGGTCACAGGCCATTTTGTGATGGAACCCACATCCAGATCGACTTTGATGGGACCGAGTCCGCTGACACGCGAATCACTGCCGAGCGCCAGGCCGTTCTCCAGAATGACCCGCGGTTGGTGGTGAAGAAGGATCCGACCCTATGTATGGACTCGGGCTTCTGTGAAATGCGCAAGGCAACTCTGGCGCAATGCCTGGCAGATTGCGACGACACGCAGACCCGTTCATTGGCCATGTCCATGATCGAACGCTGCCCGTCCGGCGCGCTGACTTACCATGTTGAGGCAGGCGAAGCGGACATCGAGCCCGACCTGCCTCAAGAGGTTGCCGACACGACCGAGATCACCTCCTCTGGAGCCATCGCGGGTCCGCTTTGGGTGGCGGGGGGGATTCCGGTTGAGCGGTCCGATGCTCAACCGTTTGAGACGCGCAACCGGGTAACCCTGTGCAATTGCGGCCATTCCTCCAACAGGCCTCTTTGCGATGGTACCCACAGGCGTGAAGTAGAAGCTCTGGCCAGGCAGCGACTGGTAGGAACCAAGAAGCCGGAGTTCTCGAGGGAGCAGACGCCATAAGCAAAGGCAGTCCGGCAGAGGCTTGGCATTTCAACTAAGCCAGTCCTCAAGAATTGCAGATTGCCGAGTTCCAGGCGCATGGTCATTCTCCCATCGCGAGGTTGGTCCGAACCCTTTGATCTGGACAAGAACAAGCTACGCCACCCCGTGAATGGGCGCCCCCCGCTGGAAACGTCCTCACCGTTCTCGTCTTCCGCGCAGTCGTGAGAAACAAAAACCGCCCGATAGGGCGGATTCGAGTGGCGAGGGTGGGGATTGAACCCACAACCAAGGGCTTATGAGTCCCCTGCTCTGCCGTTGAGCTACCTCGCCTCAGGAGACGAGCCCATTCTATCTTGTGGGGCTGGCAGGGTCAAGAAGCCTGAAGTGCGACCAGCCGAGAACGGCGGTCGACAATCGTCTCCATTCGAGGCAAAAACCAACGACATCGGGCATGGCGATGGGGTGGCTGGGGCTCCCTTCCAGCCCGGTGCCGGTCAGAGTCCACCATGGCCGCAACCCACGTCAAGCGAGGTCTTTGCTGTTGCCCATCACGCGGCGCAAGAAATCGCGCACCACGTGGCTGGGGATGGCCACGCCTACGTCCGGACCGGTGATCATTACGTTCAAGCCAACGAGATTCCCGCCAGCGTCAATCAGCGGGCCTCCCGAATACCCGGGTCGCATGCGAATGGCAGCCACCAAGTACTCATGTTCCTTCCGCCCTCCCTCGGGGAAACCGTTTTCCAAGCCGATCAACGAGCCGCAGGTTACGGCTGTCCGGCCTCCCCAAGGATGGCCCAAGGCGATGACCCAATCCCCCGCTCGAAGCGACCGCGAATCACCGAGCGGGAGGGGGACGAGGGTTGCATGGCCATCGGTCCTTAGCAGTGCAAGATCCTCTTTCTCGTCCTGGGTCACGACGCTGGCCTCTATTGCCTCCTCGCCCTCGCTTCCGATTTGGACCTTGGTCGAGCCCGACACAACGTGAGCGTTGGTCAGAAGCCAACCCTGAGGCGAGATCGCCACCGCGGTGCCCAGCCCGCGCTTCCCGTTCTGGACCCAGCGCAAACTCTGCCGGGCAGCCCGGACCACATCTGCGAATTCAACGTTAAGCTCCCGAAGCACAGCCATTCTCTCCGATCGAGACAGGGAAAGACCTATTTTCTCTCCCCGATGGTGACCTCGAGCTCCCGCTCCTGTCCGCCTCGGATCAAGCGGGCTCGGACTCTCTGGCCGACGGTCTCCGGGCCAAGGGCGGCCATTAGGTCGTCCAAGTGACGCACCCGCAGGCTGCCTACTTCCACGAGCGTATCTCCCAGCATGAGCCCCGCCTGATCCGCGGGCCCCCCAGGCTCGACCGAGATCAAGAGCAGGCCAATGTCTTGGCCAAGCTTCTCGGCCATGGGCCGGGGCAGGTGAGCCGGCTGGGCGGTCAGCCCCAGGAAGCCTCTCCGAACCCGGCCGTGCTGAAGCAGCATCTCCATGATCTGCTTGATCGTGTCGGCAGGGATGGTGAGGCTTGCGCCGCGCATAATTCCCGAAGTGTTCATGCCCACGAGGTTACCCTCTGCGTCCACCAAAGCCCCACCCGAGAATCCCGGGTACATGACAACATCGGTTTGCAGGTAGGCGCTCAGGCGGCCTCCGGCCGGCGTCCTCCAGCTCTCTTCCAGTGAGCTTACAACTCCGAGCGTGGCAAACACGGACTTGCCCGGCCGCCCGACGGCAAGGACAAGGTGGCCGACGCGCAAGCTGGACATGGCCGCCCATGTTCCCGCAGCAACAGCCCCGCCCTCCAGCCGAAGTGCAGCCAGGTCAATCGCCGGATCCCGTCCAATCAATTTCGCGCCAACCACCTTTCCGTCGGCCAGACCAACCTGAATATCCTCCTCTCGCTCAAGCACGTGGTGGGCGGTGACAACCACTCCATCGTTGGAGAAGACGATTCCACTCGCTGACAGTCGCGGGCGCCCGTCCACGCGTACAATGCTGGGCGAAGCTCGTGCGACGAGCCCGGCCAGTTCATCGGAGAAGCCCCTGAGATTCATTGCCATGTTCCGCCTCCCATCCATCGGACTCCAATTCCATCTGACGTCGAGCATACGCCTCGGATCGGGTCGAGGACATCCTCCACCCGATCAGTTGAGCCCTAGACTTTCAGTTAGGTCAGATGGGGATCAGCCCGGATCGAGCGGCAACGATTACTGCTTCTGTGCGGCTCTGGGCTCCGAGTTTGCGCAGGATCGCATTTACGTGGAACTTCACCGTGTGCTCGCTGATCGAGAGCTGGCTGGCGATGGCCTTGTTGGAAAGACCCTCGGCCATGAGCAGGAGAACCTCTCGTTCACGCGGGGAGAGGGGATCGAGAGAAGAGGATCCGTCCGGTACGACGCGGGAAGCTATCTGGTCGGCCAACCCGGGATCCAGGACTAGGTTGCCGTTGGCAGCGGCCACGAGTGCCGAGGTCACAGCGTGAGGGCTGATGTCCCGAAGCAGGTGTCCGCGAGCGCCAGCCTCCCAGCTGGCAGCGAAGTTCTCCGGCCCGGAAAGGAGGGCAACGACCGGGGCTACCTCTTGCAACGTGGTGATAAGTTCCTGCGAGTCGGAAGTCTCGGGACCCATCTCGAGCAGAATGACATCGGGATGAAACAGGGCGGCTTGATCGGCCGGATTGTCTCCAGGCGGTAGTTGGGCCACGACCTCGATTCCAGGAGCCCCTCCCAGAAGCGCAGCCAAGGCGGCTCGCGAAAGCGTGTCCTTGCTCAGAATGAGTACGCGCAGATCCGGCATGGTCCTCTCAGCTCAAGGATCTGATTCTCTCACAGGTCGGCGGGGGGCCGAGGCACGTCGCCTGAGTGGCCGGGTAGCGTCGGAGACTGCCGGGCCGCACCCGTTGCCAGGGCGAGGGGAATGAAACGACCCCGCCCGTCGCGGATCAGCGCAGCCGGCGGGGTCTACACGCGAGTCGCTTAGCGGCAGAGCCCGATGGGGATTCTCCTTCAGACGTGTTTCTTCAGCCAGGTTTCAACGTCCGCGAACACCTTCTCATGCTCAATGTCATTGTGCGGCTCGTGGTAGCCCTGGTCATAAATGTGCAGCTCTTTGTCGGCAATGGGCAGGGCATCGAAAAAGACCTGGCTGCCGTGGGAGGAAACGATCCGATCCCCGCCGCCGTGCAGGATGATGACCGGCACGCGCCAATCCTGCAGGTGAGCCTTGATCCACTCGATGGTGTTCAGGAATTCCGTGCCCCAACGAGGGGACGACTTCGCGTGGACCCAGGGGTCCTCCTGGTAGGCCTTGACCACCGCCGGATCGCGTGAGATAGCCTCAACCTCCAGGCCCGTGGTCAGGCCAAACGTTGGCCAGAGGCGCGAGAGCACCTTGGCAACCGCGATCAGGGCGGGGCTAGCCACCGGTTCGAGCGCCGAGCCACTGATCACGACCCCCCGCAAGCCCTCCGGATAGTGCAGGGCGTAGTCCATGGAGATCAGTGAGCCCATACTGTGTCCCCACTGGAACAGGCTTGCCTTGGGCTCTCGCCCTCTGACCAATTCCATAAATGCATGCGTATCCTCTCGGTACTCGGCCCAGGAATTGATATGCCCGCGCTGGCCTGGCGATCGGCCGTGTCCGCGCAAATCGAAGGCATAGACCGCATGACCACGCGGCACGAAGTAACTGACCACGTTTCCGTAGCGGTCGCTGTGCTCCCCAACGCCATGCACGATGCACAGGGCGGCCCGCAAGGGCCCGTCTGGGAGCCAGCCCTGGTAGTAGAGCCTCATTCCACCCATGCCCGTGAACGAACCTTCTGTATGCTTCATTGGGCGGCCCTCCTAAAGGGTTTTGGATGCACGGAACTTGCGGAGAATCGATTTTCGATGCCAGATTCGGAAACGCTCAGTGTTGTCTTTGGCCCCCGCAAGCCCAGCCCGCACAGGGGACGCAACATGCCGGGGGCACAGGCGGAGGCCCCAACTTCAACGAGCAGGTTGCTACGGGGATAAAAGGCACTGCCTCGCCATCGGCCGAACGGTGGAACCGAGAAGTAGGTCGATGCCACACGGAGAGGCCACGCCAAGCCGAGCGCAACTTCCCGGGGCCCAGCCTCTAGGGGAGACAACCGCACTTGGGAATGGAGGAGGGGTATCGGGGAGCGAAAGTTCCAAGGGTCCGATCTGTTGAGCGGTTGACAATTCCAGGGAGCTGGGTTGGAACAGTAAGGTTGGATGGCCCCTCCCTCGCTATTGGCATCCAGAGTCCAGACTCGTTTTGGGCGTTTCGGCCAATTGGACGGGATTCCCCAGGGAGGGCTGACCTCATCCAGCCGCTCAGCCCATCGTTGTGGTCGCAGCGCGCTAGGCTCTCACCTCCTTAGGCCAGCGTTCCGCGAGCCAGCCGCCCAGGGCGCCCGCGAATCCCGAGCAGGGAATGGCCACAATCAGAATCAAACTGGGACCCAGAACGTAGACGAAATCCACGATCCCCAGGACCAGCCCAAGTGCCAGCCCATAGCGGACGCGATCGCGCCCAGCGAGGCGGCCGCTCACATATCCGCCGGCGACGAAGGACAGCAGCGTCACGATGACCAGAGTGACGAGCTTGTAGACACTACTTTGGCTCAGGGGCAGAAGCCAGGCCAAAGCGAGGAGTAGCCCGAGGGCGATCAAGGCCCCCAGGCAGCCCAACCCAAAAGAGAGGGCAGTCGACCCTCGGCGTTCGGCGGGTTGCATGGGAATCCCTCCGCATGAGACCAATTCTGAGGATTAAGTCCTGATCGAGTTGCGCAACGCACTTCTGCAGAGGTATTCCAGTTGCCCGACCTGGGGCGATTCCCTTTCGCCACTTCGATTCTACATTCTCCCGGGGCTCCAGGCAACTTGCGAAATCTGAACAAGTCGACTGTTTCCGCCGGTGACTCCTCAAGCTCCTTCACGGAGATTCGGGTAGTTTTCAAGCAGAAGGCTCGGCGAGCCCGCGAGAGGTTGGGCCTCCCCATGGAATCAGACAATTACATTGGTATACTCTGCGCGGGAACGGCACCGGGGGTCGGAACAGACCGTCCGCGAAGTGGTGCCGGCACACGGCAAAGTAGTGGAACCGCAAAGGAGAGGCGATAACATGGTGGAAGTACGTGCGAGAATGATTGAATTCAAGAGCAATTCCCACACCACGCCGGGTTACCTGACGGAGCCAACTGACGATGGGGAGCATCCCGGTTTGGTGATCATTCAGGAATGGTGGGGCCTGGTCCCTCATATCAAGGATGTTGCGGAGCGTCTCGCGCGCGAGGGCTTCATTGTCCTCGCCCCTGACCTGTATCACGGGAAGGCCTCCAAGGAGCCCGATGAGGCGCGCAAGCTCGCGATGAGCCTGGATCGAGATCGAGCGGTGGCCGAAATCGACGCGGCGGCGCGATTTCTGACTGAAATGGATCGGGTTAGGCCGAGGAAGGTCGGAACGGTGGGCTGGTGCATGGGCGGGGGGCTTGCTCTCTCCACGGCGGCAAGCTCGAAGCTGGTCGGTGCAACCGTGTCCTTCTATGGTCGACCGCTTTCGGAGGAGGACACGGCCAGGATTGCCTCGCCCGTCCTTGGTCTCTATGGGGAGGAGGATCATGGCATCCCGCTCAGCGCACTCCGGGATTTTGAGGCAGCCCTCCAGAAGGCCCGGGTTGTACACGAAATGCATGTTTATCCAGGAGCCGGCCACGCCTTCTTCAACGATACCCGTCCGGAGGCATACAACCCCAGTGCCGCGACAGACGCCTGGAAGAGGATGATCTCCTGGTTCCGGGCGAACTTGGTCTGAGGGGCCGAGGGAGAGGCGGCGGAAGTTGGGCCTTTGAAATCCTCGCGGGCGAACGGCCCCAAATTCGCGCCATCGCAGATGCCCGCCAACGGGCCGAAGGGGTCCGGAGGACAGGCGCACCCGTCCTATGCTCGGCGGACGACCAATCCGATAATCCCTGGCCCGCCGTGCACCGCCAGCGACTGGGCCAGGTCTGCCGTGAAAGCTTCCTTGACGTTGAGGCGAGCCTTTGCCCGCCCAAGCAAGTCCTCGGCTTCGTCGGGGACAAGGGCGTGGATCACGGCCAGTTGAACGGGATTCTCGCGTCCCACGGACTCCTCTGCCAGGCTGATCAGTCTGTCAATGGCTTTGGCCCGCGTGCGAACATTCTCGACCGCCTCGAGTGTTCCGTCTTTCACCGCAATGATCGGCTTGACGTTCAGCAGTGACGCGATCGCCCCTTGTAGCTTTCCCACCCGGCCGCTCATCTGGAGGTATTTGAGTGTGGAGGGGGTCAGGTAGAGGAAGGTTCCGGCGCGGATGGCCTCCAGCCTCCGCAGGATCGAGGAACGATCCTCCCCGGCCTCGGCCGACCGAACGGCCTCGAGGATCTGCATGCCGGTGCCCAGGGAGATGCTGGCCGAATCAAAGACCTCCACGTCGGCGCCAGGGACAAAGGTCTTGGCCAAGACGGCCGACTGATACGTGCCGCTGTGCTTGGAGGTTATCGTCACCACCAGAATGGGGTTCCCTTCGCTGGCCGCCTCCTGATAGTACCGAGAGAACCAACCCGGGGAAGGCTGCGATGTGGTCGGAATGATCCCGAGTTCCTCGATCTTCCGATAGAAGGTGTCCCGGTCGATGGTCAGCCCTTCGTCGAAGGCTTCGTTGCCGAACTGGATGCTGATTGGCGCCACGCGAACACCGTGAAGCTTGAGATATTCTGGGGGAAGATTGCACGTGCTGTCCGTGATGATGCGCAGCATGCCCAATTCCTCCTCTTGCTTTTGAGTGTTGCTGCCTCGCACTTGAGTACGGAAGCGCGTCTCTCACTGACTACCGGCTCGGGTTTCTGGCGCCGGTGAGCCCGGCGGTTGCCCAGAGCCGTCCGGCTCAAGAGACAGGGAAAATCGTCTCAGAAGGTGGACATTCTGAGCTGGGGTCTCCAGGCAACGGGCAGCAACTGAACATATTCTAGACTTCTCCTGGAATCGCGCTTGTCCCCTGGTGGGGGCAAGGATCTCCACGAATCGAGCCCTGGCCAGGGTCAACCCTTTTCCGCGGCCGAGGGGATCAGGATCCGATTTGCTATTGCCGCAAAGGATTGGCAACATCGCGGGGGGGACGGATACCGGGCCCGGGTTGGAACATACTTGTGCTCAACGGGAGAATCCGGGAAGCAGAGCGGGTAGCGAAGGAACGACCTCTCGTCTCGTCGGGGTGATCGTGCCAAGGGGAGGGCGGGTGCTTCTCACCGTGAGGAGCGCACGCACTCGCCTGTGAGCCGGCGCCCGCGTGCGAGGACCCGGCGGTGATTGAGATCTGCCTCATGTCGCTGGGATTCCATGGGGAGACGGGCGACCTGGCGGGAACGGAACCCAGCAGGTCGAGGACACCAGTCTATCATCGTGGATACGGGGCTGAGGCTTGGCTGCCTAGACGGTTTCATGCCTGTTAAAGAAGGGCGCAACGCGGGTGAGAGGAGAGCAATTGGTCAGGCAATGGTCCTTCTTCCGGTCGGAATGGTAAAATTGCGCCCGATTGGCCGCTGGGATGGACTCATGAGTCGACGATCCCTATTTGTTCTTGTGGTTTCTCTCCTACTCTTTCTCAGCGCCTGCGCTGCGTCAAAGGATGCGTCCGGTCGTGCTGTGGAGGAGCTTCTCCAGGCTCTTGTGAAGAGAGACGAGGCGCGCTACTCGGCCCTGACCTGTCCTTCCTACGAGCAGAGCGCCTTGGTGGAATATGATTCGTTCGGCCTTGTGACCGCGGATCTCAAGGGTGTTTCCTGCAAGCAGACAGGCGTCGACGGGGGTACCGCGCTGGTCCATTGCACAGGCAGCATTGAAGCCACCTACGGAAATGAGGTCCAGAGCTTCGACTTGAGCCTGCGCACCTATCATGTGAGCTTGGTCGGCGGAGACTGGCTCGTCTGTGGGTACAGCAAATAGACTTTCCCTGCTTCTGGGGCTCGCCACCCTGGCCCTGAGTTCCTGCCAAGGGGTCGAAAGCCCTGCGACCACACCCGGCCCGGTAGCCATTGTGCCCGCGGTGACATCCGCCCCCACAGCCGTTTCCACCTCTGTTCCTGGACCGGCTACTCCCCTTTCACCGGCCCAGGCTGTGCAGGATCCGACTCAGACCGCTGGGCCTTTGAATGCGGATGATTGGGAGACATGGCCAATTGTGCCAGGAGTGCCTGAGGCCATGAAGGCGCTGTTCCAGCAGGGCCAAGCGCTTGGCAATGATCCGCATGCTTTCTCGGTTTTTGGCGACTGCCAGAGTACCCCGGATGTCTTCATGGGGGTCTACGACACGGACCCGACCCAGGTCTCTCGGCTAGCCCCTGCGCTGCAGGAGACGGTCGGCTATTTTATCGGCTCATTCAATCGCGAGAGCCCGACCTCCAGGAGTGGAACGACGGCTGGCGCGTTGCTGTGGGATCAGTGGACCGAAGGCAAATACGGCTGTAACCCGAGCGAAACCCCTGTGGACTGCGAGCTGCGAGTTCACAGGCCCTCCTTTGTACTCATCATGGTGGGAACGCACTACGAGTCGCGAAATATCGATTACCTGCGCACGATCCTCAAAGACCTTCTTGGTCACGGGGTGGTGCCCATCCTTGCCACCAAAGCCGACGATCGCGAGCTTGACGATCACCTTAACCGGGATATGGCGGTCCTGGCCCTCCAAGACAAGGTTCCTCTTTGGAATTTCTGGGCTTCCGTCAAGGACCAACCGAACCACGATCTCTACACCAAGCCGATAGATAAACACCTCGGCGACATCTATCTGAACGATGACGGCCTGGAGCGCCATCGCCTTACGGGTCTGGAGGCGCTCGATGCAGTTCGGCGGGCAGTCGGCGATTCGCTGTCCCCATAAGTGCCTCAATGACGGATTCCTCCCGCTTGGGGGGGCAAAGGGGATGCTCTTGTCCCTGCCGGCTGAACGGTCGGCGAAGGGGTGGGGCTTGATGGGGGGATAGGTTCCGGGGGCACACGTCCAGTCTCGACAGCGGGGAGTCCTCGCCGAGACCAGTTGAGCAGGTTCCAAATGCCTGGATGACCTACTGCCCTTTTCGAGATTGACGCCGTCTCGGTCCCCACCAAGATCTCGATCGTCTCGTACTGGCCGGAGGGGGCGCTCCCATTCGACAGGCCTCAAGGGAGATTGGGGGACACGAAATACCGGGGCCGCCCCTCTCAACTCTCTTCGGCGAGAAGTTTGTCTCGATTGGCACCCCGCGCGATCTTGCCACTGCTGGTCTTCACGAGCCAGCGCTCATCGACCAGCTTGAGGGGTCCCAGGGTCACCTCTGAGCCTGTGGCGACCGTTTCGCGGATGGCCAGAGAGAGGCGGGCCGGATCGCCGCGCGATCGCGGATCGGTTTCCACGACGGCGGCAACTTCTTCGGTACCGAGGGCCGGGTTGAAGATCCCAAACACGACCACTCTGCCGGGATGGACGCCAGGCACTTGGTTGATCAGGGCCTCGATATCCTGCGGGAAGATGTTCTTCCCCCCCACGATCATTAGGTCCTTCTTGCGCCCGGTGATGAACACCTCGCCCTCCGCCAGATAGCCCAAGTCCCCGGTCCGGTACCAGCCATCGCGCAGGGCTTCGGCGGTGGCATCCGGACGGTTGAAATACCCGTCCAGCATGCAGTCGCTGTGCAGCACGAGTTCCCCCACCTCGCGGTCGGGGCGGGGAGACCCATCCGGGTCGACGACCCTCAACTCGCAATTGCGAAGCGGGGGGCCGGCCGATACGACTTCGACCACACGTGCCGAACTAGATTCAGCCGGCCGCGCCAGAGCTTGACGTGCGAGGACCTCTCCATCCACGCGATCAATCCGAACGGCCTCCCCAATTCCGCCCTGGCTGACGGCAAACACATTCTCGGCCATTGCGTAGCAGGTGGCCAGGGCGTTTTCGCGTAGCCCCCAAGCGCGAAAACGATTCGTGAACATGCGATGGCTTTCGGCGGCCATCGGCTCGCTGCAATTGATGACGGCCCTCCAAGATGAGAGATCGACCCCTGCCAGCTCGCGATCCGGGATCCGCGCGGCGCTGAAGTTGTATGCAAAGTTCGGTAGCCACGAAAGTGTACCGTGGTAGCTGCTCACGGCCTGCAGGAGCAGCCATGGCGCGCGCACCCATTCGAACGGCGAAAGCATAACAAGTTTCGCGCCCGCCAGTATGGGAAGCAGGAATCCGGCAATCAGCCCCATATCGTGGTAGAGGGGGAGCCAGCTCACGATCACGTCCTGGGTGGAGAACTCGAGGGCTGGAAGGTAGGCCGCAAGCTGGCGCAGCACGGCTGCATGCGAGAGGGCCACCCCCTTTTGCAGCCCGGTGGTCCCCGACGAGTGCTGCAAGAGGGCAACCGAGCTCCCCTCCGCCTTCAGGCCCTCCCATGAACTGGGTTCGGGGATTTCCGCACCCTCGAGGTGGGTACCTGGGTCGAGAATCGCCTTCACTCTTTCCGCGTGGGCGAGGTGGGCTCGCAAAACCGCGGCGAAATCCGATTCCGCGATCAAGGCCGCTGGGCGGGTGATCGCGACTAGGCTGTCAAGGCTCTCTCGGTAGCGGTTGGGGTCGAGCTTTTCGGTCAGGAAGGGGAGGATGCTTGGAATCGCACCGATCAGCGTAGCACCGAAAAAGGAGTAGAGGAGATCTTCCCCGGGCGGCAGGAGATCGACGACTACCTCCCCGGGGTGGATCCCAGCTGCGCGGTACCTGAGGGCGTGCCCAGCCGCACCCTCAAAAAGCTGCCTGACCGTAATCAAGGTATCGCCCCCGCGAAAATGGAGAACTAAGGCGATCTCTTCCGGGTCTTCGAGGTAACGGCGGAAAAGGACCTGGGCGATGTTTCTCTCTGTGCGCATCATGGTCGGCGCATGCGAATGAGCTGAGCGAGCTGGTTCAAGGTGTCGAAGGTGCCTGGATTGAGCTCGGTGTCGTCGATCCGCACTCCGAATTCGGATTCGACGAAAAGTGCGAGGTCGACAAGATGGAAAGAATCCACCAGGCCGCTGGTGAGCAACGGTTGTTCCGTGGGGATCTGCGCGGGGGGAAGGTGAAGGCAATTGTCGGCCAGGTAGGCACGCAACCGGTCCTCGATATCGTCCATGGATCTCTCCCGGATAACGGGCCAGAGTCTAACACGGGCCCCTGCGACCTCCAGGACGCGATCCAAGACGGGTCCAGAGTATCGGAGCACACGATTCCTGGCGGAAGGCCACGCGCCGAGTTGGTCGCTCCTCCCCAACACTTGCCGCATCGCGGGAGCCGACCCCTTCTGGTCGACAGATTAGCGGAGGATTGTTACCCAAACTCGCACTCAGCGGATTGTCAATCGCACCCTCGGGATCGCCGAGTTTTCGTGCCTCCAGCGGGTCGAACCCAGAGGCTGGTTTGCCCCTGAAAGGGTTACAAGAAGAGCGAGCCTTCGCAGCCGGACAGAGCCACGCATGAAGTCGGAAGGCGAGGCGGTTCCGGGTCGCGCGACTCGCGACTCCTTATCTGCAGGGCTGCGAGGGGATGGCCTCTGAGACTTTCTCCGCCAGGATGGATTCGCCTTGGATGGTCAAGTGAATGGGGCTGTTCGTGAATTCGCTCGCCGGAACGGTATCCCACAAATCCAGGTACGGCCAGCCAATCTGTTTTGCAAACTGACTCAACATGAAACGGTACTGGTCGAAAGCCCAGCGAGGGTAGAAGAGGTTGTAGCGGATATCGCTATTCTTGCCCGAGCTAATGAGGATGGGTTCGTTAACGAGTACGATGGGCACTCTCCCGGCCACAAGCTGCCCGGCGGCGAGCACTCCGAAGGCAAGTTGGGACTGCATTAGCGTGGGACCGGAGGAACCGTTGAAGGAAGCATCCGGCTCAAAGTCCCGCTGGGCAGGCGTAAACGAGGCTGGATAGGCCTGATCCACTCCGGTCGCGGCCCACATCACCCCGTACAATTGAAGGCGGGCAAGATCGGCCAGATCCCGTCGACGGCCGATGATGGTCTGATCCCAGAAGCTCTCCGGAGGGAATGCCGGATCATTGGGATCGAGCCCCAGATGATATCGGGCGATCAAATCGCGCACTCGGGGAGCGTTGTTAGCCACTATGGGGGAGGCGAGCTGGGTCGAGAGAGGGAATGCCTGCAGCGTGGTGAACCAAAGGACGAGATCCGGTTGGTAAGCCGCAGCTTGGTCGAGGATCATCAAGTCCTTGACCAGGGAGATGGTCGGATACCCCAAGTTGTAGAAGCGGGCGGGCTTGCCGCAGACAACCAGGTTGTCCATGTTGAGAAGACCGGTAACGGTGTCCTCAGGCTTGAGAAGCAGGCCCCACACGGACGAGTCCCCCAGGATCAGGACCCGATACTGATCTGCAGGCTTCCTCCCGCCGGAAAGGACGTGCGAGGCAAACATCGCATCGATGTCGTAGAGGCTGAGATTGTAGGATTGCGCCGAATCCTCCCCAAACGGAAAGCGTTCGCGGCCGGGCACAAGGATGTTGTAGGCCGAAATGCGACCCAGTCCTGAGGGATTGGCCGTGGCAAACCCCAAGTTGGCGAGGACGAATAGGGTGAGTGTCTTGGCCAGGAGACGAAATGGGCGGATCGGGTGTCCAGGACTTTGGGCATTCCCAGGGGCCGTCATCAAGGCACTCCTGCTAGTCTGCGGAGGAAAGCGAGTGTGATGGAGGGTGTTGGCAACGCGAAGAACGCCCAGCCAAGGGCCACGTAGTGAAAGGTCACCAGCACTCCGATCACCTCAAGGAAGGTTCGACGGGGAGAGGATCGCGCCCAGGCGCTGATTGGTCTGCGCATCCATTCGCTCCAGCGATTCTGGACGAACAGCCCGATGCCATGCCACAGCCCCCAGAGCAAAAAGTTTGTTGTGATCCCGTGCCAGAGACCGATGAGCAGCATGGTGCTCATCTGTGAAACGAAGAGGATTGCCCCGACAGGAATAGCATGCTTGCGGCTCCGTAGTGCGCGAGTCAGTGGATTGAAGAAGTAGGAACGGAACCACTGCGTCAAGCTCATGTGCCAGCTATTCCAAAACTGCGTCAGATTGGACTTGAGGTAGGGTGCGTTGAAGTTCTCGGGCAGCTGGATGCCCATCAGCCGTCCAAGGCCGATGGCAATATCGGTGTACCCGCTGAAATCAAGATAGATCTGGAATGCGTAGGCATAAAGGAGCACCCAGGCCCAGCCGGCGCTTCGAGCCTGCGTGGCATTCGTCCCATTTAGTGCGATGAGGGCCAGTGAGTCGGCGAGGACGAACTTCTTGAACATGCCTGTGACAAGACGCTGTCCTGCGGCCAGCCACCCTTCCTGACCCAGGGCAACAGGGTGGCGCAGGTCTTGGATGAAGCGCTCTATTCGATCGATGGGCCCGGCCGTCAGCGAGGGGAAGAAAACCACATAGGTGACATATTCGGCAAGGCTTACGTCGGGAAGGCGCCCGCTCTGCCGGTCGCGAAAGGTGTGGATCATGCGGAAGGCGATATAGGAGAATCCGAGCCACTGTAGGTCGGATGCCGCGGCAAGGTTGGTTGGCTGCCCGATCACAGCTCGGACTCCGGCGCTGGCCGCGATGCCTAAGGCGGGAGCTTTTAGGCAGATGAAAACCGCAAGGAGCGCCGCGGTAAACAGCCAAAGGCCCGCATGGGGTGTGCTTCGGGATCGGGTGAGGCAGAAAAATGCAACCCCGACGGCCGCCAGCAGACCGAGGGTCGGTTCGATTTGCGGAGGGCGATTGGCCGTAAGAATGGGTTCAAGATTGAGGTAGCGAGTCAGACCGAGCAGCAGGATGATGCCCAAGACGATCGCGGCACCCACCCAGTTCTGCGCTTCACGGCGGGAGGAAACTGGCACGGTGAACAGCCAGCCGAAGATCGAGAGCGTCAACGTCGCGACAGGGAGCCAAAAATCGAGCCCACGCAGAGGGAGGGCCGGTTGAAACCAGAATACGGCCAGCACACTCGCAGCCAGGAGGGAATAGAGTCTGGAGGGCTGGGGGAGGAGCGTACCGCACGCGAGCGCAACCGCACCTCCGATCAAGATCTGCGTCAGGGTCATCTAGAACCCTTGATAGATCCAGCGTGGACCGTTGCCTGAGGTGAGGACCACCAGCGCGATTAGGATCAGGCAAAATACAACTGCCAGTAGGTTCTCGGGGGCGAAGATCGTCGCTATCAGGCGTCTCATCTCCCCCTCACACTAATCTCTCTTGCGAACCTGGAGCGTCCAGTATTTCGCGCTTTCAGCGTCCATGCATAGACCACGTTACGAAAGCAGCTTCTCAATATGGGCGCTTGAGCCATGGCTCCCCTCGATCTCAGCTGAAGCTCTCGAGCACGCAATGGGAGCATAGCCAGGCGGACGGGACTGGTCTGCCTCGCGAATCGGTTCCGGCTTTTCTGAAACCGGAGGCGATATCGGACGTACTGCCATCGGGGCGGCGGTGTAACCCGTCAAAGCGGCCAAAGCGCTTACATCGTGGTCTGCACCACCAACGTAGCCGGTTCAGCCGCCGCGCTCCCGTTGGAAAACCCTGTGATTATATGCCACCCGCTGATCTCTACGATCTGAATTGTTCCAGATGGCCACAGCCCCAATCAGGGCGTATTGGGATTGGCTGCGGGAGCCATCCATTGCCTGCTCCTCAGCGCACAAAACCCTGACCTTCTCTCTTGGGTTGCGGCGAATCGCGATGGCAACTGTTCAAAGACTATCGGACTGCAGTCGCCTGAGGCCTGTTTCGCGAGGGTGGCCTGGCTAGGTGAAACCTTTCAGGAAGGAGCGGACAAGCTCGCGGACTTGGTTGCGAACTCGGCGGAAAGGCTGAAGCCGCGTGCGATCGTCACGCTGGATCGCGGCTGGGTCATCAAGAGGCCAGTGAATTCGGATTGCCCTTCCAGGGAAGACCGGGCAAGCCTCAGCCGTGGGTGTGAAGACCGTGATCACGCGATCGAAGGGCTGGCCGAGGAATTCATCTATGGGCTTCGAACGAGCGGCCCACGAGTCGATGCCCACCTTTGACGTCACCTGGATCCTGAGTCAAAATACTTGACCGGCCGGAGGGGCACCGGCGCTGAACGCTGTTACTCGGAACGGTGCGAAGTGGCGGAAAAACGGATCGACCATCTGGGATCGACAGTAGTCGCCCAAACAGAGGGCAAGAGCTAGGTCGGGCGACCGGTTTTGATCGAAGCTGGCAGTGAATTTCTGGGCTCCACCGACGATCGCACTTGGGATTCGGCTTTCTTGGGAAAGCGGGTCGCCAAGCTCAAAGGTCGAGAGTATCGCCTCGGACGCTAGAACGCAACGTTCACGAGCCCGATCATCACGGGCACCTCGACTAACAGGCCGATGACGGCGGCGGACGCCTCACCCGACGAGAGCCCGAAGAGAACGACGACCACCGCAATAGCCAGCTCGAAGTTGATGCTGGCGGCAAGGGAGAGCGTTACGGTTTAGCCCACATGGTGATCGATGTCTGGTTGGCACCAGATTGCCAAGAAGAGCGGGTGACCATAGGCGGACAAGCGTGCAAGGGCCAAGTTGCACTGTAGAACCCGGACCAGGCAGGCAATCTGATCCGGGCACCCGAGACTCCACGATCAGGATCCGGCTGTAGAAGGATCCCCTTTTTCTCAGTCACTCCTGCCTGCAACGGAAGAGGCCGGCAGTTCGACTGGCGGCCTCCCTTGGGTCCGGTGCATCAGAGCACGGTAAGCAGTCTCTTGGCCGCCCCGGATCAGCGATTGTCGAGGCGGATCGACACCCTTCAGCTACATTCCGTGGCTAAGTTGCGCGGCTCGGACGACATTGCGCATCAGCATGGCAATCGTCATCGGGCCCACTCCGCCAGGGACAGGGGTGATGGCGCCCGCGACCTCCATAGCTGCCTCGAAATCCACGTCCCCAACCATTCGATGGCCACTCTTCTTGGTGGGGTCATCAATGCTGTTTTGCCCGACGTCGATCACATAGGCCCCAGGTTTGACCCAACTCCCTTTGACATAGTTCGCTCTCCCGATCGCCGCAATCAAGATATCGGCTTGACGAACAACATCGGCGATGTTCTCGGTCTTGGAATGGCAGATTGTGACAGTGGCATTCGCACGGACGAGCAGCAGCGCGGCGGGCATCCCAACAATGTTTGAGCGGCCGAGTACGACGGCTCGCTTGCCCTCAATCTTGCACCCGGAGCGCTCCAGCAGGACGATGCAACCTGCTGGGGTGCAGGGAACAAAGAGGGGATCGCGTCGCTTCATGGCCAGTCGGCCGATGTTAATAGGATGGAATCCGTCAACATCTTTCTCAATGCTGATGAGCGAAAGGGTCCGTTCTTCATCCAAGCCAGCCGGAAGTGGAAGTTGAACGAGGATTCCGTTGACCTTGGGGTCCGCATTCAGTTTCGCCACCAGGGTATCGAGTTCCTCCTGGGGTGTGGTGGCCGGAAGCTCGTGGCCGAAGGAAACGATTCCCAAGTCTTCACAGGACTTACGCTTGTTTTTCACATACATGTGCGAGGCGGGGTTGTCCCCGACCAATACGGTCGCTAAGCCAGGGCGGGGCATCCCAGCTGCAATCATCTTGGCGACCTCCGCCGCTGCTTCGCTACGGACCTGCTCAGCGATCGCCTTGCCGTCAATAAGATGGGCTGTCACGTTGTCCTCCTGAAGTCAATAGGTTCTGGTCGAATGGATCACGGGTCGCAGGACCCGCAAATCTCGACATCCCTCGTCGCGAAGACCCTGCAGGGTTCGCCCCGGACCGAGATTCGCCATTGGAAGTGGCCGTACGCCGGTCGGCAAGCCACGAGACAAATCTAGCACGTCATTTGGGGCCTTGGGGAGTGAGATTTGTCGCTCCCAAGCCGCCGGTTATCAGCGGAAGTGTTCTCCTTCTCTTTTGAGGGGCCACAACGGCCCGCTGGAGGGCTTGGTCGGACCAGAACCCAGCGATCCGAGTTGGACGTCCCCCATCTTCCTGAGGGTTGGGGAGGGCTCTGAAAGGTGCCTTCCCGAACCCCACGGACCCCCTAATAAGGCTGGGCGGAAGACATCCTCAGCTCGGGCAGGGAGCCCTTCTGCCCGATCCTCTCCTTCTCACTATCGTCTCCAACGCAACAAACAGGAAAACGCGGGTCCAATGGCCATGGATGACGAGGGTGCTCTCTGGAGGAGGTGAAGGGGAGCGGGATTGCCCCGATTTCGAAGGCTGACAAAGGTCAATTCGACCCTGCCAGGATTCTGCTCAAAATTGATCTGGATCAGTGTAGCCTTCACCTCAACCGTTGAGCTGAGGCCGAGGCCCACGCCCGCAGGTTCCAGGTGCAGCTCAAGCCGGCCGGGTCCATCATTCTGAATGGATGGATCTCCTTAATTGCCTCTCCCCCGTACGATAACCTCGAGTAGCAAGTTGGTTTCTCGTGCGTGCCGATCCGCGTCGACCAGCCAGTCGACCATATCGCCCGCGCCGAGCATCAGAAGAGCAATGGCTATCCCTATCAGAATCCACTCAACGATCTGGGTTCCCGCGATAGGCAGTGGTTTGGTCAGGATGAGCGTCATGATCGCCGACAGGGTAGCCACGGCCAGAGCTCCGAGCGTGATCCAGCCAAGAGCGCCGATAATGCTACCGACCAGGCGCAGGACTGTAAACGGCCTTTCGCGATCGACTGTCTCAAGCACCTGGTCAATCTCCCGCTGCCTTGAGTCAGCGGGCACTTGGGGTGGCATTCCAATGGAACCGAGGCGAAAACCGCACTGGGGACAGAACTGGTTGCTCTTGGGCTGCAGATTCCCGCAACTCGGACACTTGATCGTTTCGGACGTGCCCGCTTTCCTTGCTGAATTGTCGGGGTTTTCGTCCACTGGACACTCTCCTCATGGGTGCACAGATGGTTCGCAGGTGTTTCCACAGAAATGGGGTGGCGACTCCCCCAGGCTCCTTCGGCTCGGCCATTGCAAGCGCTTTGGCAACGCCAGAATCTCCTCCGGTTTCTCGCTGAGTGGTTGGCGTTTTGGTCCCGCGGGCAATTCGTAAGCGGACCATCAGCAGGGGTCCCCCGCAGCCGCTCGCGGTTCAGACGGGACCTCCATTTGTCTCAATTTCATTTCCCTTGGCATTTCACCAAAGACGGTTTCGCTGCTTGGCCAGAAGGCGCGCTTTCCTCCCCTGCAGGTTGTCTCTCCTAATTCTTAGCCGAGGATACTGTCGCCATTCGCTTCTTGGGCCTCTTCTTGCCACGGGCGGAATTGGGCACAAACGGATTCATCACGCTGACACGGCTCGAAATCCGCGCCCTGACATCGCGGGCGAGAGCAGGCCATGGCGGCAATGGTACTGACGCATTGGATTAATGACAAACATGCTGCTTTGGGTTAGGAGTGGGTAGATAGTGTGGAGTACTCTGAACTTGGTCGAGGTTGGGAGATGAAGCAACCCGCTCGAAAGCGGTTGTTTGTCCCTCTCTTTAGGTGGGCCGTCAGGGGCCGAACCCTTCCCTTGTGCTGAAGTGCGCCCGGGAGCGGGACGAGGCCAAGTTACGTAGGCTCGAACATTGTTGAGGCGATGTTCCGCTCAGTTCTCAGCGAGGGTCTTCAAACAAATCCAAGGGGCAGGCAAGGGGCATGGAAATAGAGGCGCAGATTCGCTCGCGGCGTTCTTCCTCATGGCGATCCACACTTCGGGAGACGATGCTCGGGTCAAAGTTGAGTTGGCACTTGGTTGCCAATTACAAGATCCTGCCGCGGACGGAATGAACTTCTGACTGCGAAGGCCTGTGAACCGCCCGCGCCTCGGCGCATCTGGCGGAGATCTTGTCCATTGGCCGATCTTGGGTCTCCCCGAGGGGCGCCTAGGACACCAGGAAGAGCATGGCCACCCCGGCGGTTGCCACAAGGGTTCCCGCGATTGCCTGCCAGCCGATGCGTTCATGGAACAGGACCCGGTCTATGGGGATCAGAAGGATGGGAGGCAGGGCCATGAGTGTGCTGGCGATTCCCACCGGGGCGAATTGGATGGCGATAAGGGATAGCCACACGCCGATGTACGGTCCCACCACGGACCCCCCAAACAAGGCGGGGAGTACAGCAGGATTGCGAGCGAGACGATCCACCGTGGATCGCGTCTGCGATTGAATCAAAGTGAATAGCCACAACACGGCCGTGGCGGCTAGCATGCGAATGACCACCCCCGAGAGCGCCGGGAAGTCGCCGCTCAGCCCCTTTTTTGAAAGAACCAGCCCTAAGGCCTGCCCCGTGGCTGCTCCCAACCCCAGAAGGACCCCTCGCAGACGCTTGCGGTGATCGTGCCCATTCGAGGGGTTCCGGTCCCGATCCAGGACCACCCACGCGACACCGGAAATGGTGATCAGGATGCCAATTCCTTCGATGAAGATGAGGGCCTGCCCCAGGAAAACGGCAGCCAGGATTGTGCTCACCACCGGGGAGGTACTCACCATTAGCATCGCGAGTCGCGGTCCGATATCCACGTAAGCTTGAAAGAGGAGAGCATCACCGACGGTAAGGCCGGCGACTCCGGACAGACTCAGCCAGATCCACCGGTCCGGCGACGCGTGAATGGGGATCAGTGTGCGATAGACCAAGAGATGCGTGACCACAAGGAGTGCCGAGGCAAGTACCAGACGCCCGCGGTTGACTACCAGCGCACCCAGCCGCTGACTGGCGAGGGTGAAGAAGAGGGCCGATCCTGACCAACAGACGGACACGGCCAAGGCGGCCCATTCCCCGGTGTGAGCAAACATTTCCTGATGATACCCGAAAGACCATAGAGGTCCAACAGGGTTGGGTTCGGGGCTGCCTGAAAAAGGCGGTCAGCCGAAATCTGCTTGGCCTGTAGAGTGCATTTACATCCTGCCTATCCGGCAGCAGTCAAGTTCCAACCCGAGATCAAATTCATCGGCAACACGAGTGGTGATGGCTGGTAGAGAGTTGAGATGTGGGCGAATAAAAGAGCCGCTCCTCTCAAGGCCAGTTCTCCGCCTTCCGTACAGGGCAGACTTTGTGGATTCTCTAGCAAGTTGTGCTAGACTGAATATGAGTAATTTCCTCCGGCAGTCGTCTTTGGGACGGAGGCTGGGGAAGGGGGAGGCAAGGGGAAATGTCGCTCGTGAGAAGATCGAGCACAGGTCCCAATCTTCATTGCGTTTCCATAGGACGGGGCAGAAGAATCCAACAGAAGACGCGCTGGAGTCGTTCCCCTGGGCATGCGGGAACTCAGCATCACTGAGGGCGTTTGAGCCCCGGAGTACCCTTGGCAATTGCCAATGGCTCCCCATGCTCAGCATGGGTTTCGAGTCCTGTCTCCTGGTCTTTGCAGTCGTGCGCTGGATGTCACGCATCGCAGTTGCCTAGTCCTTGAAGTAGAGGGGGAGCAACACCATTGAGTGCGGGGCGTGTGATCCTCCGTTTCGAAGCACCGGAGGTTCGTCTTGACAAGCGCCAGGGGGAGGGAAGAAGTCAGGATTTTACATAGACCGCTAGACATTCTCGTCTTATCTGTCGTCCCGGTCACGAATCTTTAGCCGGGGGGCCAACCACTTTTCGCAGGAGGCGTATGAACAAAGGCCAACGTGCGCTCTTCCCATTGATTGCTCTCTTTATGGTCATTTGTCAGTTGGTAGCCGTCGCCCCGGTAAACGCGGCGGGATCTGGCCTGAAGGGGACTCCGCTCCCATTCGTTCCAGCAAAAACGCCAGGACCGTCCTCCGTTCCAGCAGGAACACCCGTTCCTGCAAGACCCCTTGTTCCAACAAAAACGCCGGCACCGCCCCCTGTGCCAACTCCAAAGCCAAAGCCCACGGCAACACCAACACGCCCAAGTGTGTGCACCGGGTCCGGGTGTGGCAGTAAAGTCCCCATCGATCTCTCGGTCGTTGATTTTTCTGATAGAGGGAATGCGATGGGAGTGGAGTTTCTAATTGGCGGAGGTGGAGGAAACAAGTTGCACTAGCGTCGCTGAGCACTGCCTGGGGGGGGTGCCGAAAGGTTCTTTGCGAAGGGCGCGGCCTCCGCGTCAGTCTTGGTGAGGGCAGCATGGGGGGGTCTCTGCCGGTGCCCTTCCTTGACACTCGTGGCCCCCACCGACGGTGAGGCGCCACCCCTAGAGGCCGAGATCACGTTTGAGCAGAAGTACCTCATAGTCAAGCCGAGGTGAGAGCGGCACATGCCTATCATTGGGAACGAAGAAGCCCGCCGAAAGGCGGGTTTTCTGTTGTTTCCCGAGATGGGCCGTGTGGGGCTCGAACCCACAACCTTGTGCTTAAAAGGCATGCTATGCCAGGCCGGACAGCGGTTCTGCTCGAGGGCCGGCTAGGTGCAAACGTGCTGTCACAATCTGGGCATTTCAGGCATCATGATGGTCTAGGAGGATACCCATGATGCCAACTGAACCCATGATGCCTGGTGAAACCTTCGTGCCACAGCCTCGCATGCCAAGGCCGTTGGATTTCAAACCCGAGGAAGTCTTCCCAAGCGGCCATCGCTGGGAGGGGAAGCCGCGGTGCCATGCCTGGAGCGGGAGAAACGGCCACCAATGCAACCGAATGCCGATGAAGGGGATGACGGTGTGCCGGTCACATGGAGGCGCAGGCGGAAGGCCCCCGAAGCACGGCAAATACTCTGGAACTGCGAGATTCCATGCCGCATATCGTCGGGCAGCGGGGAACCCCAAGGCGTTTGACCTGAAGCCCGAGATCGCCCTAATCGAATCAAGGATCCACCAGAATTTAGATGAACTTGAGAAAACGGGGGGCATCGTCGACCCCGCGGAGATCCGTAAAGCCGCTGCAATGATCCAGCGTGGATTAGAGCGTGCCGATCTCGAGTTGTGCAAGACTGGCTTAGCGCTGTTAGTTAGTGCGTGCAAGAAGGAGAAAACCAGGAACACTCTACGGAGGAGGCTAGGGAAGGACATTGAAGCCGAACGGCGCTTAGTCGACACAGAGCGCCGATGGCAGACTCTGAACAAGCAAATGGTACCTGGGGAGGAGGTCGCGGAACTGGGTAGGCAAATGGTCCTCATTTTCTGCAAGCATGAGACAGATCCGAAGATAAGGGCAGCGATCGCCAAGGACATTCGCGCACTCTTCCCAAGAACCAACTAGCCGCCACTCAGCGCCACAGCAGTTCACCGCAGGTGCCAAAGCGGCATTCATCGTCACGGATCCGGCCGGGACGGAACCAATCGCTCCAGGCGTGTCCACCCGCCAGGCGCAGCGAATGCAGGTCCACTGACTTCTCACAGTACGGGAGCGGGGGGGCACGGAGCGAGCACGTTTGGACCTATCGACATGGATGTCGCCAGGTCAAGGACTTGGCCGGCGCAGGAGACATGCCTCCTGCGCGGCCCTCTTCACGGCTAGTGCGTTCTCGCCCTGGGGCACCTGCAAGGTCACTTTCCGGCTTCGCTGTCATGCAAGGATGTGTTGACCGTGCCAGGATATTGGTCACTGACGGCCTGCCAGCACTCCTGTCTCCGGCAGAGAATAGGATAGTTGCCAATCCCCTCCGTCCATGACCTTCACCTTGTCTGGGAACCCCATATCTCCTAATGCTTCAATTACCGAGCTCATGTTGCGCATAGTTGTTGTAAGCAGTGCCGATATCCTAACGATTGCAGCGCCGCTGTCCCGAACCGCCTCAACGAACTTCGCCGGTGGCACATCGGTTCCCAGCTCGATGATCTCGAATCCGGCACCCTGAAGCATCATCTCCACCTTGCCTCTCATCGGTCTTGACGACCGGTAGGGGTTCGCTCAACCGGCGGTCGCGGCCAACACTGCTCGGGCGCGTTCGACCGCCAATCGGGGGCTGGACAAGACGGGGGTGGCCTGCGGCTCGACCGGCAAGCCGTCAAGCGCCTGCGCCATCGAGGCCTGGGCAAGAAGGACGACGTCCGTCCGGCGTTGAAGATCCCTGATCGTGTCGCGGACGATGGCGTCGTGCTTCTCTGGGTGACCGCTCAAGAGCGCAGTGTACGCGTCCTGGCAGAGCACCGACTCGACCTGGACCTGTTTGCCCATGGCTTCCGCGCGGGTCCGGATCAAATCCACGGTCGGCTTGAGCGTCGTCGGGGCTGTGGCAGCGACGCCGATGCAGGTGCCCAGGCCGAGTGCCTTGTCGACCATCGGCTCATCGATCGTGAGGACCGGGATCGCGACCATTTGCCGGGCAGCGTCGGCGCAAGGCGAAATCGACGAGCACGTCAATTGCACTACCGTCGCGCCGGCGGCTTCGGCCGCGATCACATGCTCGGCTACCCGGCGGTAGACACCCGGGTTGAGGCCGCCCTGTTCCAGGACCACCTTGAGCAGAATCTCATCGGCAATGTGCAGCGCCTCGACGTCGGGGGGGAGCAACTCCTTCGCCAAGCGCGCGAACAGCTCGACGATCGAAGGAACGGTGTGGACAAAGGCAAGTTTCTTGGTCATGCTCCCTCCAGCGAGGAATCCGGCTTAAGCGTGCGCCAGCGAGGGCTTCTCGATCACCACCACCATGTCGTCCAGTAGTCGGGCGGCGGCGGCGCCATCCGGGACCCTGTGGTCGACGGACAGCCTCAGCTGCATGGTTGGTTCGATCGCCAGTTGGCCGTCGAGCGCGATCGCTCGCTCCTTGATTCGGCCGACCGCCAGGATCGCCGCCTGCGGCGGGTTCAGAATGGCGTCGAAGGAGTCGACTCGGGACATCCCCAAGTTGGTCAGGGTAAAGACCCCCTGCTCAAAGTGCTGAAGCAAGGACTTGCCAGCCCGGGCGCGTTCGACCAGCTCCGTGCGTCGGCGGGCGACCTCATCCAGCCCGATCCGATCGGCGTCACGAATCACCGGCACTACGAGACCCGCGGGGGTGTCGGTGGCCACGCCGATATTCACGCCGGCGGCGTGCCGCAAGCCATCGGGTGTCCACTGCGCCAGGGCTCGAGGATGCTTCACAAGGGCCAACCCGCACAGTTTCACCAGGATGTCGGTCAGAGTCAGTCGAATGCCCACGCCGACCTTCAGGGTCGGGAGAATCTCCGACGGAGCGCGAGGAAGCGTCGAGCGCTGGCCTCGACATGCAAATAGAAAGGGGCGCCGTGGTGAAGCTGGCCGTCATGCGCCCGGCCATATATTATCTTGTGGTTGTGGGCCTTGCGCTCGTCCTCGGTCTTGGCCATCGACGCGCCGCACGCATGGCAGTGGCCATGGCCACGGTGCGCGCTGGTGATCAGGTCGTCATCGCGCAGGACCGACATTGCACCCACCGCCACTGCCTCCTCCCCCGGAGGCCCCCTTGATCTGGTTCTTGCCCAGCAGGTCGTAGACCGGTTCTTCGAACAGTCGGATCTCCCACATCTGCCGCAAGAGGTCCAGCGATTTCTCCTTGGTCAAACCACGCTTCTTTAGGTTGATCTCGACAGGCGTGCGCTCCTCGTGTTCTCGCCGAAGGTCGAATTCCATCGATGTCATATCAGCACCACCTCTTTTCGGCAGAACCATTGAGGCCGGTCAGGCCGTAGCGCCTTCGGTCAACGCCTCCCGCCGAGCAAGGATCCGATCTACAAACGTGTCGTAGGCCTTAACGAACTCGCCGAGCGTATTGCTCACCGGCAGCCAAGCCGCAGTTCCGGCGACGTCCTCGAGGGTCAAGGGTTTCGTCGGGCGCCAGGCAGGGTCCACGTCACTCCCAGGGACCCAATAGGCTTGCTTGAAGATCTGGCTGTGCTGAAGGACCTTCAAGACGCGCTCCGGGGCTGGTTGTTCGACCCGGCGTGGGTCCAGGGCCACGATCGGAAGCGAGTCAAAGGCGCGGCGGACATTCGGAAAGACCGTGATGATGCCGGTGCCCACGGCTTCGGTGATGTCGGGACAGGGGCTCGGGAGGGCCTCATAGCCTGCGCCGGCATACATCTTCAAGGAGGCGATAAGCGGCCGGACACGGTTCCGATCGATGCCGTGCGTCTCCATCTCGCGATGAAGCCGCTTGAGCACTGCGATCCCAGACCACGCCGCTGCTTCGCGGATCATGGATTCATCGATGCCGGCCGCGGCAAGCGCCCCCGTCATCGAAAGGAGTTCATCGCGGACGGGGAAGGCGAGTCGGCCGCTCATGTGGGCGAGGGTCGAGAAGATCGCCTGGCCCTGCTGGATTGCGGCCGCGAATGGCAAATGCTGGAAGAGGCCGAAGTTGACGGTGATCGTGACCCCGATCCCATCGGCCGTCAGATCCCGGCAGGCGTGCAGTCCGGCCAAGGTCCCCGGAAGCTTGAAGACGACGTTGGGCACGCCCCCGGACAGCCGGCGCCGGAGCTCGGCATACACGGCACGCGCGTCGGCAATCATCGCCTCAGCGTCTGCATGTTTGTGCGGATTGACCTGCAGGCAGACGCATCCTGTCTCTCCGAGTGTCAGCAGGAAGATCGGCCGAAGAAGAAGCATGTTGGAGAGCACGAACTCAAGCGTGACCCACAGGGCCAACCGGTCGGGGTCGGCCAGCGGGTTGGCCCGGATCACCCCATCCACGATCGGATCCCAACGCGCAGGGTTAGCCTGCCACGCGAGATCAACCAAGGGTGGATTGCAGGTGACGAAGGACGCACCGACAAACTGGGCGTAGCGCAGATGGGCAGCGTAGTCGTTCCCGATGCGGGTCGGGGTCAGCCCATCCAGCTGCATCTGGGCAATCTTGCGCACCTTGCTTGAATGCACGGGTTGGGTGATGTTGGTGAGAAAGCCGTCGAGAGTATCGCCCACGAACGCATCGGCCTCCTGCTCCGGATGGGAGTCTCCTTCCGCCTTGAACCGTGCGGCAGTCTTCCCTCTCCACATGCAAAGAAGATCCTTCTCGACATCTGGAGCCGACCTCGCCAGCCGTACCGCCAGAGCTGCCGCCTGGTCACCCATGGCCTCGAGGGCGGCCTCGGACAGAGCGGCATCGGCATTCAGCTCGGGGTTTTGAAGGTTCCAGCGTGGCAGGAAGGAACGGAGCCACTTGGATAGATCGGCGACGAAGGACAGCGTATCCCGCTGGGTGCGTGCCGGCGTCGTGTCAAAGCCAGCGGCGATCTCGGCCAGGATGGTATCAAAGCTTGCCCCGAACCGCTTGGGGGGTGTGTAGAAGAGCAGGTCATTCAGCGCATCTTCGACCCGACCATTGAGGACCAAGGTCAACGGGTCGCGGTTGGCAGACCGCTGCCGGGCGCGGAGCTCGGAACGGATTGTGTCGGTCAGGCTCTTCTCGTTGTCAATCTCAGTCGGTTCTAATGCCACCGCTACCTTTGCCCGACTCGGGTCTCGGATGGTCTGCGAGTCCCCGGGTCTCCCGGCGCGCAGCCAAACCCGGTGCGACCGGGGTGGCCGAATGCGCCCACGTTTCCCGCACGTAGCGGGCGGAGTCCTCCACCCCCTGCCGTCCCCGGAAGGAAGCCTCCTCCATGCACACCCAGCCGTCCCAGCCCGCACGCTGCAGGCGATGGAAGACACGGTCGAGCGGTGCCAGACCGGTCCCCAGCAGGACCGGCTTCAGCTCCCCGCGCACAGCCGTGTCGGCGACGTGGAGGCTGACGACGCGGCCGATGACCTGCTCAAGCAGACCCAACGGATCCTCGCAGAAGGCCGTAGCGTTTCCGGTGTCGAAGTTCACGCCGAGATTGGCGTCCGCTGTCTGGCGCACAATTTCCAAGAAAATGTCCGGGGGTTGCGAGAAGTCAGTGTAATCCCATGCCCCAGGCTTGGCGTGATTCTCATAGACAGGTCGAACGCGCAAACCGTCGCTCTGCTCGACCAGCCGGGTGAGGCCTTCGACCGCCCAGCGGATCCCATCTCGACGACCCGTCTCCGGATGCGCCTGACCGGCGGTCACACGGAGCAGATCCGCCCCGATTTCCTGGGCGATGGCAGCGGCTTCGACCGCCAGGTGTAGTTCGCGATCACGAACCGATGCCTGGGGATGGGTGAAGTCGGGGTACGAAGTGAGCATGGCGACACGCATGCCAGCGTCCTCGACTTGGCGTCTGATATCCGTCGCGCACCTGACCGTTCGTTCGGGAAGGAAGAGAATACTCAGGTCGATGGCCTCGAGGCCTAGCTCGGCGCCCATACGGGCCCAATCGGCGATCGACATGTGTCCGCAGATGATCTCCGGGAAGAAGGAAACGGGCAAGCAGCTTAACTTCATATCTGCTGCTCCAGGAGGGCGCGCATGCGCGCCATCGTGCACTTGGCGGCCGTGTCGGGATCGGGTTGTCCCAGAAGCTCGGCGGACAGGAAACCGTCGTAGCCGATTTCGCCAAGGATGGCGATGACCTTGGCAAAATCAATCATGCCCTGCCCGGGAGGAAGGCGGTTATTGTCTCCGATATGTACGTGCCACAGCTTGTCGGCGCGCATCGCACGCTGGAAGGGTTCAGACCAGGACTTCTCCTCGATATTGGCGTGGAACGTGTCCAGCAGGAGGCCAACGGATCCGTGACCGATCTCATCCAGGAAGGCCAGCCCCTGCTCCGCGGTGTTGACCAGGTCGGCTTCGTAACGATTCAGAGGTTCGATCGCCAGGCGTATGCCATGCTCTGCGGCGAGTTCGGCCGCCTCGCGCAGGATGGCGGCCAGCCGCGCCCGGCCATTGGATCCAGCCGTGGATAGGCGCCCGCGAAAGCTGCCGATAGTGACGAGCGGGGCCTGCATCTGGGCGGCAAAGCGGATGAGCTCGTGCAGACGTTCGCGTGCCCGACCGGCCCGGTCTCGATCGCTGTCCAGGAGTGTGAGCCCCGAAACGATCGCGGCAGCTCCACTCCCGACGGCGGAAACGACCAGGCCTTGGGCTTGGAGATGGCGCTGCAGGTCCGGGATATCAAGCATGGCAGGCTCGGCGGTCATGAGCTCCAGGCCGTCGGCGCCCAAGGCGTGGGCCTTGGCAGCCTTTTCGTGAAACGTCCCCGAGAGCAAAGCCACCGGGACCTCGGCGTCGACTTCGGGCGTCTGGATTGCCAAGGAGAGCTTCATTTGGGCGGTCATATCCTGTTCATCCGCGTCGAGCACTTACATCACAATCTGCTGGCGAAGGTCAGTCTCCACCTGGGTAAGGGCCTCGTCCAGGATGCCCATGACCTCGTCAATCTGTGCGGCATTGATAGTCAACGGCGGTGCCATGAGCACCATGTCGCCCATGACACCATCAACGCAGCCCGTGCTTGGGTAGGTCACCAGGCCTCGCTCAAGCGCAGCGACCTCGAGACGACGACTCACGTAGAGCCCGGGTGCAAAGGGCTCCTTGGTCTTGCGATCGCGGACGAGCTCGAATCCGAACATTAGGCCGGCGCCGCGGACGTCCCCAATGGAGACGTGCTTGTCCATCAGCCTTCGCACCCCGGCCCGGGCCTGGTCTCCGCGCTGACGCGAGTTCTCGACCAGGTTATGCCTCAGCGTGTAGTTGATGACGGCGATGGCCCCGGCACAGGAGACGGCGTTGGCGTTGAGGGTATGGCCGGCCTTGAAGGGAGAATGATTTCGCTCCAGAGTGCCCCACAGCTCATCACGAGCGATGACGGCTGAGAGGGGCGTGTAGCCGGCCGTCATGCCCTTGGCCGTGGCGATGATATCGGCAGTCACATCCCAGTGCTCGATTCCCCACAAGGTGCCCGTTCGCCCCCATCCCGTCATCACCTCATCGGCGATGAACAGGACGTCGTACTTGTTGCAGATCTCTCGGATCACCTCGAAGTACCCGTCCGGCGCGGGCACCGCGCCCAGCGCCGCCCCAACCACCGGCTCGGCAATGAAGACGGCGACGTTCTCGGGCCCCTGCTGGGCGATGGCCGAGTCCAAGAACCGGGCGCACAGGAGACCGCACTCGGGGTAGGTCTTCTCGAAAGGGCAGCGATAGCAGTAGGCCGGCGGGATATGCGGCGAATCGACGAACATGGGCTGGAACACCTTGCGCCGCGATGTCAACCCGGAGAAGCCGGCCACGGCGAGGTTGTTGCCGTGGAAGGAGCGCCAGCGCGTGATGATCTGAAATTTAGTGGGCTGGCCCTTCTCGACCCAGTACTGCCGCGCCAGGCGGACGGCGTCGTCGTTGGCGTCCGTCCCTGTGCAGGTCACCCATACGCGGCTGTTGTCCTTCAACTCTCCCGGTGCAAGGCTCACGACTAGGTCGCTCAGCTCTAGGAACTGGCTATTGGTGAAGGCATGAGCCGGGTAGAAAGAGAACTTCTGCGCCTGGGCGTACATCGCTTCGGAGATCTCCTTCACCCCGTGCCCGATGTTGGCCACTACCGAGGATCCTCCGGATCCGTCGATGTAGCGGCGCCCTTGTGCGTCGTACAGGTAGATCCCTTCAGCCCGCTCCATGACTGGGAAATCACGATGCCACTCCCGATGGACCGCGTGGACATTCGGCTTAGTCATGATGCCTCCCTCCAACCGTGCGTTACCCGTAGTCCGCTGCTTGCCATATCGTCCCGATGACCTGTCAAAATGCGTAGCGCCCAGTAATGTCGGGACGGTCGCAGACCAACCCCTGGCGTCACAGGCCTGCAACTATCTGCAAACGATTACATGTCACAAGGGTAGCATATGAATTGATGGGTGTCAACTTAGCCCGCGCCCGGACCAAGGGCGCTTGTGCTGTTGAGGCAGAGTGATGACCTGATGGTGGCCGAAACTGCTGACTCTCGGGGAAGAGTCTATTGCCCAATATGATGGTGCTCTGGTCCGGGGTCTGAACAAGGACCTGCGCAGATGGGAGCGGATCCACAACACGACCCGGCTCCACCACTCGCTTGGCAAAAGGAAGCCGGCGTGGTATCCCCAGGAGTGCTTCCCCAAGTTGGCCCCGACGACCTCCCTGTCTCATAATGCAATGGACAAGTACACCGCGTTGACGTGCTCTAAGGAGTGTGCTAAGCTCTCCATGCTCGGGACTACGCAATCGTTTGCAGACAGACCCCCAGAATGCGAAGCGCAATCGCGGCCCTCACAATTGCGTTCGGACGGCCGATATAATCCTTCGGTAAGCCATGTAGAGCATTGCAAATCCGACCGGATATGCCCGCTGATCTCTCCAGTATGTCTAGCCTGCAGGCCATGGAGGCGCATTAATGGGGACCATCCCTGCAGTTGGGGCAGTTGAAGGCGGGTGCTATGTGCTGCAACCAAGCAGTAAGAACCAAGCGGTGTCCATAATCCTGAGGCGAGCAAGCTCCGGGCCTTGACCATCCCCCAATCCTTCAAGGGCATCCCCCATGGACGAGTATAACCTGCAGCGATTGGCCGGTTACCTTCGTGAACAGCGCATCAGCGCTGCTCTACTTAGCAATCCAGCTACCCTCACTTGGTTGACAGGTTACGCTCCTGAGATCGAAACTGGTCTGAGCCCCTTCGAAGGGGGGCCTGCCCTAAGCTGGTGGCATGAAGGAGCCCTGACCCTGGTTGTCTCGGATCAGGAAGCCTCCGCTGCTCAGTGTCATGGGGTTGAGGTGGTTCCGTATCTCTCGTACACCTTTGAGCAGAGATTGGCGGGCCTGCAGCGGCAAGTGCAGGCGCTTGGCGAGCTGTTGGCCAGGAACGCACATCTCACGGGGAGAGTCGGCGTTGAGATGGGCTTCCTCCCCGCCGCAATTGCCGCTGCGCTTCGTGAATCTTTGCCCCATGCTGAGTTCCGGGACCTAGACGGATCCTTTGATGTACTGAGGGCGGTGAAATCACGAGAGGAGATTGGCAAGGTGAGGTCGGCCCTTAAGTTGTGCGACCATGCACAGGACTACATTCGATTGAACGCAGTAGCAGGCACCAGTGAGTTGGAGTTGTGGGGAAGGGTGAGAGGCTACATGGAGGCGATCGCTGGAACCCGGCTTCCCATTCAGGCAGACCTTGTGGCGGGGAAGCGGGCCGCCAACGTTGGGGGTCCACCCAGTGGCTATACCATCCAAGATGGCGACGTGCTGATTTTTGATGTAGTGCCACGAGTCGATGGATATTGGGGCGACAACGCTGCTACCTATTTCATCGGTGAGCCTGCACCTGAGCTGCGCAAGGCGTATTCACTCGTGTGGTCGGCGTTGAAGCGGGCCATAGATGCCATCAGGCCCGGAATCAAGGCGGGCGATCTCGATCAGATGATGAGGTTGGCAATACGGGATAAGGGCTATCAACCTTATCCGCACCATTCTGGTCACGGCGTGGGGACGACCTACCACGAGGAACCGCGAATTGTTCCCTATAGCGGCTTGGTCCTTGAGCCAGGGATGGTACTGGCGGTTGAACCCGGGATCTATCTGCCTGGGCTGGGCGGGGTCCGCCTGGAGGAGGTCGTGCTCTTGACTGCTGATGGATGCGAGATTCTCACCAAGCATCTTCTTGACGCGTAGGCGCTCCGCGCACGCCTGAACCGGACGGCGCCCGACGAAAGCTGGGACCTGAGCGCAGTTGGCGCGGAAGATAGGGGGAGGGAGGACGGACTGTAGGAGAGCAGCATTGCATCTCCTGCCACTCCGGCAGACCTCCTGTGGAGCCGGGTATCTCGGCGGGGGTGAGGGAAATCAGGAGAACCTAAGCCATGATGGGGAAGAAAAAGGTGATTGTCACCGGAGCGTCATCGGGCATAGGCCGAGCCACGGCGGTACGTTTTGCCCGGGAGGGCTGGGACGTTTGCGTCACTGCCCGACGGGAGAGGGAACTGAAAGAGGTTGTTGCTTCCTTCCCGTCCGGCGATCATATCCTGGTACCAGGTGACTACAGCAAGGTAGAAACGAGTCAAGTCGTCGGAGAATGCATACGCAGTGCCTGGCAGAGGCTAGATGCACTGGCTAACTGCGCGGGCGCGTATATCCTGGTCGACGCCTTCGAGGGGCAGATTCAAGAGTGGCGCCAAGCGTTCGATTTGATGGTCAATGGCGCACTGTTCATGACCCGTGCTGCAGTTCCTCTCATGACCGAAGGTGGAAGGATTATCCACGTCACATCCATCCACGGGGAGCGGGCTGAAGCAAGGGCAAGTGCCTACAGCATGGCCAAGGCCGCCCTCAACCAGTATTGCCGATCTCTGGCACTAGAGCTAGCCTCGAAACAGATCCTCGTCAACGCCGTTGCACCAGGGTTCATAAGCACCGAGATGAGCATAGTCAACGGGGTAAACGAGCTAGAGACGGAGTCATTCAGGCGGGACTATGTGGTTGGCGGGCACCTTCCCCTCCGGCGTCCGGGCATGTCGGAGGAGGTCGCTGGGGTGATCTACTTTCTGGCGGGGCCAGACGCGACCTACATAACGGGACAGGTGATTACCGTTGATGGCGGTCTGACGATCACGTTTTGAAAGGGGCCTGTGCGGTTCGTCCCTTTCTCAAACGTTGACGCGGATTCTCCACGGGGCTGTACGGCCAGCTCGGCGTTCAAGGGGGGATGAAACAACGCCCGCCTACGCGATTGGAATGTGCAAGGCTGGGCGCATCATCTTGGCAAGCATGAGGTTTGAGGAGACAGAGCTGTCCCCGCGCAGAGCTTGCATAGCTGAGCATGTTTAGGTGGCCCTTCGGGGCGCAGGCCGCACAACGCTGCATGCAGACGCCTCAATTACAGATCTCAAGTCGCGGCGTGCCTGCCTGGCAGACCAACCCACAGAACGGATCAGAGGGACCCGTCTACGGAACTAGCGATGGGGCATGTGAGGCCCTAGTCCTCATGACTAGTGAGAGCAATGTGGTTCTCCAGAACGTCCAGCATTTGTGACTGGAGGGTTATGAGAGGGAATTGGCTGCTGCTTTCACCGTACAAGGCGTAATCTGCCTGCATGTCTCAAACAAGAGCGCCCCCAGGGGAGCATTGCGAGGGATCGTGTGTGATCATTCCCTAGGAAAGCATCGTACAAGTCGTCCTTTCCCGTACCAAGGAGTACATGCGCATGACCAACCACACTTTGCATTCGCGCGACAACCCTGCAGTCGAACCGGTAAGGCTGGGCATTGTTGGGTGCGGGTACATTTGCCCCACCTACCTGAGGACGCTTAGAACGTTGCGAATTGTAGAAGTCCTTGCGTGCGCGGATGTTCTGCTTGATAGAGCCGAGGCAGTTACGAAAGAGTTCGGCGTTCCGATCGCCTGTTCAGTCGAGGATCTGTTGACGAACCCCGAGATCGAGATCGTCGTGAATCTCACACCACCACGCCTGCATTCCGAAATTGCCCACAAGGCAATTCAGGCCGGCAAGTCTGTCTACAATGAAAAACCTCTCGCAGTTCTCTTCCCGGAAGGGGAATCCCTCCTCCAGGAAGCGAAGACCAGAGGCTTGCGGGTCGGATGTGCACCTGACACATTCTTGGGGGGCGGCCTCCAGACTTGCCGAAAGGTAATCGATGACGGTTGGATAGGCAGACCGGTGGCAGCATCGGCATTCATGGTGTGTCACGGCCACGAGGACTGGCACCCAAACGTAGACTTCTACTATCAGCCCGGCGGTGGCCCTCTTCTCGATATGGGACCGTACTACTTAACAGCGCTCACGACCATACTTGGGCCTATACGCAGGGTCACAGGATTCACAGCGATGGGCTTCAAAGAGAGGGAGACCCAACTTCCGGGGGGCTTGACGAGGACAATCAATGTCAACACCCCGACTCATATTGTGGCCGGTCTCGAGTTCCACAGTGGAGTTATCGCCGCCCTCGTCACAAGTTTCGATGTCTGGGCAAGTGAACTGCCTCGAATCGAGGTCTATGGTGCAGAAGGTACACTTAGCTTACCCGATCCTGATGTGTTCAGCGGTCCGGTGCGCATAATCCGTGCACGACAGGCGCAGTGGTCCGAAATGCCACTCGTCCATGGCTATGCCGAGGAGAGTAGAGGGATTGGCATTGCCGATATGGCCTACGGCATTCGGCTCGGGAGGCCTCACAGAGCAAGTGGCGACTTGGCCCTTCATGTGCTTGAGGTCATGCTTGGAATTCAAGCGTCCGCGTTGACCGGAGATCACGTCGCAATGACTACCACCTGTCAACTGCCGGAACCCCTGCCGACTGGATCAGGGGAGCATCGGCTTGTCCATTGAAACAGAATCCCCGGTGTGAGTTCATCCTGGGAGTCGCCCATTAATTGAGCGAACTTGCCCAGTGATCCTGAATGGGTTCTACCCAGTCTTCATTCAGGCGATGCAGGATGAAGAAACGAACGGGCGGTACCTCTGACCAGCCCGAACACATTGAGGCACCGCCAGGAGAGAGTCCCTGCGTCGTGCGGTCCACACTCGTGGCATCCCGAAGGAGGTCGACGGCCGCGTGAACCGAGGCGCAACGAAACCGGAAAAACAAGAGGCGCTCATTCTGTAGGCCTGACGCGACGATCGGCTCCGCCTCACCAGAGAATCCGCTTTTGCTGTGCTCGTTCCAAGTCATGCCCGGGCAGACTGGTCCTCTGTAAAGCGGATGGCCCTCTCAAGAGCCTGCGAAAGGGCTGTGTCGGCCCCGTCAAAAGGGGCGAAAGGCACAGACTTGGCGAGGATGTCCGAGACGCGTTCGTGGGCCACCTCATGGATCATCTTCCCACCATCTTGGACCCACTGTTCGATTGTTTGGCGTCGAAAGAGGTCGGGGAAGAAGAGCTCCTCTCGGAAATGACTGAGCGTGTGGTCATGCTGGAGGAAGTTGCCTGTATGTCCCACTTCTCGGATGACGTCTACAGCCAGCGTGTCGTCTGTGATGGTTATGCCCCTCAGGACGCGCTTGATCATGTACGCAAGTTCGTTGCAGATTACGGCCATCTCGGGCGAGCCGTAGAGTCCAAATGATAGCGTACCGAGACTCTGCGAGAAAGTCATGCCTGCTAGGCCATTTAGGAGCATGCCCATCATGGCCTCAGACGCTGCTTCGGCGTCAGGTACCTTACCCTCGACCCCGCCGCCTAGCCCGTACATGGGCAGATTGTAGAAACGGGCTATCTGGGCCGTGGCTGCCTTGGCCAGGCTCTGCTCTGGGCTCCCGTAAGTGCATTGCATTGTTCTCATATCGAAGACGTCAGTGTCTGGCTTGAGGACGACCGGCGCTCCAGGCTTGATGAGTTGGGTCAAGACGACGCCGAAGAGGACCTCGGCGATCGTCAGTGCTATGGTGCCAGCGACTGTAGCTGGTCCGGTAGCGCCCATCATTGGACCTGGGGAATAGAGGATGGGCACTCCCGCGGCAACCGCGTCCACGATTCCCTCATTCACCGCTGCCACCTTGAGGGGCGATATGGGAGTCACTATGCCCATGACGCTGGGATGGTCTCGCAACGAGCCCTCTCCTCCGGAAGCAGCGGCTGCCATCTCGAGCATGTGTTCTGTGAAGGAGCGTTCAAGGATGCTAATTACAGTAGGCTTGGTGGTGTTGCGAAATATGGCATCGAAGTCGTGGTACAAAACCGCGCTTGTCGCCTTGTCCCCCGACATGCACAAGCTCTGTACGAAGTCGATGTTGGCCAAAGCGTGGCCGAGGCGTGTGCATTGAACCATGTCGTCCTTGGTCGGCTGCCTCGGGCGCCACAAGTCGTAGTCGAAGAGCATCGGTTCCGAAGTCCCACCCATGCCGTAGTAGACGCGGCCGGCCTCAACACGAATGTCCATCGCTGGATCATTTCGGCCGCAAAGGACAAAGGACTTGGGAGCACAGCCGACAGCCCAGCTAACTATCTCGGGGCTGAGCTTGATGACCTGACTGTCTCGGTCAACCTGCGCGCCGCCCTGTCGGAAGAGTTCGAGTATGAGGCGGGAGTCGCACCAGACTCCGGGATCGGAGAGCAAGGACAGCGCAGCATGCCGTATTCTCGCCATGTCGCCCTCCGGAAGCACCGCAAGAGAGCCAGCTCGAGCTCCTTCTTTCATTTTGATCCTCCTGGCACTGGGGCCACCAGGCCCCGGTCACGATGAATGTGCAATCGATTGCGGCATTATCGGATGCCGCGAGGTAATTGTCAATCTGCATCTGCGCAGGCCAGCGGAGGACAGACTAACCGCCTTTACCAGAAGAGATGCCGAGGGATCGCATGCGAGGGATTCGTTCGCGGCATGGTTGCGCACCGCCATCGGATGGTGAACCTGGTCATGCACGGGGTCGTCTGAGAGAGACCCAGAGGCCGAGAGCGCCTGCTCAAGAGGCGTTCTTACCGCGAGAGGCTCCGAAACGCCCATTTCGATCGCTTCTGCGGACCAACGGACACTGCTGAACGATTGACACCTCGTTCTGGCAGGGTGTGGAACTGAGCAAGTGCCCTGTGAGGAGATGTGCCCGCTCCGTACGGTGCTATAAGACCCCCTGACCGCGGCCTCACCAAAGAAGCCACGAGCGAGTTGGTTGGGGCGCAGAAGTGGGGGCGCGTCTGCCTCGGGTTCACGGCAAGGGCCGCTCGCTTCATGATACGGGCCTCATATTTGACATTTGTCGAATGTGTGCTATGATAAAGTATGTAAACGTTCTCAGACCAAGCCTCTGCGTCCCGCGAAAGAATGCCACCTGTTCGCGGGGTACCGCCTCTCAACGCACGGAAGGAGGTGTCTTGGAAAACAAGGTACCGCCTGCGCCTGAAGTTCTTTCCGACCGCAGCCAGTAGATGTACAACCGTCATAGACCTCGGAGGAGAATGAAATGAAGGACATTCCTCGCTTGCTCGCAGTAGTTGTCGCGACAGGTTTAGTGATCGCTGCTTGCGCTCCCGCAGCGCCGCCCACTGCAGTTGCTACGCAAGCGCCGGCCGCTACAGTTGCCACGTCGCCAGCTGCAACCGGAAAGCCTGCCGAGCAGGTGAAGCTGGTGATCTGGTGGTGGGGTGAACAGGAAGCGCCCGGCGCCCAGAAGTGGCTGGACGAGACTGTCGCAAAGTACACACAAGCCCATCCGAACATAACCTTCGATACTGTCCTCCAATCTACCGACAATCTCGAGTTGGCCTTTCAAGCCGCAGCTGCTGCCAAGCAGGGCCCGGACATCCAGTATTTCTGGGCCGGTATGGGTTTCCTGCAGAACGCCGTGTGGAGCGGGGCGGTTAAGCCAGTGGACGACCTCATCCCTGCGGGTGAACGTGCTCACTACATCAACAACTATGAGCGCACCTTCGATGGCAAGCTGTGGGGTGTCAACTGGTACCTGTCCGGCAACCCCCTCGTCTACAACCCTGAACTCTTCAAGAAGGCTGGCCTGGATCCCAGTAACCCGCCAAAGACCTGGGATGAGTTGAAGGCCGCGTGCGGCAAGCTGAATGCGGTTGGCGTCATCCCCATCAGCGGCGGGCTCAAAGACGGCTGGTTCGGCGGCTGGCTCTTTTCCATGATAGCCCGCCAGAACTACGACAGCGAGAAAGAACTGGTCGCAGCCTCAGCAGGCGCAGCCAAATTCACCGACCCAAAGTATGCTGAGTATTGGAGCCGCCTCAATGAGCTCAAGGAGGCGGGATGCTGGAACAAGGATATCAACTCGGTGGACTACCAGCAGGGTCAGGACCTCTTCACCCAAGGGAAGTCGGCTATGCTCTTCGGCAACGACACCTTCCTCAAGGGGTTTGCCGACACGATGGGCTCCTGGGACAAGATCGGCTTGATGCTAGTTCCCAAGTACGGAAGCGGCAAGCTCGCCGATACCTACACCGTGACCGGCCAGGGGTGGGGTATCACCTCCTGGACCAAATACCCCCAAGAGGCTGCTGACTTCCTGGTGTACATGCACACGCCAGAACGGCTTGCCGCCTGGTTCACGGATACAGGCGTGGCACCAGCCGACGATCGGATGGATCCCAGCCTAATCTCGCAGCCGCAGCTCAAGCAGGTTTACAAGTGGGAAACCACCGTCCCAGGGCCAAACCTGGAGAACTGGATTCCGGGCATTGTGGATCATGACGCGATGATGACGGGAGCACAGCTGCTCTTCTCTGGCGACAACACTCCCGCCCAGCTCGCCCAGATGACCGAGGATGTCGTGGTCAAGTGGCGCGATCAGAACCCGGATGCGGTAAAGAACTTCGTGATTCTCGCAAAGTAGACGATCCATAGGTCGGGGTTGAGAGAGGAGGAGGGTTGCTCCTCTCTCAACCTGTCGATACCATGCAATACCGAAAATTCGAACCCTGGCTCTACCTATCTCCGGCGCTCATCGCGCTCGCTCTGATCTACGGCTACCCCGTTGCGCGGCTCTTGGTCCTCAGCCTTCAGCGGGGATCAGGCAGTGGGGCCTCTTTTGCTGGCATCTCCAACTACCAACAGCTGTTCAAGGATTATCTCTTTCTGGGGGCGATACGGCACAACCTTACCTTGCTGATCTGCGTGCCGATCATGATCGTCATCGCCCTGATCTTGGCTGTCTTCCTTTTCGACCGAATCCGGGGTTGGCGCTTCTATCGGTCGACGCTCTTTTTGCCCTACCTGCTCCCAATCACGGTTGTAGGGCTGGTCTTTTCGTATGTCTTTCAGCTCAGCGGGGTCCTCAATGACTTCCTGAAGCTTATCGGTCTTGGGGCGTTGGCATTGGATTGGCTGGGAAGCACCAAGCTCGCTTTGCCCACCTTGATGTTTGTGATTATCTGGAAAGAAGTCGGGTTCGGCATCGTGCTCTTCTTGGCCCGTCTGATGTCAGTCGACGAGGAGCTCTTCGACGCCGCCAAGATAGATGGTGCCAACTGGTGGCAGCTGCACTGGCATATCACCGTCCCACAACTGTCGACGGTGATCGAATTCTTTGCCGTTATCTCTGTCATCACCATGCTCTCATGGGTGTTCAACTACGTCTTCGTGATGACCGGCGGGGGTCCTGGCAATGCGACGATGGTCACTGAGCTCTATGTCTATCTGGAGGGCTTTGAATGGAACCAGATGAACATCGCCTCCTCTGTGTCGGTTCTGTTACTGTTCGTCACAGGGGGATTCATCTTCCTGGAATTGCGCGTGCGTGAGCGGCTAGGTGCCGTGGAGGCAGTGGGGTGAGCCTGCGGGACAAAGCCTTGCGCGTACTGGCGAGCGTCACCCGCCAGGGGCTGGTCATCCTTGCGACTATACTCGCGCTTTTCCCCGTCTATTTCATGGCCGTGTCGGCTTTGAAGTCGAGATCGGAGTACATTTCCAACAAGTGGGGTCTGCCAGCCTCGCTTTTCCTGGGCAACTTCGCGACAGCCCTGGCGGGAGAGAAGTTCCTTATCCGATTTGCTAACAGCGCCATTCTCACGGTCGGATCTGTGGGGATCTCGATGGTTATCGCCTGTCTTGCAGCCTATGCCTTTTCCCGCATGGAGTTTCAAGCCAAGCGCAGTCTGTTCAACGTGATTCTTTCCCTCATGGTCATTCCGCCCGTGGTGATGATCATTCCCCTTTTCGTTACCATGGCACATTGGGGGTTGATCAACACCCGGGGGGGCACTATACTGATATACACGGGCCTGCTCTTGCCATTCTCGATCTACCTGATGACCAATTTCTTCCAGACGATCCCACGTGAGATTATCGATTCAGCCCGCATCGATGGTTGCTCCAACTTCGCGATTCTGTGGCGGATCATGATGCCGTTGTCGTCCCCGGCGGTCATCACCCTGATAGTGGTCAATGCTTTATGGGCCTGGAACGAACTACTCATCGCGCTGATCTTCCTGCAGAAGGATAGCCTGAAGACCCTCATGGTGGCCATCGCGACGCTGCGATCACGCAATTATGTTGATGTCCCAGTCACCATGGCGGGCATGCTTATCGCTACCATCCCGATTGTCGTGGTGTACCTGCTTGGTCAACGGTACTTCATACGCGGACTCACCAGCGGTGCATTCAAGTAGTTGTCTGTCGGTCAAGGGGCCAAGGCCGAGTCAGGGATGTAGAGGCACGAGATATGGTCACTGTGGTTTCGGCTGACATTTATGACGTCCGTCCTCCGGCCGGCCAAGAGAAACCCATCTGGTCGCCGATCATATTGCGGCTGCATGCCGATAATGGCATCTGCGGTTTAGGGGAGGTGGGCCTGGCTTATGGCACGGGGAGATCCGGTGGGATCGGCATGCTGAAGGATATGGTTGAGGCATTTGTGATCGGCGCGGACGCGTGGCGAGTGGACCACATATGGAACATACTGTTTCGGAACACGAATTGGGGACACAGTGGCGGGCCGGTCGTCTACGGCGCGATGAGCGCGATTGACGAGGCCCTGCTCGACATCAAAGGAAGAATGCTGGGTGTGCCTGTCTATGATCTCTTAGGAGGGAAGGTTAGGGATAGCATTCGAGTATACGCTAACGGTTGGTACTTCCAAGATCGCAATGTGAGGTATTTCGGTCACCCGAAGGAGTACGCCGAGGCCGCGCTGAGAACAGTGGGGACGGGTTTCAACGCCCTCAAATTGGAACCCTTCCTTGCTAGGCCAGATGGGACGACGTGCATGCATGAGCGGGCACTCAGCCGAGAAATGGCGGATCTAGGGTACGCCCGTGTGGCCGCCGTCCGCGAGGCCGTCGGCCCTGATGTGGATATCTTGGTGGATGCGCTTGGTAACCTGGGTGCAGCCTCAGCTATCCAAATAGGCCGCCGCCTGGCTGAACTGGACCCTTTCCTCTATGAGGAGCCGGTTGACTCTACGAATGTCGAATGCATGCTGAAAGTAGCGCAGAACGTCCCCATCCCCATCGCTGCTGGTGAACGACTGTACACGCGCTACGGTTTCCGACAATACATCGAGAAGCAGGCTGTGGATGTGTTGCAGCCCGACATCGGCCTCGCCGGGGGTATCTCCGAGGCAAAGAAGATCGCCACCTATGGCGAGGTATACGGTCTCCATGTACAGCCCCACAACTGTGGTGGTCCCATCTCAACGGCGGCGTCAGTTCAGTTGGATGCATGTATCACCAACTTCATCATCCAGGAATGGTTCCCCAACCGGGACTCGACGTTCTATGATCTGGTAGAAGATGCTCTTGAACAACACGTCACGAACAGCCAATTCGCAATCCCTAATGAGCCCGGGTTGGGCATAAACTTGAACGAGCGGGCAATTGCCAGGTACCCCTGTATCCATGTCCCGTGATCTGGTCACCGGCATGGCCTTGATTGACCGGCTCCAGAAGGCATCAACATGGTGAACGGATTCGCCAACAAGATTCTGCGGGTCGACCTTTCGCGAGGTAAGACCTGGACAGAAGAACCTCCCGCGACCTTTTACCGACGCTATATGGGAGGGCAGGGTTTCATCGCCTACTACCTCTTGAGAGGCACGGCGAAGGGGACGGATCCCCTCGGACCTGGCAATGTTCTGATCTTCGCGGCGGGCGCTCTCACCGGCGTTCCGATTCCTGGTTCGGGGCGGAGTGCCGTTGGCGGAAAGTCGCCGCTCACCGGTGGGTACGGAGAGGCGGATGTGGGGGGCTTCTTCGGGGCCGAGCTCAAACACGCCTCTTATGACGCCGTTGTTATTGAAGGTAAGTCCCCTGACCCGGTTTACTTGTGGATCAACAACGGCACGGTAGACATTCGGCCCGCTAACCACTTGTGGGGCATGCTGAACTTCGAGTGCCAGCAGGCCATTGTGGAGGAACTGGGTGACGAACGTGTCCGACTGGCCATGATAGGTCCAGCCGGCGAGAAACTCGTGCGGTTTGCATGTATTATGAACGATTTGAGCCACGCGGCGGGTCGAACCGGGTTGGGTGCGGTTATGGGCTCCAAGAACCTTAAGGCCGTAGCTGTTCGAGGTACAGGCAAAGTGGCCATCGCTGACCCCGAAGGTGTGAAGGCGCTTGCGATATGGATGCGGGACCACTGGAGAGAAAAGGCGGAGGATCTCAGCCTGCACGGTTCGGCGGGAATTGTCCCAGAGATGAACACGGCGAGTGTGTTTCCCACGCGGAACTTCAAGGACGGTCAGTTTGAGGGGGCTGACCGTATATCCGGGCAGACTATGAAAGAAACCATTCTGGCAGATCAGGGAGGCTGTTACGCCTGTCCGATTCGCTGCAAGCGAGTGGTTGAGGTGAAGAATGATCGCTACCAGGTCGACGGGGCGTATGGCGGACCTGAATACGAGACTATCGCAGCGTTTGGATCCGACTGTGGCGTCGACGATCTGGAGGGAATCGCGAAGGCGAACGAAATCTGCAACGCCTACGGTGCCGACACAATTTCCACTGGGGGGATGATCGCGTTCTCTATGGAGTGTTTCGAGGAGGGGTTGCTAAGCACTAGGGATACGGAAGGGCTGGAGCTGCGCTTTGGCAACACAGAGGCTATGGTGGAGCTTACGCTCCAGATCTGTCAACGAAGGGGCTTCGGCAACATCCTGGCCGAAGGGCCGGACTACGCCATCTCCAAGATTGGGCCTCTTTCGCGGAGATTCTCGATGGACGTGAAAAACCAGAACTTGCCCATGCATGAGTGCCGCGCCCGTCATGGGTTGGGACTCGGATATGCGGTGTCCCCTACGGGCGCAGACCACATTCATAACTTCTGGGACAATGTTGTCGCCAACGATCCACCATCTGAGGAAGCCCAAGAGCTTGGGCTGTATGAGTGCATGCCTCAGACTGTCCTGAATCCGCAGAAGGTGCGCGCCTACATGTACGGGACCAATTGGGCCTGGATTCACAATCACCTGGGGAGTTGCATCTATGTTCCTTGGTCTAGGGACCAGATCGTGGCATTGGTGCGGGCTATCACCGGCTGGCAAACCAACGTGTGGGAATTGTTGAAAGTGGCAGAAAGGGGCGTGACGCTGAGCAGGGTCTTCAACATGCGCGAGGGGTTTACACGCTCCGACGATGTCTTGCCGGAACGGATGACTACACCTGTAAGGAAGTACCCTGGAATCGCCCCAGAAGTGTTCGAAGAGAGCCTAAGCACTTTCTACGGCATGATGGGTTGGAATCCTGAGACTGGTCTTCCCACTCTCGACAAACTTCGAGAACTTGACGTTGAATGGGCAGCCCAACACTTAAGCTAGAGCACTGGCGACCCGGGCCGATGCCGAGAGAGAGACCGCGCGAGATGTCGTGACTCTTCCTCATTTCCCCAGAACCCCAATCATGAGAGTAGGGTGGTCAACAGACCCTCCTCAGGGCTCGCTCTACAGCGGCATGGACAGGTCCTGCTCATTGAGGGAATGTCATCCTGAGGGAGGCGGTGGGCCGTGGTAAGACACGCTGTACGGATCGGTTTTGTGCCGTCGTATCGTAGGGAGTCGGATGCTATCTCCCCCTGGTGCGTGAGAATGCGGCAGGACGCCTTAAGAGCCTTCGAACGAGTGGAGGCGATGAATCTGGTCGTGCCACGGCCTTGCCCGGGTGACAACTCGGTCCTTGATCCGGCCAAGGGCTATGTTCCTGATGGCGCGGTCTCCAATCTGAACCATGCTGAGGCGGTTGCTGACTTCTTTACACGCGAGAAGGTGGATGGCCTCATCATTTGTGCTCTGGACTTCGGCGACGAACGATCGGCGGCCAAGGTTGCCGAGAGGCTTCGGGTTCCGGTCCTGCTTTGTGCCACTAAAGAGCCACCGGCACGACAGGACACCAGCATGGCGAGGATTTCAGACTCCTATTGTGGCACTCTCGCCATCGCTTCGGCACTCTACCGACGCAAGATCCCATTTCAATACGCTGGCGTTTTCCTTCCTGAGGAGCCGGGATTCCTGGCTGCAGTCGATTGCTTTGTCCGTGCTGTGGCTGTGGTCAAAGCTCTCCGGGGGGCAAGAGTCGGGCAGATTGGTGTGCGCCCGGAGTCGTTTGAAACCGTTGGGTTTGACGAAGCGGCGGTAATACAGAAATTCGGACAGAACGTGATCTACAAGGAACTGACGGACATCGTCTTGAGTGCAAAGAGACTTAGAAGCGATGACCCTCGGGTTCTTGATACGCTCAAGTCAATAAGGGGTGAGGTAGCCGAAGTCACGGTTGCTGATGACTGGTTGTTGAAGGCCGCCAAGATGGAACTGACTCTTGTGGATTTCTGGAATGACTCAAAACTTTCGGCCATGGCGATTCAGTGCTGGCCCGCACTCCAGGTGGAATGGCGGATGTCCGTCTGCGCGCTCCTTGGCCGTCTCACTGGGCAAGGCATGTTGACCGCGTGCGAGGCAGATACCATGGGAGCCCTGGCCATGTTGGCTAACTACAGCGCCGCCCTGGGCGAGACGCCGCCGCACTTCGTGGACTGGACAATCCAGCACCGTGAGAATCCGAGACGCTTCCTGGCATGGCATTGCGGGAATGCGCCCGTGTGCCTTGCCAGCAATCCGAAAGAAACTGCTTTGCGCAGCCTGTTCGACATGAAGGGGGAACAACAGCCAAGGGAAGACGATAACTACTCAGCGGTCTACCAGTTCCAGGTGAAGGCCGGAAACGTGACGTTCTGTCGATTGGCTGAATACGACAATGAGTGGAAGATGCTGATCGCGGAAGGAGAGATCGTGCCTTCCAATGAAGTCCTCACCGGAACCTGGTCGTGGGTCGAGGTAGCCGATCACGAGCGTCTGTATCGGACCTTGGTGGAGGAGGGCTTCATCCACCATGCGAGCATGATCCACGGTGATCAGAGAGAGCCACTTGTGATGGCATGCAAGTTCTTGGACATCAAGCCCATTGTCGTGGGTTAGCAAGATAAGGACTATGGAACGCTTGCAGATCGTTGGGATTGGCTTGAGTACGCTCGACGTATTGATTCGCTTGGGTGACATGCCCTCCTGGGAGCAAGGGGGACGGATGCGAGAAATCCGTCTCGATGGGGGCGGGGAGGTGGGTACTGCCATCGTGACGGCAGCCCGCCTGGGGGCGAGGGTCGGCTTCGTGGGCACAGCAGGGAACGATGAGGTAGCCGATCTCAAGATGCGGTTCCTGACGAAGGAAAACGTGGATGTCAGCCGTGTGGTTATCCGGCCCATCCCCGAGAATCAAATCATCCTTTGTTTCGTGCATAAGGAGACTGGGGAGCGGGTGTTCTGCGACACGGGCTGCATGTTTGAGCAACAGCTGGCGGTGAATGAACTCGATCGGGATTACGTCACCTCAGCTGAGTTCCTCCTTATTGAAGGTTTTCATCATGAAGCGGCCTTGCAGGCCGCCTTGTGGATGCATGAGGCCGGTAAGAAAGTCATGCTGGACGCGGGTCGAGCGGATGGCGTAGTCTATGATTCTGTGAAGGATTTGGTGAGACAGACGGACATTCTGATATGCAGTTCTGGCTTCTCCTCTGCCCTCACGGGAATACATGATATCTGGGAGGCTGGAAGGGCCATCCTGCAGATGGGGCCCACCATCATTGTAGAGACCGAAGGTGCGAAGGGTTGTTACACTGTCACGTCAACCGATCGATTCTTTACGCCGTCCTACAGAGTGGCGGTCGTGGACACTACGGGCGCCGGTGATGTCTTCCACGGAGCCTACCTCGTTGGTCTCCTCCATGCCTGGGACCTGCGGACAGTCGCATCTTTCGCGTGCGCAGTCTCCGCCATCAAGTGCACACGGCTTGGCGGGAGGTTTGGCATTCCAAACTTTGAGGAGGTGTTGGACTTCCTCAACATTCAGGGGATCAGCGCGCGACTGGAATTCGAGAAGGAGGGTGGACTCACATGCCCTTAGTTTCGATTAAGCAAGACCTTATCAGGGCAATGACCGAGGCGTATGCTGTCCCCTTGTTTGATGTGTTCACCATGCAGGACATTGATGGCGTGTTCGACGCCCTGGAAGAAAAGCGCGCTCCAACTATCCTGGCGGTTTACTGCGAGTTCATTGATATGCCGACCGCTGAGGCGGTGGCGGGTTATGTCAAAGCCAGGGCCAGGAGGACGACTGTCCCCGTGTCTTTGATGCTAGACCATGGGTCTAGCCTCGAGCAATGCGTCAAGGCCCTTTCGTATGGGTTCACCGACGTCATGTATGACGGGTCCCAGGCGGCTCTGGAAGAGAACATCGCCGCCACAAGGCTGATTGTCCGAGCGGCTCACGCGGTAGGGGCTGCCGTCGAAGCGGAGCTAGGCCACGTCGGTCTCGGATCTGACTACGACACGTTCGGTTCCAGGCGCCAGGGTTTCACAGACCCCACGACTGTACCGTACTTCGTAGAGAAGACGGGCGTCGATTTTCTGGCGGTTGCCTTTGGCAGCGCCCACGGCTTCTACAAGGGAGAGGCACAACTAGATCTGGATCTGCTGCGCAAGATCAGGGAGCGTGTCGCCATTCCGCTAGTACTGCATGGCGGCACGGGATTATCGGATGAGCAGTTTCGCTTGTCTATTCAAGGCGGCGTGTCCAAGATCAATATCTCCACAATTCTGGAGGTCACCGCAGCTCGGAAGATGCGCGAGGCCGCGCGCGACGAGGATGCCTCCATATTCACGATAGTGGAGGCCGAACGGAAGGCTTATCATGAATGTTGCGCAAGGCTCCTTGGCGTGTTTGGCGCGTCAGGCAAGGGATAGGTTACTGAGGACGTGAAGCATTGCCTAGGTAGTCTCGTCTTGTGAGCCAAGCCCTTCGGACGCTAGGCAGGCTTTATCGATTGTGACACACGCCCAATCGGCCTCGGGCGGAGCGCACCTCCGGCCCTGATTGTCGGTAGAGCAAGAAGTGGAAGGCCTTGCTGGGTGGAGGCAAGGGGTCTCCGTAGACCACGCGAACTTCGAGGGAAGGGGGGCAATCAGAAAGCAATCGGTCTGTTAGTTCAAGCCATGGCGATGAATGTACGAGGGGTGATGATTGGTTATCGGGGCCACTTGGTCTCCCGATCAGATGACACCGGCCCACATCGACCGTGGGCGCCTAACGCTTGATGCCGCTTGGCTCGCCACCCTCTCGGGTTGACGCGCGGCAAATGGGAAATGGGGCCGCAATAGGGGCCTGATAGCGGGGACTGCACACATCAGACCAGACCTCCTCGGTCGGAGGGCTGAAGCGGCATCGTTGGGGCGGCCGCAATACATCGGGATGCGGCCAATGATGAGTTAGATGCGGTTCAGGCCAACAACGAGGGCGATGTCCTTGGCCAGCTATCATCTCGGATTGTCACCCGAGGTGTTTGCCGAGGATGGTTTTCTCCTTGGATGTTGGCGGCTCAACAGAGACCCACATGCCAACCGTCGAGGAGATATGTATCCTCCGGGAAGAGGTTGACCCTGAGAGAGTCTTCCTGAGTTAGGGTCGATCTCCACGGGATGTTTCACCTCGGCCCGGCATATCTGCCGGACAGGGAACGTGCGGTTGTCAGACCGTAGGTTGATTCGCTGGGCCTGACTCCATGTAACTTGGTCCGGCACCCGCACCAAGACCTTGCGTTGGCCGCTGAGATCGAACTCGAGCAAGATTTGCCGTACCTGCGCGAGGGGATGGAAATTCCCTGCGACTGGGGAACGGGCAGACGACGCCAAATGCCGGCCCATGGGCTGCAGCCATCCCCCGCAACGACGGTCTGCAACGGGCAGACCCGTTTCTGCAGTAGCTTTGCGAAAATGACACGATGCGTGAGATGCAGATTGCCCACGGGCCCGAGCCGCACGTATGGTTCCTGGTCAATGGTCTGGTATCTGCCTGTCGAATGATCGTCGACGTCGACTGGCCAGAGCCCAACGAGCTCGTCGATCTCAGCCACATGGGACTGGCACGCGAGAGACGACGCGGCCTCGAGCAGATGGCTGACCGAATCATCCACGCTGACTTCAGCGACCACCAGCCGACGAAGGACACGAATCAGGTTATCGGGAGCGGGGCAACCCGGACCGAGAACCTGGTGAGGGTGCTACGCGACCTCGAGGTCGACCGTCGGGTAGGTCGGCTTGGATTCGATGAGCTGGCCGTGCCAGGAGATGTAGTATTTGGCCCGGATGACTGGGCGCGTGGATCCGTGCGCCTTGTGCAGTTGATCGCCCCCGACCTGCGGCTCAACTAGCTACGATTCGGTAGACCTCATGTCGGTCGAATTCGAGTTGGGTAGAGGAGATAGCGGCCGACAGGGACAAGATTACCAATTGCAAGTCCCCAGGCCACCGTGGCCGGGGTCCTATAGGTGGGCTTTATTGACTCAGACATTAGGCGGTGTTAGCATAATGCAAACGTTTTCACATCGCCCGGAGCTTGGATAGGATGGCCCAAGCCTACGCAGTCCGTGCGGGGCAGGAGAGGCGGCACACGACGATGGAAAGACGAAGACGCGCAAGCCTGAAGGATGTCGCCGCTCGCGCACATACATCGATCGCCACCGCCTCCCGGGCTCTGAGCGGAACCGGCTATGTGGCGAAGACTACCCGGGCCCGTATCCTCAAAGCCGCAAAGGCACTCAGCTACCAACCCAACCTGCGGGCGCGTGGCCTGCGGCAGAGGTTCAGCCGCAGCATCGGCCTGATCATCCCCAACTTGCTAAACGCGTATTACACGGCCCTGGCGGACGCTATCTCGCAACAGCTTGTCTCTCACGGATACCACCTGCTGTTGTCCTCGACGCGCGATGAGCCGCAGACCGAACATGACACGGTTACCGATATGGTCGGACAGGCCGTGGATGGGCTAATCTGGGTGCCGGCCTCCTCGGACAGCGGTTTGCTGGATTACCTCGCCAGCCAGCACACGCCGGTCGTGATCATTGTCCGCCGGTTGCCGAACGACCCGGTCGACACTGTTGTGTTCGAGGACCGCGCCGGCAGCAAGGCGGCCACGCAGCATCTGCTCAGCCTCGGGCATGAACGGATCGGCTACATTGGCGGCGACGTCATGTTCAGCAGCAATCAATGCCGCTGGCAAGGTCACTTGGAGGCCCTGCACGAAGCTGGGGTGCCGGTTGACGAGGCGCTAATCAAGCTCGGGACGAACCGCAGCACGTGGGGCGCGATGGCGACGAATGATCTCTTGCGGCTGCCCTCACCTCCGACCGCCATCTTCGTGGCCAGCAACGCCATCATGCCAGGAGTTATCCGGACCTTGCGCCAGCTCGATGTGCGTCTGCCGGAGGATCTCTCGCTCATTTGCTTCGATGATGTGGAGTGGTTCTCGTTCTCGGTCCCACCGATAACGGCGGTCAGCACCGCCTCCACCGCCTTGGCGGAGTCGGCTGTCGATCTGCTGCTCACCCGCATCGAGCACGGCGATGCGTCTGAGCGGCCACCGGTATTCCTCGAGGTCAATTTCGAGCTGATCGTCCGGCGATCAGTGGTGTCCCCACGCTCCACGCCGCTGTACGTTCGGGAAGGCCATCTCGAAGACGCTCAGACTTGATTGTCCGCATGCATGACCAAACTGGCCATGTACCTGATACGCCATCCAGGGCCGCGAACCAGCCACATTTTCATCGACCATGACCCACGCCAGACGCTTGTAGTCCAAGAACAGATGCAAGTCAGCGAAGGAGTGCACCGCCGCCACCTCCCTGGCGTGGTCAGTCCAGAGCGGGTGGGTCTTGCCGCTGAAGCGATGAGGGGTGTAGTCGGTGCGGAGCCAGGCCAAATACGCGCTGATCTCCGCACCGGTCACCTTGGCGATCTCCCGGTCGCCGGTGCGCTCGACCCATTTCTGCAGGTCGTCCAGGTAGGAATCGACCGTGCGGGGGCTGAGCCCTTCAGCCAGCTTGGCGTTGGTGAAACCGACCAGGGCCTTGGTGAGGGGGAGGGGGCTCGACCTCAAGCGAAGGGGTGGGCTCGAGCAGCTGAACTTCGGAAGTGGATGCTGTCATGTGGAGTCTCCTTTTTCTTCCTTTAGCGCATCGGTGAGACGGGCAAGAGTCCCCTCGGGATCACTCACGGTGGTTGCATCGATGATCACCGTAACGCCGGGGGCGATTTGAGAAGCCAGCAGAGGGCCGGCCTTCTGCTCGGAGGGAAGAGGTACCCTCACCGTCAGCGCGGCGAGCTCGGCTGCGCCAAAAAGGGGCGGGGCTTCCGATGCCGTGGCCGCCCTGAACCTCAATTGTCTGGGAGGCTCGGCCAGAGCTGCCGGCCGGGCAGCTGAGGTTCCAGCCTCGAGAGCCCGGGAAAGCTCATTCTCCAACTTGGCGGACGTGGCTCGCAGGATGACCTTCTGAACCTGTGCCAGGCTGAGGCCCTGCGCTTGAAGCAGCTTGACAGCGACGATCTGGAGCAAATGCCTGTATTCGTAGACCGCATTTCGCCCGTCATAGCGAGCAGGGTGGCTGACCAGGCCCACAGTCTGGTAGTACCGGATGGTCCGAGAGTCGGGGAACTCAGCCACGCGGCCATCGGAGGGTTGGGGCGAGGCTGCGGAAATCAGGGAGCGGGCCGCCCGGACCAGGTCGTTCAGATCGAATTCCCGGTTGCGATAGGGATCCAGCATGTTGGTCACGTGAGTATTGTAACACTAACAGCGATTGCTGTCACTATGCGCTCTGACTGCCACCTGGGGCCTGGAATTGCTCGGTGCCGTGGCCACTTTTTCGCCTTCCACGAACTCAATTTCCAACCTCAGGCTCCCTGAAGCCCATGGTCGGCCCAGGGAGAAGACCCCAAGTTGTCGGTCTAGCCGGCAGGGGGTCTTGGTGCATCCTGTGTGGAACGGACCTCGTGACCGGCTCGGGGGATACACTCAAGACGTCCGTCTTATGTCGCAGTTTGACTGAGAGCAACGTTCTGCAGCAGCCTATGGCGGCCCAGGGAATGGGTTGACATGACTGCCTTCAGAAACCGGGTGGTCAAATGTGAATTGGTCGGCAATGGTCCAATCACCAATAGCGGTCGCCCGCATTTCCCTGCCCGCCCACCTAGAGGGTAGCCCCCTTGGCCAGTCGATAGCTGACGTCAAGGGATTGCGCGCACCCCCCGATGATTCGGTGGATTGGCGTGGCCTTTGTTTCCTCTTATGCTCGTTTCATCCCTCTCTGTGCACTTCCCTTGCATTAGGACCAATTCGATCCTTTTCGCCTTCCCCCCTTGTACCCTGTTGTTGCGTTGCGTGACATCGCACGGCGACACTGGCGCGGCCAGAAGACCGGTGGAATGGGTCCATCTCCAGCAATGCCTGAGACCCAGGTGTTATGCGGGGGAACACCATGCTCACCTCTCTCCAATGGATTCTCATCGTTCTGGGCATCATCAATACGATTCTCCCCTTCCTCTGTCCATTAACCGGGCCTGCCGAATCCGAAGAGGCGAAAGGGGCGGCTATCCTTGACGAACCTCGACTAAGTCGAGAGGATGCCCCAAAGGCTGCCCACGAGTTGCAAGACAACCTCGCGCGTATGTTCTCGGCCTCCCGACAAACCCTCGTCGTCGGCTTGGGTGAGGGGGCGTCGCTCAGGTTGGCCAATCCCTATCAGTTGTCACACAACTCCGCGAGTCGCTCTGGAGCAAATGGCCACACGTCTTCTGGAGTCCCATAAAATGCTAACGACAAACGGGTCCCCGAAACCCTTCGATGTTGCTCGAGGGCTGATTCAACAAGGACAGACGCAGGCGGCCAGAGACCTTCTATTAACAGTGCTCGAGTCCCATCCGAAAGATGCGTCCGCCCTGATTTGGTTGACGGCCACGACCACTGACCCTGACCAGCAGCGATCGTACCTGGAACGAGCACTGGCCATCGATCCTGGAAATGCAATTGCTAAGCGCGGGCTCCTTGCCCTTGCAAGGAGGGGGGATTTCTCAGGCCATCTGGAATCATCGCAGCCTCCGCCATCAATTCGTCCGGATGCTTCGGTCTCGGAGTCGGCCTCACCTGCGGCCGAATCAGCCCAACGCAGGGAGCGGGAGTCAACGCACACTCAACCACTTGGAACAGCTCCCCTCAGTCGACCGCAAATAGCGCCCACCGCGCAGGGCGCTCAACCGAAACTGGCGACCTGTAAGACGTGTGGCAAGGAAATCGCCAAGTCCGCTCCAGTGTGCCCTCACTGCGGCGAAAACCTGCCTGGTATTCGGGTCATATGCCCCCGGTGCTCTTCGTCACACATTGGTCTCGGTCAGAGAGGCTTTGGACTTGGGAATGCCGCAGCCGGCCTAATCCTACTCGGACCTGTGGGCCTTCTCGGCGGAATGATCGGACGCAACGACCTCGAAATCGTCTGTCAATCCTGTGGTCACAAATGGAGGCCATGTTCCTCCGTGTTCAGATAGCCTGCTAGTGCGTTTGTTGGACGCATGATTCGCAAAGATTGCCCTGCGGGACATATTGGAATTGGCGCCTCTAACCTGCCGCGGGAAATTGGTCGGACATGCAATTGGTAGCCAGACCAGGCTGAGTATCATGGACAAAGGGAGGCGGTGCACATTTCAACTGTGAACTGGATCGGCATGCCACAATTGTGGGGGAGAATGGCTGAAGTCGCGTGATCGCGTCTGATCTAATGAACGGAGAACCGAGGCGGTGTGAGCCTCGGTTCTCATTTCAGGTAGCGGGGTGGACTCGCCTGCCCCAGGCCGCAGGCCGGGGAACCAGCGATCCCGCGGTCACGGGTCTGAATGCACAGAACCGAGGCGCTTTCAGCCTCGGTTCTGATTTGAGGTAGCGGCGGCAGTACTCGCCCGTCCTGGCGTCCGGGCCAGGAAACTAACGACCTCCGAGTAATGAGTCCTTGTCCTGTAGAGGGAGCATCAGACCTCATTTCCAACTCCTTCGAGACTGCCAAGAACCTTTTGGGCTACGCCGGGCTGGGAGCGGGGGTTCACCAGAGTGGCGAGACGAACTACAAAGGCACCGGGAAGTCCGTTGGGCAATGGTGGAGTCGGCGTGGGCCACCGTGTCGCGCGACGCCCACTGGAAGCGGGAGCCTGGGCGGTTAGGCCAGGGAGAGAGCGGGCGGCCCGTTCCCCCTACTCAATTGGGAACGAGAAAGCCTGCTGACATGCGGTTTTTCGGCTGTTTCCTGAGGTGGGCCATGTGGGGCTCGAACCCACAACCTTGTGCTCAAGAGGCACATTATGCCAGTCCTGACAGCGGTTTTGCTGGGGGGCCGGGTAGGTCCAAATGTGTTGGTATCGTGTGGGCATTCCTGCCACAATGCTGTTAGGAGGAAACCCAAAATGACCACAGAACCGGTGAAGCTGCCGTCGAATGCCTTTGCGCCACAGCCCCGCATGCCAAGGCCGTTGGACTTCAAACCCGAGGAGGTCTTCCCACCCGGCCATCGCTGGGAGGGAAAGCCGCAGTGCCGTGCCTGGAGCGGGAGAAATGGCCGCCAATGCAACCGAATGCCGATGAAGGGGAAGACGGTGTGCCGGTCACATGGAGGCTCAGGCGGACGGGCCCCGAAGCACGGCCAGTACTCTGGACCTGCGAGATTCCACGCCGCATATCGTCGGGCAGCGGGTAACCCCAAGGTGTTTGACCTGAAGCCCGAGATCGCCCTGATTGAATTAAGGATTCAACAGGATTTAGATGAACTTGGGAAAACGGGGTGCGTAGTCGACCGCGAGGAGATCCCCAAAGCCGTTGCAATGATCCAGCGTGGATTAAACAGCGCCGATCCCGGGTTGATAAAGACTGGCTTAGCGCTGTTACTTGCAGCAGCCAAGAAGAAGAAAACTGAGAACACTCTATGGAGGAGGCTAAGGAAGAACATGGAAGCCGAACGGCGCCTAGTGGACACAGAGCGCCGATGGCAGACACTGAACAAGCAAATGGTACCTGGGGAGGAGGTCGCGGAATTTGGTAGGCAAATGGTCCTCATTTTCTGCAAGCATGAGCCAGATCCGAAGATAAGGGCAGCGATCGCCAAGGACATACGCGTGCTCTTCCCAAGAACCAACTAGCCGCCATTCAGCGCCACAGCAGTTCGCCGCAGGTGCCAAAGCGGCATTCATCGTTACGGATCCGGCCGGGACGGAACCAATCGCTCCAGGCGTGTCCACCCGCCAGGCGCAGCGAATCCAGGTCCACTGACTTCCCATGGTACAGGAGTGTGGGGCACGGAGCGAGCACGTTTGGACCTATCGACATGAATGTCGCCCGGTCAAGGACCTGGCCGGCGCAGGAGAGGTGCCTCCTGAGCGGCCCTCTTCACGGACAGTGCGTTCTCGTGCTGGGGCACCTGCCAGGTCACTTTTCGGCTTCGCTGTCATGCAAGGATGTGTTGACCGTGCCAGGACACAGGTCACTGACGGCCTGCCAGCACTCCTGTCTCCGGCAGAGAATAGGGTAGTTGCCAATCCCTGGGGCAAGATTCCTGGCCCGACCCGGGGTGCGAAATCACCTGATACATCTTGCCCACAATATGCGAGGGAAGCCGTCACCGCCATGACCTGTCACGGCGTTGAAATTCATCGGACCGGACTCGTCGGGAACCGGGAGCATGGATACTCACTGGGACGAAACTGCATGCCTCACTGCCGAAAGTGACAGCTCCAACCCTTTTGTAACTTATATGCAAGGACAAATGCGGCCTGTAACCTCTACAATGAAAGCAATCTGCGGGGTCGGTTCTCGCTTCTCAAGTTGATCAACCGCGCCTTGGATCAGGCGAAGAGGGCCTCATGGTGTCCAATTCACCTATTTCGGACTTGCTCAATCCAGCGAGTGCTCTTGGGTGCGCGGCTCTATTCCTAGTGGTCCTAGGAATATTAGCAGTTACACTGGCGATGAAGGGGATGCGGCATCCACGACATATCAAGGACCGACCCAGAAACACCGAAACCGGTTTCCCAATACAAGAGTTCGAGAACTCTCAGCCACAGTTGCCGTACAGAACGCGCGACGACTTTCTCACCCATGCCGAGATTTCTTTCTTCCACGTACTTTCCTCGGTGGTCGGGCCCGACCATTATGTCTTCCCCAAGGTCCGACTCAGCGATGTTCTCTTTGTTGCTCAGCCTGACAAAAACCTCGCCCTCTTCAATCAAATCAATCAGAAGCATTTGGACTTTCTAGTTTGCAGCCGCAAGGGGATGAGGCCGATTCTTGGGGTAGAGCTTGATGACTCAAGCCACCGGAGGGAAGATCGAAGAACACGCGACGAGTTTGTGGACCATGCATTCGCGGCGGCAGGTTTGAGACTTGCCAGAGTCACTGCCCAGCATCAGTACGATCCAAGGCTGTTGGTCGCTGAGCTCGGCATCACCGACTTGGTTCCAGCGGCCCAGAATGGGGGGCCAGAGAAGTCGAGTGCGGGAAAACCGGAGGGGCCATCGGAGGGAGGGAGTGCTCTGCCCCCATCCTGTCCGAAATGCGGGCTCTCAATGGTTCAGCGAGTGGCAACGAACGGGGCGCACAAAGGGGAGCCCTTCTGGGGATGTGTGAACTTCCCCCGGTGCAGGAAGATTCTGCCGATAAACTGGATGGCAACCCAGACCATGGAGAGTACAACTGGGCTCAGGGAGGGAGATTCCAAAACAACGAAGCCTCTCCAACCGACCCGGTTTGGGCTTTCCTGAGATTCCTTAGAGGCAAGGCCTGCGGCTTTCATCCTCTCGGGGTTTGGTGTGAAGTCCCCTCTTGATGGGGTAAACACCGAGAGGACTTGCTTTCTGAGTCTCATCTAGATCCTCGCCGTGGCTCACGTGTTGATTGGGCGGATTTGCAGGTCCCTCATGCGAGGCAGACTTCACGCCCACGACGATTACCTGGGACAAGGAAGGGAGTGAGCGACGACCTGGGAAACCGGATTGCTTTGAGAACAGTTTTGTTGATGGAAGCCGCGCGTCCGCCCCCTCTTCAGAAAACAAGCCCGAGGGCATGGGCTGCCCTTGGGTCTGTCTCTGGGAATCTCAACAAAGTCCTGACCTATTCTCGACGTTGATGCGCGGCCACGAGAGCCCGAGTCGCAGGCCCTTGTGGAATTGGGATCGTCTTGGGGAAGGCAATATCACGCAGCATAGCCATGAACTATCAGAAGTGAGAGGGATACGTGCTATGAGCGTTGGCGAGGCATCGACGGGTTCTCGACCCTTTCTCACCCTGCTCGATCCTCGGGCAAAGATTAGAGGCTCGCGCGATCCTTTGGGTCTCCAGCCTCTTTGGACCTTTCTGGGAAGGCAGATCGTGCAGAACCTGACCACAGTTACCGTGTCGCTGCGAGGGTTTACCACATTTCTCCTCGGTATGTGTTTTGCCCAGACGGAAGTGGATGATAGGGGAAGAGACGAAGACGACCTTGTCCAGGTCTTCCTCAAGACTGAGCAACTAGCTGCATACAGCCGTGTAGCCAAAGAGAGGGGTCTGTCTGGGACCCAGGACGATCTGGAGATTCGAGGAATCCAACGGGCCCAGAGAAATCTGAGAGAGGGCCACGTCCATATTTCCTCGGGTGAGCGGTGGCAGATACTCGCCGATCAAAGGACGTACGGACTCTGGGGCTTGTACACCACCGCTTCACGGAACAGTGGGTTGCTAGATCGAGCGCGTCCTCGCCTTTCATTGGAGGCGGCGGACTTCGTTGAAGAGAACTACTTGCCAAGACTTCCTGGGAAGGGCGAGGCGGTGCGGTCATTTCTGGGTCGAGACCGCGACTTCAGCCCGATGGGCAAGGACTCAGGGTTGGCCGAGTCTCTCGCAGATCTGCTGGGGCCTAAGCTCACACCGGCGGAAAGAGATTTCTACAAGTCCCATTTGGTCACCGCTTGTAACGCGGAGGGCCTTCAGGCCCGCACGTGGAACCTCATCCAAGAGGCCAACCCAACAATGCAGGATCTAATCAGACCATTCTCGATGGCTGAGCTTCGCCGGATTATCCAGAAGTGCGCACGCAAAGGGGATGTGGAACTTCTCGAAAAGCTGGAGGCTATTCACAATGTTGAGCTTGTGATTGCTCCCCTTGGCCAGCTCTTCTCCTTTGTTCTCTCCAGGGATGATCAGTCACTGACGGGAGTGGCTCGTGAAGTAAGAGAAGCTTGGAAAGATATGCCGAAAGTGCTGCCCGTCGAGCGCTTCGAAGCGGCCCTCCAGAAGGCCCAGTCGGTGCTCGAAGAGGAGCAAGTTCACATGCTTTCGAGGCTAGCGCGCCTTGTCGCGGAGGTCGATTACGCGGAGGCGATAAGGATCTTGATCGAGCAGAACGAGGCAGTCATGAAAGCGCGCGGCGGGGGGCCTTGGGTCGCGATTAAGGGCACACGGCTTGACGTGCGTCTGCCTGACGAGAGGGGGGATCTTCCAGCAGGTAGGGAGTTGAAGAATCTCTGGGTTAGCACCTACTTTCTAAATGCTCTTAAGGCAATCGGCGCCGCGATTGTGAAGGGGAGCGGAGTGTGAGCGCGGCCCAGATCCCCCAGGCGGTTTTGTCCGAAGCTCTGGCTGCCAGAATCGACGGTCGAGAGGTGGAGGCTGCTGTCTTCTTCACCTTTGAGTTCGACCCGGGATTCTTCGAGGAGGAAATCCTTCCGCTTCTTGTCCCAGGGGAAACGCTTAGTCAATTCCCCAAAGTGCGATTGGTCCGATTAGAGGAGGCGTTGAGGAGCGTCCCGGACATTGCAGTTTACTTCGACCGCCGCGGCCTGGTCGCAGGATCCCAACCGGCACGCCTTGACTACAGGAGGATAGGCGTCTCCCGCCCTCACGGATATTTCCACCCCAAGGTGGTGCTAATCCTGGTAAAGAGCGAGCAGGCAGACGGCACTCAGAGAAGCCTTGTGGTTGGCGTGCTTTCAGCCAACCTGACCCGAGCGGGATGGTGGAGCAATGTTGAGGGGGGACACTTTGAAGAGGTGGCCGAAGGGAAACGGTCATCGATTCGAAATGATCTTCTCGAATTGATTTCGCGCGTGAAATCACATGACCGAACAGATAGTGACCACTTGGAAATCGAGAAGATTCGCGAATTCCTTCTGGATCGTGTGTCGCAATACGAATTGAGCAGGCTGAATGGTCGGCTACTCCCGCGGCTGTACGTTGGGAGGGAGTCTGTCCCTGAATTCCTGGGTGAGTGCCTCCGGGATGAGGCGCGTGGGCATCATCTCGAAATCATTTCCCCCTTCCTTGACGAGTCCGATGTTCCGCGCACGCTTGAGTCGCTGATGGACACTCTGCAGGTCGCAGGGGTGCGCGTCTTTCTTCCAGAGGCAAGCGATGGGACGGCTCGGTGCCGAGAGGGTCTCTACACGGCGACGTCCAAACTCCCTCTCGTGACATGGGGCAGGTTTCCCGAAAGCATACTGAGCACAGGCTCAGGGGCAGCCAAGGAGACGTCTCGGAATGTCCACGCAAAGGTTTATCGTTTCTGGAGTGAGGACCGAGAAATTCTCTTCCTAGGATCTGTCAATCTTACTCGGCCTGCTCACCAAGGAGGGTCAGGCGGCAATTTCGAGGTTGGGGTTCTGGTGGAGCCCGAAATGGAGGCTGCGCCCGGTTGGTGGCTCAAGCCACTTGGGGATGTGCTCCCGCAAAACTTCAAGACAGAACCCTTCGAGGATGCTGAGACGGCCGAAGTGGAATGTCCTGTCACATTGAGGTATGACTGGGGAGAAGGGAGCCTCTCGTACTACTGGGAATCCTCGCCAGGAACGCGACCGCGCGGGGCACGAATTTCTGCGCAGGGGATCTTCAAGTTCCGAATTGACCCCATCCGGTTCGATGAGTGGACAATTCTGCCTCGCGAAGCCGCCTCATCCATGGCAGAACTCCTGGTCTCGACTTCTCTTGTAGAGATCTTAGTAGACGACAGAGTGCCATGGCCCCTGCTCGTTCGCGAAGATCACATGGCCCACAAACCCTCCATACTTCTCAGTTTGACCGTGGAGGAGATCCTCCAGTACTGGTCGCTCCTGACGCCCGAGCAAAGACAGGCGTTCATAGAGGCCAGACTTCCAGCAGACCCTCAGCTAGTGATCGTAGCTCCTCGACAGAGCGAAGGCGCTGTGCTGGAATCTATGTTCGACAAGTTTGCGGGAATTTTCCACGCCTTCGAGCAGCTCGAGAGGAGTGTCAACAAGGCCTTACAGGACGGCAAGGACAAGGAGGCAATCTACAGAATCGTCGGTCACAAGTACGATTCTCTCCCCTCCCTTGTGGATAAGGTCATCGAAGGCAAAAGTCTTGATTGTTTAGACCGTTATGTAACCTTGCTGTGTGCCAAGCAGCTCATCCGCCACCTGGCCCGGGAGCACCCCGAGTTCGCCTCCGAGCACCGCAAGGATCTGCGAGATCTTGAGACTAAGTTGGAGGAATCACGTTCAATAAGAGGAAATCTTGCGCTCGCCAAGGACGGTGGCGGAGGCGATTTCTTGGATTGGTTTGAGGCCAAGTTCCTTGCAGATGCAAAGCTGCCCCCAGAGGAAGAGTAGAGTGACAGCCGAGATCAGCCATTCTTTCGCCCGCAAGCTCATTGATTATTCCGGCGGAATAGCAGGGCAAGAGCACGCTTGGGAGGAGCAGCTCCGCGGGGCGGTGGCCGTGCACAACGTTGTTGCGAGAGAGGGCGTCTGCTACCTTGCGGATGAAGTCGGAATGGGCAAAACCTACGTTGCGCTGGGCGCGATTGCCCTCATGCGGCTGATCAAACCAGACCTGAGAGTCCTGTACGTAGTCCCCAACGAGAACCTGCAAGACAAGTGGCAGAAAGAGATCCGCAACTTCACGGCCAACGATTGGCTTTGGAAAGATAACCGGGTCCGGTCCCTTAATGGCCGCCCGGCGTACGGGGTGGAAGCATGCACGAACTTGATTGATTTCGCCCACAAGGTCATCCAAAACCCCAATCGCGATTTTCTGCTCAGAATGACAAGCTTCAGCCTACCCCTGGCCCTTCAGAACCCTGAGCAGTGGTTGGGATTGCGCGATCGCTTGCTTGAATGCCTCCCATGGGTCGACACGAGTCTCTTCGATCTGAGGGACAAGGACCAATTCAAGGCCAATTTCGCCCGGGCGGTCAACGAAGTGATCCCTCGCTTCGATTTGGTTCTGATCGACGAGGCTCACAACCTGAAACATGGGCTTCGAGAAGATGTCGCTGCGAGGAACCGGCTCCTTGCCTACGTGCTAGGGCACCCCGAGGGAAGGGCAGATGGATTTGGAGGGTACGGCCCACGGTTTGACAAGCTGATTCTGCTTTCAGCGACGCCGTTTGAAACTGACTACAGCGAGCTCTGGAATCAACTGGCGTTGTTTGATCGGGGCAAACACTACGATCTGTTGGGAAAAGGTGATGTGGATGAGAAGGTCAGGCGGGAGGTAGCGGGCAGGTTCTTGATCCGTCGCCTGACGACTCTGAAAATCGGACAAGAAGAATTCACGAAGAACATGTACCGTCTCGAGTGGCGCCACGGTGGCGTGCAAACTTACGATTTGCCGTTGGAGGTTCCAGATGAGCGATCCAGGCTGATTGTCGCCCTCGTCCAGAAGAAGGTCGCGGAGCTTCTTGGAACCACTCGGTTCAACCGAACCTTTCAGATCGGGATGCTCTCTTCGTTCGAAAGTTTCTTCGAAACGGCCAAGGTGGTGAGTTCCGGTGAAGAGCCCGTCATTTTTGATGGTTCGGAACAAACCGAGGATCAGGCCCAGAAGGAGGGAATTGATACCCCGTCGTTGAATTCGCTGGCCTTGAGCTACCGCGCGAAGTTCGGCTCGCCGATGCCTCATCCCAAGATGGAGGAAATCGTCGCCAATCTCGGATCTTCCTTCCAACGGGATGAAAAGACTCTGGTCTTTGTTAGGAGAATCAAGAGCGTCAAGGAGCTGAAGCAGAAGCTCGACGAGCGCTATGATCAATGGCTGATGGAATACTTGCGGGATCAATTGTCGATGTCGCTACAGGACGATCTAGAAAGGGCGTTTGACCGCTACGAGCAGGATCATGTGGCCCAAGAATCAACCTCCTGGCGCGGAGGGGACACAGATATAGAGGAGAACCGCTCCGATACGTTCTTTGCATGGTTCTTCAGAGGCGAGGGCCCATTAGGCTTTTTCTCTGGCGCGTCGCTGAATAGCAACCGGTTTCAGAGTGAGGGCTCAGCCTACTCAACCTTTTTTGAGGATAACTACATCACGGGGCTACTTGGCGAGTGCGCCGATCCTGTCGCCGAAATCGCGCGGCTGTGCGGCATGAGTGAGGGGGAGGTGACCGAGAAGTTGCGGCACAATGCATACGCATTCGTGCGCCAGTCCTCGCGGCAAAGGAAAATCCCGAGGTTGCGCATCTTTCGCGAATTTCAACATTCCGCCCTTTGCTTCCTGGCCGAGGGCGCCCTTGACTCTGAGCTGAAAGAAAAAGCGAAAACGATCTGGCTGGAGCGTTTCGGATCTGGCTTGCCCCGCCCTGCGCAGGTCTCGCCGAGGTTCCCGCAGCCCAAAAGGTACCTCAAGGAAGTGACTTTCTTCTCGGAACTGCGGAAGCACAATGATCTCCGGGAAGACATCTGGCCTAGGGAACAGGGCCCTGACTTCCGTTTGGCGTTCCGGAGGCAAGAGCAGAGACGGGAACTGGTCTCTGCGGTGGCGAGATTAGGCAGGCCCCTTATTGACCTCTGGATTCTTGCCGCCAAGCGCACAGGTTCCATCCTTGAGAGGGCCCAGGAAAGGACCGAAGAGCGCTCGGCCGGTCTAATTGTCGACTTCATACACCTCCTTGAGGTGGAAAGGGGAACGGGCCGGGTCTCCGAAAGTGCCTATCGTGAGCTTGCAGAGGTCGGGAAGAACTTCGATCTGCTATTGGCGGTGAACTTCCACGAAGCGCGGGAGAAGCCGCTAGGGGAACTCGCCCGCATGTTTGGCTCCGCTCTGGGGAATCAATCTCCGGTGGCCGGAATGTCCGGGAAGGCTAATCCGCAGGTAGTCGGACAATTTCGTATGCCGGGGTACCCTTTAATCCTTGTGACAACTGACGTACTTCAGCAAGGGGAAGACCTCCACACCTTCTGCCGTAGGGTCATCCACTATGGCATCACCTGGACTCCTTCGGGCATGGAGCAGCGGACTGGCAGGGTCGATCGGATTCACTCGCTCACGCAGCGCACGCTAGATGGACGCCCACAAGCAACTCAAGAGCAAAAACTGCAGGTCTACTACCCCTATCTTCGTGAGACCGTAGAGCGCCTCCAGGTGGAACGGGTCTTTGAACGGATGAACCGATTCTTACGAATGTTGCATGCGACAGTACCGCAAGACAGCGGGTTCGAAAAGACAATAGATGTCGCCCGCGCCATCGTTGCACCCGCGCAGGATGTATCTCCTGTTCGGGGCAAGCTTGAGACCCTTTTTGACGTCAAGCCAGAGTGGCTGGAGGGCGTCGACAATTCAGCCAAGTTGAAATCGATGTGTGATCTCGAGCCCATTCACGACCATTTCCAGAAAACGCTTGACTCGATGGGGGCCGAATTCCCGAATGTAAACAAGCTGAAAGGAACAGATACTGAGTTTGTCGGCGTCGTGGACTTGTCCAGGAGTCTTTCGGATGGAGAGGCCAATATCGGCGGCGATGAGCAGAATCTCCAGCCCTTCTTTCTCGAGCTGATGAGTTCTGGGGATGGCAAGACCCTCATTCGGGCGGTTTCGCCCATCGGGGAGTTGCACGAAGAGGACGAAGATCTGCTATGGGCTGCAAATGACGAGTGTCGGAAGGTATCTTGTGGCGCTCTTGTCGTCCAACGAGAGGCGAAGCTCAGGTCGCTTATGCTGTCAATAAGGAGTGACATGGTCGTTGAGCGCTCTCCGGCCAGTCTTCGGGCCGCCCTGAGCATGATCAGAGAATGCGTGGAGGGAGCGCACTCGATCGAGAAACGATTCTTCAGTGGGCAGGACGAGACCCAGCTGGAGAAGTTTGCACAAGAGGAGGCGGATGAGGAGCTGGATTAGCCTTGCGCGCGAGGCGGCACAATGCGGCGAGACCTACGCCAAGATCGTGCCTACCACACATGGGGCCAGGGTGCAATTCACAGACGCCAGGCACCAAAGAATATTCGCCTTAGTCACGGAAAGAGGAATTGAGATAGATTCCGTGGTAATAGGGGCTGTACGTGCGCAAGAATTGGGTTTGTTGAAAGTCCTCCTCTTGGCTTGTGAAGATAACCATGAGCGGAACCTAGTTGAATTCTTGCTCGACAGGCGGCGGCGCCTCGTGGGACGGATCCGAATCCACCGCACGGAACCTGGTGCCGACGAACTTGCCTACTGCATTACCCGCCTTGCCCGTGAGTGCGACCGCATGGAGTACCAACTAAGTGGACGAGACATTGAATGATTCGAATACGCAAATGGTTGGAAATCGGGACGAGACGTTGCCGTGCGCGCCGAATCTTGGATCTTAGTGAAAGTGAACTGTCATTGCTCCGGCCGCATGTGCCCTCGCAGCAAATAACGGCGCATTCAGCCCCGAGTTCAAAGCCCCGGTGGTCTTGGAAGTTCGGAGCGGCACAGAGCCCCGCCGAAACTTTCCGTGAACATAGTCATGTGGCAATTGGTCGCGAGCCGTCGTGAAAGCATCCGAAATGGGGAGGGGTCGGGGGGGTGAGGAGTATCCATGATTCATTGTATGAGGGCCGCTGCCCCTGCGTAAAGGATCCGCGGCGAGGCCACGGCAAGAGGGGCGTTATCTTTCGCTCAGAAGGTCATGGACGCTCTGCTATCGTGTTTCCGCTGCCTCCACTTTGGAAAGGTGGTTGGTTTTCTAAACCAGGCATTCCCTTGGATTGTCGTTATTGATTGGCGTACTCGGTCACTTCTTCTCCTGGTGTTCAATTCCAACCATATCGTCTGTCAATCAAGAGGACGCAATATCTCTATTAGCTCTTCGCGCGTCCATTTGCGCGGACCCTCAACAACAGCGTTTAGAATTTGATCTGCCATACCTCGTTTGCTTTGCAGCAAATCGTTAATTCGCTCTTCGAGGGTCCCCTCGACAAGGATGTAGTACACGTATACATTGCGAGTCTGGCCAATGCGATGAACGCGATCAGTCGCCTGGTCTTCGACAGCAGGGTTCCACCAGCGGTCGGCATGGATAACATGGTTTGCGGCTGTTAGATTGATACCGTATCCAGCAGCCATTATGCTAAGCAATGCTATTTTGGCACGCCCTTGATTGAAGGCATCAATTAGTTGCTGACGGTTTCCAGTGCTTCCATCTATTCTCATGTAGCTAAGGCCCTTTTCCTTTACGGCTAATTCAAGCAAGTTCAACATGTCTAGGAAATGGCTAAATATGACCACTTGTTCGTTGCGCGCCATGATTTCGCATACTTTATCGACTATCCAGTCGAATTTCTCCGAACGTCCATAGAGTGGCCTTGTTCTTGTAGTTACCAGAGCCGGGTGGTCGCAAATCTGCTTGAGTTTTGTCAAGACAGGCAGGATGCTGGTGGTGTAATTAACTTGCTTTCCCTGTTGCAGTGCACTGCGTAATTCTTTCAGCTTGTCTTGTAACCCACCGTAAAGTTCGCGTTGTTCTTCCGTCAATGAACACCATTCGGTCATCGGCAACTTCTCCGGCAAATCTTTCGCGACGTCTTCTTTCTTCCGACGCAAGACAAACGGTTTAATGCGCCGACCCAATTGTTGCGAGGCGAGTTGATTGCCAGCGATAATGCCCCCTTCAAAAATCCGGACAAATGTACCGTGCTGCCCAAGATGCCCTTTCATCAAGAAATCGAATAGTGACCAGAGTTCGCCTGGGCGATTTTCGACAGGTATGCCTGATAGCGCTAAGCGATGAGTCGCATTTAGAGCCTTGATGGCCTGTGTGCGACGGGCATCAGGATTCTTTATCTTGGTGGCCTCGTCCAAGATCAAATAGTAGAACGGAACTTTGGACAAGTCGTCGATATCACGCGACACAGTATCGTAGGTTGTTATAACGACAAACGGCACACTCGAACTGAACACGGACTTTTCACGCCCGGAGCCATGATATATCCGAGTTTGGGCAGATGGGTAGCAATTGTGGATCTCGCGTTCCCAATGGTATAGAACAGATTTTGGAGCGATGATCAGGCTGTGCTGCTGGCTTCTTGTGGTTTCGTAGCCCAGACGCATGGCACACAAGGATTCGAGTGTTTTGCCAAGGCCCATATCATCTGCCAAGATGCCGTGCAAATGGCTCTCGCGCAGCCAATTCAACCAGTGAATACCGGCGCGCTGGTAGCTGCGCAGGGATCTATCCGCAGCAACAAGTTGTTTCTCAAATTCTTCTGGCAGACGAAAATTGAGATCAGCTTCAAAACCGGCTAATTGGCCAATAAATTCTTGATAGGCATGGCTGAGTTCAGCGTGGCCACCAATTTCTGCAATAAAGTCTTCCAGAGAAGCAAATTCTGTTGCCGGAACGCGAAAACCGTCTTCAGTCTTTTCAGCTCCCAGGCGGAGCAGTTCTTTCTGCGTGTGGTCGAAAGCCTTAGAGTCAATTTCGACCCAAGTTTCTCTATCCAGTTGAAAGAACTTTTCGTCTGCTTTCTTGGAGATCAATTCGTGGGCAATGCTTACGTTTTCGCCGGTAATGTTGTAAGTGATTTTGAAGTCCAACCACCCACCGGGTCCTTTGTTTACCTGCACTGTGGTCTGAATTGGCTTCTGGATAACTCTGATTTGTTGAGCCAAGTCTGTCAGTACGGCTTTAAATTCGCTCTTGAGTAATACGAGATCGCGCAGGATAAATTCCGGGATTTGGCTGGGCGGGATAACTCGGATTGGGTGCTTAAGCCATTCATTTGCCTCGTTACTAAGGAGGGGAACTTGGGAAAAGACATTGCCAATCCGGGCATATTTCCCACTGGGAGTTCGTCTAAGTGATTCTGGGGAGGCGAGAGCACCTTTTTCGGCGATCTCAAACCCCGTTTGCACCCTCAGCCCTTCGCCAGGCTTGAAGTCGATTCGGGCAATGGGGCGGATTGGCTGGTCACTCACCTGCAACAGTTGCGATTGCGGCGCCTCTGCCAAATTCCTCTTCCGGCGAAGATATTGCAATACGGGAGGCTCAATTTCAAATATGAGGCTTTCCTGTTCGATTACTGGGTTTAGACTCTTCAGCGAAGAGAGGGTTTGTCGATCCTGTTTGCTGACCTGATAGATGATTTTCCGGTTGTCCAATTCGGCTTCTTCGCGGTAGCCATATTCAAGCAAGCGTGATATTTCCACCTTCTGGTAACGGTGCTGATCGGTTACTCGAAGAATGCTAACGACGTGGCGGCCTTGTTCGTCCAAATCCATCTCAAAGCGCAAAGGCAATGGATTGATCTGAATACGTTGGAAGTAGGAAGTAAACCCACGAAACATTGCTATTTCTCCGAAATGATTTCCTTGAACCAGTCAGGCATAGGTTCCCATTCGGGAAAAACACCGGTCAGGTAGAACTGAATCTTAGGATTGCCTTGGGCATTTCCGGAAAGAGCTCCTTCGAAGTCATGCATTCTTACTTGCTTTAGTTGCTGAATCAGTCTGATGCATTTGCCATAATTCGCTTGCCTGTTCGCTTTTTGCTTTTCCAGTTTGCTCACTTCCATGGATTTCTGACGGATTCTCTGTGCGAAATTCGCGATGACAAGTTGCTTGCCCGGGAAATCCTGTTTGAGCAATTCGGGCATACGACTTTCCCAGGAACGGATCCAGCTATTGATCTGCATCTGGCGCGCGTGACCTATCCCCTTTATATTCGACTCGGCGTATCGCAAATCCGAAAGCCGGGAGCGAAAAACACTCGATACGATCTGCGCGCCCAGCTTTTGGCCAATGCCGGGGATTTCATGAATATGTTCACGGAGGATTTGAGTTTCAAGCACTCTGCATAGCTCAGTAAGTTGTTCTTGTAGCAACCTGTTGACAGCTGCCTGACTTTCACCCAGCGCTTTTGTATCAGATTGAACCCCTAATTCAAGGGGCCTTTGGGCTTGAAGGAGCATTTTCAGATGAGCGGTACCACGGGAACTGAGATAATCCATCCTGGCCTTTTCCCGTAGCAGCCTCGAGCGGCGTCTTTGGGGATCAAAGATGTAGAGGGCTATGAAGAAGACCATTCCCAGAAACGCAAGAAGGGCTACGAAGAAGAGGCCGCCCAGAATTAGCGCATTCATGACTCCCCTGGATCTACCAGTCCCAGTTCAAGCATTTGCTCAGCGTATAGTTTCTGGGTTTGATTCCACGGGGTCGTCGTCTTATAGACCGGACTTTATAGTCCCACTCTTCATGCGCCACTGAGGCGTGGTTCAGCTCGTCATGATGAAGCCTCCAGGAGGCCGCGTACTTGTTCATGGATGCGACGGAATTCTCATTGCGATGTCGCTCGAGCAGGTGGACCATCTCGTGGACAAGAATGTGCGCCTGTGGTCATAAAAGCCATTGAGTTGCCGATTGCAGCAGACCATCCCTGCCGGCAAGTCCACCAGACGGTAGACGTGGCCTTCATACGGCTCTCGCCGCGCCTTAACGAGTCGTGTTCAAGGGTGGGATGGCGGTCGACTTGTCCAATCGGTCCGATGGCCCTGGTCCTGAAAATTCTCGTCACGGCCCGCTCGTCTTGAGTAATTTGGATTGTGTCCCACACTCTCCCATCAAATGGGGGAGCAGGTCTGCGAGGCCGCAGGCTCAATCCTCGATCGACGTAAGATCTCCGCATTAGATCCCGATGAACTCGCGCGCGTCCGCTTCCGTGAGCGGACCGCTTGCGGCGAGCAAGCGCTGGATGCCATCTGGCCCCAGTGTCAATGTAGGGTCTCGGAATTTCCCCTCGAGCAGGACGAGCAAGGCGGCGGCTTCAATCAACAGAACCTCGCGAACTTCTGTCTCAATCTTGAGACCGCGGATGATATCATCGTGGTCGCCGCTGAAGCGCGAGGAAATGATCGCGAAGTAAAGGGTCTTTATGCCTTCCTTCCGCAACTGCTCCCCCACCGAGTTGATGTACTCCCTGGCGGCGCGGTCGTCAGTTCCCATCGTGTAGGCGTCTTTCCTCGCCTTGGTGTCGTAGACAATGGCATAGTGGTACTCGCGTGACTTGGCGACGCCATCCGGAGCACGTCCATGCCCCTGCCCGAGCGGCTCGACTTCGTACCCGAGCATACGAAAAAGAATGCCTACCCGGTTCTCCAGCGCCTTCTCAATGGAGATGCCCGCCTTGTCACAAAGTTGACCTAGATCCTCATCGTTCGCCGCCAGCTGAGGTAGGATCATGACCACAGGCGGGATGCTACTGTCGGGCAGCGATCTTTCTTCGTCCGGGCGCTTTCCCGGTGCGGCAGCATCTGGCGATTCGCTGCTGCCCACAGGGGTTTTTTCCTGCCCTTGGCTAGCGAACCAGAACGCGTGCTCGACGTCTCAAAGGTTGAGATCACGCCCCGAGTCCTCCCTGAATAGCGCTTTGAGGTCGGCGTTGAGCTCCATGTATCGCTTGTAGTCCAGAGCCACATCGCCCGATGGTGACCAGATACCTTTCTCTCCCAACACTTCCACCATGGACGTGTAGTAAATCGGATACTCCTGTGGTGCCTGGATCTGCCAGAAATAGGAAAGGAAAAAGGGGATGGAGCCAACTTTGGGCGCCCCACGCGGGTCGGCGCTGTACTTAGCCAAGCTGCGTGTCAGCTCGCGGAACTCGGTGATGCGCTCGCAGGCCTCATTTACACCCATCGGTCTTGGGAGGCACTTCTTCAGGAGTTGTGTGAACTGAGCCACGTTGCCAGATGTCGCGCTTGTCTTGGTGAGGACGTTGAAGAACATCTGCCCGTTGATTCCCCTGAAGCCCCACAGCCGATTTCGCTTGTTAATACCGTCCACGGCCGTCTTAAACTCCTCGAGAGGCACCTCATCTGCAAGGAACCGATCAAGCCAGCCCCGGACCTCAGGGATGACCTCTCGACGGCGCTGATCGAGTTCCAGGTGTGTGAATTCCATGCTGGCGTTGATGAACCGCTCACCCCCCGCGGCGTAAGCGCGCCAAACGCCAAGCGCCAAAGCCCGTTGTTGTGAATTTAGCGCCATGTTATTCCATCCTCTGGGAAACCGAAACCTTCCGCGGAGTCTCGCCCCAACGCCCGACCGCGACACCGCAAGCCACGATGACTGCGCCGGGGTTTACCTCCCGCCTTCCACGCTGGTGATGTCGTATCGCTTGGAAGGTTGTTGAATGTCAATGCCATTGAGGTGCAAGTCACCCCGGAGAATCGCCTTCTCAGTCTTCCTCAGTACGTGGTATCGGCGGACGATCCCCCGCCTCCAGCGCAGCAGTCGGTAGCCGCAGGTGCAATTGTACGTCACGGCATGCGACCGAGCAGATCGCACTTTCATCCGGGATGATGTCGAATCGGCTAGCAATGCCGTCGGCACCGAACGTAGCCTTGTCCAAACCTCTCTCCACCACCTCTGCCACGGATCCGCACGTCCCAGCAAGGTCGGGTTTACGTTGGCATCGCAAACCTGCGATGGCTGCCCACGTGCTGGCAGGGGATCTGCCTCGCTGGGGAAAGCTGCAGGCGGAGAGGTTACCGATGCGCGGGTAGGGGGCGGCCTCGTCGATCACTTTGATGCCTGCCGCCCGTTGAACCGCCCGCGGTTCGTTTTTGATCGCGGATGGCTGGCCCAAACTTCTCCCTTGGATCCAATTCTAGTGTAGTGCGTCTGACGCTTCTTTACATTTGGCAATCTTGGCCAAGATCCGTTCAACCGATGCGCTCCAGACAAACACCTGAGGGTTTTGGTTGTGATTGTCCAGGTACTGTTGGATGGCTGCGATCAAGGCCCGCACGTTGCGAAAGGTCCCACGGCGGATGCGCTTGTCGGTAATGTCGCGGAACCAGCGCTCGACCAAGTTCAACCATGAACAGGAGGTCGGGGTGAAGTGCAGATGGAAGCGAGGGTGGCGTTGAATCCAGGCCGCAACCCGAGGGTGTTTGTGAGTCCCGTAATTGTCCACGATCAGGTGCAGGTCCAGCTCGGGCGGCGTCTCGGCGTCGATCCGTTTGAGGAAACGAACGAATTCCTGATGCCGATGCCGCGGCATACAATCCCCGATGACCCGCCCATCCAACATACTCAGGGCGGCGAACAGCGTCGTCGTCCCGTGGCGCTTGTAGTCGTGCGTTTGTCGGGCCGGAATGCCTGGCCTGAACCCCAGGTGCGGGTTCCGGGGCAAGGGCAACAGCGGTTGCGTTCGGTCCAGCGCCTGAATCTGGCTCTTTTCGTCCACGCACAACACCAGCGCCCTGTCCGGGGGATTCAGGTAGAGCCCGACGACGTCCTGCAGCTTCTCAACAAAGCGCTTGTCGCGGCTGAGTTTGAAGGTCTCGATCAGGTGCGGTTTGAGGTTGTGTTGCCTCCAGATTCGGCGAACGCTGGCCTCGGACAGTCCCTGTGCCCTGGCCATGCTCCGTGTGCTCCAGTGAGTGGCATTCGCAGGCGTGCTGTGCAACGTCGCCTCCACCACCGCCTTGATCTTCTTCGCCGACAAACGCGGCTTGCGACCTGGCCGAGGCGCATCCTTCTCCAAACCCGCAATCCGCAGGGCAAGAAATCGCTGCCGCCAAAGCTGAACCGTGGGACGCGACACGCCCAAGGTCTTGGCGATCTCTTGGCTGTCCACGCCGTCGGCCGCCAGCGTGACAATCAGTGCACGAATCACTTGCCGGTGGGGCAGACGGCGACCATGCCTCCAGGTATCCAGGGTGGCCCGCTCAGGCGCACTCAGAACGATGGGTGGGGCTCTTCTGCTCATAGGCAGGCAGGATACACCCAACGTCGTTATATGTCAAGGTATTAGTGACGCAGAACACTAGATCACGACTACAGCGGCCAGGCGGGATTCGACGGCTTTGCCATTGCTCATGTGGAACTGCGGGTTGGGTTGGTGAATCTGGAGCCCCGAACCCGGAAGGCAGAGCTCCGGGTAACGTTCGCGCCCCGGGGCCGCGAAGGGCCGACCGAGGTCGTGAGGCTGGGGCCCTTGCATCTCACGCATCATGCGGATTGGCCCTGGGGGCAGCAGCCGACGTTGCTCCATATGGACGACATAGAGCAGTGGCACACCTTCCACTGCGCGGTCCCTAATGTCCGCTTGTGGTGGCCCTGGGACCTGGGCGCTCCAAATCTCCACGACGTGGACGTGGAGCTGTGGTTGGATCAGGAATTCTGCGACCATGTCGGCACGACGTTTGGTGTCCGGACGGTCCAGAAGGGTCTCAACGATCCGATAGCTGATCGCTGGAATTGGGCCCTGCTCGTCAACGGCGTCCGTTTTTTCGCGCGCGGGTCGTGCTATCTAAGCGATCAGTTCCCGTCTCGCATGACGGGGCAGCGCTACAAAGCGGATGTGCAATTGGCCAAGGACGGGAACATAAACATGCTCCGCGTGTTCGCCACAGTGGAGAAGCCTGAGTTCTATGACATCTGCGACCAGTTGGGCATATGGGTGTATCAGGACTACCCACTGCAGTGGGGAGGATACGTTCACACGGACGAGTTCAGCCGCGCCTGCCAGCGCCAGGCAGCGGGCTTGGTCCATCTCATGCACAACCATCCTTCGGTATTCATGTACGCCGGGCATTCTGAGCCATTTGATGTTGAAGTGCAGCGTGAGATTGATAGGCCCATGACCACGGTGGTCCGCGCCCATGACCCGACCCGGCCCGTGATCTTTGAGAACGGGACGGGCCCGGAGCGCGACCTCCATGCTTGGGGGTGTGGTTGGTATGGCGGCCAAGTCGATGACATTGATGCCTGGTGCGCCGCGGCGCAGGCTGGATTCGTTGGCGAGTTCGGCGCCCAGAGCTTCCCAAGCATGGATCAATTGCTCCGGTACCCGACTCTGACAGAGGAGGACCTAAAGGTACCGATCAACATCGCAAAGCTGGAGTTGCTCAACCTCCAATTGCAGCCCTGCGAGCGATACTTAGGCCTGGAGCCCGGTCGCGATCCTATCGGGGTCTGGATCGAACGCAGCCAAGCGTATCAAGCCGAGCTCATCAAAACACACATAGAGGCCTTTCGCCGGCATAAGTATCGTGACATCAACGGTGCGCTGGCCTTTCACTTTGTAGACAACTACCCTGGAATTAGCTGGTCGATTGTGGATTTCTGGCGCAGCCCCAAGCCGGCCTACTTCGCCTTGCAGAAGGCCTTTCAGCCGATCCACGTCATGGCCTCTAGAGGGCGATGTCAGGAATCAGATCCAGGACATTCTCTTGTGCGCGAAGTCTGGGTTGTCAACGACAGCCGGCAGGCGTACCCAGGGTGCCAAGTGCGCTGGTGGTTCACGGATCCACGGGGACATGAGATTGGGAAAGGCATCCTGAACGCAGACGTCCGCGAGGACGATCTGATCCTCTTTGGGCAAGTGGGCGCCCAATTGTCCGAAGGCTTCCTTGTTGGCAGGTACCTCCTGGCCCTTGAACTCTGCGACGATCAGAAAGTCCTCCTATCCAATAATGAATATGAGGTTGAGGTTAATCTTGCCCTGACGCAGGGGTATATACCATGATGCATAGAGATCTTCTTCCAGAGGTCCTTCTGAGGGCCCAGATCGCGCAACGGCATGACGAGGGATGCAACCTGCGAGATCTTCCGGCACGCGTCGAGGCCGCCATCTCAGCAGGGACCATTGGGGGGCAAGAAGAAGCGTTCTGGCTTGAGGTGAGGTTGAGGTCCTACCGTCCGCTCCGGCAGGGGGCGAAGACCCATCCAACTTGGAAGCAATCAGGGCAATGCATCCCGATGGCCCACGCCGATTCCTATTGCCGATTTGCAGTCGCCGTCATCTTCAAGGCCGTCGGCTTTCGAATGTGAGAGGGGGTTCCTCAGGAGCTGCAAGGATCCCCGCCGGGTCACGGCTTCGCCTCCAGATGGTGGGTCATCCGCTCGCAGCCCGCGTCGGTCACCGCCACGACCTCCTCCAGGCGGATTCCGCCTTTCCCCGTCAGATAGATTCCTGGTTCGAGAGTGATGACCATTCCTGGCTTGAGTCGCGTGTGGTTGTATGGAACAAGGCGCGGCTCCTCATTCGTAGGTGCATCCGATCCCGTGCCCCGAGTGATGCGGGTAGACCGGGAATCCGTCCGCGCGAATTGACTCGCGCATCAGGCGGTCGATATCACTCACACGGGCCCCAGGGCGGATGGCATCCATCCCTCGGACCAGGCTGGAATGGACGGCGCGATAGGCTCTGGCCAATAAGGCATCTGGCTCTCCTACAAAGAAGGTCGACGCGCTGTCCCCCCAGTAGCCATCGAGGCGCGGCGAGATGTCGAAGATGGCCACATCGCCGCGTTGCAGGATGTAGCTCGAGGGTCCCCCTCCTTCGTCGGCCGTCCGGGGGCCGCCGATCAAATCGGCCAGGATGGGCACTCGACCTCCGACCGCCATCTCAATCTCTGCTTTCATGCCCCCCCAGAGGCCAATTTCTGATTTCCCGGGCGCCACCGCCCGGCTCATCCAGGCGTGCGCCAGATCACACAGCTTCAGGGCGGCGCGGACATTGTCCAACTCCTCCCTGCATTTCACCGCCCGTAGTGGGGTAAGGGTTTCTCCCAGCGGACGGCACTGGGCGCTAGGAAGCGCCGCTTGAATCGCCTGCCAGAAGGTCACCGGGAGCCATTCCATTTCGACATCCACAGCTCCGGTGAGGCGCTTGAATGGCTTCAGCAGATCGCCAAGTGCGTCCACGGCTCGCCGGGCGCATGCCAATGGCTCATCGACCGAGTAGCCGACATAGGAACGGACGCTGGCCTGGGTCAGGGCACCCGCCCCGGATTCCACGTCCGATAACAGCAGGGTGGCCTCGTCGCCGCGCCACCACAGAATGGGTGGCCCTCCTTCAAATGGACTGGCACCGATCTGGAGGGGGGCTGCGTAGCCCGTGAGCCACGTGATCGAAGCCGGGTTGGAGAGCAACGCGGCCCCCGCCCCGCGAGTGCGGAGATGATTGCGAAGCCTCTCACAGTTCTGCATGTGCATGATCGTTTCTCCTCCGCATCCTAAGAACAGGGGGTTATTGTCCTGGGGCATTCAGGCCCCGTCGCGGTGCCAAGTCAACAGGCGCCGGGTCCGGGAATGCGATCCACTCTTGAAAGGACCGGTTCGAGTGGGACAGCATCTTCTAAAGGATGCCCGACTATGACCTCCAAGGGAGTGGGGTATTATCTGCCGATGCGGAAGCAAGGGTCCGGGATCTCATCTCGCCTTCTTTGGAGGCTGGCATGGAACCCGCAAGACTTGTCGTGGTAGGGAGCTCGAACACCGATTTTGTGGTGCGTGTCCCCCGGCTGCCCGAAAAAGGGGAAACCATCCTGGGCACCGGTCTGAGCATCGGCGGTGGAGGCAAGGGAGCCAACCAGGCCGTCGCCGCAGCCCGCCTCGGTGCCCAAGTGGCATTCGTGGCGAAACTGGGCGACGACGCCAATGGCCAAAGGGCTCTGTCCTCCTACAAGAATGAGGGGGTCGACATCCGTCATATTCTCTGGGACTTGGAAGAGCCTTCGGGAATGGCCATGATCCTTGTCGATCCGGCCGGGGAGAACATGATCGCCGTCGCGCCCGGGGCGAACTGGCGACTTATGCCCGCCGACATCGCGAGCGCGGAAGAGGCGATCAAGGCCTCGGACTGTCTGCTCATCCAGTTGGAGGTCCCGATCGAAACGGTGGCCGAGGCAGTGAGCGTGGCCCGGCGCCACGCGGTGCGCGTGGTTCTCAATCCTGCCCCCGCGACCAGGCTGAACTTGTCGCTGCTTGGGATGGTCGACGTTCTTACCCCGAACATGAGCGAAGCGGCCGGCCTGACTGGTCAAGCCGTAACCGGCCCCGGAGATGCCGCGCGAGCGGCCCGACAGCTTGCAAATCAGGGTTCAACCGCGGTTGTGATCACCCTGGGATCTCAGGGCGCGCTCGCATACAACCGCGGTGGAGCGACCTGGGTCCCCGCCTACCGTGTGGAGGAGGTGGATTCCACTGCCGCGGGCGATGCCTTTAGCGCCGCGCTTGCGGTTGCCCTGGCACGGGGACTCTCCCTCGTCGACGCTGCCCGCTATGCCAACGCCGTCGGCGGGCTAACCGTCACGAAGCCCGGGGCCATGGCCTCTCTGCCGAGAGAGCCGGAGGTCCGGGCGTTCCTCGAGAGTTCCGGACCGCAGCCGGACCCCGTCCGGGTCATGTAGAGACCACAGTGCCTGCCTTCTGGTCCCACACTGACCGGCGGAGGCGTCGAATTCTCGGGCGGCGTCAGCCGTGAGGCCGCGAGCGGCCAGGACTACCTACACCGTCTTTGAAAGTCCACTCCCGGCCGAGCGGACTTGGCCTTGCGTCACCGTCCGAATCCTGCCTCCATTAATTAATCGCAGTTGGGCTCTGCGGTTCCCCCAAAGCGCCTCTTGAGCCGGGCTGCCTCCTCGATCGATTCGACTTCCACACAGATCGCCAACCCAGAAGGCGAGAGCTCTCCGCTCAATACCTCCAGATCCTGTTCGTTGAGCGATCCAAACACGACCAGGGGCTTGTTTTCCTGAATCTTCCTCAAGATCGGAAGGAGGGAGCGGAGGCAGGGTGCAGGCGGTGGATCCACTGTCAGCTCGAAGGCGGCGAGGGCGTCCGAACCTGTGAGGCCCTCGACCATGATTCCCAGGTTGCTTGAGTGATTGTGCATCATGGCGAAGGGAAACTCGGCCAGGATCCGCCGGTCCCGTGCAAGAACCAGTCTCTCGTAGAGCTGGGGCGAAAGAACCGCGGAGGCATCCTCCTGGAGGATGGCAGTCCTCCCGGGTGCCCACACTCCCCTGAAACAGCCGTAGCCTCCTTGAAAGCGAGGAACAAAGTCGAGGATGGAGCCGGCGACCTGCGTCCAGATGTCTGCCAAGACGTCCAGCAGCCTCACGGATTCCTCAGGTCGATCCTGAAGGGCGAGAACCATGGCCGTGCCGCCCATGAGAGCGGCCATTAGATCCGTCGGCCCGCGCAGGATGGGAGTTCCGAAGGGCGTGGTTCCCCTGAGAGCTTCTGCCAGGACCTGCAAGCACTGGCGGAGCTTCACAGTCCAGGTGTTGCGAGGCGACAGAGCTCGTTCCCTTAGCTGGTCTGCATCCGGAAAATCCGTTCCCAGGGGCTCCGCCCAGATGGTCTCGGACTGTAGGGAGGCGACAATGGGACAGCCGATGATCGCCTCGAGCCACGGTAATCCGAAAAGGGGTGTGGCCACCGGGAACAGATCACCGCTGGCGCGCCATGCTTGCTGCAGATGCCGCAGGAGGCTGGAGAGGAGCTGTTCCGGTTCGATCTGCTCGGGGAGCAAATATGGATGGTCGAACAGGCCCTTAACGCCTGCCAACGGAAAATACCCGCCAAGCCAGAAGCCGACCAAAGGGCGGTCACATGCCGAACGGTCCCAGAAAGCCCTGTGGCGCGCGACCTTGAGCGATAGATCTTCAAGTCGGGGCGACCTGGCTTGGTCGATCTCTTCCATATCCGTCGCATCTCATCTCAAGGAGGCCAGGACTGTGGAATCAAGACGGTCGACTACCTGACCCCAGAGCTCAAGGGTCCGGTCGTAGTCGTCGCGTCGGATGATCCCGCCCCAGGAATGGGCGTACCGCATCGGGAGCCCAATCGTGAGGGTCGGAACGCCACCCGAATGGGTGTGGAACGGAGCTCCGTCGCTTCCCCCGCCTTCGGTCGCGCAGTGTTGCAGTGGGATCCCTGCCTCCCTGGCAGTTCTCTCGACCCAACGTCGCAATTTGATGTTGGGGACCATCATCATGTCCATGACGTTGACAACCGGTCCGCCTCCCAGCCTGGCCTGCGGGGGTTCAATTCCTGGAACCGCTTCTGCCTCCGCGAGCGCGCACTCAACGACTAGAGCCACATCGGGAGCCGCCTTTTCAACTACCGCCTGAGCACCTCGGGTGCCTAGTTCCTCCTGGACCGTGGCGACCGCCACGATCGTGTTGGGATGCTGCTTCTTCCCAAGCTGCTCCATGACCTCAATGAGCAAAGCCATGCCGGCCCGGTCGTCCCAGGCTTTGCCGAGATAGATTCCCCCGTTCGCCAGGGTCCTGAATCCGGCGTCGGGGACGATCGGGTCTCCCTCGCCGATTCCAAGCTCACCGACCTCATCGGCGCTCAAGGCCCCGACGTCAATGGACATCTGCTGGATGCGTACCAGCTTGAAAGCCTCCTCCGACAGGGTGAGGTCGATCTCTTGCAAAAGGAAACCGTGCGGGGAGGGAACGGCGATTACCCCGGGGACGGGACCCCGTTCCGTGAGGACCGTGACACGCTGGCCGAGCAGCACCTGCGACCACCATCCCCCAAGCGGAGAGAACTTGATCAGCCCGGCAGGGGTGATGCGCGTTACGACAAAGCCTACCTCGTCCATGTGAGCAATCAATGCGACCCGCGGCCTTTCGGTTTGGCCGCGCTTTTCGCAAATCAGATTCCCCATAGCGTCCTGGCTCATGGTGCCCAGACCCCGCAGCTGCTGAGCGGCCAGAGTCCGAATGTCGTCCTCCAACCCAGGCGGGCCGGCCGCTTCCGTCAGTTCCATGAGCAGTTGTTCAGTCCTGTCCATGCCATTCACTCCCTCCTCCGGCCAGGTATCGAACGATCCCTCGGATGCCGGCTAGCCAACTGATAGCTGAACCTTGATGGACTCATCGGCACCCGTTCCCGCAAGCTCGAAGGCTCGGATGCCTTCCTCGAGGGGGAGCAAGTGGGTGAGAAGGGATTGCACTTCCAGGTGCCGATCTCCCATGAGACGGATGGTGTCCTCCCAGCGATTGGGGTGGCCCAGGGATCCGATCAACTCGAGTTCTGCGAGGACAACCCGGCTCAGGTCAACCGTCGCTGAAGGGTCCGGCAACCCGAACATCACGACACGGCCCCCGGGAGAGACCACCTCCAAGGCCTGACGAAGTGCGCTTGCGCCCCCGGCCGCGTCGATCGTCACGCTGCAGCCGGCGCCACCCGTCCAACGGTCAAGCTCTGCGGCCGCATCCGTATTTGCAGCGTTGATGGCCAGGTCGGCCCCCATTTCCCGAGCACGCGCGAGCCGAAACTCATTGAGCCCTACCAGCGCCACTCCCGCGGCGCCCTTCACCTTGGCCATCCTTGCCATGACCAGCCCAAGGAAACCATCCCCTATCACGGCGACCCGATCTCCGGGCCCCACTCGACCGCGCTCCACAGCCCATAGGCTGTTGGCGGACGGCTCAATCGCCCCGGCCTCTTGCCAGTTGAGAGAGACTGGCACTCGGTGGACGGTGTGGGCAGGCACGGCGATGTACTCGGCCATCGCGCCGTCGTAGTCGAACCCGGGACCGACGGCCTTGAGACAGATCTCGTGGCGCCCGCTCCGGCACAATGGACAATGGCCGCAACTGACAACGTTTTCGGCGGTCACGCGCTCGCCCAACTGGAATCCGCCGACCCGCCGGCCCATGGCCGCGACCTCTCCGGCAAATTCGTGGCCTAGGGTCAGTGGAGGGTAGACGCCCGGGAACCCCTCGCGGTAAATGTGGACATCCGTCCCGCAGATCCCCGCCACCCGCACCCGGATCAGGACGTCACGCTCTCGCACTATGGGCTCCAGGACCTCCTGGAGTTCCAGATGCCCCGGTCGAAGAAGGCGCAAGGCTCTCACGGATCATCCCCTTCCGACTCGCAGGCGCGGATCAAGGGCATCGCGCAGCGCGTCCCCGATGAGGTTTATCGACAGCACGGTCGTGACAATGGACATCCCAGGGAAGACACTCATCCACCATGCCTCCCGAAGGAACCCGCGTCCGGCGCTGACCATGGCCCCCCACTCAGGGGAAGGCGGCTGGGCACCTAGGCCGAGGAAACTGAGCCCGGAGGCACTCAGAATTATCCCGCCCAATTCCAGGCTGGCCCAGACGAGAACCGACGAGAGGACATTCGGTAGAATGTGCCGGAACACGATTCCCACCGGGGGGACGCCGATGCAGCGGGCGGACTCGACATAGCTGCTCTCCTTCACCGAAAGGGTCGATCCCCGCACAAGGCGGATGAAGGAGGGAATCGAGCCGATTGCGACGGCCAGCAGGACGTTGAACAAGCTGCTACCCAGAACCGCGACAATCGCGAGGGCGAGGAGGATGCCCGGAAAAGCCATCAAGATATCCACCACCCAGCTGGTTACCAGATCTACCCAGCCGCCGACGTAGCCTGCGATAAGACCCAGGGAGGTGCCGGTGGCGGTGGATATCATCGTGGCCAATACCCCGACGCCGAGCGAAAGGCGCCCTCCCCAGATCACGCGGCTGAATATATCTCGGCCAAAGCTGTCCGTGCCCATCCAGTGGGCGGCTCCCGGTGCCTGCAGCCCTGGACCGGCGGGGATCAGAATCGGGTCGTAGGGGCTGATCCATGGGGCCAAGAGCGCCATCAGGACCAGCGCAAGCAACATCGCCGCACCCAAAAGGAAACCCGAATCGTGAGAGAGCCTTTCGGCCAGCTCCCGGGCCCGCGAGGACCGCTCCGCCCCCAAAAGGAGAGCGGAAGATTGTTTTCTCTGGGGTCGCTGTGTCTCCGTTTCTTCCGTCGCCGTCGGCCTAGGCATATCGAATCCTGGGGTCCAGGACGGTGTAAAGGATGTCGGTGACCGTGTTGATCGTGACGAAGACGACCGAAGTGAACAGGACCACTCCTTGCACGATCGGGAAGTCCCGGTTCATGATGCCATCGACCGCCAGGCTTCCCAGCCCGGGCCGTGCGAAAACCACCTCGATGACGACCGCTCCCGCCAGAAGGTAGCCCGTTTCCAGGCCGATCAGGGTCACCACCGGGATGAGCGCATTGCGCAGGGCGTGGCGCAAAACGACCAGGTTCTCACTCAGCCCCTTGGCTCGTGCCACCACCAGATAGTCCTGTCCCAACACCTCCAGCATGTTCGACCGAAAGAGACGGGCGAAAAGCCCGGCCTCTCCCAGCCCCATGGTCAGGGCCGGGAGCACCAGTCCGCGGCCCACCCCCAGCCCCAGCACCGGAAACCAGTTTAGGTGCACGGCGAAAAGAAAGATCAGCATCAGTCCCAGCCAGAATTGGGGGGTGGAGACTCCCAGTAGGGCGAAGACCATGGCTAGCCTGTCCGCGATGGATCCGCGGCGAAGCGCGGAAAGAAGGCCAACCGGACATCCGATCAGGAGGCCGATCAGGAGACCCGAGAAGGCCAACTCAAACGTCGAAGGAGCTCGGGCCAGTATCTCCTGCAGGACGGGGCGCTGCGACCTCACTGACCGGCCCAAGTCGCCCCCCAGCGCGTGGGTGACATACCGGAAGTATTGAACCGGGAGAGGAAGGTCCAGCCCCAACTCGTGCCTCACGTTCTGGATAATCTCCTTGCTGACCAGGTTCCGCCCGTACATCAGTTCCACCGGATCTCCCGGGACCAGGTGCATCATCGAGAAGGTCAGCAGGGAGACCCCGATCACGACGAGAACCGACACCAGCAAGCGGCGAATCAGATAAGCCAGCACGATGATCTGCTCCGGATTGGGACTTCGTGGAGCGGGGAGAGGGCCGTTTCTCCTTTCCCCGCTCCATAGAATTCCGCCTCACTGCTTCATGTAGACGTCGTAGAAGTACGGATACCAGTTCTGATAGTCCATCGTCACCCCGACGAACGAGGCGCGAACGGCCAGGATGCGCTCGAAGTCGTAGATCGGGATGATCAGAGCTTGGTCCATGATCAGCCGCTGGGCCTGCGCATACAGATCCGCGCGCTGCGCCGGGTCAGACGCTTTTCCTGCGTCCACTAGGAGCTTGTCGAGGTTTGGATCGCGATAGAGAGTAAAGTCATAGCCTCCCGTCGTGTTGATATTGGAGGAGTCGAACGCCGGGATCAAGACCGACGCGTCAAAGGAGATCGAGCCCATGTTGGTCACGTTGTGCTTGCCCGTCGCTGCGGCATCCCAGGCGGCCGCATCCTCCAGCTGGTCCATGTCCACCTTGAAGCCCACCGACGTCCACATGCTTTGCAGCATCTCCATGTAAGAGCCCTCCCAGACCCGGTAGGCTGGGTAGTAGATCTCGAGTTGTTTCCCATTGCGCTCGCGAATGCCGTCGCCATTCGTGTCCACCCATCCGGCCTGCTGCAAGATTGCTTTGGCCTTCTCCGGATCGTATTTGTACTGCTGCCCTGCCTGCGGGTCATAATCCAGGGTCGTGGGAGCCAGGACTCCGTGGGCGGGAATCTGGGTCTCGTAGTAGGCCTTGGCGACCAGTCCTTCCTGATCGGTGGCGTAGATGAGCGCTTGGCGAACCGCGAGCTCGTCCGTGGGGGGTTTCTGGGTGTTCATCATCATGATCGTGGGAAGGCCGGGGGCCTCACCGGAGACGAGGTAGTACGACGAGTCTTTCTGCAACCAGGAGTAGTCTTGGGCCGGAAACTGTTCGATCACGCTCGCTTCCCCGGTTTGCAACATCGAGAGCCGGGTCGCATCCTCGGGGATGAAGCGGAACACCACCCGGTCCAAATAGGCTGGACCCTGGTGATTGAAGAAGTCGGGCGCCCACTTGTAGCTCGGGTTGCGGACCAAAGTGATTTGCTGTCCGGCTTGCCAGCTGTCGAACGCGAAGGGGCCCGTCCCCACGGGGTGCTGGCCGTAGTCCTTCCCCCACTTCTGCACCGCCGTGGGCGAGGCGATCCCCATGATCCCATACCCCAAGGCCAGGAGGAACGTGGAATGGGGGCTGCCGAAGGACACCCGGACCGTGCTCGGGTCAAGGATTTCCGTCCCCTTGTAGTCGGCGAAGTATGTGCTCACCGCGCCGGTCCCGACCTTAGGATCTCCGAAGCGGTCAAAGTTGGATTTTAGGGCCTGGGCATCGAAGGGGGTCCCATCCTGGAAGGTAACGTCCGTGCGGATTTTGAAGGTGAATGTTGAGGCGTCCGCCGACTGCTGCCAAGATGTGGCTAGGCCGGGATGCAGGTTATTGTTGTGGTCAACATAGATGACCGTGTCGTAGATGTTCCGCATGACCACCCCTTCTTGTTCCATGACAGCCGTGGCGGGATCCAGGGTCTGCGGCTCGGCGTTCAGACCCATTACCAGATCCCCGCCGGGTTTGGGCGTTGGAGTGGCGATCTGCGCCGTGGGTTGAACCTGAGTGGGAGCGCTCGTCGTGGGTTGAACCTGAGCGGGAGCGCTGGTCGTGGGTGCCACCGCGGGCTGGCCGGCACAAGCAACCAGGGTGAGGGTGAGGAGCACCGCTGTGAGGGTCTTGGTGCATCGGTTTGGCATGTGAGCATTCCTCCAATTCGTCGTACGGGGGCGAGGCAGGGAGTCGATTCGGTGCAACTCCATGCCGTGGTGCACGGAAAGGCGTATCTACAAAGACCTGCGGATTCATGCGAAGACGCGGATGGACCCTCACCTCCCTTCTGACGCTCGCGGGCCGCGGGGGGCCTCGCAACTCTGCGGTCGGAACCCCCGCCTACCATCGATCATCCAGACTTCTCGAACGAGACCCTCTTGGACTACGAACATGCACGGGTGAAGGGGAACGGTCGTACAGCTGTGAGATGGGAGAAACTCCACCCGGTCACCCGGGCCAAGCCGGTTTTCTTCGTCTACCTCCAGGATGCTGTGCTCCTCGGAGAGGTCTTGGAGGCGCACACCCGGAGGGGCTACGGCCTCGGGAATTCCAAATTCGGTGCTCAAGCTCTTGAGCCCGGCATCGGCCACGGCCCGGGTCGGACTGGGGCGGCTGATCACGGTGGAAAGAATGCGGAGGGCCGGCTGGAACTCCTTCCGGACCCTCCGGTACTGAAGATCCATCAGAGCGTAAGATCCCGCCTGCACCTCTGTGACCCCGGGGAAGGCGCCGGCGACGTCGTAGGTGCCAGTGCCGCCCGCGCTCACAATCTCCGCAGGGAGGCCCTGCCTGCGAGCCATTTCAACCGTTCCAGTGAGCAGGCTCATAGCCCTCTTGCAAGCTTCGGCTCGGCTCATCCCGTCTTCCAACCCGACGGCGTGTCCCTCATAGCCCATGAACCCGCGAAACCGCAGGCCGCGCAGAGAGGCCACGCGGCGGGCGAGCGCGCAGGATGTCTCCCCCGGGGGCAGACCGCACCGGTCCATGCCAACGTTCACCTCGACTAGGATTCCGATCTCGGCTCTCCCTCCGGCCGCCTGAGAAAGCAAGGATATCGTCCGCTCCGAATCAACGGCGACTTTCAGGTCGCAGACCGAGGCTAGGGTGACAAGCCTGTCCACCCAGAACGGGTTCACCACCTGGTTGGCGATCAGGATGTCGCGGATTCCACTGGTGGCCATGGCCTCCGCTTCTTCGACGGTGGCGGCGGTCACGCCAATCGCGCCCGCCTGCACCTGCCGCAGCGCGAGGGCACTGCACTTGTGGCTCTTCACATGGGGCCGTAGTTTGGCTGGCTTGTCGGAGAAGAAGCGAGCCATGCACTCCAGATTCTCCGCTAGCCGCTTCTCATCGACGAGCAGAGATGGGGTGGGCAGGGAGGCCTGTGGCTTCCCCGCAAACGAGAGAAACTGCTCCTGGACGGTCATGAATGCTCCAGCCTGGCTTCCTGTGGTTCCGGCGATCTCCAAAGTCCTAGACGAGGAATGTTGATCAATTGGACACAGCCCTCATTCCCCTGAACCTGCTCCCTTCCTCCAACCCATCGCCTCCATGAACTCCCTGGCCATCCCTGCCAGATCGAGGCTCACGCCTTTCCACGGGCCGCCCTCAGCCGGGGGGATGCCCAGGGCCCTGCCCGGGAAGGGTTCCCTCGAAAGATCAATCCCCTCCCGCCGGTTGAACTCCTGTCGGAGGCCGGCGATCTGCATGCCCACTGCCTCCAGGTCCGCGACCCCGCGCTGCAGACCGGTGACTGCGGCAAGGAATCCGGCGAAGTCCTGAACCGTCATGCAGCCGAATCCGAAAAGGCACATCCCCGAGCAATTGACCACATGGGTGAGGGCCGACAGGCGGCTCGCCAGACGGCCTCGGCCCTGGAGTTCATCTCGTGCCGGGAGTTTCCAGTCCAGACCGTGAGGGATTTCCATCTGGTTCGCCTGAGTGTGCCGGGCCGGTGTAGGGTCCAGGGCGTAGATCGCCGCCAGCCCCGGCTCGTATCGAGGATCGTGCATGGGGAGGGCCTCGCCCCGGACGTGAACAGCGAGGAGATCCGCCTGGCCGTGCAGCGCGGTCTGCGCGACCTGAAGACCGTCGGCCAGGATTGCGCCGAAGCCTTCCCGACGGGCGATCATCTCGGTCAGGCTGACGATCGCGGGGCCATCTCCCCATCTCAGATCCAGGCCGCCCAGATCCTTTGATGTCAGGTAGCCCTGCCCAAAGCAATCGATCGCAAAGGCAACGGCAGCGCCGGTCGAGACTGTGTCCAGACCGTACCGGTTGCAGATGCTGTTGGCCCGCGCGATTGCGTCGACGTCCCTGTTGAGGCATAGGGGTCCAAAGGCGGCGATCGTTTCGTACTCGGGCCGGTGCTCCAGCCGCCCTCCCTTTTCACTTTCGCCCGGCCAAAATCCTCCGCAGCCAATCGCGCACATTCGACAGGAGTAGCGCTTGGCGCGGCGGGCATCGAGTGCGGCCGGTGCGAGAGTTTCCGCGTTGGGGAAGTCCTCCGGCGTTCCCGCCCAGTTCTTGATGGGGGCATCACCGTTTTGAACCGCAGTTCGAACGTAACCCGGGGTTCCGGTTGTGCGCAGGAACTCGGAAGACCCAAATCCCGCCTTGATCTTGGCAAGAACTTCTTTCCGTAGCCGGAGGACAGTACCCGGATCGGAGAGGGGGACGGGTCTGCGGCCGGCCGCCACGACGGCCTTCAGCCTCTTGGCCCCCATGACGGCTCCCAGGCCCGACCTCGCGGCCGCACGGCCCTTGTCGGAGATAATGGCCGCGGTCAACGACCGGGCCTCTCCCGCGGGGCCAATACACGCAACATGTGCGCTCCTACCGTGCACTGAGCAAAGACGGTCCTCGGTGTCAAAGGTGTCTTGGCCCCAGAGCTCCTCAGCATTGAGAAGGCGGGCCCCGCTCTCGGTCACGAAAAGATAGACTGGAGCGGCAGAGACTCCGCGGACCAAGCAGCCGTCGAACCCCGCCTGCTTGAAGGAGGTGCCGAAGCCTCCGCCGCAGTTGGCATCCCCCCAGGTCAATGTCAACGGGGACTTGGCCACGACCGTAAGGCGCGTGCCAGCAACCACGGCGGCTCCGGTTAGAGGGCCCGGAAAGAACCCCAGGAGGCTCTCCTCTGCAAAGGGATGCGTCAAGGCCGGCATTCGGGCCAGGAGCAATTCAGCCCCTAGGCCGTACCCTCCGATGCGCTGCTCGAGGAGGGAGCGATCGACCGCTTCAACCGAGGTTTCCCCGGTCGTGAGATCGACCAGGAGCATCCGACCCCAGTAGCCGCCGGCAGCGGTGGGCTTCTCTTCCCTAGTGCCCATTCCGCCTCGAGGGCTTTGCGGGGCCGCCCTGTGCCCGGGTCGTGAGCTGCCGCTTCTGGAAGGATTTCGCAGTCACGTCCTCTTCGTGGGCCATGTGCGCCACCATGGCTTCTCGAGCCCCGGTCGCATCGCTGGCGCGTATGGCCTCGAAAATCATCCGATGCAACTGCTGAGCTCTTTCCGCCGCCCCCGGAATGGAGACCTGGCTGGCACTGATGGCTGGAAGAAGGTGGATGAGGGTTCCAACCAGATAGGTCAGGACGGGGTTCCTGCACGTTTCCGCAATCTGAATGTGGAATTGCGCATGCAGGCTGTTTTCCTCCTCCCTGCGCCCAGCCTGGGAAGCGGCTTCCATCCCTGCCAGGAGCTTTCCGAGGACGGACACCTGTTCAGCCCAGGCCCGGGTGGCCGCCAGCGAGGCGACTTCTACCTCTATGATTTCGCGCGCCTCCGCTAGGTGCAGCCGCGACTCCCGCTCGAGCGCGGCCCCCATCGGGCCCAGCCCCGCCGGCGCTTCCGGGGCGGAGGCAACGAAGACCCCTTGCCCCTGGAGAATCTCCACCAGGTGCAGGGCCTGCAGCCCTCGCAGCGCCTCGCGCAAGGTCGTGCGGCCGACTTGAAGCTTCTGGCATAGTTCCCGTTCCGACGGAAGAGCCTGCCCCGGTCTCAGCTCCCCTTTGTAGATGCGCGATGCGATCTCCTCAATGACGGACTCGCTCAGCGTCCTCTTGACCTGAGGTTTGAACTTCACCACCTCTCGTCCAGCTGGCATCTCTTCAGCTCCCTGTTGCTTCTCGAACCCTCGCCCCCATCCGGCAGGTCCGGCTGGCCAGATCCTTGAGGGTCAGGCGCTCAAACCCGACGACCCAGGTGTCGATCGCGCCTCCCAGGGGCTTTGATAGGCGGGCTGGAATCTGGGAGGCTCCGACCACCGCGCCCACGATGGCGCCAGCAACTCCTCCATTGCAATCCACATCCATCCCACAGGTCGTCGCGATGCTGATCGTTTCCTGAAAGTCGCCCTTTCCAGAGAGCAAGGCGATGACAACCAGGGCCGCATTGGGAAGCACATGAACCCAATGATGAGTGCGGCCGTAGGTCTGCTCCACTCTGGCGCATGCTTCCTGCCAGGAGGGGGATTCCTGCGACCAGGCCGCCGCCTGACGAATGATCGCGGCATACTGACTCTCGGGCGGGACGTACTCGAGGGCGGTTTTCACAATCCAGGCCAAGTCCTGCGAGACGAATGCAAGGCTCGTAGCCGCCGCGACGAAGATCTCCCCGTACACCCCTTCGCGCTCGTGAGCGATCACACCGTCCAGGTAAGCGTATCTCGCGGCGATGTCCGGACGACCCGGAGCGATCAAGCCGCAGAGCTCCCCCTTCATCTGGGCCCCAACCCACTCGCTGAAGGGATTGTCGACCGTCCCGGACTCGGGAGGCATGATCCCTCTCAGCATGTTGCCAAGGGCGACCTTCTCAGCGGTGTAGCAGTAGTCGATGGGCAGGTGCGCAACCCACTCGATCCCGAGCTGCGCACTCGACAGCGCGGGGCCATGCTCCTCGAGAGCGTGCAACATGACGATCTCGAAAGAGATATCGTCGTTCAGGGTTGGTGGGGGCTTGAGCACATAGTCTCGGATGACCCCGTGTTTTCGAAGGATGCGCTCGCGCGGCCAGCCCTCCAGGATTCCGCCCAAGGATCCGCCGATGTTCTTCCCCAACCAGGCCCCCAGAGTCTTATCGTAGTAGGAGGCCTCGTCCGGCCACGCAGGGCGGGAGGGACTGGGCCAGGTATTGGAGATTGCCTCGAGCGAGGCCGGAGATCCCGTAGGCTCGACCAGGCGGGGAGCCTCGCGCAGGGCCTGATTGATGCGGGCGATCACGCCAAGCAATGCGTCGTACTGGCCCCCTTGGAAGAGATTCTCCCCCTCCGGCAAAAGCGCGGTCGCCTTGGCCGTGTCGAAGCCCTTGTTCGCGGCAGCTTGCACCGCCGCTTCCACTTCTCGGTAGATGACGCCGTTTGGTTGGTCGTCACACCAAAGCCGCTTGGCCCACTCGCGGCGGTGTTCAAGGGTCCTACGAACTTCGCGACTGCGAATTAGCACGGGCCGTCTCCATCCCTGGGTCCAGGGCTCATCGGGAACCTGCCCCAATCGCTGCGCGATCGAGCGCCTGTCCTTCTTTTCGGGCGTAGCGATCCAACTCTGCTGCGGCGCTCTCCGTCACCAAAGGCTTTGAGTGACTCAGGATCTCCTTCACCCTGTCGTGGGCCGCGTCCAGCATGGCAAAGGCTCCCGTCTCCGCCAGCTTCCGACTCGAGGTCTCGGCTCGCATGTGTTCGCCGCTCCGAAGGAATTTGAGGGTGTTCTCGGTGGCGAAGAAGTCCCCTCCCGGTCCGACCTCCGAGATCTCTTCCTCGGCCAGGGTTTCCTCAGAAATGCGGATGCCCTCGAAGTAGCGGCGGGCCCACCGATACAGCTCGTCATCGATCACCAGCTGCTCGCAAGAAACGATCGTGGTCTTGCCTAGGCTTCCCGCCCCCCCAAACAGGTGGGCGTCGCTCGCCAGAAGGTTCATGAAGGAGAAGGCCTTTTCTGCCGCGCACTGTTCGTCCAGAAAGATGGAGTCCGGATGGGCCAGGGGAACGTAACAGGGCAGTTGCAACGAGGCCGAGATCTCGGCCATCCCATGGCACAGCAGGCTGAACTCGGGAGAGGCATAGGTTACGGTGCCCGTAGGCATGTCCATGATCGTTTGAGCCCCCCCGTACAGCATCGGGGAGCCAGGGTGATAGGACTGCAGGAGAACGCACTGGAGCAGCGCTTCGGCATTGGCCATGACGAGAGTCCCGGCCAATGTGAAAGGGGAGCTGGCGCCCGCCATGGGGCAGGGCATGGTGAGGGCCGGGATGCCCTGGTCCGCGAAGAACTTCAACTTCAAGCAGTTGTCGTTGTCCAAGACCAGGGGGCTTTGGGTCACGGCGATCCCGCTGAGCGCCGGGGTCTTCGCCAGGTCGATTCCCGGATCCGCGATCTTGAGCATCTCCACCCAGGCCTTGGCTAACTCCAGACTGAGCGGCACAATCAGATGGTGCTTGCGGCTGTTGGCGAGAACCGCTCCAATCGCTGCGAGTTGAGCCGCATTCCCGCCCAGCTCGGATGGAATCAGCTGAAGGTTGACGGCGGAGATCCCGGGGAGGGCTTCGGCCACCCGTGTCAAGTTGACGAGCGCCTCCACCGTTCCTGGGCGGGGCCGGTCGTCACCGGAACCAAGGTAGTACTGCCCGTCGGAACCGGTGCTCAGGTAGTGCTCCTGGCCCCCCAGCAGGACAGTGCCGCCCCGACGGTCGGCCAACCGAACCGTGTGGGGAGTCGCGGAAAGGGCCCGGCTAACCAACTTCTCGGGGAGGTAGACGCGCTCAGCCTCGACCTTGCCCCCGGCGCTCCGGATCACCTCGCGCGCCTCCGCATTCTGGACAAGGCAGCCGACCTGCGCGAGCACCCGCAGGCTTGCGTCCAGGATGCGTTTGACGGAGGCCTCACCGAGGACAGGGGAATGCATGGGGACCTCCTGATTTCAGGCAGATGCGGGCAGAAAGGGGGGGAAGAGGCAACACCGGAGGGCAGGTCATCTGCTGGTCTGACCAGTCTGGTTTGAGCATATACCTCCTCCGGGGCGATGTCAAGCTGTTGTTCGAGTTCAATACATGTGAGACAGTTTCGGGGCCAGATGAGGGTGACAGGCCCGAATGTAGTCAGCGGGGGTACGCCTGTCAAGGGCCCGGTGCGGCCGGACGAAGTTATAGATCCTCTGCCAGCGCGACAGGGCCTGGTTGAGCGGGCCAAGGTTGAGATCGCCTTCGTAGACATCGTAAAAGCCTTCCAGGTGGGTGCGGTGGGCGCGTTCGACCCGGCCGTTCAGCTTCGGGGAATAGGGAGGCAGAACGAAGAGTTGGACATGACGGAGTTGGCAGGCTTGTTCAAAGGCGGCCTTGAACTCGGATCCACCATCCACTTGAATGGCTCTGATCGGGAACGGCGTGCGATGCAGCAGGCCCTCCAAGAAGTTGGCGGCGGTGGTGGCGGTGGCTTGTTTGTGGACTTCGAGCTCGTTCCAGCGGGAGATGGTGTCGCACGCGGTGAAATGCTTGAGGGTCAATCCGGGGACAGGGCGCACATCCATCGTGTCGATCTGGACCAAATCGCCAGGCGCGGTGACGGGATAGTCGCGTGGCTTGCGGATCGCAAAGGGCCTTGGAACGCAGCGTTTTCGATGCCTCGTTGCGTGGCGCGGGGGCTCATGCAGGTAGCCTCGTTGCTTCAGGTAGCTCAAGATCCGGCCGACGGTTGACATCGAGGTTGTACGGCTCTCCCGGCCCAGCAGCACGGTCAAAGGGTCTTTCCCCCAGCCCGGGTAGGTTTCTCGGAGCTGTTGGACCCTGGCCACCAGGGGAGCGCCCCAAGAACGAGGGCGACAACGCTTGGGACGCCGGCTGCGGTCTTCCAGCCCCTTCAGGCCGTCTTGGCGTACACGCTTGGCCCAGCGGTAGAAGGTGGCTCGCGAGACGTCGAGGGTCTGGCTGGCCTGGGTGCTGTTCAGCCCATGGCGGCGCAATGCTTGCCAGGCTGACAAGATCCGTAGCCGCTCCTGGCCCTTGGGCGAGAGACAGGTGAGACGATGGCCGGCCAGATAGAAGTACGCGCGTGGTAGAGTCAGGAGGCGCATCGGGGATCTCTCCTTGGTTGGTCTGATCACCCCAAGGATGACCCCGATGCGTATTCTTGTCTACTCTGACTGTCTCACATGTGTCTGGACTTACTCA
>JBEKSY010000010.1:0-102426 GCA_049516595.1 Anaerolineales bacterium
GGGCCTCCCTTGACTCGGGTCACAGAAATCGCTCCGGCCGTCCCCTGCGCGCCGGGCCGGAAGTGCCCAGTTGCACGCGCGCAACGGCGGCTACCTCAGGCGGCGAACCGCGCCGCCCGCCCGCTGGATCAACGCGGTGGATTTGCCTGATACTGTTTGAGATAGGGCGCGAGGCGTCGAACTCGTTTGGCGATGCCGTGCCCCTTGACTTCAATCATCTCTGCAAAGAGCGCCTTGCTTCGGCGAGAGCGCTTTCGGCGCAGGTGGCTTTTGCCGCCCTTGGTGCGCATGAGTTTACCGCTCCCGGTCAACCGAAAGCGCTTCGCCGTGGCCTTGTGCGTCTTGAGCTTGGTCTTTCCTGCCTTGGCCTTCCTGGGCATCGCTGCTCCTGTGTTCTCGCTTCTCTTGGCACCCGAGCGGATCCCACCGCTATTTCTTTTTCGAGGGCCCCAACACCATCAGCATCGTCCGACCTTCCATGTCGGGCGTTTGTTCGACGACGGCGATGTCGGCCAGCTCTTGGGCGATTTCGTGAAGGTCCTCGCGGGCCAGCTCCGGGTAGGTGATCTCTCGCCCGCGAAAGCGGATGCGCACCTTGACCTTCATGCCGCCTTCCAGCCAACGGCGGGCATCTCGCAGCTTAAAGGCCCGATGGTGATCCGTGGTCTTGGGGCGCAGGCGAATCTCCTTGATCTCGATCTTGGTCTGGGCCCGGCGCGCTTCGCGGTCCTTTTTGGATTTTTCGTAAAGGAACTTGCCGTAGTTGAGGACGCGGCAGACGGGGGGATCCGCAGTGGGGGAGACCTCCACCAGGTCGAGGTTGGCCTCGCGTGCAATCCGCAACGCCTCCTGGATTGACACGACCCCGACGTTGTTTCCGTCCGCGCCGATCAAATGGACCTGGCGGACCCGAATGGCTTCGTTGATGCGATGTTCAGATGTGCTTATGGCGCCTTCTCCTCCCCCGGGCCAATTCGGACCGGCGTCCCCGCTTGCGGAACGCCAAGTGGGCCGGAGTTTACCATGGATCGCGCGAGAGCGTCAACTAAAAGGGATGATCACGGCGGGAATCCCGAACTCAGGCTGGGTTCTCCTGCGCCGATTTTGGAACCACTGTGACCTTCCGCCCGGGCCCTTCCCCCACGCTCTCCGTGTAGACGCCGGGATGGTCTCGCAACTCCAGATGGATGATGCGGCGGTCGGCGGGTGGCATGGGCTCGAGGGTCACGGTTCGTCCTCCTTCCGTGGCTTGCTCAGCCGCACGGCGGGCCATGCGGCGCAGTTGCTGCTCCCGCCGAGCGCGGAAGCCCTCGGCATCGATCGCAACCGGAAGAGGGTGACCCACTTCCCGGGCCACAATCAGGCGGGTCAGGTATTGCAGTGCCCCCAGGGCTTCGCCCCGCTGGGCCAGCAGGGCAGTCAGCCCGCTCCCGCGCAGATCGACCCCCACGTGCCGAATCTCGTCCTCTCCCTCAGGTTCCATCCACTGGACCGAGGCCTTCCCGCGCAGGTGCATCCGCGCGAGGAGTTCCTCGACCACCGTGCGCACCATCTCGAGCTCGGGATCCGGCGGACCCGATGAGCGCAAGGTCAAGCGAACGCGCGCTTGCCGGCTGGTTGCCTCGAGCGTCCCAGGCTCCCCCGGATCAAGCACCTCCACCTCGACCTGGTCGAGATTGAGATTCAACTCCTCCAATCCGCGCTGGATAGCTTCCTCAACCGTGGGGGCGATAATCTCGAGGCTGGCGCGACTTTCCATGGCTGGGTCCCTGGGTTCCACTACTTGCGGGCCTTGGCTGGGGTCGGGGCAAGGCCGATGACGCGCCGCCAGTCGACTTTTCCCATGGCCGCGAATTGGGCGATGCCCAAGAGGTTGGAGGTGAAGTAATAGATCGAGAGACCGGAGGCGAAGGTGAGCGAGAAGTAGCCAAGCAGAAGGGGCATGTATATGTTCATCATGCCGGTCATAGCAGCCGCCTGGTCCCCGGTGGAAGGGGGCGTCATCATCCGCTGAGAGATATAGGTGCTGATGACGACCAGGATAGCAAGGATGGGGATTCCAAATTGGGGCAGGAAGGGAAGAAAGAGCCGCTCGGGCTGGGCCAGATTCATCCATAGAAACCGGTTGTTGATTGGGATCAGCGCGTCAGCCTGCGGAAAGAAGGAATAGACATGGCGCGAAAAGTCCAGGAGCTGGAGCGGCGTCTGGGCCAGTTCGCGCAGGACGGCCTGGTAGAGACCGATCAGGATCGGGAATTGAACCAGGGTGGGCAGACAGCCTCCAATCGGATTAACCCCCGCCGTTTTATAGAGCTTCATCTGCTCCTGGGCGAGTTTTTCGCGGTCCTTGGCGTACTTCTTTTGCATCTCCTGCCAATCCTTTGATTGCTGCAAGGTTTGCATCGCCTTCATCCCCTTTTGCTGTTGATAGGTCAAGGGGTAGGTGATCAGGCGAATCAAGACGGTCAAGACAATGATGGAGATCGCGAAATTCTGCCCCAAGAGGCTATACAGGAAAAGGAGAGCGTTCATCATGGGGTTGAGGATAATAGCGTCCCACATGTCAGAGGTTCCTCTTCTTCTACTTGGCGGGTAGGAAGGACCACAGCTGGGAGCCGTTCTGGGCTGAGAAAGCGTACAGAGGAGTCTGTCCTCCATACGAAGTGACGAGTACCATATCCCCTACCAGCAGGGTGTGACCGTAAAGGTTCCCTCCGGCGGTTTGCTGCCAGAGGATCGATCCGTCTTTCTCTGAAACCGCGTACACGGTCCCCGCCTCCGTACCGAAGTAGAGCATGCCCTGCCCTACCGCGGGAGTCCCGTGGATGGCCCCATCCGGTTGGATTTTCCACAGCTCGTGCCCATCGGAGACAGCGACCGCATGCAGGGCGCCCCCCAGATCTCCAAAGAAAGCTGTGCCGCTGTCGACCGCGGGCGCACCCCAGACCCATCCCCCGGCCTTCGCGGTCCAAAGAACCTGTCCGGTTCCCTTGTCCAGGGCCACGAGCCGGTCGTCAAAGGTGCCCACCATCAGAGTGTTTCCCGAGAGCGTCGCTCCACCGGCCAGAGCGGTTCCCAGATCCTCGGACCAGATCAGCTTGCCAGTCGCGGCCGAGAGGGCATACACGTGATGGTCCAGCGAGGTGACAAAGATTGCGCTGCCATCGCTCACGGGTTGCGCCCAGACCCCGTGCTGCGCGCTGAATTTCCACAGGACGGTACCGTCTTGAGGGTTGAGGTCAAAGACATTGCCGTCCGCCGTGGGTGCGAAGATCCCTTCGGCCGTGTCCAGCACGGGAGACACATACAGGTCGCTGGCGACAGACGACTGCCAGATTGGCTTTCCCGACGAAGCGTCCAGTTCGTACAGGATCTTGTTGTATCCTCCCACAAGGATTTGACCATCTGCAGTAGGCACCGGATCAGCGTAAAAGTTCACGCCCGTTTGGGCTTTGGGCGGGAACCGCCACAGCTCCTTACCGGATTTCAGGTCGACGGCAAAAACATTCTGAGCGAAAGACAGGTAGGCCGTCGTGTCGGAAGCCGCCAGTCCCGGCCAGGAAGTGTTTCCGCTCACGCCCGAACAGGCGGAGACTAGGAGGGCGGCAAGCGCCAGCACCCCCAGCAGGGATAATCGTCTCCCCGAATGATGGCCCTTCATGGAAATGTGCCCGCGCACAGAGAGGATGTCAGCAGGATCGAGTTGCGCCAAAGAGATTCACTCCGCAGGCTCAGGACCGGGCCGCGCGGGAAACACGAGGCCCCTAGAGCCAATAGGATCATGGCACGGGGTCGTAGCCCCCCGGGTTGAACGGCTGGCAGCGCAAGATGCGCCAGATGGCCATCCCCCCACCACGGATCAGCCCGTACTTGGCGATGGCTTGATACCCATAGTGGGAGCAGGTTGGATGGAAACGACAGGTGTTCACCGGCAGGAGCCGGGAGAAAGTCAGCTGGTAACCCCGAATGACGGCCAAGGCAATCAAGCGGGGGCCATTGCGCCATTCCCGGGCGATTGAGCCAAGAGGCGGATCGCGATCCCAGCTCGCGTTTGCCTTATCCATTATCTCCTTGCACCAACCCGGCTCTATGGAGCAGAGCCCGAACGGCCGTGCTCACCTCGGACAGGGAGGCCTCCACAATCTGCGCCCGAGCTACCAAGAGGAGGTCCCACCCTTGAGTTGCCTCGACCAGGAGCGGGCGCATGGCCTCCCGCAAAAGGCGGCGCGCGCGGTTTCGCTGCACCGCCCCACCGACCGAGCGACTGGCCGCCACACCGATCCGCAGCTCGCCAGCCTGGCCAGCGGCGACCACAAGAACAAGCAGCGGGTGGGCATAGGATCTACCTGTGCGCCTCACCCGCCGGAGGTCAGTCGTTCTGCGAAGGCGAAACCTTCGTTGCATTGGCTCCCGGCGGGGAGGCCTTTTCCGCCTGGTGGACGAGCCCCGCCGGATCCCTATCCGCTGGGCCGCTCGCGCTCACGGCTTGCACGGGTGCGCCTGCGGTCCCTGCCTCTGCCAAGCCCGATTGAGAGTCTCTTCCTCTCCCTGGTTAAACCTTCCAGTTGACCTTCTTCACATGTATGCGCTGAACCGCCAACCGTTGCCGGCCCTTGGCTCGACGCGCGGCCAGAACTTTCCTGCCTCCTCGGGAGGCCATTCGCGCTCGAAAGCCATGCACTCGGGCGCGGTGCCGTACCTTTGGCTGATATGTCCTCTTGGGCATTTATGCGTACCTTGAAGGAATGGATTGCGCGCAAAAGCCGAAGGCCATTATACCAAGGCGCGTTTTTGGGGGTCAACCGACCTGTTCATTCACCTAAAACGCGACCCGGGGGCGTATTCACCCCACTATTAGGTTAGCCAAGGGGCCGGGTTCTCTCCATGGGGAATGGCGGCGCGGGAACCATGGTCGCCCATGACCTGGTGACCATGGGGAAGCGCCGGAAGTACTTGTGGGGAATGCCAAGGCGATAGCGGGGATCCAACCCGAAAGCCGAGGGTCGCATGGCTGGACGAGCTGGAACGCATCAGGGGCACAGCGGGTGCCCTCGGGCAGAGAGCCATTCGGAGCGCACAACCTGCCTTCCGAGGGTCCGAGGTTGCCGCCGGAGCCAGCTGGCCCAAGAGACTTCCTGCGCGCGGGTCGGTTTCTCGATGGATTGCCCAGAGGCCGGCGCCCGAACCTGTCTTGAGACTGGCCTTCTCGGGCAGGAGCACAGCGCATGGGAGCGGGTACAAGAGCCCGCCATATCCCCCGAGGGGTCTTCTCTGGGCACGACCGGATCCCGGCTACCTGGCCTGGCTCGGTCAGGAGTGGACGAGGGGCATAATCCTGCCTCCCCTTATGCCCCCCTCGGCGTCGGGAGCCTCTCAAAGAGGAGGGGGATTCTCCCTTCTGAAGGTATTGATACTAGCCAATATGTCTGGCCGAAAGGGGGAAGTCGTAACTTGTCGGCCATCACTGACTGGCAGGTTTTTGCTCCAGGAGATCTGGGGCGAACGTCAGCATCAGCGATCCGCAGCACAAGGTGACCTTTTCTTGGTTCAAGACATAGTATCGGAACCGACCCTCCCTGCGGACCAGCACTAGCCCCGCCTCCTCGAGCTTCCTTAGGTGGTGGCTCACGGTCGGCTGATTGACGCGGCCCCCCAGCTTGCCAACTAGGTCACCTACGCTTAGCCAGTGAGAACGGAGTTGGCGCATTATCTCGAGCCGCGTCCCGTCAGCCAGAGCTCGAGCAAAGCCCAACTGGTCCTGGTCCATATGCTAGTTATATCGATAAACTTCAATATAACAATGGGGGGCGAATCGGCCGCACCCACTTTGCCGAAGCAGGTGGTAGTCTGGGTGCCGGTCGATTGGCGAGCCCTTTGTTGGGGAACCCGGCTTGGGCCAGCCAACCGCGAGCCCGCAGGAGCCTCCCAGCTTGCAAGCAGGCCGCAGGTCGAGATCTCAAGACCGCTGGACCGAGCAAGAGTTCACCGGTTGCGGCGGGGTCTCATGAGGTCACGCCGAGCGACTGAATGAGGCTGTCCAGGTGCTCGAGGGGAGGCTTGAACTGATCCGATCCTAGCCCATCCAGTTGCGCGACCACACCTCCGATGTAGCCGGCAAAGTTGTTCATCAGTTGGTCCTGTTGAGCTTTGTCGGCCGGAAAGTCCTGGTTGGAAAGCTGGGAGCAGGAAACCGGCAGGACGGCCGAGACGTAATACTTTCCATCGCTGGTGAGACCCTGGAAGGTGTAGAAGAGCCACTGGTTGTTGATCAGGACGTAGGCCTGAGCATATTGGGTGAGGTAACGGACACCGGTCCCGTTCTGGAAGGCCAGGAACGAGACCCGGGCGTGCATCATCTGGGCAGCATTTTGGGAGGGCAGGAAGGGAAGGGTCTCGGCCGAGAGGTTATGGCTGGACAAGAGTTTCGCCAAGTCGCCGATTTCGGTCTTGGCCTGGGGGCTCAGCTGGGAAAAATCCGCCACCGGATACACATTTAGCTCAGGGGTCATGTTGCTGGGATGGGCGTAGCCCGTGAAAGAGAACTTGATGTGGGCCGGAGAGACCGCAAAGGGTGGCGCGTTGGGATCGGAGGCCGAAATCGCGGGAAGTGCGGCACCCTTTGCACTCTCCGCCAGGGAAGGATCGAATTGGAAACTGACGTTCTCGAAGGCGGCCTGCCCAAGGGCTGGGACGGCGACCGTCGCCGTGGGTTGGGGCTGGCCAGTGGCTTGATTTAGCTGCATAGCCGTCAGCGTCGCATGGACGGCCTCGGCGATATTGGTGGTCGGAGCGGGCGAAGGTCCAGACAGGTTGCAGAAAAGGGAAGTCGAGAGGACCAGAGCACCCACGACCAGAGAACTGGCACGAGATCGCATGGCCACCTCGAGCGTTTCCGCGGAAAACGGAGGCGCGTGAGAGCCTTCCTTCGAATCGTCCTTAATCCTGGGGAATGGCCGCGCGGCCGCCCGATCCTGATTCTACCCTGAGCCTGACATATCGAGACCCTCCCTAACCGGCCCGCCCGTCGCGGCCCCGTAACCTATTACGAGACGCCCGAGACATCTTTGTCGGGTTGAATTGCGGCGCGCTCGCCTTTCCCACGCGCCGGGCCGCGGAGATTCGGCCCGACCCTGAGAGGCTGGACCCGGTCGGAGGAGATCCGCTCGAGGAGCCAATAAAAACCTGAAACCGAGTCCATGCTCCTGTCTCCTGGAGGCGGGGCGGAGCGCTTTGGTTGACGCGGCCTCCCTCGGGGTATTAGAATGCCGCCATCTTGATTCCTCCTGGGAGAAAACGGCGATGACCCTCGCCGGTCGGCCAGCCCCAGGCTGGGGTGCAGATGCGGGTTGGGAGAGGAGCGCCGTGAGCCCCTTGCGTTCTGTGGTGGTCGGCAGTGCTCAATACCGTGGACGAGAAGGTCAGATCGCCTTCCTCTTGCACCGGCTGAGCGGATTGGGCACGTTGCTCTTCCTTGGGCTGCACATCATCGACACCTCGTTCGTGTTCTTGGCCCCGGCCCAGTACAGCGAGATCATCAACCTCTACCGCGCGCCGGTGGTCATGCTCGGCGAAATCGTGCTCGTGGCCGCCGTGATCTATCACGGGGTGAATGGTCTGCGGATCGCGATCTTTGATCTCTTTCCGCAATTTTGGCAGCCCAACTACGAGAAGCCCGCGGTGTACGGAGCCATTGCGGCCGCGTTCGTGCTCTGGCTGCCCGCCGCGGTGATCATGGGGCGTAATCTCGTCGGATTTGCTTTCCTGGGATGGAAGTAGGAATCGGGCGATGACGACCAGGGCCTCCTCGACTCCTCGGAACCGCGAACGCCCGCACAGCCTCGACGGCTGGATTTGGCTGGCGATGCGCTACAGTGGCATCCTGCTCATCCCTCTGGCCTGGATTCACGTCGCCATCCAGGACGTTCTGGTCGGAGTGAATCGCATCAACCTGGACTACGTGGCGCGGCGCTGGGCCCTGCTGGGCTGGCGAGTGTATGATGTCGCCCTCTTGGCTTTTGCCTTCGCTCACGGAATGAACGGTCTGCGTCAGGTGTTGGAAGACTACCTCACCACCGATGTCGCTCGCCGCTGGGTGCGTTGGACGATCTTTTCTCTGTGGCTGGTCATCGCGGCCGTCGGGGTGGTGGCTGTGGTCGGGGGCGTGCGTTAGGCGCAGGAAAGGTGCCTCGGAGATGACCCAGTATCATGAGTTTGATGCCGTGATTGTCGGGGCCGGGGGCGCGGGGTTGCAGGCGGCACTGGCCGCCTCCGCTCTCATCCAGGTCGCCGTTCTTACCAAGATGTATCCCTCCCGTTCCCACACCGGGGCGGCACAGGGGGGGATCGCCGCCCCGCTGGGGAACATGGAGGAGGACCGCTGGGAGTGGTACATGTATGACACGGTCAAGGGCGGCGACTATTTGGTCGACCAAGATGCGGCCGAGATTCTGGCCCGGGAGTCCGTCCAGGCCGTATACGACCTGGAGCACATGGGATTGCCCTTCGATCGAACCCCCGAAGGCAGGATTGAACAGCGCCGGTTTGGCGGGCACACCCGGGATTTTGGGGCGGCGCCGGTCATGCGTTCCTGCAAGAGCGCCGACCACACCGGGCACATGATTCTCCAGACCCTTTATCAGAACTGCATTCGCCAGAACGTGCGTTTCTTTGATGAGTTTTTCGTCGTGGACATCCTGATCCATGACCAGGTGGCGCGCGGCGTGGTGGCGATTGAAATTGCCACGGGCGAGATGCACATCTTCCACAGCAAGGCCGTGCTGATCGCCAGCGGGGGTTTCGGCCAGATGTTTGCCGTCACCTCGAATGCCCTTTCGCTCACCGGCGAGCCGGTGGCCAGCCTTTACCGCAGGGGATTGCCCCTCGAGGACATGGAATTCTTCCAGTTCCATCCTACCGGGATCTACAAAATGGGCATCCTCCTGTCCGAGGCGGCCCGCGGGGAAGGAGGGGTTCTCCTCAATGACCGCGGAGAACGCTTCCTGGAACGCTATGTGCCAACGCTCAAGGACCTTGCCCCTCGCGACCTGCTCTCGCGTTTCATCTACCAGGAGATCCAGGAAGGGCGCGGCATCGGCGGAAAGGATTACGTGTACCTGGACATCCGCCCGGAGACGATCAACCACTACCAGAGCGCGCCCGGAGGGAAGACCGTAACCGCCGAGCAGCTCGAGCAGAAGCTGCCCGACATTATTGAGCTGATGCGCGTATACCAAGGCCTGGAGCCGATGAAGGAGCCGGTTCCGGTCCACCCGACCGCTCACTATGCGATGGGAGGCATTCCCACCGATGTCCATGGGGCCGTCCGGGTCGGACCCAGCCGTTTGGCCGTGGGCCTCTACGCTGCCGGAGAGTGCGCTTGCGTTTCGGTCCACGGGGCCAATCGGCTGGGCACGAATTCCTTGATGGACCTGATCGTGTTCGGGCGAAGGGCCGGATCGGCCTTGGCGGAATTCTGCAAGCAGGCGGACTTCCCTGCTCTGCCCCTGCGGGCCGAGGCGGAAGTGGTCGCTGAGCTGGAGCGAATTCGGGCTGGCCGGGGGAAGGAACGGGCGGGGCCGATTCGCGCGGAGCTACAACGGACGATGACGGACCGGGTCGGCGTTCAGCGCCAGGAGAAGGGCCTGAACGAGGCCCGGGACAAACTCCGCGAGCTCAAGGAGCGCTATCAGTCGGTGAGCATCCAGGATCGGGGTGCACGATTCAACACCGACCTTCTGGAGACCTTTGAGCTGGGTGGGCTCCTCGACCTTGCGCAAGTGACCGCCGCCTCAGCTCTGGAGCGACGGGAGAGTCGGGGTGCCCACTTCCGCGACGATTTTCCCGGGAGGGACGACCAGAACTGGTTGAAACACACCTTGGCCTATCGCACGGATGGTGTCGGCGCCTCGCCCACACGCGGCGAAGTGCGCTTTGAATGGCGCCCGGTGGTCATTAACCGATTTGAACCCAAAGCACGCAAATACTAGGTGGAGGCGGAGTGGCGGCGATGAAGGTACAGCTTCGGATCAAGAGGTTTGACCCAGAGCATCAGCCGGGGGCTTGGTGGTCGGAGCATCAGCTCGAAGCGGAGCCCTCCGAACGGATCCTGGATCTCCTCAATCGCGTTAAGTGGGAACAGGATGGCAGCCTCACGTACCGTCGCTCATGTGCGCACGGCATCTGCGGAAGCGACGCCATGCAGATCAATGGCAGAAACCAATTGGCGTGCAAGAGCCTCGTGAAAGACATGGGCCCCAATATTGCGATTGAACCTCTGCGCGCAATGCGGGTGATCAAAGACCTGGTCGTGGACCTGGAGCCCTTCTTCGGCATGTACCGCAAAATGAGGCCCTATTTGGTCAACGATGAAATCCTGCCCGCGGACGGGAAAGAACGGCTGCAGAGCCAGGCCCAGCACCTTCGATATGATGACACCACCAAGTGCATTCTTTGCGCCTGCTGCACCTCCTCTTGCCCCTCGTTCTGGGCGAGCAATGAATACATCGGGCCGCAGGCAATTGTCCAAGCCCACCGCTTCCTGTTTGACTCGCGCGACCGAGCAACGGCCGAACGGCTGCGCCTCGCAGGGGACGTGATGGGCGTTTGGCGCTGCCACACGATCTTCAATTGCACGCAAGCTTGCCCGCGCGGCATCAAGATCACCCAGGCCATCGGGGAGGTGAAGCGCGCGATAGCAACGGGTGGCCTGGATTGATCCCTGACCCGACCGGGCGGCCGGGAATCGGCAGCTGGCCATCCGATCCGCGTCCAGCGCGCAGGCAGGAGTTGAGGTCACTCCGTGAGCTTGGCCGGGGGGCCCCAGGGGCCCGTGTTCATCCGGATTCTCATTGCTCTAGGTCGGCAGGGCGGCCCGTACCTCAAAGGCATCTAAAGAACCTGAGTGAGAAGACGAGCCGCCGTGGGCTGGGCAGGGGCTCATCCTGGCCCGGGCCCCATCTGCAAACAACCTGGCCGAACCTGAGCCGCGGGGGGGCGGGACAGGGAAGGCACATTGCTTCAAGCCATGTCAGCCCGGCGCTCGCCTCTCCCGGCAGAGATCAGGAGGGGATCCGCAGGAGCGGCTCTTTCGCGGTCTTGCCAGGCAAGCTGACCCGCGCCGATCCGAGCCGCCGGAAGGCTTCAGTGCCCCCTGAAGACCGGTGGGCGCTTCTCCACGAAGGCCTGGATGCCCTCCAGATGATCATGGGTCCTGGAGGCCGCCTCCTGAATGCGGCTTTCGTTCTCAAGAGTCTCCGATAGAGGCGCGGACTGGGCGAACTGCAGGGCGTGTTTGGCGAGGGCGTAGGCTTGGGTGGGCCCGCTGGCCAGCTTCTGTGCCAGGGCGGCGAGTTCGGGGGCGAAATCCTGGTCGGGGACGACCCGGGTGACCAATCCCAAGCGCAGAGCTTGCTGGGCGTTGATCGGTTCATCGATAAGCACCAAGTCCAGCGCATGGCCGTAGCCGGCGAGCCGAGGCAGCCAGTAGGAAACCCCGCTGTCCGGGCCCAACCCCAGCCGGCTGAAACCGTAGCGCAGGACCGCCGATTCGCAGGCGAGACGCAGGTCGCAGGAGAGCGCAATCCCCAGCCCAGCGCCGGTGGCCGGGCCATTGATACCGGCAAGCACCGGCTTGGGAAGGGCCTGGATGCGCATGACCAGTGGGTTATACGTCCGCTCCATGTGCTCTCGGTAGGAGATCTTGCCAGCCGCCTGCTGCATCTCGCTCATGTCCTGGCCCGCACAGAAGGCTCGGCCGGATCCCGTCAGTACCACCACCCGCACTGCCTCGTCCCGGCTCGCTTCCTCGAGCGCGGAAATTGTCTCCCGGGCCATGGTTTCATTCATGGCATTGACTTTCGGCCGGTTAAACGTGATGGTCAGAATCCCAGCCGAACGCGTGACAATGAGCGTGAGGTACTCGGGCATGGCTCCTCCTTCCGGCTAGACCCGGTTGTCTTCGGCCTTCACTTGAGGGATCCAAAGGACGGGGGAGCTCGGACCCTTCTGAGCGGGCGAGCCAGACTGAAGCAAGCGCGACAGCCATGTGGGTGGGTGGTTCAACCCGAGGTTGGGGGGAACTGCGGGTGCGGCCTCAGCTTTCGGAGCCCGTGGGGCCCTCCGCATCGGATGATTCCTCGCCCCAGTCCAATTCGGCCTCGACCTCCACAGGCCACCGCACCCAGAGCCAGAGCGCCTGACCTTCGTCGAGATCAAGGTGGCGAGCGGCGAGGATGAGGGCATGGTCCAGCTGGCCTTCCTCGGAACGATACTCCAGGAAGGCCGGCCTGCGATTCTTCCAGGCGCGATAGCATCGTTCCACGAGGGCGGGGCCGTTAAAGGTCCGCAGGCGAGTGAGGGCCGTGCGGTAGGGAACGGCCCCCTCGGCCAGTCCGAGCAGCCACTCGTGACTGAGCAGTTCGAAGGTCGGCGGAGGACCCTCAATGATCGTGATCTTCTCGGCTTCCGGGTTCATCTTGTGCCCACTCGGGCTGCTCCATCATACCATGCGCAGGAAAAGCTCAGCCCGCCTTCCGTGAGAGGGGGGCTCGGGGAGAGCGGCTCTCAGGGCTGTTCCTGGCCCACGGGCCAGATCAGCGCAGCCGGGGTTTGGCGCAAAGGTTGGGCAGAGATAGCCGCGGGAGGGAGGGATTCCTTGGGAACATGGTCTTGCGCGTGGCTCCGGCGACGCCTGCCCTCTTGGGCGCGGGGAGACGGGCCCCCGGGAAAGGATCCGCATTCCGAACGAGGCCTTTTGCGCTGAGGGGTAGAGGGGTCCACCTCCCTAGGGCGAGGAGACCGAAAGGCGGCTTCGAGAGGAGAACCTGTCCTCGCCTTCGCGCAGATCGAAGACAATCTTGATGGCCCCGTTCTTGCCCTTATGTTCCCAGGTGCGAATCGCTTCCTTGTATTGGCCCAGGGAAAAGCGATGGGTGATCAGCCCATCGACCCTCATTGTATGGCGCCTCTGGAGATCAATCACCCAGGCGTAGTCGTGCTGCTTTTTCCCAGCGAACTCGCTGCTGCCATGAGTGCGCGACCCGATCAAGTTGACCTCGGTATACCAGATCGGGTTCAGATCCACCCGAAAAATGGACATGTCGATTCCCACCATGACCACGGTGCCCCCTGCCCGAGCCCAGCGCAGGCTGTCGGTGAGAGTCGTCCCCGTGCCCACACAATCGTAGATGACCTCAAATCCACCCATGAGCATGCCCCGATTGAATGGCGCCCGGTAGGCCTGCCCGCCGGTGATTCTGGCCATCTGCTCATAGAGACTGCCGCCCGTTATTACCTCGTTCGCGCCGCACTTCCGGGCCGCTTCGGCTTGATGTGGATAGCGAGCCAGGGCGGTGAGGTGAGCTCCTGGCGCAAAGGCCCGTGCCGCCTGAAGGGTGAAGAGCCCGATGATCCCGGCGCCCACCACCAGTGCGTGGTCTTGTTCCCTCGGTGGGCGGCGCAGGACGGCGTGGACAGCGATCGACATCGGTTCGATCATCGCGGCCTGGTCATCGTTCAGGTCATCGGGCACCGGGTAGACATCCTGGGCATCGGCTGTGTATCCGTCCGAAAAGCCTCCTCCAACCCCGATCACCCCACCCAGGTGCTCGCACAGGTTCGGCTGGTCCTTTGCGCAGAACCCGCAGGGCGGCTCGATCCCCAGGGTCCGGCAGGTGCTTCCGGTAAGGCGCTCGTCCATCACAACCCGCTGACCCGGGCTCAGGCCGCTAGCCTGCGGCCCGACCTCCACTAGGTCGCTGACCACCTCGTGGCCCAGGTAAAAGAGCCGGTTCCCAGGAAGTGCGGCCGGTCCGATGGCCGGATCCACCTGGACGTTCAGCAGGGACAGATCGCTGGCGCATATTCCGCATACCCGGTTGCGAACGCGCACTCCTCGCGGCCCGGGCAGAGGTGGATTGGGTACGTCGGCCACGCAGGCAGGCGAGAGAGGCGACCAGACGATCTCTGGCCAAACCCGGTGCAGAGCCCTCACCGCCAACATCTTGGGGATGCTCCGCTTTACGTAGATTGTGCGCATGACTGCCTCACCCCTGGGAGGATCCATCGCCGCCCCCCACCCGACGGCCGGAAGGGCCGTCGCAGGAAGGATTGAAGTTGCCCTCCGATGGAGGGCTTGAGATCAAGCGCTTGTCTCGGGAGTGGTTGCACGGACCGCGTTGCAAAAGTCGCAGGTCGGATCGTCGCACAACAGCGCGCTGGGATCTTCGCGAATCCAAGCCGTCGCCGTGTGAAGGAGATCCCGGAGAGGAACTAGCTGCAACCGAGCCGATCCCAGCCAGCCTTCGCGGCAAAAGCCGCGCAGGCGCGGTTGGATCCCTTCGAAACCGCGGGAGCACCCCGGGTAGAAAGGGCACTCCACCACTCCTTCCGGGGTCAGAGCCCAGCGGACAAATTGCTTCCGACCGGCGCGTTGCTCCGCAAGATGCAAGGCCACATCAGCCGTGTGCTCGACCCCCAGCAGAATCAGATCGCCATCCTCGGAAGCCAGCTGACCGACCGGACCCCATGGCTCCTCCAGCTTCTGGCTTTCGAGAAAAGGGTCAGCATTAATGCCCACGAAGGAGAGAATCGGATGAGTGGACCGCCTGGCCTCCGGCGTTTGCCGCAAAGCCTCCGCTAGGGGGCCCAGCGCGGGGTGGACGGGCAGATCCGGGCGGAAGAACTCCGCCTCGGCATTGGACTCAGCCGAAGTCCCGTAGTTCAGGCCGTTGCCTGATGGACCGACCGGGGGCACGATCATGGTCTGAAAAGTGAAGGCGGGCGAGAGGACGGCTCCTCCGCTGGAGAGTAGAGCGCTGACCAGGGTGGGGATGCCCCCTCGAATCTCGGCGACCCAGTTCGGGGAGCCCACCACCAGGGTGGGGGAACCCGGATTGAGACCCAGATCGCGCAAGGCGTGGACCGCGTCACGGTATCCGAGGGAGGGGGACATCTACACTCCGTCTACCTGCCTAGGCCGACCGCGGGGCCTGCCCGGCCCCCTATTCCTCCGCCGCAAGCTCGCTGCGCTTCTTGCCGCGGCCGAGCTGTATGGAGCGCTGGTAGGCGGCCCAGATCGCCCTGGAGAGAGCCGTGCGGACCCCGGCTTTTTCCAAATAGTAGAGCGCCTCGGCCGAGGTGCCCCCCGGCGAGGTAACCTGATTGCGCAGCCGGGCGAGGTGCTGTGGGGTTTGCAGGGCGTATTCGGCGGACCCCTTCACGGTCTGCAGCACGAGAGACTCCGACATGTATCGCGGGAATCCGAGATGGACTCCCGCATCCACCATCGCCTCCATCAGCAGAAACACATAGGCCGGTCCTGTGCCGGACAGCGCCGTAGCCATGTCGAGATAATCTTCATCCTCGACATAGATCTCCTGGCCCAGGGCCTGAAGGACCGTCTGGGCCTGCTCGCGTTGCTTGGGCCCCGTCTGGGACGAAGACGTCCAGACGGTCATCCCCTGTCCGATCTGGGCCGGGGTATTGGGCATGGCCCGCACGACAAAGGGGTGAGAGAGACCCTGCTCTATCGCGGCCACGCGCGCCCCGGCGACAATGGAAAGGACCAGGGTATCCTTGGGCAGCCGGCCGTGGAGTTCCTCAAGCACGTGAGGCAAGACTTGCGGCTTCACGGACAGGACCACCAGCCCTGCCTCTCGGACCGCCTCCTGATTGTCGTAGGTGGGCTGCACCGCATAGCGCTCCTTAAGTTCCGCCCCTCTCCCCGGTCGGGGGCCGGCGGCGGTGATCTGCCCGGGGGACACGAGGGTTCGCGAGAGCATCCCTTTGATCATGGCTTCCGCCATGACGCCCGACCCGACGAAGGCTACCCGGGTCCGCTCCAGCATCTCACTCCTCCCAATTCCATTGGTTGAGCAGGGCAATCGAGTCGTGATCCGTCAGGTCCAGGTGAATCGGGGTTATGGAAACATATCCCTGGGTGACGGCCCAGAAGTCCGAGCCCTCTTCGGAGATCCCCGTGGGCGGCGGGCCGCCGATCCAGTAGTAGGGTTTGCCACGCGGATCGATGCGGCGCACGAGCTCATCCCGGTAGACGCGCAGGCCCTGTCGGGTGACGACGACCCCGCGCAATTCGTCGTAAGGCAGGCAAGGAACATTGACATTCAGCAGGCTGTCCTCCGGCAACCCATGTTCGATCACCAGACGAGCAATGCGGGCGGCAATCCTGGCCGCCGCGCTGTAGTCGCACGGCTCGGCTTGATCTTCGGGGAGGTCGAGGGAAACCGCAATCCCGGGCACCCCGCTGATCACCGCCTCCATAGCCGCCGTGACAGTCCCGGAGTAGGTGACGTCGTGCCCGAGGTTGGCCCCATTGTTGATTCCGGAGACGCACAGATCTATCTTCTCGGGAATGAGGCCGAGCATGGCCAAGGCAACACAATCGGAAGGAGCCCCGTCGGAGGAGTAGGCCGGGGTGCCGTCCGGCAACTGGGTCGGCCGGGCCCGCAGAGGCTTGTGCAAAGTCTTGACATGGCCGCTGGCTGACCAGTTGTGATCGGGTGCCAGAACGGTCACCTTGCCCAGGGGTTCGAGGGCATGTGCCAAGGCGGCCAGCCCCGGGGAATTGACGCCATCATCATTGGTGACCAGGATGTGTGTCATGCTCGCCTCTTATGTGCGCAACCCGTCAGGCCTCCTCTCGCTTGGGCGGTGCGAAGATCTCGTCCAGGCGAGCTAAGACCTCGGCCGTGAGTTGGGACTGGGCCTCTGCCGCTCCCAGGTTCTCCCGCACCTGCTCGACCCGCGAGGCACCCGTGATCACCGAGCTCACCAGCGGAGAGCGGAGGCACCAGGCAATGGCCAGCTGGGCCGGAGGGAGCCCCAACTCCTTGGCCAGCAGTGTGAAGCGGCGGGCTTTCTCAATCCGCTCCGGCGCGAGCGACTCCTCCCGGATCCACTCATAGCCCGGCAAGGTCGCGCGGGAGCCGGCGGGAATGCCCTCGTTGTACTTACCGGTCAGAAGGCCGAAGGCCAGAGGGCTAAAGACCGTGAGCCCGATCCCGTAGCGTTCCGTCAAGCGTGCGAGTTCATGTTCCACCCGGCGCCGGCGGAGGAGGTTGTACTGCGGTTGGTCCATGCTCGGGGGCTGGCAGTGAAACTCGCGAGCCGCGTCAAAGGCGGAGGCAATCTGGTCAGCGTGCCACTCGCTCGTGCCCCAGTAGAGGACCTTGCCCTGATGAACCAGGTCGTCCATCCCCCGCACCGTCTCCTCGATGGGCACTTCCGGATCGAATCGATGGCAGAAGTACAGATCGACATAATCGAGCCCCAGCCGCTTGAGCGAGGCCGCGATCGACTCAAAGATGTGCTTGCGGGAAAGGCCACGGCCGTTGGGCCCTTTCATTGTCGGCCAGAACAACTTGGTCGAAATCACCAATTCGTTTCTGGGGATTCCCTGGATGGCCTTGCCCAGCACCTGTTCAGCCTTGCCCTCGGCGTAGATGTCGGCGCAGTCGAAGTAGTTTACGCCCAGATCGAAGGCTTGCCGAATGCAGCGGAGGCTGGTGTCCTGGTCGACCTGGCCTCCGTAGGTCACCCACGACCCGAGCGAGAGCTCGCTGACCTTGAGTCCCGAACGCCCAAGACGGCGGTAATTCATCAAAGTCCTCCATGTGCCCGGCTGGCCTGTCCGAAGGGCGCTGGTTTGCAGCGCTTGCGTGGCAAGGGGACGGCGAGCAGCCCGCCCCCCCGCCAGACCGATCGCCATGCGCCCTACGCCTGACCCGAACGGATCTGGTCGGGATTATACATCCCAGAAACGGGCGAACCGAGTTCGGGCGGATCGGAATCCGAACCAGCCCGGGGGCTCCCGAGCCCGAGCGGAGGCTTCCCTTTTCACCCGGGATTGGGGGGGGTAGAATGACCGCGCCGTCCTGGCCGGCCCAGGATCGGAAGAGACAGAGGGACATGGATCGATATGCCATTTGAGCCAACGCGAGACCGCATACGCAGGGGCGAGGGCCAAGTCAAAGAGGCGGCCCGCCCCGGTCGCCGCCCGGAATGGATCAAGGTCAGAGCACCGACCGGAGAAACGGTCGAAGGCTTGCGCAGCCTGATGCGCTCCAAAGCGCTTCACACGGTCTGCGAGGAGGCCATGTGCCCCAACCTTGGCGAATGCTGGGGCCGGGGGACCGCAACCTTCCTGATGATGGGAGATATCTGCACTCGGTCCTGCGGCTTCTGCGATATCAAGCATGGCAAACCTTTGGCCCTGGACTTCGCTGAGCCGGAGCGAGTAGCGCAGGCCGTCAAGTCCATGAAACTCCGCCATGTGGTTATCACCAGTGTCAACCGTGACGAGCGCAAGGATGGCGGGGCGCCCATTTTTGCCATGGTCATCCGCCGCATCCGCGAGGTGCACCCGGGTTGCTCGATTGAGGTGCTGATCCCCGACTTTAAGGGTAGCCTCGACGCGCTGCGGATTGTCATGCAGGCTCGGCCGGAGATCCTCAACCACAATGTAGAGACCGTCCCGCGACTCTTTCACCGGATACAGCCGCAGGACCACTACGAGTGGGCACAGGCCACCTTGAGCAACGCTAAGTCCTTGGACCCCGAGGTCCTCACCAAGTCTGGGATCATGGTCGGGCTGGGGGAGACCTTCTCCGAGGTGGTCGAGCTGATGCAGGCACTGCGCTTGTGGGGCGTGGACATCCTCACCCTCGGACAATACCTTCAGCCCTCGCGCGAGCACCTTCCCGTGGAGCGCTTCTATAATCCGCAGGAGTTCGTGGAGTTGCGTAGAATTGGTCTGGAAGATCTTGGCTTCCGCTGGGTGGAAGCTGGACCGCTGGTCCGCTCCTCCTACCACGCCGAAGAGCAGGTGCGCGCCCTCTCGGCCGTCCACCGGGAACTGTGGTCCAGGCAGGAGGACCGGTAGAGGCGCCCTCGGCGGGCGCGGTCCGGGGCCGGTCGCGGCTAGCCGGGGACTGGCTGGGGGCGGCTTGAGGCCTGCTGTTTCGTGATCCAGTTTGCGATCTGTCGGTCGGTTTTCCCCATGGGGAAGTTCTTGAACTGAGCCGGCGCGACCCAACGAACGGAGGCGGTCCTCGCCCGAGCGGGTCGGGACGAGCAGAGGCATTCGAAAGCATGGTGGGTGATGCGGAAATGGCTGTAGGCGTGCTGGAGGCGTAGCACGCGTTGCCCTGCCCGCGCCCGGATCCCCAGCTCCTGCCACAGCCTGCGCTCTAAGCAGGTGCTCAGAGTCTCTCCGCGCTCCGATCGGCCACCCGGAAACTCCCACAGATCACCGAGCAGCCCCTCGCTCGGCCGACGGCGGATGAGGTAGCGCCCGTTGCGGCGGAGAATCGCCGCGCAGACCTGATAGTGAGGTCGCGCAGGAGATCGCTTGTGCTGCGGGCGATCTTCCTGGACACCGCGGCGGAAAGCCAGACACCGGGCTCGAACAGGGCAACGCCGGCAATGCGGCTGGCGGGGGGTGCAGACCATGGCCCCCAGATCCATCAGGGCTTGGTTGAAATCGCCGGCCCGGCGGCAGGGAACAAGGTCCGCGGCGACCTGGGCCAAGTCGCGCTCCCCTTGCGCCGAGCGAACCTCTCCGCGGTAATCGAGCAGTCGGGCCAGCACACGGCGCACGTTGCCATCCACGACCGGGGTGCACTCGCCATAGGCTATGGAGGCGATCGCGCCGGCCGTGTAGGCTCCCACGCCCGGAAGGCGGCGCCAGGCCTGGGCCGTCCTGGGCCAGTCTCGGGCTGGCCGGTCTGCAAGCAGACGTGTGGCCCGGTGAAGGTTTCGGGCGCGGGCATAGTAACCCAAGCCCTCCCAACTTCTCAGGACCTGTTTGAGCGGCGCGCGTGCGAGCGAGCGAACATTGGGAAACTTTGCCAGCAACCGCCGATAATACGGCAGGACGGTTACTACCCGGGTTTGCTGGAGCAGAACTTCGCTCAGCCAGATCGCGTAGGGGTCGCGGGAACGACGCCAGGGCAGGTCGCGACCGTTGCGGTCGTACCAGCTCAGGAGGCGGCGCGAGAGGGCAGCCGCCGAAGGAAAGCGGGCCGCGTTCATCTACAGCACATGCACCTGGGATCCCTCCGAGGATTTGACGATTTCGATGCGCGTAGGGAAGGCGTCGCGGATTTCGTCCAAATGGCTGATGACCAGGATGCGGTCGAAGTCCTCCTGGATGCTGTTGATGACCGCGATCATACGCTCCCGGCCTAGGCTATCCTGTGTCCCGAAACCCTCATCAATGAAGAGCGCACGCAGTTGGGCCCCGGCCCGCTGCGCCAGGAGTTTGGAGAGCGCGATTCGGACCGCAAAGTTAATCCGGAAGGCCTCACCTCCCGAGTACATCTCGTAGCTGCGCGTGCCCAGCTCATCCCCGACTTGGATATCGAGGGATTCGCGCAGCTCGCCCTCCTTGGTCTCTCGTTGAGTCTCCATGCGCAGATTCATGCGCCCCTCGCTCATGCGGGACAAGAGAGCATTTGCGGTTTCTTCGAGTTCCGGGACGGCCGTCTCAATGATCATGCTCGGCACTCCCTTTCGGTTGAAGGCTTCGCGCAATTCCTCGAGGAGGGCGAGCCGTTCGCGACCCTCCTGGAGCTCCTTGGCAAGGGATCCCTCCTGGACCTGGAGCTGCTTGAGCGCGGCGAGCCTCTGGCGAGCTCCTCCCACCCGCTCGTCCGCCAGGCGCTTCTCCAAACGGGCTTGGTCGAGATTCCTGCGCAGGCCCTCCGCTTGGCGGACCTGTTGCTCAACTTGGCGGAGCCTCTCCCGGATGGCTGGCTGGGCGGCCTGGGCTTCCTGCAGAGCGGCCTGCCAACGCTCGCGACGAGCTTCTGTTGAGGGAATTCTGGCGCGGGCCTCCTCCGCGGACTGCAGCGCGGCGCGGATCTCGGCCCTGCGTCTCTCAACCTCCGGCTTTCGCTTGGCTGCCACTTGAAGTGCCTGCATCTTCGTCAGGATGGACGCGAGGGTGTCCTGGATCAGGTGGATGCGTCCGGCATTGCTGCGGAACCGTTCGCGCATGTTCTCCAGACCACGTTCCAGCTCCGCCTCGACCTGCTCCCGATGCGCGGGGGTCAGGGGTTGACCACAAGTGGGACAGGTCGGATCCGTGGTGCTTCGTAGCAGGGCGAGGCGCTGTTTGATGGGCTCGGACTGAGGCGTGAGGACCTCATTCTCGCCGCGCAGCTGGCCCAGTTCCTGATTCCAGCGCTGCTGCTCCTCTCGCAGATTCTCTGTTTCCAGCTCCGCGGAGGCGATCTCTGCCCCTCGGCGGTCGAGCTCCGCGAGCTCGATCTGCAGAGCCTCGGCCTCCGCTCGCGAGCGAAGAGCAACCAGTTCCTGCTCGACCTCGTGCAGCTCGCCCGCGGCCTCGGTTTCCCGGTGAACTAGGTTTCCCAGTTGTCGGGCGAACTCCTGCTCGCTCGCCCGGATGGCTTCCGCCGCGGACCAGGCCTGCTCGACGGCCTGCAGCTGTTGCGCCAGGTCGCGGGCGAGGGCCTCGGCCCGGATGAGGTCCTGTGCGTATTCTTCGCCCTGAGCCAGTTCGGCCTGGATGGCCTCGCGCCGGCCCTCGAGCCGCTGCATCTCCTGTCGCAGAGCGTGAATCGATTCCTTGGCCCGGTCCTCGTACGTCTGCCATTTCTCGAGCCCCAAGATGTTGGCCAGGATCTGCAAGCGCTGCGATGGGGGCTTGGCGGTGAACTCGTCGGCCCGCCCCTGGGCAATGAAGGCCGAGTTCACAAAGGTCTCGTAGTCCAGTCGCAGGACCTGAACGATCTTTCCTTCCGTTTCGCGCAGGGTGTGCTCCGAAAGGCTCCTCCAGGATCCATCGACGGCGTCACAAACCTGGAACTCGAGCAGGGAGCTTCCTCCCCTCCCTTCCTTCCGCCTCTGGCGGATCACCCGGTAGCGCAAGCCCTCCAGCTCGAAAACCAGGGCGGTGCGCATCTCCCGTTGACCCTGGTGGATGAGATCATCCACGGAGCGACCCCGGGCCTTACCCCAGAGCGTCCAGGTGATGGCGTCTAGCAGGGAGGACTTGCCTGCGCCGTTTTCGCCGGAGAGGCAAGCCACATGCAGACCCTCGAAATCGATGGGATCAGGATGCCGGTAGGCCAGGAAGTTCTGGAGCTCGAGGCGAACAGGGATCATCGGCGGGCAGACCCTGACAGGTTGTGACTCGCCTCCCCGTCCGATCCCGCGGGCAAGACCTGCCCCGTCGGCCGAGGCGGGGTGGGCCGCCTTGGGCACGCCCGGAGCGGCCCAATCTTGACCTCGCCGTGCGCGTGGCGGAGAGTTGAGAAGAGGATCCCGGCGGCTCTACCCTCATGGGGGGTCATGGGTATCTCCCAGAAGGGAACCGGCCAAAGCCAGGAGCGAGGCGAGCCGCTCCGCCGGGACGCCCTTGGACTGGAAGTAACGATCCAATAGCTGAGGAGGGGCAAGCGCCTCGGGCGACGCGTTACCCAGCCGAGTTCGATCCGGCCGCAGGATCTCTTTTTGAATGGCCACATGGGCGGAGCCCGCCAGCGCTCGCAGGACTTGCCGGTCATCGAAGCTAGCGAGCTGGTCTGCCTTCAGTCTGACCAGCAGCCGCACGACCGCCCCCTCCAACTCCTGACCTCTCCGTTTCACTTGATCGAGCAGCGCCTGGGTTGGTTCGGGTTCGTCCGCAAGATCTGCCCGAACCGTCACAAAGGGGCGTGCCTTGACCGGCACGAATTCGTAGTTCGTCCTGCCCCGCTCCAGCTCGACCCAAGCGAATCCTTTGGGTTCCCTCTCCTCCCCAAAATCGATGCGCTCCAGCGACCCCGCATAGACCACCGGCGGCAAGCCCGGAACCCCAGCGGTCAGATTCTGATGTTGGTGGATGTGCCCCATGGCCACGTAGTCCCAGGCTGGATCGGCCACCTCGCTGCGCGGGACGGTTACCTCCCGGCCGATGAGAACGGTGCGTTCCGAACCAAGGCGTGCCTCTCCGATGGAGAAGTGCCCGGCCAGCACGCGGGGCATGGAACGCGTCTGCGCATCCTGGCGAAAGCTATGGAGAAAATCGATCAGGACGCCCCGTAAGGCCTGGTCAAGTTCTTCCATAGTCTTGAGCCGGTGCTCCTCCTCGACCAGCAGCCGATTTCGCATCGGATAGGGGATCCAGGCCAGGAACACGGGTCCACTGGCCGTCTCCACCACTTGTGCGGCTGGGGAATGGCCGACAATCACGTTGGGAACGTCGAGGACGCGGTAGATATCCACGCTGCTCGCTTTGTGGACGGTTCCAGCTAGATCGTGGTTGCCCACCAGGAGCAACGTGGGAATGCTCTCTGCGAGGCGTTTGATCCGGCGTGCAAATTCTCGCTGCTGGGTGGGCTCGGGGTCACGAGTCTTGAACGCGTCACCGGTGAAGAGCACGAGGTCAGCTCGGTGCTCCAGAGCGTAATCCACGACCTCATCCAAGCGATCCAGAAAGTCCCGTACGCGGGTGGAAGTTCCGGTGGAGCCATCCAGCCGCCCGTAGTTCTCCATGCCGATGTGCAGGTCGGAGAAATGCAACAGGCGAATCGAGGCAGACATGGCGGTATTGTATCAGCCACTTGGCGCGCGGTTACACGCCCGAGTCAGTGTGCGGCGGCCTCCTGGCGGATGGGGGGACACAAGTCCGGGCCGGACCTTCCCCACCCCTCCGCCGGAGGCCGCTACGGGGAGAGGCCTGGCTCCCCTGGCCGAGGCGCTCGGTCCAGACCGCCTGCCCAGAGGATCGGCTCCGCGGTGATCCAGCCCGGCCCGGACCTCCCCAGACCCGATCGAGGGCGGCACCTTCCGCCCTCGACCGTCAAGCTTGACCTCCCCCCGCGGCGAGGCGGCATGTGCCCTCGGCCGCCCGATCCAACACTTCGTCGCCTGGCAGGAGGGGATCCGAGCCCATCCTGACCTGCCCGACCCCCCGACCCACTGATCAAGCCCCTCGGTACACGATCAACCCGAGCACGGCGGCAACCAGAATCACCAGGGCGGGATTGACGCTGGTGAGGGTCAGCACGGTGAAGGTTCCGAGGCTGATCAAGACCTTGTCCCAACCTCGAACCAAGGCCATAGGCCAAGCAGTGCCTTGAATGGCGAAGACCGCCCGCGCCATGTCATACGCAGTCCACAGGAGCAGCCCGACCACGACAGGGCGAACCGCGGCCAGCATGGCGCGGATAGCGGGACTATCTTTGATGCTGAAAAAGAATGCGACCATGAGGAGCATGAGCAGGGTCGTGGGCAGGACCGTCCCGGAGGCCGCCACGACGGCGCCGGGAACACCGGCCATCCGGTAACCGATATAGGCGGAGACTTGCGGGGCAATAGGCCCCGGCAGGGCATTCCCGAGTGCGACGGCATCCGCAAACTCGTCGGACGAGATCCATCCGGCGGAGGTGGTCTCGCGCTGCATGAGCGCGAGTGAAGCCGGGCCACCCCCCCAAGAGAACACGGCTACGCGGGTGAACAGGACAAAGATATTCCAGAGCAGCATGAGGGTCTCCGTGGGCGACATCCCCGATCGGCTGGCCGGCAGGCCAGGGGAAGGCGCTCTAGTTCAAGCGGCTGGGAGGGCTAAGGCGAATTGGGAGATCGTGAGGCCAGAGGCCTGACTAGATCAGGACAGGATTATAGGGCCGGAAATGGGCGGGGTGTCTGCGAGTCCAAAGGCCGGATCGGAACAGGATCGGGAGGTCTGGTTGCGGAGGCGCGGTTGAGGGGATACCCAGGCGGGGCTAACTGGCTTCTGGCCTCAAGATGGCCTGCAGATACTGTCCGGTGAAGGAGGCGGGAATCCCTGCCACCTCCTCGGGCGGGCCCTCGGCCACGATGCGTCCTCCGCCCTCGCCCCCCTCGGGACCCAGGTCGAAAATCCAGTCCGCCGTCTTGATGACATCGAGATTGTGTTCGATGACGATCACGGTGTTCCCTGCATCCGTGAGGTGATGCAGGACGTCGAGCAGTTTCTGAATATCTGCGAAGTGAAGCCCCGTGGTAGGTTCATCCAGGATGTAGAGGGTGCGACCGGTCGCCACGCGGCTCAGCTCTTTGGCGAGCTTGACTCGCTGGGCCTCGCCTCCGGAGAGCGTGGTTGCCGACTGGCCTAACTTGATATAGTCCAAGCCCACGCTGTGCAGAGTTCCCAGAAGCCGGCGTACCACTGGAAACGCATTGAAGAACTGCAGCGCCTCCTCCACATCCATATCCAACACGTCGGAAATGGATCTTCCCTTATACTTGATCTGCAGGGTCTCGCGATTGAAGCGCGTCCCCTTGCAGGCATCGCAGGGGATCCACACATCGGGCAAGAAGTGCATCTCGACGCGTTTCTGGCCATGGCCCTGGCAGGCCTCGCAGCGCCCCCCTTTCACGTTAAAGGAGAACCTTCCCGCGCTGTACCCCCGCGCCTTCGCTTCGGGAACCTGCGCCAGGATTTTGCGGATGTCATCGTAGACCCCGATGTAGGTGGCGGGATTGGAGCGCGGCGTGCGGCCAATGGGGTCTTGGGTGATGTTGACCGCTTTGTTGAAATGCTGGAGTCCTTCGACACGGCGGAAGGCTCCGGGCCGCAGGGTAGATCCATGCAATCTGGCCGCGAGGGCCGGGTAGAGGGTTTCCGCGATTAGCGAGGACTTGCCGGATCCCGATACTCCCGTCACGCAGGTGAAAAGCCCGACCGGGAAACGGGCGTCGAGATTCTTGAGGTTGTTGTGTCGCGCGCCCAGAAGGGTGAGCCAATTGCCGTTGGGACATCGCCGACCGTAACAGGAACCCGGCTGCGAGGTTCCCGCAGCCACCTCCAGTTCGTGCCGGAGGTAGCGTCCGGTGAGCGAGCGGGGGTTCTCGGCGATCTGGGCCGGCGTTCCGCTGGCCACGATTTGGCCTCCTTGGAGGCCTGCCCCCGGTCCAAAATCCACCACCCAGTCCGCCGTTTCGATGGTTTCGCGGTCGTGCTCGACGGCAATCACCGTATTGCCCAGATCCCGCAATCGCAAAAGTGAGTCCAGCAAGCGACGGTTGTCGCGTGCGTGCAGGCCGATCGAAGGCTCATCGAGGATATACAGAACCCCGACCAGCCCGGATCCAATCTGCGAGGCGAGGCGAATCCGCTGCCCTTCACCTCCGGAAAGGCTGGGTGCCGCCCGCTCCAGGGTCAGGTAGTGAAGGCCGACATTTAGAAGGAAGTCGAGCCGGGCGCGGATTTCCTTGAGAAGCTCCCCGGCCACCGCCATCTGTGTCCGGGTCAGATCCAAGCCCGAGATGAACTCCTTGGCCTCGGCGATGGACATCGCCTGGATCTCCACAATGGTCTTGCCACCGAAGCGGACGGCTGCCGCCTCCGGACGCAGGCGCGTGCCGTGGCAGGTCGCACAGGGCTGGTAGGACATGAATTGCGAATACCACTGACGCATGTCCTCCGACTGGGTCTGATGGTACCGGCGTTCCGTGTTGGGAATGGCCCCCGCATAGGAGGAAATCCAGGAGCCCTGCCCGCCGTTGTGGTCGCCCCACTCCCACTTCACCTTCACCTCCGGATCGCCCCACAAGATCCCCTGCCGCACTTTTTCCGGTAGCCTCTTCCAGGGCACATCCAGCGGAAACTTGTAGCGCCGGACAAACGCGTTGGCAATGACCCGCGCGGACTTGGAGGTCTGGAGTGGCCCCCAGGAGCGGACGGCGCCGTCCCGGATGGACTTGCCGGGCTCGACGAATTTCTCCGGGTCGAAAGTGAAAAGCTGGCCCAGGCCATTGCAATCCGGACACATGCCCAGGGGGGAATTGAAGGAGAACATGGGCGGCTCGAGTTCGGGGAAGGAGATGCCACAGTGCGGGCAAGCGTTTTGCTCGCTCATCTCCAAGTCCTTGCCCCCCGCGACCTCGATGACTACAGCCCCGCCCCCCACCCGCAGGGCCGTCTCCACCGAATCGGCCAGACGGGAGCGAAAGTCCTCATCCTTGATCTCGGGCAGCACCAGACGATCCACTACAATGTCGATGTCATGTTTGCGCGTCTTGGCCAGCTTGAGCTTGTCGCCCAGATCCACCACGACTCCGTTGACGCGGGCCCGCTGGAAGCCGCCCGCCCTCGCCTCCGCAAGAACCTCCTCATGCGTGCCCTTGCGCTTGCGAATGACCGGCGCCATCAGCAAAATCTTCTTTCCCGGCGCCAGGGCGAGAATTTGATCGACGATCTGAGTCGAGGTCTGGCGGGACACCGAACGGCCGCAATTGGGACAATACGGCGTCCCCACCCGCGCAAAGAGCACCCGCAGGTAATCGCTGATCTCGGTGACCGTTCCGACCGTCGAGCGCGGGTTCTTGGAAACCGCTTTCTGCTCGATGGCAATCGCGGGGCTCAAGCCCCCGATGAAGTCGACGTGAGGTTTTTCCATCTGCCCGAGGAACTGACGGGCATAGGCCGAGAGCGACTCGACGTAGCGCCGCTGGCCCTCGGCAAAGAGGGTGTCGAAGGCGAGCGAGGACTTGCCCGACCCGGAAACACCAGTGAAGACGATGAACTCATTGCGCGGCAGAGCGAGGTCAATGTCTTTGAGGTTGTGCTCTCGCGCGCCCCGAATGATGATATGATCCGATGACATACTCGAGTTGGTCCCCTGTGAGCCTGTGCCCTGACGACCCGCTGATCGTTTCCCATTGTAACGATTTCGAGACCCTCTGGGGAGGGGGAGATCGACCGCCCGATCGTGAGCCTGCCGTCTCGGTCACGGGCGGAACCGGAGTCCTCCCGGCTCCCGGGCGAAACGTGGTCGCGTGAAGATCTATTTTTCTTGTTCCCTAACTGGAGGCCGCAAGGACGAAGAGATGTATGCTCTCATCGTCGATCACCTTCTGGCCTCGGGTCACCAGGTTTTGACGGCCCACTTGGCCCGACCCGAAGTGATGGCGCGGGAGCGGGTGGTCCAGCCCCAGGAGGTCTTCCGGCGGGATGTCGATTGGATCACCAAGTGCGACGCTCTGGTTGCCGAGGTCACGACCCCCTCGCATGGGGTGGGCTACGAGATTGCCTATGCGCTGGGGCTGGGTCGTCCGGTACTGTGCTGTTACCAGAGCGGCAGCCCTGTCTCCAAAATGATCCTGGGAAACGATTCGCCGACCTTGCGCGTTGTGGACTACCGGCAGGGGAACGACTTGCGCAGGGAGATCGACTCTTTTCTGGCCCGTTGCCGGCCTCGCGCGGAATCCCCTCCAGATCCCGAACCCTGAGACCCGCGGCGGTCACGTCCCGAGCGGGCGAAACCCTTCCCCCAGAGCCTCGTGAGCCTGCCCAATCACCGCGAAAGCGGCGGGATCGGCCTGTTGGATGATCGCCTTGAGCTGCGAGACCTCGGCCCGGCTGACCACGCAGAAAAGGATCTTGCGCTCTTGACCGGAGTACATACCCACTCCCGGCCACTGGGTGACTCCCCTCTCCATTTCGTTCATGATGCGGTTCGCCACCTCCTGAGGTTTGGAGGAAATGATGGTGGCCGCCCGCACGACGCTGGCTCCCTCAAGGGTCGTCTCTGCCGCAAGCCCAGACACATACAGCGCCACCAGTGCATACAGTGCCAGCGGCCAGCTGAAGGCCAGCCCTGCGACCAAGACCACCAGGGCATCGGTAATCAGGTAGCTCTGACTGAGCGGGATTCCGCGCCACTGACCCAGCAAGCGCGCCAGTATGTCGGTGCCACCACTTGTACCCTTCCCACGGAAGACGAGGCCCATCCCGATTCCTCCGCTGACCCCGCCGAAGAGGGCATTGAGGACCGGGTCGCCGGTCAGGCCCTTGGGCAACCATAGGGCCAGTCCGTCGATGAGCAGGGAGTAGGCCACCACCGCCAAGGCCGTGCGCGCCAGGAAGCGCCGACCGCCCAGGAAGCGCCAACCCAGCAACACGAGCGGGATGTTGGCGACGATGATCATCAAGCCGATCGGCCAGCCGGTGTAGCGGTTCGCGATCTGGGCCGCGCCGCTCACACCCCCTGCCGCCAGATGGCCCGGAATCAGGAAGAGATCCATCGCCAGAGCTTGGACGACTGCGCCCAGGAGAATCAGGCCGTAGTCGAAGAGGTTGTTCTTGCAGACGTCGCCTTGAGTCCATAAGGTGGGTCGGGTTTTCATCCATTTCCTCCAAAAACTTGGTGCGGCCTCAGGTCAGAGGTGGGATCGGAGAATACAAGGCGTTTGCCTCGCTTCCCTCGCACCCTGCGGGCGCGCGGCCTCCGCACCGCTACTGGCCGCCTGCGCACTCAGGCGAGACCCTCCCCCGCATCCTCAGCCGGAGAGTAAAAAGCCGTGCGAGCTGGCCGGACAGCTGCGGCCCGGCTCTCGATCCAGGTCGGACCGCAGCCTCTCGCCGTTCGGGCACGACCCCGCGGAGGGATTCGGCAGCCAATCGAGTGCCTGTTACCCGAGCCTACCCTTGCGGAGTCCGTCCCCCGCGGAGGGCACGAAAGTGGGCGGACCCTCCTCGGACCGGCCTCCTCGCAATTGCGGAAGGTTCCGCTGCTGGAAATGAAGTGTGGGCAGGGGTAAGCTGGACGGGTCCGAGTCCAGCGGGGATGACCAAGATGATCGACCGCCAGACTATCCAGCGGGTTGTTCTGTCCGCTTACGCTCCAGGCGCGCGAGGCGATGGAGGAGATCCCCTTCCGCGGCCGAGCGCTGCCAGCCCACAGGCAGGGCGGCCAAGGCATCCTTCGCCGCCTGCACCCATTCCGTGGCTCGGGTGAAGTCTCTCTGCCTCCACTCGTAGTACTTGGCCAGTTCCAGGCAGGGTCTGGGATCCAAGGGTGCGAGCCGGTGGCAGGCTTCCCAATGGGCGGTGGCCTGCTCGGGACGCCCGATTTGCTTGAGCAGGTGGCCCAATCCCCATTCCGCACGCAGGCGGTCCTCTCCAGGGAGCTCTCCCCGCAATGAGGATTGGAAGGCCTTTTGGGCTTCCTCGTTTCTGCCCTGTCGCCAGTACAGGTAGGCGAGGGTCAATCCATCTCGCGGGTCTGCTAATGAGTCGAGTTCTCTGGAGTAGCGGTCGAACAGGTCCCCCGCCAGGGCCACGAGGGAAAGGACGTCAATAGCATTGTGGTACAAAACGCGGTCGAGAGCCCCTGCCTCCCCCGTCTGCAGGTATTCGCGGTAGATCTCGGGGATGAGGGCGCTTTCAATATCGGTCGCTTCGCGCACGATCCCCAGGGCGTGGATCTCCAGACTACTCAACGAGCAAGATTCCAGGCGCCGGCGCCAGAAGCGGCGAGCGTGAATCAGCAAATCCAGGTGCGGCACGTCGGACAGAACAGCGCGCCGGCGCAAACGCAGCGTGGCCCGGGCCTGCAAGATGGGCAGATCAAACCCTCGCCCGTTAAAGGTCACCAGCCCGTTGGAGGTCCCCAGTTGCGCGACCACGGCCTCCAGCATCGCCGCTTCCTCGCCCGGGTCTCGAAGAAAGTACTGCCTCAGGACAAAACGTTCGGATTCGAATCTCCCAATTCCCACCAAGAAGGCCAGGGTACCGGTCCCGCCGGAAAGGCCCGTCGTCTCGGTATCGATGAAGGACATTGCACCCAGGGAAAGGCCTTGCGGGAACCCGGAGATGCCCTCGTCGGGGGAGATCCGCATGCTGAGCTCGCGCAGTGAGGACCTGCCATGCCGATCCTCTGCGGTGTAGGAGCTCTCGAGAAACATGTAGTCGCCGTGGACATTGGCCGCTTGGCGGATGGGCCAGTCGTCCGGCAAGAGCCGGAGGCGAGAGCGGGGCCGCGGTTTCGAGGGGGATCTTCGGCCCGCTCTGATCAAACGCTCACGGATACGGGAAGGCGAATCGTTCATCGGATTGTGGCCAAGTGTACCAGCCGCGGAGAGAAGGACCCGGGGGGCAGGTTGGGGCGCGAGGGGATGAGGCCGAGAGTAGCAAGACGGGTCGGTTGCTCTGTTCCTTTGGGTCGGTCCCAGGAGGCGAGCCTGCTCTGCCGACCAATGTCACCTGGAGGATATGACAAAAAACGGTGTCAAGCCCGACAGGCTGGGATAAAGTTGCTTCTGAGACATGAGAAAGGGGTTTTCCCCTAACTCATCGCTGTCTCCTCCTTTGGCGAAGGCCTCCGCCAGGCTGCCCTCACCGTCCTGGCGGAGGCGCCTTTAAGGTTGTGGCTCACCCCCCGGCTCGGCTGGGCTCCTCTGGCGGCCTGGATTGTGCGGCTGGCAGGACCACCGTAAAAGTCGATCCTTTCCCCGGGGTTGAATCGACCCAGATGCGACCGTTGTGAACCTCGACAATTGACTTGACGATCGAGAGGCCCAGGCCGCTGCCGGAGCCGTCTTCCACATTCGAAGCCCGGAAGAACTTGTTGAAGATATAGGGCTGTTCCGTGAGGGGAATGCCGACTCCGGTGTCCGACACCTGCAGAATCAGCTGGCCTTGCTCGCCCCGGGTGCTCACCTCAATGCGGCCGTTTTCGTGGGTGTACTTGATGGCATTATCAACGAGGTTGTTGATCATTTGCCGCAGGCGGATGGGATTGCCGGCTAGGGGGGGCAAGTCCGCCGGCAAATCGGCAATCAATTCGATGGCTCGACTTTCGCAGCGAGAGCGGACGCTTTCCACGGCATAGCCTGCGACCGCCGAGAGGTCTACCAGATCCTGTTGCGTGTCAAAGCCCGCCTCGATCCGCCCCAAGTGAACCAAGTCCGTCACCAGGGTCGTGATCGATTGGGTGCTCTGCTGGACACGCCGCAGGAACTCGCGCTGTTGAGAGGTAAGGGGGCCGCCGCGTTCAATCAGATCGATATAGCCCAAAATAGTTGTGAGCGGAGAGCGCAAGTCGTGCGAAACGGTCGCCACGAATTCGGACTTGATGTGATCCAGCTCCTTCAAGTGCGTGATGTCGCGCAGGACAATGACGTGACCGACACCCTCGATCGGGGAAAGATGCGCCAGGAACACACGACCGTCGGGCAGGGTGATCTCTCCGCGACGGAGCTGGCTGTTGGAGGTGCCGCGCTGGGCATACAGCGCGAGCAGTTCGGGATGGGGGATGGCCTCGAGAATCGGGTGCAGCAAGGCGGCGTCCTCGTCGAGCGCGAAGGCCTCGCGGGCCGAGCGGTTCACCAGCAACAGCCGATCCTCGGGATCGGTGATGATGACGCCATCCTCAATCTCCTGAAGAATCGTCTCCAGGCGGAGGCGCTCCTCTTTGGCCTGCTCATACAAACGGGCGTTTTCCAGAGCTACGGAAGCAAACTCGGCCAAAGCCTGGACCAGGGTGACATGGTGAGAGGTGAGAGAGTGGCCCGCTTGGCGGTTGTCCACCCCCAGCAGGCCGATATCCCCACTTTGCCCCTTGAGCGGAATGAAGATCAGGGAGTGAACCAGGAAAGAGGTGGCGATTTTTTGCGGACTGTGCTCGTCGATCAGAACCGGTTCGCCGGAACGCAGCGCCTCTCCGGCCACCGAATCTTGGACTCGCGCGCGGAAGGTGCGCACAAATTGCTCATCGAAGTTCTTGGCCGCCCGCATATGGAGCTCGCCCGTCGCCTCATCCAGCAACATCAGACTGCCCTCGTCCGCGCCGGTGAGCTCCACGGCCGCCTCCACGATAGCGGTCAGGGCCTCGTCGATATTGAGATGTCGGGTCACGCGGCGACCCAGCTCAGCCAAGGTCTCCAGCTCCCTGACCCGCGGCGAAGCCTCTCCCACGGTCGGGGCTGGGCTCAGGCGGGGCAGGGCAGCCAGCTGGCTCAGGGAGGTTTCGGCTTCTTCCACGAGAGAGGTCAAGGACCCGTCCAACTGCAGAAGGCGACTCAGCCCTTGGCTGAGACGGGCGAGGACATCCGCCGAGCGAGGGGCCGCCGGGCCCCCGTCTCCTCCTGGGGTCCCCAGGTTGAGCAAACGGACGAAAGCCGGTTCGAGCGCGACCTCGAGTTCCTGCTCCTCTAGAGCGCCCACGAAGACTTCGGAGGCACCCAGCTTGGTGAGGGTCTGCGAGGGAGGAGGGCCCGCCTCTTCTGCGACCACCAGGATCGGCAGGTCGGCTTGAGCCGCGTGAATGGCCTGCGCGGCCTCCAGCACAAGTTCGGGCGTGGGCAACAGGTACAGTATGGCGGACTGCGCCGGAAATTTGCGGAGAAGGTCAATCGCTTCCGCCGACGAGTCGGCGATGAGGATAGGATGACCATGCGCGGTGAAGAGACGCTCGATCAAACCGGGCGGAAAGGCTTTCTGGGGGTCCAGGAGCAAGACGGCGGCCGTGGCCATATAGGCTTAGGATTCTGTCCTGGGGCTCGTTTTTCCCAATCGAGCTTCGAGCGATCGGAAGAGACGGGCGTTGGCGATCGCGATGGCGGCGTAGCCTGCAACCGCCTCCAGCAAAGCTTGATCGTTTTGATTGAACTCGCGCGGCTGGCGGTTGGCGACCGCCAGCGCTCCCACGGTTTCGTCCTTGGTCTTGATGGGCGTGATCAGCAGCGCCTGGCAAATCTGCCCCAGGGGAACACGGCGAAGCCCATTGGCACCCAGGCGGGCGGACTCGCCCGTGGGCAGAAGCGCGGCCGACACCCCGTCATCCCAAGGCTGGCCGAGACGCGTGACCACCGTCGCGGGCAACCCATGCTGGGCCCGCAGAATCAAGTCGGAGGAGGCTTCATCCCGGAGGAGCAACCAGCCCATCTCGGCCTCGGTGGCAAAGCGCGCCCCTTCCAGCAGGCGATCCGTCATCAGGTCCATTTGCTCCAAGGAGGTGATCGCCCGACCGATCCCATGCAGAAGGGTCAGCCGCTTGACCTGTTCCTCGAGCTTTTGGTTAGTTTCCGCGAGCCGCTGGCCGAGCGACTCGCGCTCCTTGCGCAACCGGGACTCCACGAGAGCTCTCTCGACCGCGGAGACGACCTCGGCCTCGCGCAAAGGCTTGCTCAGGTAGTCGCGGGCGCCGAGCCGAAAGGCACGCAAGGCCATGCTTTCCATGCCAACGGGGGCCGTAACAATCACCGGGGCCTCGAGCCCTTGGGACCGAAGCGTCACCAGAACGTCTTTGGCGGTGAGCCTCGGGAGGGTCAAGCTGGCAATGACCACGTCGGGATGAAGCGTCACGATCCGCTGAATCGCAGTCGGACCGTCCGTGGCCATCACCACCTCGTAACCCATGGGCCCCAGGGTATGACGGGCGAGGTCGTCCATCAAGTCCTGATCTTCGTCGGCGATAAGAATCTTCTCGGGATTGGCAGACAAGTCAGGTGCCTAGCGAGCCTCGCGAAGCGCCTTCCTTACGCAGGAGGGAAACTGTCGCCCTCTCGCCTCGGACACGCACGGCTACGGTTCCCCCAAATCGCAAGGAATCCCTTGGTTCCAGCGGGTCTTGAGCCTAATATAGCACAATTCGATAGGCCTCATCGCCCACTCCATGTCCATTGCAGCCAGGCCGTTGGGGCTGTTAGAAGATTGTAAGAACCGATTCGGCCATATTGACTCCACCCTCGCGGTCCCGCTAGAATCTTAGAGGGGTAACAAATGCCTGCCATGGATTACAAGGACTACTACGCGGTCTTGGGTGTTCCCGAAAATGCCAGCGCGGGGGAGATCAAGAAGGCCTACCGTAAACTTGCCCTTCAGCATCACCCCGACCGCAATCCAGGAAACCGTCAGGCGGAAGATCGATTCAAAGCGATCAACGAGGCCTATGAGGTTCTCGGCGATGCCGAGAAGAGGGCGAAGTACGATCAGCTGGGCACGGCCTATCAGCAGTGGCAGCATACCGGAGGTCAGCCCGGTGGGTTCGACTGGAGCCAATGGGTGGGTGGCGCGCCCGGCGGGACGCGGGTTGAATTCGCAGAGGCCTCGGACCTCTTCGGCGGAGATTTCTCCGACTTCTTCAAAGCGATCTTCGGGGACATGACAGGCCGGGAGGGGGCTCCCTTTTCCGGTGCCGCCCGTCCCGGCCGGACTCGCCGGCGATCGCGTGGGGCGGATACGGAGGCGGAGGTCGAGATTACCTTGGAGGAGGCCTTCCGGGGTACCGTGCGCACATTCCAACAAAACAGCCACCGGCTGCAGGTGCGGATCCCGGCGGGAGCCAGCACCGGAACCCGCGTCCGCCTGGCCGGCGAAGGGCGACGGGTGAGGGGGGCCGAACCCGGCGATCTCTATCTGGTCGTTAAGGTGAGGCCGGATGCCCGCTTTCGGCGGGAGGGGGATGACCTGTACCTGGATCAGGGTGTCGATCTCTACACACTGCTCCTGGGTGGAGAGATACCGGTTCGGACACTCGATGACAAGACGATCCTGCTCAAGATCCCGGCAGAGACTCAACCGGGCAAGACATTTCGTCTAACCGGCCTGGGAATGCCCCGGCTCCATTCGAACCGGATGAGCGGCGATCTCTACGTGCAGGCACAGGCTGAGTTCCCCACGAATCTCACCGACGAGGAGAAGCATCTCCTCGGCCAGCTGGCCCAGCTGCGCACAAAGAGATAGCCCGCCGGGGATCCCTTGCCGGGGGTGGAGCCGCCGAGGGAATGTGACCTCCTTCCCCTCCTGTCTGCCTCTTCCGGAGGGCTGCCCGCTCGCCGAATCGACGGTTGCCTTGAAAGCTGTCTCCTGGATCCTGCCGGCAGCTGTTGGTCAGAGCGCAACCTGCGTGGCCCTCGTCCTGGGTAGCCCCGCCCTCAGGCAGGTCGGATCGAACCTGGCCAGGCCATGGGTGAACCTGCCTCCGCGAGACATCTCCCCGATCCGGTCCGCCCTCATCGTCTCGCAAAGTATCCTGGGACTGGGATCCGGTTTGGCTCCGAGCCGGAAAGGCGCCAGCTTGGGCAGTGCCCATCCCCACCTTGCCGCGGAAGAAGTGGCAGCCGTCATTCCCGGCGGTTCGGTAGGCCTGGACCGGATTATTCCCCCCTGCCCGGCGCGGTGGAGAGCATCTCACATCCCGGCTGGGCCGGCTTGCTTGCCTACCCACGGCCCCGCGGAGATGCAGGAGATCCTTTGAACGACCATGGCCCCAGAGTACGGAGGGGGAGAAAAAAGAGGGGAGCCTCGCCCAAGGCGCCCGGCGATGAATCCGGGCGAGCCCCGGAAGAGATCCTGTGGAACCGCGCAGGTTGCATGCGAAGGAGGCATCCATGCTCAGCGAGCACGACCTGAAGAGTCTCCTGGAATTCGAGAGCCAACATCCCGTGCTGAGCGTCTATGTGAGCGCCGATCCCACCGAGAAGGGAGTCGAGCCCATGCGGCGGAGGCTTCGGGCTCTCTTGCGGGAGATCGACGGAAGGGCCGAGCCGGAGGTGGAAGCGGTGGAACGCTATTTTGAGCATGCGTTCAGCGGGTCGGGCCGGAGTGTGGCTGCCTTCTGCTGCGCGCCGGCGGATTTCTTCAGGGCCTTCACCTTTCAGATCCCAATCCGCAGCCGGATCCGGCTGATGCCTAGGCCGTACCTGAAACCCTTGGCGGATCTGCTGGATGCCTACGGTGGATACGGGGTGGCACTGGTGAACAGGCAAGAAGTGCGCCTCTTTCATTTTCATCTGGGTGAGTTGATCGACAGGCAGGATGCGCCCGGCGAGGAGGTTCACCCAACCAAGAGGGGGGGAGCCTCCTCGGGGCCCGGCCGAAAAGAGGGAAGGGCGGGACAGACCCGGCGGGAGGGAGAGCTGACCTTGCGCAACATGCGCGGTTTCGCCGAGGCCGCAGGTGAATTCTTCCAGAAGGGGCATGTGCGACGGATCCTCCTGGCGGGAACGGAGGACAACCTTTCCCTGTTCCGAGGATTCCTCTCCAAGAGCTGGCAGTCGCTGGTCGTTGGGACCTTCGCCGCCTCCATGGGGACCCGGCCCACGGAGGTGCTCGCCAAGGCGCTGGAGGTGGGAGCCCAAGCAGAACGGGATCGCGAGGCCCGGCTCGTGGAGACCGCGGTGACGGCGGCCGCCAAGGGGAAGGGAGGCGCCGTAGGATTGGATGACACCCTGGCCGCCCTGCACGAGGGCCGCGTCCAGGTACTCCTCGTGAGCGAGGGCTATCGGGAGACCGGGTTTGAGTGCTCCGGGTGCGGCTTTCACACCGCGCAGGCCGTCCGGGTCTGCCCTTTCTGCGGCAATTCTTTCTGCCCCATCGAGGATGCCGTCGAGCATGCGGTCCAGACGACCATGCTTGGCGAAGGGGAGGTGGAGATCATCCGCGACAATCCCGAACTGGAGGGTGCCGGTCGCATCGCCGCCATCCTGAGGTATTAGCCGAGGAAGAGCGGACAAGCCGGCCTCCTTCGGAGGAGAGAATGAGGTTTTGAAAGAAGCGCGGGTGGGGTTGATATAATTCGACCATGTTGGCTTTTCCCTGGGTGCACTGGGTGAGTCTGGCTTTGGGGGCCGCGCTGATGGCTCCCGGAGCCTCGCCTCCACCTCCGGACCCCTCGAGCGCGGGGGGCTCCTCGGGTGAGGTCTGCACGGTCAGCTTCCAGATGGCCGACCCGGGAGATTGTCCGGCCTATGGTCCTGGGGCCCGGGAGCTCGAGTTGCGCCAACTCGGACTCGTCCCCATGCACCCACTGCCTATCCTGCCTTTCGACGCGAGCCTGGGCCAGACGACCAACCTGTCCTATCACGCGCTGAGCAAGAGCAGCCAGCTGAGAGTCTATTCCACCGTGGCCGATGCGCTCTCGAAGGACGCGGCCCAAATCTTCCACAAGGGTTTCGTTTACATCTCCGTCCACGGTCAGATCACTCAAAGTGGCAAGATCCTCTACACCACCGCCAGCGGGATTGTCCGCCAGGACGAAGTCGGAGCCAGGGTCACCGTCAGCAACTTCCACGGGCTCGCGTTCTCTCAGACCCCGAGCCGGACCTTCGGCTGGGTCGTGGAGAGCACCTATCCCTCGAGCCAGCCGGGGGCTGGGGCGGACAAGTCCCTTCCTTGGCTCAATCGTTACACTCCGGTGCAAGTGTATGAGACCCAGCCCGTTAATGGGCTGGACTGGTATCTGGTCGGGGTGGGTCAATGGCTGGACCAGAAGAAGGTTGCGCTGGTGGTACCCGATTCGAGCCCGCCCCAGGGAGTGCCGGCGGACAGCCGTTGGATCCGCGTGAATCTCTATGAGCAAACGCTGGCGGCCTACGATCAAGGCCAGCTGGTCTTCGCCACACTCACGGCCAGTGGTTTGCCGCCGTGGTACACCCGGCCCGGGCTGTTCCAGATCACCAAGAAGCTGGACGTCACGCCGATGAGCGGGGCCTTTGCTGCGGATCGCTCGGACTATTACTACCTGCAGGACGTGCCCTGGGTCATGTACTATGACCGCGCACGAGCACTGCACGGAACCTACTGGCACGATGGGTTTGGGTACGTACACTCCCACGGCTGCGTGAACCTCTCCATCGCCGACGCGCACTGGCTGTACAACTGGACAAACATCGGAACCTGGGTCCAGGTTTACGACCCCTCGGGGCGAACCCCCACCGACCCGGCTTTCTATTCGAATGATGCCGGCTATTGACGTTCTGGGCCTTCTCCTGGGCGGTCCCTCGGGTTGACGACTGCAGGCCGAGAGGCCCAGGGGCGTGGTCAGGGAAGGCCGGGAGGAGTGGTCGGGTACTCGGGTGGGATTGTCGGGCTGGCTCCCCCGCCCGATCTGAGTCCGATGAGCACGAGATTTGCACCTCCTTGTGCTGGGTGGAGAATCTGCCGCAAGGGATTAGCAATCCAAGCGCGCTGGGTCGGCCGGGGGAATTCGGGTACCATTGAGATCGGGCGGGACGAGCGAGAAAAGGTCCGCCTCTAAGAGATGAAGGCTTCGCCCTATCGCTATCTGATCTTCACCATCGGAGTCGCGGCCGCACTGGCTACGGGTTTCATCACCTTTGCGCCCTCTTCCCTTTCTCCGGACCTCGTCCGCGAAACCTTGACCCGGTTGATTCAGCCCACGGCGGCTCCCGGGTTTCTGGCCTCCTCGATTGGGCTGAGTCGGCACATCGGGATCGTTTCGGGCCACATGGGGAATGACTCGGGCGCCGTCTGCCCGGATGGGCTCACGGAAGCTTCCGTCAACAAGGACATCGCGCAGCGGGTTCAAATCCTCTTGGAGAGGCAAGGCTACAGCGTGGATCTCCTGCAGGAATTTGACTCGCGTCTCAAAGGATATCGGGCTCTGGCCCTGGTTTCCATTCACGCCGATTCCTGCGAGTACATCAACGATCTGGCCACTGGGTTCAAGGTGGCCGGCTCCTCGGCGGGTACCGCGCCCCAGGATTCCCAGCATTTGGTAGCCTGTCTGGTGAGCCGCTATCAGACCGCCACCTCCCTTCCCTTCCACGCGGGCAGCATCACTCGGGACATGACCCAGTACCACACGTACAGTGAGATTGACAAGAACACTCCCGCGGCGATCATAGAAACCGGATTCTTGTACCTGGATCGGACCTTCCTGACGCAGCACCCGGACCTGGCCGCGCTGGGCATCGCTGACGGGATTCTCTGTTTCGTCCGCAATGAGCCGCTGGGTATGAGCAAGGTGACGCCTTGACCGGTCGAGGGAACTCTCAAGTCGAGGCCGATCGAGTGGCGGCTCTGGGGCGGGAGGCCCTCGCGCAGGGGGATCGCCTGGCCGCCCGGCGCCACGCCTTCCGCGCCCTGGAGATCGACCCCCAAAGTGAGTTTGGGTGGCTTTTGCTTGCTGCCCTGGCTCCGGCCCAGGCGCGCAAGCGGTATCTCGAGCGGGTGCTTGAGATCAACCCCAGGAGCGCACCGGCCCGGGAGGGCCTGGCGGAGCTGAGCCTGCGCGCCGACCGAAGGAACGGCGCAATTCACCCCGCAGGGCAGCCTGCCGCCGCCGCGCAACCGATCGTGCCGGCCCACCAGAAGCCTCGGCCCCGCAGGGCAGGGCAGGCGGCCTGGCGCTGGGCCCGGGGGATTCTCATTTCGAGCGCGGCCGTGTCCTGCGTAGCCGTGGGCGTGGCCGCCCTTTTTGCCCATGGGGTGGGGGCAGCGCAGGACCCGATCGTATTCGCCAACTTGCAGAAGGACCCGGGCACGGTGACCCCGACCTTCACGGCCACCTACACCCCCACGGTCACCCCCTCGTTCACCCCTCGGCCGACTCCCACCTTCACCGCTTCGGCCACTCGCCGGCCCCAACCGACCCGGACTCAGGCGCCGGCGGCAGCCTACCCGCAACCCGCCGCGGCGGCCTCCTCGTCCGCAGGGACGCGCTGGATCGACGTCGACTTGTCCACTCAAACGGTCGTCGCCTATCAGGGCAATTCCCCGGTCGCGACCTTTCTTGTCTCGACCGGAGTCCCAGCCCACCCGACCGTGACCGGTCGCTACCGAATCTACGTGAAGTACCGCTACGATGATATGGCCGGGCCGGACTATTACCTGCCGAATGTCCCCTACGTCATGTACTTTTACGAGGGGTATTCTCTGCACGGGACCTACTGGCATCACAACTTTGGCCATCCCATGAGCCATGGGTGCGTCAACATGCGGACCTCGGATGCCGCCTGGCTTTACAATTGGGCCTCGGTCGGGACCCTCGTCAACATTCACTACTAGCCTCGTCCCTTTCATCCTCAAGGACGGTCGAGCGTGACGCCCCTTTGGAGTTTGCCCGGCACTCTGGCCCCCAGCCTCTCCCGGCGGCAGTTTCTTCAGGCCGCGGGACTGAGTCTGGTTTTCTATCTGGGACATCCCCTGCTCCGAGATCTTTCGCAGGATCTTCCCTGGCAAGTGAGAGTGGCCTACCCCTGGGTCGTGGAGCGGCAAGCCGCGAGTCTGACCGCGCAAGAGGTCGCTCAACATCGCGGAGACGAGCTCCTCAATGTGGAACAGATCGTCGTGGGGAGTGATCCGGACTACAACCTGGTCTGGTACAAGATTGCGGGAGCGGGCTACATTCACTCGGGCGGCCTTCAGCCGGTCGAGACTCGGTTCAACATGCCCATGACCGCGCTGCCCGATGGGGGAGCCTTGGTCGAGGTGACCGTCCCCTTCACGGATGTTCGAGCTCGTCCGGACTACGCCTCTCCCATCCAGCGCCGGCTCTACTACAGCACCACCTACTGGGCCGCAGAGATCGCCCATTCGGCGGCCGGGGAGGCATGGTACCGGCTGGAGGATGACCGCGGGGGGCTGAGTTACTGGGGCCGGGCCGAACACTACCGGCCGGTGGGCGCGGAGGAATTGGCCCCCCTTTCGCCCGAGGTCCCTGCGCAGGAGAAGCGCATCGAGGTGAGTTTGGCCAAGCAGTGGGTGACCGCGTACGAGGGCGACCTGCCGGTGTTCATGAGCCGAGCCTCCACCGGGTTTGTGACCAAGAAGGGGGAACCCATGACCCCCCTGGGGGATTGGTCGACCTTCTACAAACGCCCTTCGCGCCACATGGCGGCCGGAGATCCGGCCGGCATGGGATATGACTTGCCGGGCGTTCCCTGGGTCAGCTACTTCACCACGACCGGCGTGTCCTTTCACGGCACGTATTGGCACAATGACTATGGCCGCCCGCGGAGCCACGGTTGCGTCAATCTTCCCCCCGCGGCGGCCAAGTGGATCTATCGCTGGAGTCTGCCGGTCGTTCCCTCCGGGGAGCGCCTGCTCAAGGTCGGCTCCGGCACCCGCGTGATTGTCAGCTGAGAGGGCCCGATGGCAGCCGTTTTTGAAGGCTTGGTATTTACTGAGGAAGGCCAGCCCCTGAGCGCCACTTCGGTGGGTGGGGAGTCGTTCTACGTGATCGATGATCACGGCTTTCGCCATCACCTGCGCGCCCGGGAACTCGATCAGGAGATCCTGCGGGGGCTGTGGGGAGAACTGAAAGGCCACGAGGAGGAGGTCGCTGAGCAGGCCATGAGAATGCTCGGTCAGGAAGATATCTTCACCAAAGCCGTCCTGCAGAGGAACATGGAGAACCCGGATCCCTACCTGGATCAGGTCATGGAACACGGGCTGCCGGAGCAAGCGCGCTTGTGGATGGGGATGATGGGATTCCGGGTCGTGGTCAACTACCGGGGCGAGGTCGTGCGGATCGAGCAGCCCGGCCGGTCGGTGGAGGAAGAGTAGGGGTTTGGGCCCGCTCTTATGGTATTCTTGCACGGGGTGAGTACAATGGTGCCGGGTAGGTGGAGGCGGAATGGATCCGGAGATTCTGGACGTTAGCGAAGCGACTTTCGAATTCGAAGTGGTCAACCACTCGATGGAGGCCCCGGTCGTGGTAGACTTCTGGGCCCCTTGGTGCGGGCCCTGCGGGGTGCTGGGGCCAACCCTCGAGCGCTTGGCGCGCGAGGCGAATGGAGCCTTCCGCTTGGCCAAGGTTAATGTGGATGAGAACTCGGCTCTGGCCGCACGCTATGGCATCCAGGGCATCCCCGCCGTGAAGGCTTTCAAGGGCGGGCGGGTGGTTGCCCAATTCGTGGGGGCCCAACCGGAGGCCATGGTGCGGCGCTTTGTGCGGGAGCTGGCGCCGCGCGAGGCCGACCGGGCGCTCTCCGAAGCGACCAGCCTCTTGGTGGTGCGCCACTGGGCGGAAGCGGAGCAGGCCGCCCGGAGAGCCCTGGCAGACGACCCGGAAAGCAGCGCGGCGGCACTGGCCCTGGTGAAGGCTCTCATCGCCCAGGGCAAGGGCAGTCAGGCGGTCGATCTCCTGGATCGTTTTCCGGCAGGCAATGAGATCGTGATGGCCGAGCGACTTCGCCCCCTGGCCGCCTTGCTCAAGGTGGTGGAGGAGGAAGGCGGGAAGTCTGAAAACGAACTGGGAGCAGAATACCTGCAAGCGGGTCGGCTCATCGCCCGCGGCAACCTGGCGGCGGCGCTGGACGGGTTGCTGGATATCTTGCGGCGGGATAAGCATTATCGAGCCGAGGAGGCCAAGAAGGTCTTCCTGGCGGTACTGGACCTGATGGGGGACGAGGACCCGGTGACCCGCGAATACCGTGACGAACTGGCCTCGGTGTTGTTCTAGCCGAGGGCTCAGGCCCGGCTTGCGCGCGGGGGGAACTCGCGAGGAAAACAACCGCCGGCACGAAACTGCGTGCCGGCGGTTCTCTTTCGATTGGAGCCGTGAACTTCTCAGCCGCTCCGGTTTACGGATGGGTCTTGATCTCGATCTGCAGCGTGCCCCAGGTCGTCGGGTCGGTCAGCAAGCGGTAGGGGTCGCTGGACCAGAGCCCCTGCTGCTGGGCGGTGCCGCTTACGTCGTTGTCGCTGACCCCGAAGGCGAAGCCATAGTACTCAGACCCGTTGGGAGAGACGCCAAGCACCGACCAGGGGATTGCCGCCACGATAAGGTACCCTGCCGGAGGCGAGACCTGCTCAGCGTAAATCTGAACGGTGACCTTGTCCCCGGCCTGGCTGCTGGGGTACCACAGGTGGGCGGTGGCGCCGGTGGGCGGCGTGAACCCTCCCGAGATCCCCAGCTGGTAATCGTCCTCGCCCAGGTACCGGTGGCAGTAGTCTTCTGCCGGGTCCCTGTCGAAAAGGATATCGATGCTGTCGCCCTTGTAGAGATTGGCGCCGGTCGCCTCCTGAACGTAATTGGGATCCACCACCCGGGCGGCCAGGTAGAGGTTGGAGGCATCCCACTTCAGCTCGTAGGTGACCGAGAAGGTGGAGGGCACCGAGTAGTTGGAGGACTTGAAGACGAGGTGATTGGCCGTGTAGGGCAGAGGGCTGTCCCACCCGATCAGGTTGCCATCCGTAGTGTCCGGCACGACGCCTCCGGTGTAGAAAGCCTGGACCACGCCGCCGTTAGCGCTCGGGCGCTTGGGCGGCTTGGGGACGTAGCAGGCCGGGACCGGAGGGGCCGGAGGGGGCGGAGTGCCCGCGTAGATCTTGACCCAGAAGGCGGTGGCTCCACCGGCCCCCACCCCAAAGCGGACACCCTGATCCGTGCTCAGCCTCCAGTAACCCTGATAGGACCCGACGACGCTCGGCGCGTAGAGGTTCGCGGACAGGGTCACGCTCGATCCGGGCGGAACGTCCGCCGTCAGGGCAACGGAGGCGGGCCCGCCCATCTGACTGCCGCTGTCAAACACCAGCGAGTAGGCGGTCGTCCAGGTGCAGGTCCCCACGTTGCTGAGCGTCCAGGTCTTGGTAAAGAGGGCACCCGGCGTAATCGAGGTCCCATCCGGGATCGTCTCGCTGACGAAGTTGGCCAGGTTGGTCCCCGTGCAATACGTGCTGGTTGCGGTGGCGGGCACCTCGGTGCTGGCCGGCACGGGGGTCTCGGTCGACGGGATTTGGAAGAGCGCGGTCAGGGTCAGGTTGGGGGTTGGAAAAACAAAGGGCGTCGGCGTGGGAGCCACGGGCAGAGTGCAGGCCGCCAGGACCAACGCCAGTGCAGCAAAGGCGAGCATGGGTTTGCGCAGGAGCGGTTTCATCTTCGTGTTCCTCCTTGTGCGGGTCTTCCCGCACGACATCTGGCAGGTGTGCGGCCTGTCCAGCTCGATCCCGATCCCTCGCCCCAAGGCCTGAAAGGCTCCCTGCCCGAAAAGCTGGTAGGGCGGGTGGGAGTTGAACCCACACGGGGGGTAAACCCCGAGGGATTTTAAGTCCCCTGCGTCTGCCAGTTCCGCCACCGCCCCAAGCCGACTATTATACTGAAGGGGGCAATTACGGTTTGGGCTGGGCTTCCCTGGGTCCGGGGACCCCAAGAAGTGACGCTCGGATTCCGTCGATTGTTCCAGTGCAAGAGGTATGCCAGGCCCTGGCTTTCAGGGTGACCCTACCTCGCGCGCGGCTCACAGGCCGCAGCGGTGCATTTTCTGGGCCTCCCCCAGATCAGGCGGCGCCTTCCGTCGGCAGGTTGACTTTCACAGTGGTTCCCTGGCCGACCTGGCTTTGGACCTCGATTTCTCCTCCATGGGCCATGACAACTTGCTGGGCGATGGCCAGGCCGAAGCCCAGGCCGCGCACCGTTCCCGTCACTACCTTGGTGGTAAAACCGGGTTCGAACAGCCTGGGCAGATCCTGGGCCGAGACGCCCGGGCCCGTGTCGGTGATTTCCACCTGGATGGCAGAAACCTCTGATCCCTCTCGTCGCAGCGAAAACCGCCCTGCGCCAACCTTGAGCACCCCTCCGCTCGGCATCGCCTCCACGGCGTTCTTCAGAATGGCGGAGAAGGCTTCCGACAACCCGGCTTGGTCGCCGCGCACGCGCGGAAGGTCGGGGTCGAGCGCAAGGTCGACTTGGATTCCCTGGCGGCGCAAGTTCTCGCCAAACTGGGTTAAGGTCTCCTCCACGAGCGCAGGGATCGCTACGGGGCCCAGCGGGCTCCCGCTGGGCTGGGCGAGCTCCCGGAAATGCTGGATGAGGTTTGCGGTGTGCTGCACCGTCTGCTCGATGACCTGCAAGTGATGCGTGACCTCTTCGTTCTCGGGGGCGGTCCTGCGCGAGAGCAGGTAGGAATGCAGCGAGAGGGTGCTGAGCGCGTTGTTGATTTCGTGGGCCAGTCCCATGCCGAGGGCCGTGGCCGACTCGAGGCGGGCGCTGCGCAAGAGGCGCTCTTCGAGCTGCCGGCGGGCCGTAATGTCGGTCATGACCCCATCATAGTAGCGGACGCTCCCATCCGGTTCGTGGGCCAGTCGAGCCACGTCGCGAATCCAGCGCGGCTTGCCCTCGCGGTCGAGGAGGCGATACTCCTCGCTCCAGTCCTTGCCCTGGGCGAAGGCGGTCTCAAAGGAAGCGCGTACTCGCTCGCGGTCCTCCGGATGGAGCCGCTCGGCCCACAGCTGGGGATTCTCGACCCACTCATCGGGCGAGAACCCGGCGATGTCCCGAATCCCCTGGGACACGAAAATGACCCCTTTGTTGATCTCGCCACGATAGATGGCCCCGGGAACGTGCTGGAAGGTCCTCTCAAATCGGGCGTGCGCCTCCTGGATCGCCCCAAGCAATCGTGCCTTATCGTAGGCCAGCGCCGCTCGCGCGGAGAACATCTCCAGCAAGCGCTGGTCCTGCTCGGGGAAATCGCGGGGATGCAAGAAATCGAGGATCAGCAGTCCAAAAGGAGGGCCATCCGTCCGCAGCGGCAAGTGCGCACAGGCGCGGATTCCGCTCTGGACCACCAGGGGGTGGACGCCCTGCTCAAGCTGCAGGTCCCGGAAATACCGGGCCCGGCCTGAGCGGAAGGTGGTCATCGCCATCCCGTCTGGGCGGAACGGAGCCTCGACGATCGAGGCCGCAACATTGCGGTCAATCACCGAGCGCAGGGTTTTGTCCGTTTCGTCCCAAAGGGCAATGCCTCCCCCGTTGGCCCAGAGCGCCTCGATGGCCACGTCCAAGGTCAGTTCCAGCACCCGGGCGGGGTCACTGGCGGCCGTGAGCGAGAGTTCCAGCTCATACAAGCGGGTCAGCGCCGCCAGCCGCTGGGAGGCCGTCTGAGCCTCATGCTGCTGGTCCAGGGTCAGGGCGATTTGGCGGACGATCATCTCGACCAGGTGAAGCTGATCCCTGGGTGCGTCTTTCGCCTGCTGGGAGCGACCCTCCCCAAAGACGAAAAGACCCCAGACCCGGCTGGGAGATACGATCGGCAGAGCCACGATCTGCCCCACCGCCTCGAGCAGTGCGGGCGGCAGGCCGAGCGGGAGCGCCCAATCCGGATGTTGGTCGGGACTCAGGACGGTCGCAGGGCCTCGCCGGGCCACCTCCGCCAGAGCCGGGACCTTTTCGAACGGGATCCGATCGCCGGGAGAGACCTGGGCCGGCATCTCCTCGCCGGTGTCCAGCGCCGCGACCTCAAACTGACGAGTCTCCTCGTCGCTGGATAAGGTCAAGGCAAACTCGGCCTGGAGGTAATCGCGCAACATGTGCGTCATCTGCTGCAGCAAGAGGCGACGGCCGCTCTCCGTAGCAGGAACGGGTCCCTGCATGAGGAGGTGCAGCAGGTCGTGGGCCAGTCCCTCGAATTGCCGGGCGCGCAGGCGCTCCAGCTGCAGATGGCGAATGTGCTCGATATGAACTCCGCCACTCTCGGCCAGAGCCGTGAGCAGCGGCAAATCCTCGGATCGATATGCCCGGGATCTCAACGACTGTGCGGAGAGGCTGCCAATCAGGCGGTCGCCCAGGCGCAGAGGGGCACAGAGGGCGGAGCGGACCCGCTCCACTCCCCCGTAAAACCGAGGTGTGAATTCCCCCGGGGCTTCCAGGTCGTCCACCAGGAAGGGCCGCCGCAGCTTGCGCATTTGGCCGATGAGACCGACATTCGCCTCGACCGTGATCGGAGGGCTGCGCTGCCCCTGATCCATAACGTAGGCCAGGGTGGCCCGCGGGGCCTCTTCGCTGAAGAGTGCGACCACGAAGGAGTCGACCGGCATCAGCTTTTGTGCGCCCTCGTACAGGGCCGTGTAGACTTCCTCGAGATCATTCGCGGAGGCGGCCGCATGCCCAATGCTCAGCAGGACTTCCCGCTGGCGCGCCATTTCCTGGGAGATCTCCGTAAGCTCCAGATGCTCCAGGATGATTCCCAGATGGGAGGCCAGGGTGTTCAACCAGCTGAGGTGCTGGGCGGTCAGTAGCTGGGGCCATTCCGAGAGCGCTACCATCAACCCCCGGACCTGCCGGTCGACTTGCACGGGGACCAGGGCCAGCGATTGAGGGTTGGCCGAGGCGCCCCACAAGGCGGACAGCATTGTGGTCGAGGGGCTGGCGCGAGCCGTCATCCGGGCGTGGATTTGCTGGACCTGGAGGAGCTTGGGCTGGTTCTCACGCAGGACTTCCTCCAGCAGCCCCTGGCTTGGATCGAATCGAGTCTCTCCAAATCCCTGTGGATAGCCGAAGGAGGAGAAGGGATAAAAGGCCTGGCCCTCTTTGCGGGACAAGAGCAGCGTGGCGGCCGCCGCACTGGGGAGGGCCTCCTGGAGAAGGCCGGGTAGGGTTTCTTGAAGTTGCGAGTAGGTGAGCGACTCGGACAGGGCACGAGTGACCTTTGAGAGACGCACCAGTTCGCTGGAGTACTTCTTCTCTGTTTCCAGGGCCTCCCGCCAGAACTTGCTGGCCAGAGCCACACCCCGGGTGGTCAGGATCCCGGTGGCCAGGTAGACCAGGGAGCGGGTGAGAAAGAGGGCCCAAACATAAAGGCTGGCCGAATTGGTCCCGCTGGCGGTCACGAGTGCATCCAGGGCGATCGCCGCCAGCGGAATGGGCCAGGCCGCGAGCATGTCGCTGGCGAGCGCAGCGTAGATGATGGCCAGCGGATAGAAAAGCCAGACCGACTCAAAGATCGGGCGAATGGAAGAATCCAGGACCGCGACCAGGACCAGGTTGCCCAGCACGATGCTGTGCATCGCCCAGGGGGATTTGCGGCGCGGTGAAAGTAGCCAGGAAATCGAGAGAGCCCCGTACGCCAAGAGCCCCGCGAGCAGGAACAACTCCCGCTGGCGGATCAAGGGGCTGAGGGGAAGGAGCCAAAGGAATACCGCGGTGTCGGCGGTGAGGAGCAACAGGCCGAGGAGGTAAAGGATCGGGAAGCCGCGAAGCCGTTCGCGGTAGGTCGCCATCTGGATTGGGCCTCGAAGCGGATGTCATTATAGTCAGGGCGGGGAGGCCTGCCAAAGGTGCCTTGCACAGGAGCGGTCACTTGTTGCTCAAGCGGGGAGAGAAAGGGTATATTCCTTACCCAAAGGGCACCCTGCGAGGGGAGTGGAGATGAGACCACCGGCGGCACCCACCTGGGTCGAAGTGGACCTTGCGGCCATTCGGGACAACGTCCGGGAGCTGATCCGGATCGCCGACCGGCCGCTCATGGCTGTGGTGAAAGCGAATGGATATGGCCACGGTGCTGTCGCCGTGGCGCGCGCCGCCTTGCAGGCGGGGGCTACCTGGCTGGGAGTGGCACGCTCCTCAGAAGGGGTGGAACTGCGCCAGGCGGGAGTCCGTGCCCCCATCCTGGTCCTGGGGGCGACCACCCCCGCCGAGGCGGAGGCCGCAATCTCCAGCGAGCTTTCCTTGGCTCTGTATGATCGCGGCGTGGGAGAGGCTTATGCTCGCCGGGCCGCCGCGCTCGGTCGAAGGGTCTCGGTCCACATCAAGGTGGACTCGGGGATGGGTCGGCTGGGAGTCCTGCCCCAAGAGACGGCCGCTTTCGGGAGGTGGGCGAGGGAGATCCCCGAGCTGTCCATCGAGGGGGTGTTCACCCACTTCGCGCGCGCCGATGAGCGCGAAGTGGCCCCTACCCTTGCCCAGATCGCACGCTTCCAAGAGGCGCTGGAGGCCCTGCGTGACTCCGGGGTCCGACCCCGCTGGACCCATGCCGCCAATTCGGCGGCTGCCTTGAGGATACCCGAGGCCCGGTTCGATCTATGCCGGGCGGGAATTGCCATTTACGGGCTGAGCCCCTCAAAGCACTTTCCTTTGCCCAAGAGCTTCCGCCCGGCCTTGGCTTGGAAGGCCTGCCTGGCCTCGAGCAAGGATCTTCCCCCGGGCTGGGGGGTCAGTTATGGCGGCGAGTACGTCACCCCGACCGTCGAGAGAATCGGGGTCATCCCGGTCGGATACGCCGATGGTTGGCGCAGGTCGGGGCCAAACCAGGTCCTCCTGGAGGGCCGAAGACTCGACGTCATCGGTCGGGTGTGCATGGACTACTGCATGGTCCGCTTGCCTGCGGGCGGTGCGATCGGTGAAGAGGTGGTCTTAGTGGGGAGCCAGGAGGGCGAGCGCATCAGCGCGGAGGAGGTGGCCTTGCGCTGGGGCACGATCAATTATGAGGTGGTGGCGGGGATCGCGGCCCGAGTCCCCCGCCTGTACATCAACGCGGATCCAGCCTCCTCCTAGGGCAGGTTCCCGCCGTTCACCTGTCCGCCCGTGTCGATCACCCGGGGGGACTCGGGGCGGCGGCTTGGGGAGTCCTTGAGACCTAAGCCCGACTCGCCCTTGGGAAGATTCCTCGGCCTGCAGTCAGTCCCCGGCGCGAATGGAACGGAATGGCTCATTGCCCTAATTGCATCCAGGCCCGGCGGCGCGCCGAGGAAACAGAAGGGCGGGCGGTTTCAAACGAGGGGAGCCCGCCTTCAGAGATACGCGGCCCCACCTGCAATCCTTGAGGTGGGGCCGGTGCCTGAAAAGCGGGGGGAAGGACAAGAACTAAACCATCCCAGGCGACCCTGGTCTACCATCCTCAATCCAATGGCCGCGACGAGCGCTTTCATCGCACCTTTCGCGAAGAGGCCCCGATCGAGCCGGACCACACTCTCTACCAAGTGCAGGAGTTGATCGCCGGGTACCGGCGCTACTACAACGATTGGCGACCGCACACCGCGCTCCACTATCTGCGCCCGGTCGACTCTTAGCGTGGAGATCCCAAATCTCGCCTAGCCGATAGGCAAGCCAAGCTCTGCCGGGCGGCCGAGGCGAGAAGGTTGTACTGGAGTTCATGCGGTGGTCCAAGTCGGCCAAAGAGTCACTTAATTTCCGGGCCCTTTCGTATCCATGCGTTCTGGGCAATACAAAAGGAACTCGGCATGTCCCATACTCGAGCTTTCCAGCTGGCGCCGGAACAGTCCCTGCGGCGATCATCGTCCATCACCCGCGGGCGAAGTACTACACCGTGGGCGAGAGCCGCGTGGAACAATTAGCGAAATAGTCTGTCAACCCGGCAGGGAAGTGTTTTACAATTCTTTGTTACACTGTGGCGGTTCCGCGCCACGATAAGCGTACCCGGTCTTTCGAAAAAGCATGAAACCATCGATTAGTAAACCGATCAAGCGGCACCTGCCAATTTCTATTTTGATCCTTTTGAATCTCCTCATCGGGATCATGGTCGTCCGGGATTATGGAGAAAGCTGGGATGAAGCCGGCATCTACGCTTATGCAAAAGAATCCATTCGAGCATACTTCAATCTCTTAGAAAACGGCACACTGCCCCACTATTTGAACGTTGCCACAAACGCCGTCAATTATGGCCCTGCCTATGCAATGATCACCACCTTATTGGCAAGCGGGCTGCATGCGATCATCCCAGCCTGGTCCCTGATCGATGGCTGGCATTTTGGCGAGTTTATTGCTTTTCAAATCAGCATCTTGAGCCTCTATTTCTTATCAAGAAAATGGATGGGAGGCTGGGCTGCATTTGGAACTGTCCTGATCTATTCCACCCAGCCGGTCATCTGGGGCCACGCTTTCATAAATCCAAAAGACATTCCCTTTCTCGCATTTTTTCTTGCCAGCGTGACAGCGGGCATTTACATGGTCGATGCCTTGCCCGCCTCCCTCGACCAAGACGCCCGCCAACTATTTGAAGGAGGATCGGGCCTGCGATTGCGGGATGAATGGGAACATCTCCCCTCTTCAATAAAGAAAATCACTATTGCATATAGTGTCATCTATCTGGTTTCCTTTTGTTTCATAGCCACGGGTACCTCAAGCAGATTGGTCAAGGCCGTTATTACCTATCTTTACAATGTGGATAAAGCCAGCATGTTGGGTTCCTGGTTTTCCCGGCTCGCCCAAAATGCAGCCCACTTGCCGGTAGGTAATTACATCCACAAAGCACAAGCCAGCCTCCTTCGTTGGGAAGTGATCTATCTCATAGCTGGTTTCGTAATTGGCCTTCTGGTTTTTGGCTGGATCTTCTCGCGGTATTCTAGGAAATTGGTGGGCCCGGGCGGAATCCCATCCCGCAAATCTCCATTACGCCTCTTCATAAACCCCATGGTGCTCGCCGCCGGATGTGTGTTGGGTTTCACCACTTCAATCCGAGTCGCCGGCCCCTATGCCGGCATGATTGTACTGGTCTATGCGTTCTACAAATCTTGGAGGAAAGCAATTCTTCTCCTCATCCCATACACTTCCATTGCGCTCCTGACCTCCTATCTCACATGGCCTTATCTCTGGGGCGATGCGGTTAATCGCTTGATCGCGAGTGTTACCTTGATGTCCCATTACCCGTGGACGGGATTGTCGGTCTTATTCCAGGGACGGCTCTTTCCCCCAAGCAACTTGCCGGTATACTTTTTGCCATATCTGATGTCGATTCAGCTTACTGAAGTAGTCCCCATCCTATTTCTCTTCGGATTGGTGCTTTCGGCATGGAATCTAATCAAGGGCCGCCAGGTGGAACCCTTCTCGATCACAATCCTATGGTTCATCCTCCCTTTGGTTGGCATCATTGTCGATAAGAGCACGCTCTATGACAACTTCCGGCAGGAATTGTTTTTGTTGCCTCCGGTTTTTATAACCGCCGGAATAGCATTAGAGGTTTTGTTTTCCAAAGTAAGAAAGGGATTTTTCAAGGTTTTGATATTGGTGGGGGTGATTCTTCCGGGGATTTATGCCGATATTCAGCTTCACCCCTACCAGTATATTTACTACAACAGTTTTGTGGGAGGCGAGGCGGGGGCATTTGGCAACTTCCAATTTGACTACTGGGCCACTTCATATCGTGAGGCGGCCCAATACATCAACCAGGTCGCGCCGGCCGACGCAACAGTTGTCGTGTCTGGCTCTCTTCCCGTCTTTCAGGATTACGCCCGGCCGGATTTGAATCTATTGTCACTCTCCGATCTTAAACCAGACATCCATTACGATTTCATCGTACTCAGTGGTCAAGGTAAGAATACGGCCATTTGTCGTTCGATCAGCCCGGCAAAGACCATCGCGCGGGAGGGGGCAGTTCTGACCGTGATCAAGGCCCCTCCTTTATCGGTCGCCGGATGCCCTTAGTCATTTTCAAGACTGCGCTTGTCGGTGGATGAAACCAAGGGGGGATAATCCACGCTAATTGCGGTTCCGGTCCCATAAGGGGCTGCTGCGTGGCTGGGCACGAGCCGGCCGACGAGTGCCGGCGGCAATCAGCGCAAGGCGGGGCCCATCCGAGGCCGTAGGGCCTGGGTTGTGGTCCAAGGGGTTCCTCTTAGAACGCGGGACACTTCGCCCCTGGCTGCCCGAAGCCCCTCTTTCCAATTCTTGTGGAAAAGGTCGTCCCCTTGCGTGTGGTTCAGCAACAGCCGCGTCGCAAGCCTGGAGCCAATGGGTTAGGAGGAGAGGATGCGAAGACTCGTCATGGCGGTCCCGCTGGTCGCCTGCCTCGGGACGATGATCGGCACAGGAATCCTTTCCCTTGACTTTGGGCCATACTGGGACGACCACGAGAACTTCCAGGCCGTCAAGTATTCGCTTGAAAACGCAACCTTGCTCCCCAACTTCTACGATTATCCCTCCGTTCCATACTGGCTTAACCTCAGCGCGACCTTGCCCGACCTGATGCAGGCCATCCGGGCGGGTTATCACAAACCCGGCCAGATAAAAGCCTATCTCATCCAGGCCTTAGAAGGCGGCCAGGCTCATGACCTGAACACGCGAGGCTTGTTCCTGGTCATATCCTCCTTGGTCGTTGTGTGGGTCTACTTGTTCCTCTGGGAAATCGGTGGCAGCTGGATTCAAGCCTTGGTCGGTGCGTTGATCGTGGGTCTCTCGTGGGAGGTGAATTACCAGATTCGCTGGGTGGCTCCCGATGGAATCATGATGCAGTTCGCTGCCTTAACCCTGCTGTGTTGCGCCAAGGCATGGAAAGGGGCCTCCCAGCGCTGGCTCTATGCGGCCGCGGTTGCGGCCGGTCTGACTTTCGGGTCAAAGTACCCCGGTGGGCTGATCATTGTCCCGGTGCTGATCACGGCATACTGGGTTCGAGGAGGGCAGAATGGGAATCGGAAGGTGGTGGCAAGTTGGGCGAAGTTGCTCGCCGCCTTTGGCCTGACCTACCTGATTGCCACCCCGGGCACGATCCTTCAGCCTCTGGCCTTCGCCGGGGGGATTACGCATGACCTCGTCCATTACGCGACCGGGCAACAGAATTACACGGTCTCCCGAGGCTGGCAGCATCTCCTATTGCTGGGGACCTATCTCTCGACCGTCATGCTGTCCAGATTTCCGGCCGAAGCGGGCGGGCTATTCGCACTATGCGCTTTTGGCACCTATGAGGTGTTTCGAAGGTCGCGGCCGCTGGGGACGATCCTCGTGTCTTTCCCCCTGGTTTATGCGGCCTACTTTGTCACCCAGGGAGTGATGATCGTGCGCAACTACTTGGTCTTGGCTCCCTTTCTTGCCGTGCTCGCGGCAGAAGGCGTAGCCTTCTTCTGGCGGCTTGCGAAGAGTTGGCCTTGGAAAACCGTTGTGGGCGCGAGTGTGGGGGTTGCTCTGGCGATCAACGCGGCCTGGCTGGGGTATTCTTCGTGGACGGTTCACATGCGCAACAGCATGGAATTGCAGGATGACCGGGCGGCGGCGAACTACATGCGCCTTCACCGCGATGAGACCTTTCTTGTTTCCGCCGAGGTACGAATGGAACTGATATCCACGGGGATCGGCCTGCCGGCCAACGTCACGCCCGATCCCGCTGACTCCTTTAGTTCCGTGCTGCTCTACATGCATGAGGATCCGAACTATAAGCTCTGGCCGGCGAATCACCCGGATACCATTCAAACATGGTTTGGCCCCTGGGAAGTGAATCTCAACTACTACCCGTCCTGGCAGGGGCAAGACCGAATGGTGGTGATTAGAAAAGAGACGGCCAAGAGCCTGGGGATTATCCCCGAAATCACACGCCCCGGAGGCTAATACGCTCTCTTCCCGGGATACCACCGGTTGGCTTCCTTTTCTCTGCCAGCTAGAGAGAGCTCGATCCGGGTCCTCCGCAGAAGGATCGGGGCAGCCTCTTGCTCGGGGGTAAGGGCTGAGATCCAACCTCTCTATGACCCACTGCCATTGCCCCGGGGAATCAGGAAGTGTGATCCTCTGCTCGACCCATTGAGAATCATCCCCTACACGAACGATCCCAACGGCGGTGTCGGTGCCACCCAGCCAGGATGCGGCCGCTGTCGGGAGCGGCAAATTCAACTTGCTCGAGGCGAAGGGCAGGGCCAGTTTCATCAACTCGGCCTTCCTGCGCGGCCGCTTGAGAGACCTTGAGGGAACGATCCTGGATGTGGTTGGAAGCGGCGGGATTCGTACCTTCTCGTCGACGCCCGCCCCTTCCCGTTTCCGTGTCCGGGAGCTGGCAGACCCCGGCTTCGCCCGCGCTAACCCAGAAGAGGGAAGAAGTATCTCTGGCAATCTCGGATCCAGCGAGGTGCCCGAGGTCAGGTTGGAAAATGCCTCGAAGTGCCTCGCCGAACCTCGGGGGAAGGCGAACGAGGTCTCATGAGATTCGCCTCGAAAACGGGCGCTCGAGGAGACGACGCTGAAAGAACTCGCATCGTGGCGGAAATGGGCCGCGACGTGCTCCGAGGGCGAGAGGGTGAAACCACGCATTTGCCAATTGCGAGGATGGGGGCCTGACCCTGGGTAACTGAGCCGCGAGTTAGAGCCCCTGCCTGGCGGGTGCTGAGAATTCGTCCAGATCTCCCCGCAAGGGACTTATCTGGAATGGAGCCGGAAAACTCCCTGCAAGCAGTCTGCTCGGATGTGCGGAATGTACTAGCCGACCGCCGCGGACAAGGTAGCCGGAGAGATTCGTGCGCCGTTCCGCTGCCGACACCCCTCGCCAGCCGCAGCCCCACCCAAGAAGGAGCTTCCTGGAGCCGGTGACAGATCACGGCAGGGGCTTGACATATAGAACGGATGTTCTATATAATCAGCGCATTGCGCTCCAGAGGTTCCCCATCCTGGAGAGCAGAGGAGGGTGCATGGCAGAAGTTTCGGCCCCGTTGGCCAGCCCCTTGCAGATAGAGCTGGATCCCGCGCCTGCGAGCGCTGGCAGGTTGACGACGCGGGAACAAGAAGTGCTGGGCCTGATCCTGGCCGGACAGTCGAATCGCCAGATCGCGGAACGGCTTTTCATCTCACCCGAGACGGTGAAAACCCATGTCCGCCACGTTCTGGCAAAGACCGGAGCCGCTCGCAAGGCCGAGCTTTGCGCCCTGCTCCAAGCTGAGACGGACCGGTGACGCGCAGGCCGCCTCCATCCCGGCCGTGCTGGGGACGAGCCCGAGATCCCGGCTCGCAATTCACCGCCCTGGGGTGGGTACGGGAATCTCCCCCTTCAGTCCCCACAACTGGAAATCATGAAACGAAACTGTGAGCAGGCTGCTCCGGTCGGTGCCTGCAAACAATCCGACTTGCCCCGTACTCAAGAGAGTGTCCACGTACGAGAACACCAATCCACCGTTAGTGTAGAAGCTGAATCGGGGGCCTGAAGCGAGCAACCCGATCTGGTTCTCCGCCGGAGCTCCGGCCAGGAGGGACTGGGTCGCCTGCCAGCTGCTTGCCCCTTCCAGCTCAAGGCCATGGTAGCGCTCGAATCTCAGCTGACCATCACAGGAGAAAGCGGCGCGATACTGGTACAAGTGGGAGGCCCGAAAGACGAATCCGAATTCATTCTTGCCGGCGTCACACAAGGAGGTGTTCACGCTCGCCTGCACGTAGAGATTGGAGGGAACCGGCTGGGGGGAGAGGGATAAGAGCGAGGTCCTGGGCTGCCTGAGGCTGATGACCAAGTTGCCCTCCAACAAGGAAACCGCTCCGGCCGAGCCGCTGGTCACTCCCCAGCCGCCCGAATTGTCCCCAAAGGATTCCTTTAACCGGAGGGTTCCGAGCTGGGAAGGGAGGGCGGGCGTTTCGGTCGGGGAGGGCGTCGCGGTCGGGGTGGGGGTGGTCGTGGCCGGCAGGGTCGGAAGGAGGGCCTCCAGCGGGACGGTTGGCCCCGTTGCCGGAGTAGGCTCGGGGGTCGGGGTTGGGGTGGCCGGAGCGATGCTGCAGGCCGCCAGCACAAGGCTGACCGCCAGAGACGGCCCAAGGAGGCCCGCCCCACTCCTGCGCGGGGAGTTTGGCATCACGGCAGCGTCCAGTAATCGAGTTGACTGAAGGCTACGCTGAAGTTGGGCGTATTGACCGAGGCAATGAACAGGCCAAAGCGCCCGTCGGTGTAGGAATTGTCCTGCAATTGGCCGAGCAGGTTCCCATTGGCATACAACGAGAGTGTGCTGCCCTTGGCCATGAGGCCCAATCGATTGGTCTGGCCGGGACCGGAAAGAATTGGCGAGCCTTCGGTCCAATCCTGGAGAGGGGCGAAGTGGCTTCCATCCCATTTGCGCAGGGAGTAATGCCCATCGCAGGAGAAGCCAAATAAATAGCCTTGCGACAGGCTCGGCGCCCGGACGACTAGGCCATAGCGGTCCAGCCCGCTGCAGGGTCCGACCGTGGCTGTCCCCTCCAGGTAGAAGTTCGTCAGCTTCGGGGCGGACAACCTCCACCAATCGCTGCCATCCGCCTCAGGCACGCTGAAGACGAGCTGGCCGTCGCGGATCTCGGCCTGCGGGTTGCCGCCGGACAGATCCCAGTTGTCGCTGTTCTGGAAAGTGTCCTGCCAATCGGGCTTCCCGAGGATTCGCCTTGGGTCGGTCGGGCCGGGGGTCGCGGTGGATGTGGCCGAGAGCGTGGGCGAGGGGAGCGCCGTTGCGTTGGTCGAGGCGGTTGCCGACGCCGGCGGGACAAGAGGCGAAGGGGTGGGCAGGGCGGTCAGGAGCCGCGAGACCTGGGCGGCGACATTAGGAGAAGGAACAGAAGTCGGCCCGCGGCTGAGGTTGCAGGCCAGGCCCATGGAAAGAAAGGCCAGGAGGATCAAAGCGCTCCGCATCTGAGGCATCATCGCCTTCCTGTGTCCTCGCGCCCAAGAGCCGCGCGGTCAATGATCAGCAAGGGGAAAGGATTGAATGTTAACACCGAATTCCCGCCTCGCAATCTCAGGCCGACCAGGGCAAGGCCGTGAAAGGCTGTCAGGGGCCGCACGGCTCCAGGTTGCGGCGAGCCTGGATTCCCGACGGATCTTCTCGGGCGCCGAAATGGTTTCTTCCGCCAGTCGCGCTAGCGGCAGCGTTGGCCGGCCCCCTGCCCTGGTTGGGCGACTTGAGCCGTGCGCGGGCAAGATCGACCTCGTCTGTCCCCCGGCAATGGAGACTGGGGGCACAAATGGATGGGCGGCAAATGAGTGAGGTCGGGCTTGATTGATTATGATGAATCCTATAGAATTAGTTTCTATTGTTCGATAGCCGGGCAGGATATGGTCCTTGCTGCTGGCGTCAGGGGAGGAAATCGTCATGGACATCATCAAGGTCTCAGCCCAGTCGCGCACAACAGCGGTGGCAGGGGCAATCGCCGGGATCATCCGTGAACAGAAGCATGCCGAGGTCCAGGCAATTGGTGCCGGTGCCGTAAATCAGGCGCTCAAGGCGTGTGCGATTGCCAGGGGCTATCTTCAGGGAGACAACATCGACGTTGTCTGCATCCCCTCCTTCACGGAGGTGGTCATCGATGGCAAGGAGCGGACGGCGATCCGGATCCAAGTCGAGCCGAGGTAGGTGCCCGCACCTCGGTCGCAGGCTCGGACGAAGCCTCACACCCGGGGGGCCGCCAGCAAGCTGATCTCCAGCGCGAGGCGAGGGCTGACGTTGCGGTCGATCTGACGTTGGGCCTGCAGGAGCGCCTGGAGCCAAACCTCGCTCTGCGCGCGCGAGACCTTCTGCGCGAGCCTCTGAATCTCTTCCTCGTAGTCGAGATTTGCCACAGGCACGGCGGGTGCCGAGAGGCAGAGAAGAAGATCGTGAGTGAGGCTTGCCCAAAGCTCAAGCGCTTGGACTACCCGGTCCTTGCCCGTTCGGTCCTTATCCACCGATAGTTCCTCGGCCAGGGCGAAGCGCTCCCTGCGGCTCTGCGAGGGGATGCGGGCCCACTCCTGTGATCGTTGCGCACGTTGGGAGGCGGCCTGCGGATCCAGGATCTGATTCACGGCCCACCCCAAGCGCCCGCAGGAGAGGCGCGCCAATACCTCCGCCCGATCCGAGGGCAAGTTCCATCTCTCACGCAAGGCGGAGGCGACCGTCGAGGCCGGGATCGGCCGCAGGATGAACAGCCGGCAGCGCGACACAATGGTAGGCAGCAATTCCTCGGGGCTGGGCGCGGTGAGCAGGAGCACAACTGCTTCTGCCGGCTCCTCCAGGGTCTTGAGCAGCGCATTGGCTGTGTTGACCGTGGCGAACTGGAAGTTTGGGAGCAGGGCAACCTTGAAGCGAGCCTCCAGAGGGCGCAAAGACAGGGCGTGGATCAGCTCCCGGGCCGCCTCGACCCGGATGGCCTCATTCGGTCGCGGGGACTGGAGCAGATGGAGATCGGGGTGAGCGTGGTCGCCGAAGGCGCGGCAGGAACGGCACTCTCCACAGGCTTCTCCTGGCGCCGGCGGTTGAGTGCAGTTCAAGGCCTGAGCGAACTCGGTGGCCAGGGTGCGCTTGCCGATTCCGGCCGGGCCAAGGAAAAGGTAGGCGTGGGCCGGGGCCCCGGAAGCGGCGTCCTTCCTCAGGGCTTCGACCACCCACTCGTGTCCTACCACCTTCCAGGGCATGGAATAGATTCTACTCGCCGCCCGTCCAGCCACAACCGGGCCGGGCCAGCCCGGCGGCTGACCCTCTCCAAGGGTCCGGTTGCATCAAGACTGGAGCGGAGGGACCGTCTTTGCAAGAATTCTATCGACAAGGCCAATAGTGGCGAAATCAGCCAAAATCGTGTAGAGTTAAGCGAAGTTGCACCGGAATGGACTTTCCTGGCATTCTCCCAGACCCTCAGAAAGGAGCGCGCGGAAAATGGCGAAAGGACTGAGCAAGGCCGAGTTCATCTCCAAACTCTCGGAGGCAACCGGGCTGAGCAAGAAGGAAACCACCTCATATTTGGAGGCCATTGAATCATTGGTCAAATCCGAGCTTAAGTCCAAGGGTGAGGTGACCCTTCCTGGGCTATTCCGCGCGAAAATTGCCGTGCGGCCAGCCAGCGCGGAAAGGGAAGGGATCAATCCGTTTACCAAACAGAAGATCGTCATCAAGGCCAAGCCCGCACGCCGGGTGGTAAAAGCCGCGCCGGTAAAGGCGCTCAAGGATTCCGTCTAGCGGCCCCGATTTTGAGCGGGATCTCCAGACTGCCTGGATCCTAGGACCCTGAGGGCGCTGGGCAGAGTTGCTTCTGGCCTGCCCGAATGGGCCGAGCAGGGCCAGACCGGAGTCTCACCCCGGCCTGGCCTTTTGATTCTTGGGCCCAACCCGAAGGCCCAAAACCTCTTTTAGATTTCGGAATCCTCATAGGGAATCCTAATGAAAACTACCTTGACCGAGGAAGAGCCCTGCGGTACGAATTGGGCCAATCCTTCAGGGCCAGAGGGCAAGTGAACCAATCCTCTTGGATGAGTCTGGGAGAGGCCGCAGGGTTGCTGGGAGTGCATCCTTCGACCCTTCGCATCTGGGCGGATCGAGGCGAGGTCCCTTCTCACCGCACTCCGGGCGGCCACAGGCGCTTTCGCCGCGAGGAGCTTTCGGCCTGGTCGGCCGCCCACGGTGCCGGGCAGATAGATAAGGCTCACAGCCTCTTGCAGTCCGTATTGAACCGAACACGTCTTCAATCCACCGAGGGACGCTTTGAAGGCGAGGCATGGTACCGGCGGCTGAGCGAGAACGGAAAAGGACGCCTGCGCGAACTGGGGCAACGAACCCTCGTCGCACTGGCCCAGTCCCCGGGAAGCCTGAGGCCGGAAGGAGAGACCAATTTGATCACCCTGGGCCAGCAATATGGAGAACTCTTGAATGCGGAGGGGCTGGCGCTGGAGGAGGGGCTGCGGGCCTTCCTGCAGTTCCGGGCCATTGTGTTGGACAGCGCGCTGGAGCTCTTGCCAACCTCCAAACTCGACTCCCCCACCTCGTGGGGTCAGCTCTACCGCCAGGTCACGCACTCCACGGACGTGCTGCTGCTGGCCATGGTGGAGCATATGCATCCCCCGGAGCCCCAGGGATGAATTCGCACAGGCGGTCCGTCGGTCAGCGGATGGCCTGGGGCAAAGCGGTACCCGCCTTGCTGCTCTTTCTTGGGTTAATCCTCCTGGGGTTGGTGGCGAGCCTGGTTTACGTTCTGGTGCGGGGCAAGGTGGGATAGGTTCCCAGGCCGTGCGGAGGGGCAGTCCAATTCTAGGGAGGCTGGCATGGAGCTGACACGCTTTCTTCCATTCTTATCGACCCTCGTCACGCTCGCCTTCGCGGGTCTGGTAATGGCTCGCTACCGCGCGAGGCGGGGGACACATCTCTTCGTGTGGGGAATCGGATTACTGTGGTATGCGCTCGGGACCGGTTCCGAGGCCTTTTTGAGCTTGGCCTACAGCCCTTGGGTGCTCAAGTCCTGGTACCTGGCCGGGGCGATGTTGACCGCGGCTTGGCTCGGGCAGGGAACCTTGTTTCTCCTGGTTCGCAGACGCGGGCTCGCCTTGAGTACGCTCGTCCTGCTCGCGCTCGCTTCCAGCGCGGCAGCCATTCTCATCCTTGTTTCTCCGGTGGGGGCGGGAACCTACCAAGTGGCCTCGCCAGCCTCGGCCCAATACGGCCAGCTGCTGACCCGCGCGGCGGCCCTGATTGCCCTGACGATTGTCTTGAACCTGTACGGCACCATCCTCCTGGTGGGGGGTGCGCTCCTTTCCGCTTGGCTCTTCTGGAGAAAGCAGGTTCTGGCCAATCGGGTGCTGGGCAATATCCTGATCGCCGTGGGTGCCCTTTCTCCCGCTCTGGGCGGAACTTTTCTCAAGCTGGGCCTGGCCGACTGGCTGTACGTCAGTGAGCTGGTGGGCAGTGTGGTCATGTATCTGGGGTTCCGGCTGGCGACTTCGGGGGCCCCCGTTCGCCGGCCCGTCGAGGAGCCGCAGCTTTCGCCCGCCCGCTGAGCAGGCTCTCCGAACTCGTCTTGACCGGCCGGCCAGGGGAGATCGAGGCCCTTGCGGATCGATAGCGTGGCGGGAGGCCGGGATCCTTCCCCGGGGCCTACGCGAGGCGGCAGGGTGGCGAATGTATAATCGCCTGCGTGCCCAAATCCCCGCCGCTGATCTACCTGTTTCATGGGACGGATGATCTTGCGCTCTCCGAGGCCTTGGCCCAGATGCGGTCCTCCATGGGGGATTCGGGCCTGGCCGAGCTCAACACGACTCACTTCCAAGGCCGGACCGTCTCGCTGGCCGATTTGCAGGCGGCCTGTTTGGCCGCTCCCTTTCTGGTCCGGCGCCGACTGGTGGTGGTGGAAGGCTTGCTCCTGGATCGGGTCCCGAGGGCAGCGGGTGAGGCCCGCGAAGAAGAACCTCAGGAAGGGGGTGCCGCCGCGGGGGGGGAGCCTCACTCCTCGGATTGGCAGGCCCTGCGCCTGTTGTTGGATCAAATCCCGGCCACTACGGCCTTGGTCTTCCTGGAGAGAGGCGCACTGTCGTCCAAGCATCCCATCCTGCGCTGGAGCGAGGAGCACAAGGATCGGGCGCTAGTGAAGCGCTTCGACCTGCCTCGCGGCGCGGGCCTGTCGGCCTGGGTGGGGCGGCGTGCGGAGGCACAGGGCGGGAGCATGGAGCCTCAGGCCGCAGAGCTCTTGGCCTCCTGGGTCGGCGAAGATCCGCGCCTTCTCGATCAGGAGGTGCAAAAGCTCCTGGCCTACGTCAACTATGCCCGGCCGGTTCGTCCTCAGGATGTGGAAGCGGTCACCCCGGAAGGGGCCCAGGCGAGCATCTTTGAGATGGTGGATGCTCTGGGAGAGCGCCGCGGCCAAAAGGCGCTGGACCTTCTCCGCAATCTGCTTCTCAAACAATCCCCCGCCTACGTGCTCGCGATGGTCGTTCGACAGTTTCGGTTGCTGATCCTGGTGCGGGAGGGGATCGAGGCCCGCCGCTCTGCCGAGGCCCTCTCCAGCGAGCTTGGCCTGCATCCCTTTGTGGCCCGCAAACTGGTGCAGCAGGCGCGCGGCTTCGGGCTGCCCGTCCTGGAGAGCATCTACCGCAGGTTGGCGGATCTAGACGAGGCGATCAAGACCGGGCGACTGGAGGCAGGCACGGCTTTGGATCTGTTCGTTGGGGAAGTGTCCGCGGGTTCTGCGGCTTCTGTGCGCTGAGGGCATCTCCCCGGCCCGGGGGCGGGGGCTCTAGGCGACCCGCGCCGGTTCGACCTTCTGGACCCGGTCAGGTTCCAGGCGTTGGAAGATGATCCCCTCCTGATCCGTGCGGTCGACCAGGACGGTATCCCCGGACTTGAAGTCCCCCTTGAGCATTCGGACCGACAGAGGCGACTCCACGTGTTTCTGCAAGGCGCGGCGCAGAGGGCGGGCCCCGAAGGAGGGGTCCAATCCCTCTTGGGCGAGCCATTGGCGCGCGGCGTCGGTCAGGCTCACCTTGAGCCCCATCTCGGAAAGCTGTCCGGCAATTCCCTTCATCTGCAGGTCGACGATTCTCTCCATGTCTTCGAGCTTGAGCGGGGAGAAAATGATGATCTCGTCGATGCGGTTGAGGAACTCGGGACGGAAGGTTGATTTGAGCGCCTCCTCGATCTTGGCATGGCTGCTGTCAATCTCCCCATCCTCGCCGCGCCGGAACCCTAGCGAGCCCGAGCGCTTGACAAACTCGGTCCCGAGGTTGCTGGTCATGATCAGGACCGTGTTGCGGAAGTCCACCGCCCGGCCCTGGCCATCCGTCATGCGGCCGTCTTCCAGAATCTGCAGGAGGGCATTCCAAACGTCCGGATGGGCTTTCTCGATCTCATCGAAAAGCACCACGCGGTAGGGTCGCCGCCGCACGGCCTCGGTAAGTTGGCCGCCCTCTTCGTAGCCGACATAGCCGGGGGGCGCGCCGAACAGGCGGCTGACGGTGTGCTGCTCCCGATACTCGGACATATCGATGCGCACGAGGGCATCCTCGTCCTCGAAGAGGAACTGAGCCAGGGCTTTGGCCAGTTCGGTCTTGCCCACCCCGGAGGAACCCAGGAAAATGAAGGAACCAATGGGACGGCGCGGGTCCTTGAGCCCGGATCGGGCGCGGCGGATCGCGTCGGACAGGGCGTGGATGGCCTCATCCTGCCCCACAATCCGTTCGTGCAGACGCTCCTCCATGTGCAGCAGCTTGTCGGATTCGGTCTCCATCATCTGCATGACGGGGATGCCCGTCCATTGTGCGACCACCTGGGCGATGTCGTTCTCGTCTACGACCTCATCCAAGCGGTGCTCGGACTCCCAGGTATTGCGCTTCTCGTTGAATTCCGACTCCAGGCGGATGCGCTCCGCTTTCTTCTGGGCCGCGTGCTCGTAGTCACGCACGAGCCCCGCCTGCTCCTCCTCGGCCTGCAACCGGGTGATTTCGGCCTTCAGCCCCTTCAAATCGGAGGGGAGCGAATAGAGCGCAAGCCGCAACTTGGCGGCCGCCTCGTCAATCAGGTCGATGGCCTTATCGGGAAGGCGGCGGTCGGTCACGTAGCGCGAGGAGAGCCTCGCGGCGGCCACCAGGGCCTCGTCGGAAAAATGGACCTTGTGGTGCGCCTCATAGCGATCGCGCAAACCCCGCAGCATCTGAATGGTTTCTTCCACGTTGGGTTCATCGACATATACGGGGGCAAAACGTCGCTCCAGGGCCGCGTCCTTTTCGATGTACTTGTGATACTCGTCGAGGGTGGTTGCTCCGACGCATTGCAGCTCTCCTCGCGCCAAGGCCGGCTTGAGCATGTTGGAGGCATCCAGGGCGCCCTGGGCGGCGCCGGCACCCACCACGGTGTGGAGTTCGTCGATGAAAAGGATGATCTCGCCGCTCGCCCGCTGGATCTCCTCGATCGCTGCCTTCAGGCGCTCCTCGAACTCGCCCCGGAACCGGGAGCCGGCGATCATGGCACTCAGGTCAAGCGCCACCACCCGCTTGCCCATCAGGATCTCGGGGACATCGTTGGTGGCGATCTTTTGGGCCAGACCCTCGACAATGGCGGTCTTGCCGACCCCGGCCTCGCCAATCAGGACCGGGTTGTTCTTGGTGCGCCGTGAGAGGATTTGGATCACCCGCAGGATCTCACTGTCTCGCCCGATGACCGGGTCGAGTTTCCCCGCTTTGGCCATCTGAGTCAGATCTCGCGAGTACTTTTCCAGGGTGCGGTAGCGGGACTCAGCCTGCGGGTCGGTGACCCGTTGGCCGCCGCGGATGTCCTTGATGGCGTCCAGCACGCGCTCTTTGGTGATGCCCCCCTCGGCCAGGACGCGCGAAGCGGGCGAGTTGTGCTCGGAAACGATCGCCAGGAAGATGTGCTCCGTCGAAATGTACTCGTCGTGCAGGCGGTTGGCCTCTTCGTTGGCCAGGTCGACGATGCGCTTGACCCGTGGGGTGATGAATATCTGACCCGTGCCCCCGCCGTAGATGCTGGCCTTGGGGCTGGCCCGCAGGATGGAATCGATCCGCTGGGCCAGCAGGTCGGAATTGACACTGAGGCGCTCGAGAATCTGCGGAATAACCCCCTCGGGTTGCTCCAGGAGCGCCAGCAGAAGATGCTCGCTGTCAATTTGATTGTGGCCGTACCTCTGAATGATCTCGGCCGCGCGCTGGGCCGCATCCTGTGCGCGCTCCGTAAATCGATCGAATCGCATCATGGAAATGCTCCTCAGGTTGTCTGCCGTGGACCCGGCCGGCAGACGATCGTGCCCGCAATGGTGATTATAGTACACCGCCTTTGTTTGATTTTCGTCCGAATCACGGGTCCGCCACCTTAGAAGCCGCGAAGGGATCTGCTTTTTCGCTTCGAAGCGCTCGTTCCGAGCGCGGCTCTTTTTGGATAACCGTCGGGTGCCCCTGCGGCTCCCCCGGCGGGCAAACCTTGAAGCCGGCGGGCATCCCGGCTTTTGCGCCTCAGCCGCTCCCGTCCGAGGATTGCAAGATTCCCTCCAGGGCCTAAAGAGCATGCGACCCAGGCGGAAGGGGACCGGCAATTACCCCAACGTCGCAGCCCGACGGGACGAGGGCGGGCAGGGCAATGGCTGGGCGAGCCCGCCACTTCCTATCTGAGCGGGCCGACAGTCACCGCCTGATCTGGCCCGGGGAGGAGGCCTGCGCCCTTCCCCAGCGGATCAGGCGAACGGGTGGATGCAGTGAGCGCGAGGGGAAACGGGGAGCGAAGATTGGAAGGGCACGGGGAGGCCTGGAGGAAACTGGGGCAAAACGGATTGGCCGCCTATTCCCACTCGATCGTCGCAGGCGGTTTGGTGGTCACGTCGAAGACCACCCGATTCACCCCGCCCACCTCGTTAACGATCCGGTGGGCCACGCGGTCCAGCACCTCGCCCGGAATCCTCACCCAATCGGCGGTCATGAAGTCCTCGGTGGAAACCGCTCGCAGGGCAACCACCTCGTCGTAGGTGCGGCCATCTCCCATCACCCCGACCGAGCGGACCGGCAAGAGGACGGCGAAAGCCTGTGCGGTTCCCGGACCCAGGAAACCAGCGCGTTCCAGTTCGCTCGTGAAAATGTGGTCGGCGGACCGCACTCGTTCCAGGCGTTCCCAAGTAACCGGCCCCAGGCAGCGGACGGCCAGGCCGGGGCCGGGGAAGGGCTGCCTCCAGATGAGTTCTGCCGGAAGGCCGATTTCCAACCCAACCCGGCGGACCTCATCCTTGAAAAGATATCTCAAGGGTTCGACCAGCTCGAAGCGCAGGTCCGGCGGCAAGCCGCCGACGTTGTGATGGGTCTTGATGCGGGCGGCGACCCGCCTCTCGGGGGCGCGAGATTCGATGACGTCGGGATAGATGGTTCCCTGCACCAGGAAGCGCGCCCCGGAGGACAGGCGTGCAGCCTCGCGCTCGAAGACGCGGATGAAGGTTTCCCCGACGGCGGCGCGCTTGGCTTCTGGATCTTCAATACCGGCCAAGGCCTCCAGGAACTCCTCGCGGGCATTCACTGCGCGGACTTCCGCCTTAAGCGTTTGCCGCAGGGCGGACAGAACCTGATCGCACTCGCCTAGCCGCAGCAAGCCGTTGTCGACGAAAATGCATTTGAGCTGATCTCCAACCGCCCGATGGACGAGAGTGGCCGCGACGGTCGAATCCACCCCGCCGCTGACCCCTGCCAGAACCGGCTCCGCCCCGATCTGGGAGCGAATGCGCTCGACCGATTGTTGGGTGATGGAGGCGGGCGTCCAGGCCCGCTCGAGGCCGACCGCCTCCAGGAAGGCCCCCAGGATTTCGAGCCCGTGCTGAGTGTGGGCCACTTCGGGGTGGAATTGAAGCGCATAGAGACGCTCCCCGGGGTTTTCCATGGCCGCAATGAGGCAGCTGGGGCTGGAAGCGACCGCCTGGAATCCCGCGGGCAGCTTCTCCACCTGATCCCCGTGGCTCATCCACACCTCGAAGGTCTCCGGGAGCGACTTGGGTAGAAGCCGCGATGCGCGCCGGCGCTGGACGGTCATCCGGCCGTACTCGCGGCGAGTCGAGGCCCGCACAATGCCTCCCAGGGCCTGAGCCATGAGCTGCATGCCGTAGCAGATCCCCAGAACCGGGAGGTGGCTTTCGAGCACGTAGGCCGGCAAGCGAGGAGCCCCCGGGTCAAGAACCGAACTCGGTCCTCCGGACAGGACAAAAGCCCGGGGATTGGAGGCGCGGACGGTTTCGGCTGGGACGTCGTGGGCGAAGAGCTCGCAATAGACGTTGGCTTCGCGGAACCGCCGGGCGATCAACTGCGAGTATTGGGAGCCAAAATCGAGGATGACGAGGGTGTCCACCAGGGTCCGCTAGGGTTCCGCGAAGACGATCCGCCCCTCGCTCATGTCCACCAGGATCGCGAGGGACTCAATCGGCACATGCAGGTCGGTCAGGAGGGCCCGGCCCCCTTCGAACCTCTTCTCGATCACGGCCCCGATGCCCACCACCGTCGCCCCGGCCGCGCGGGCCAGGCGGGCCAGCCCCAAGATGGTCTGACCCGAGGCGAGAAAGTCGTCAATGATGAGAACGCGTTCGCGACCGCTGAGGAACTCGGGGGAGACGATCAGCTCGACTGTGCCTCCCCGGGTATGGGAGGGCGCGAGGGTCAGGAAGACCTGATCCGGCATGGTGATAGGCTTGGACTTGCGAGCATAGACGATGGGGATACCCAAGTGCAAGGCGGTGGTGAGCGCGGGAGCGATTCCCGAGATTTCGGCGGTCAGGACCTTCGTGGCTCCGACCTGAGCAAAACGGGCGGCCAATTCGTGCCCGCATTCGTTGAGCAGGACGGGGTCGACTTGGTGGTTGAGGAAGCTATCCACCTTGAGTATTCCGTTGCCCAGGTTCTTGCCATCGGTCAGAATCCTCAGTCTGAGGGAGTCCATTCCGGAGCCTCCGGGTGAGATGAAAGCGGAGAAGAGCAGGCTGAGATCAGGGTCCAACGCGAGTATAGCATGGCTGGCAGGCAGAGGGCGACGCGAGAGACTGGGAGGCGGAGGTTATAATCCCACCTCCTCCGGAGGCGCGATGCGGCGTCGATTCGGCCCATTAGTCGCTCCACTCTCCAGCCTCAAACCTGCCGATGGGGTCGTGCTGCTTCTGCTTCTCGCGCTGCTGGCCTTCGGGGCCCACCTGGCATCCAGCGCCCCCGCGACCATCGTCGGGCCGACGATCCGTCTGGATCCCTCGGCTCTGCCCTACTACGCGACGCTTTCGTTCTTGCGCATGCTGGGCGCGTACGTCCTCTCGATGGTCTTCAGCTTGGGCTACGGATATGCGGCCGCGCGTGTCCCGGCGGCGGAACGCTTGTTGATGCCCGTGCTGGACATTCTCCAGTCGGTCCCGATCCTTTCCTATCTGCCGGTGGTGTTGCTCAGCCTGACGGTCTTGTTGCCCGAGCGGCTGGCGGTCGAGATCTCGGCCGTCATTCTGATCTTCACCTCGCAGGCCTGGAACCTCACCTTCAGTTTTTATCAGGCCCTGCGGACGGAACCGGACGAGTTGCGTGAGGCCTCGAGCGTTTTCCGTCTGGGGACCTGGCTGCGGTTGAGAACGCTGGAGGTCCCGTTTGCGACCGGCGGGCTGGTGTGGAACAGCATGATGAGCTGGGCAGGCGGCTGGTTTTTCTTGATGGCGGCTGAGACCTTCCGGGTGGGGGAGCGCGACTTCCGTCTCCCTGGGCTGGGCTCGTATTTGCAGACCGCGGCGGACCAGGGGAACGTGCCGCAGGTCATCCTGGGCCTGGCGACGCTGGTTGCCCTGATCATCGCCCTCGACCAGTTGATCTGGCGTCCGCTCTTGGTGTGGGCTGACCGCTTCAAGCTGGACACGGTCGCGGGAGAGGAGGCTCCGGAATCCTGGTTCTACGACTTGCTCAGCCGTTCCAGGCTGGTGGAGTTCTTCAGCCGACGGATCTGGGGACCGGCGGCCGAGCGGGTCGATACCCTCCTGGCGCGCCCGGTGGTGCGCCCGAGCAAACCCAAGGAGTCGCGAGGCGGAGCCTGGGCCTGGGTGGCGCTGGCGGGGGTTCTAGCGGTCCTGCTCGTTCTGGGCGGGGTCCAGGCGTTCCGCCTGCTGCTCCAACTGCCCTTCTCGGATCTGCGCCATATCCTCTTGGCCGCCTTGGCCAGCTTGCTCCGGGTGGGGGCGGCGATTGGGATTGCGGCTCTCTGGACCGTGCCGGTCGGGGTCGCGATCGGGTCCAACAAGAGGCTTTCGGACTTGCTCGGGCCGGTAGTGCAAGTGGTGGCCTCCATTCCGGCCACTGCGCTTTTCCCGGCCATCCTGCTGATCTTTCTGGCACTTCCCGGCGGCCTGAACGCAGCGGCGATCTTGCTCATGCTGCTGGGCACGCAGTGGTATGTCTTGTTCAATGTGATCGCCGGGGCGTCGGCGATTCCGCAGGACCTGCGCTATACGACGGAAATTCTCACCTTGGGCCGCCTCCAGCGCTGGCGCACCCTGATCTTGCCGTCCCTGTTCCCCTATCTCATTACGGGACTGATCACCGCCTCGGGTGGAGCTTGGAACGCGAGCATCGTCGCGGAGTACGTGCAGTTCGCCGGTCAGACCCACAGCACGCTCGGCCTGGGGGCACTGATCGCCGAGGCCACCGGGCGAGGAGACTACGCACTGCTCTTGGGATCCACCCTGACCATGGTCCTGGTGGTGCTTCTCATCAACCGTTTTGTCTGGCGCCGGTTGTTTCGATTGGCGGCCGATCGATACCGCATGGACTAGAGCACTCTGCGGAGGGCTGGGAGGAAAAGGGCATGAGCGCAACGACGGCGGCACCCCAGATGCTGGTTCCTCCGGAACACGGGCCCGGGGTCCCGGGCGAGCCCCTGCTCAGTCTTCGATCCGTCTCCAAACGGTATGGCCGGGGTGCGCGCCAGTTCACGGCGGTCGAAAACGTGAGCCTCGAAGTTCGCACCGGCGAGTTCGTCTGCTTGCTGGGCCCTTCCGGCTGCGGAAAATCCACGCTGCTGCGCATCATCACCGGCCTGCAGCCTCCCAGTGAGGGGAAGGTGCTCTACCGGGGCGGGTCGGTGGAGGGCGTTAACCCGAACGCGACCATCGTGTTCCAGAGCTTCGCTCTCTATCCCTGGCTGACGGTCCAGGAGAATGTGGAGGTGGCACTCAAAGCGCGCGGGATCCCTCCGGCCGAGCGCCGCGAGAAAGCCCTGCGCCAGATTGATGCCGTTGGCCTGGACGGCTTTGAGTCGGCCTACCCGCGTGAACTCTCCGGTGGCATGCGCCAGAAGGTGGGTTTTGCGCGCGCCATGGCGGTCGAGCCCGAGCTGCTCTGCCTGGATGAGCCGTTCTCGGCTCTGGACGTGCTGAGTGCCGAGGCGCTGCGAGGCGAGCTCATGGAACTGTGGCTGGGCAAGGCCATCCACACCCACGCGGTCCTGATGGTCACGCACAATATCGAGGAAGCCGCCTTCATGGCAGACCGAATCGTGGTGATGGACAAGAACCCGGGTCATGTGGTGGCCGAGGTGGCGGTGCGCTTGCGCCATCCCCGTCATCGCAAGGACACCGCATTCCAGGGGGTGGTGGATCGCGTGTACGCGGCGGTGGCGGGGCAGACCGAGCCGCAGGAGGAGGTACTGGGCGCCTCCTCGGGCCGTCTCAGGCCTCTGCCGGCCTCGCGCCTGAACGCGCTCGCCGGCCTCGCGGAGAAGGTCTCCGAGGAAGGCGGCCGGACGGATCTGTATCGATTGAGCGACGATTTGGTGATGGATGTGGATGCTTTGCTCCCGGTGGTGGAGTCCGGCGAGCTGTTGGGCTTCCTCTCAGTCGCGGAGGGCGATCTGTCGCTCACGCCTCTGGGGCAGGCCTATGCGGAAGCCAGCATTCTGACCCGTAAGGAATTGATCGCGGGCCGTGCGCTGCGACTTCCGACAATTCGCTGGATCTACGAGACCCTGCAGCGCGACCAGAACCGGCGCATTCCTGCCGACTACTTCCGGGACCGGTTGAAACTTGATTTCGGGGATTTCGCCGAAGGACAGCTGGAGGCGGCGATCAACTGGGGACGTTTTGCTGAACTGTATGCCTTTGACGATGACACCGATGAGCTCTACCTGGAAGACTAGCGCGCTCCAGCCTCGCCCATCGCTCGCGGGGCCGGCGCCAAGTGCCCCAGGAGGGAATTGAACCCCCAACCTTGGCCTTAGGAGTGCCCTGCTCTATCCTTTTGAGCTACTGGGGCTTGAGCGCGATTATACACTGTCGTTTTCGATCGCCCGGCGAACCGCCGCGGCCAGGGTACCAAACTCCGGGGTATGGGTCATCTCCAGCCAGCGGGGCCGGGGCAGGGGAACGGGTAGCTCCAACCGCAGTTTTCCCGGTCGTGAGCTGAGCACCAGCACGCGGTCCGCCAGAAAAATGGCCTCCGGGATGGAATGGGTGACCATCACGACCGTCTTGCGCCGCGCCTGGTGAATGCGCAGGAGTTCCGCTCCCATGCGCTCCCGCGTCAGAGCGTCCAGGGCCGCAAACGGCTCGTCCAGAAGCAGGACCTGAGGATCATGCGCCAGCGCGCGGGCGAGGGCCACCCGTTGGGCCATGCCCCCCGACAGGTCGCGCGGCAAGCTGTGCTCAAAACCCACCAGCCCGACCAGCTCGAGCAGGTCGCGGGCCCGGGACCGGGCTTGCGACACGTCCACCCCGTCCAGCTCCAGGGGCAGGGTCACGTTGGCCAGGGCCGTCCTCCACGGCATGAGATTGACGCGCTGGAATACAAAACCGATGTCGCGGTGGGGCTCCAACAACTCCTGCCCTTCAAAAATCACCCGGCCGGTGCTGGGCCGCAGCAACCCCCCCAGGAGCCGGAGCAACGTGCTTTTCCCGCAACCCGATGGCCCGACGATGCAGACGAACTCTTGGGCCGACACGGAAAAGGACACCTGCTCCAGGGCGCGTAGAGGCGCGTCGCGGTCGGGGAAGTCCGCCGTGAGCCCCTCGGCGATCAGCAGCAAGCCCGATCCGCCGAGGCCGGGAGGGGTTTCCGCGCGCCCTCGAGAGACGTCGTAGGCCTTAAGGGATGAACTCATTGGTATAGGCCTGACTGAGATCGAGCGGCTGGCTGAGCTGCCCCATGCGCAGGAGGGTGGTCTGCATGGTCTCCCAGGCCTGCGGGTTGCTCCAGCCGAGCCGCGGGGCATTCCAAAGGCGGATCGAGGCCTCCAGGATCTGCATTTGGGTGGATTGGTCCTCACTCGCCAGGCCGGGCACGTACTTCTCGCTGATGGCGTAGGCGCCGGCGGGGTCTTTGAGCGTGTCGCTCAACCCCTGGAGAAACGCGCGGGCCATGCGGCGGATGAGATCCGGGTCGGTGCGCAAGGTCGTTTCGTTGGTGATCAGGCCGTTGGAGGCCAACTCGACATAGTCGGCCACTGGCAGGACGTCGACCGCGATCCCGCTGGCGCGCAGCTGCAGCGGCTCGTTGTTGACATAGCCCACGACCGCGTCATCGCGACCGGCCGTGAGGGCCGCAATCTGGTTATAGCCGATGGTATCGAGGCGGACATCGCTTTGCTTGAGCCCGGCGGAATAGAGCAGGGCGTCCAGCCCGATGTAGGAGGCTCCGCACAAGCAGGGAATCCCGATCTTCTTGCCCTTGAGGTCCGCAGGCTGCGTGATCTGCTCCTGGGATCGGGCAATCACGGCCACCGCATAGTTCTGGAACCAGCCCAGAACATAAACCACGGGGAGCCCCTGGGCGCGGGCCAAGAGGATCTGTTCGCCCGAGGCGATGGCAAAGGGAATATTCCCCGCACCCACCAGAGCCACCCCGTCGTTTTCGTACTTGTAGTCGAACTCGACCTCGATCCCCTGCCGCTTGAGGTAGCCGCGATCCACGGCCACGTACCAGGGCGCAAACTGGATGTTGGGCACGTAGCCCATGGGCAGGCGGATGTGCGTCAGGCCGGGCGTGGCCTCCGGGCTGGGAGCGGGCGCCGCAGGGGAGGCCGAGCGGTCCATCCCACCACAGGAGGCGAGAAGAACCGCCCCGCTCAGAACGGCAAGGAGAGGCCAGCACGCAGATCGGGGTCTCATGATCCCGCCTCGCCAACCCGCAACCGAGAACTCCACAGGCGGATCATGGTCAGCCTTTCTGGCCCCTCCAGCCCAGCAGGAGTCGCTCGCAGAGAGCGACACTGCCGTAGAGGGCCAGGGCCAGCAGTATCAGCGAGAGAATGCCCACGAAAACCAACGCCGTGTCGTACTGTTCATGACCCAGATTGATGAGAAAGCCCAGTCCGCCGTCGGCCCCGACGAATTCGCCGACCACGGCTCCGATCACCGAAAGGGTCGCACCGATTTTCAATCCCCCCAGCAGCACCGGCGAAGAGGCAGGGATCTCCAGCCGGGTAAAGGTCTGCCAGGGCGAAGCCTTGAGCGAACGCATCAGCTCGCGCAAGGTGGCCTCGACCGACCGCATTCCGACGATCGTGTTGACCAGAACGGGGAAGAACACGATCAGCCCGCACAGAAGGAACTTGGAGAGCAGGCCGGGGCCGAGCCAAATGACGAGCAGCGGGGCGATGGCCACGGCAGGCACGGCTTGGGAGGCGACGATGTAGGGCATGATCAGTCGCTCGACCCACTCCGACTTGGCCAAGAGGTACCCGAGGGCGAAGGCGGCCACCGCACCGACCGCCAGCCCAACCAGCACCTCTTCCAGTGTCACCAGGGTGTTGCCGAGCAGGCTTCCGTCCGCCAGGGCGCGCAGGAAGCGCGTCGCGACCTGAGGTGGAGAGGGAAGGATAAAGGAGGGCAGGCGGCCGAGGGTCGCCACGAGTTGCCACAGGATCAGTCCGAACGCCAGGACGATCAGAGGCGTGCTGACCTGCAGCCAGCAGCCGGGCCGCGCTCGAGCTCGGCCGACTGGAGAAAGAGACCCACGGGAATACCAGGCGGGCATGGCTGGAAAAACCCCTCGCGCTCACAACAAAAAAAGCCCCCGGGGATACTTCGGGGGCAGAACGTCCAGCCCGGGTGCGGGCCGACATGCGCCAGGAGCGTCGGCCAGCCCCGCTCTCCATGCCATCTGCGCGGCTCCGGGCCGATTCAAAAACCTGCCTCGAAAACCCAGTGTCTTCGAGGCGGTCAAGCACTCCCGGTCGCCCATGCGGCCTTGGACAGGCTTACCGTTCTTTCATCCCGACTATACGGTCGGCTCCGGCCTCTCACCGGATCCTGCCATCGAGCTTTCGCTCTCCGGCTCGCGGGCTTGCGCTGCCATCTCCGGCAGCGCCTACCGCCGATCGGGAATTGGGCCCAAGCTCTCGGCCCTCACCCTGCCCCGAAGGTTGTCCTGTTCGACTGCGAGGGGGATTATACCCCCAGGCGGGGACCTGTCAACAGCCCTTGGGCTCGGCCTCGCGCAGATAGGCTCGATGGCCCCCCCGCTTTCGGTTCCACCGGGGGAGTGGCTTGCAAGCTGTGACGAGGGAGTAAAGGGAGGGGGTCAGGGTGAAGCAGCGCCCGGCGTGGCCGGCTGCCAGGCGGGATCCTTGTCTTGACTGGGGGAGTTGCTGAGATCTCTCTGGCCGGCGCCGGTAACCGTCATCAGGTAGATCTCCTGGTTGCCCGCGCGGTTGGAGGTGTATGCGATCCAGCGCCCGTCCGGCGACCAAGTGGGGCTGTAGTTTGCGGCCAGATCCGTCAGCGGGGAGGTGCATGGCTTTTTCAGGGCGGGGTCTGCCGGCGACACGCATATGGCGCTCGCTCCCCCGCGGGTCAGGGTGTAGGCAATCAGGTCTCCCGCCGGGGACCAAGCCGGTTGCCCTTCGAGGTAGGAATTCGTCTCGAACATGGTCATTAGGATCGCGTCCGAGGCGCTCAGGTCCCAGCGATAGATACGGACGGGACCGGCCGGCTTGCGAACCAGGAGCAGGTAGTGGCCGTCCGGCGACCAGGCCGGATCCCACTCCGCCGGCTGGCGGGAGTGGAGCGCGCTGATGTCTTCGGCGCCTGTTCCATTCATCGCCATGGTGAAAATCTGCTGCGCGCCTACGACCCGGGTCGATACGAAGGCAATCGTGTCGCCGCGCGGGTTAACGGCTGGATAGTAGTCATCGGCCGGATTGTTGGTCATGTCAACGGGATCCGAGCCGTCAGCGTTTATCACAAAGAGGTCGCGGTTGCCCTTGCCGACCTCCGCCTCATAGACCAGCTTGGCTCCGTCGGAGGTCCACGCTGGATGGCCCTTGTTGGTCAGGTCGGAGGTCAATTGCTTGACCTCGCCGTTCAGCACGTTGAGAGTAAAGATCTGGAAGAGGCCGTCCGGGCCTCGGTTGCTGGCGAAGGCGATCAGCGCACTCCCGCCGATGGCCGTGGGAAGGGGAGAGGGCGAAGGCGTGTCCGTCGGCGGCGGCGGCGCGGTCGGGCTGGGTGTGGCGGTCGGGTCGGGGGCCGGGAGGATCGCGGCGCTCATCGTCGAAGCGGGAGTAGCCGCGAGCGTCGTCGGGGAGGCCGGGGGAGACAGACCAGCCGCTGGCGGGCCAGCGGTTGCCGCAAGAGCCGGGGGAGAATTGTGCAGGATAAGAGGCACGGTCAAGAGCGCGGCAGCGACGAGGACCAGGAATATGACTCCCGCCAGCAAGAGCCAGGGCCAGATCCTGGGCCGCGCAGATCCGGCCCCAGGAGCGGGCCTGCGCTGGGGGAGGGCGGGCGGCGGCGGTTGCGTGGGTGCCGGGGAGGGTGACGTCTCCAGCTTGCCGCACAGACCGTCCAGGAACTCCGCCACGGAGGCAAATCGCTCCTCGGGATTGAGCGACAGGGCTCGCACGATCGCCTGATCGGCCGCCGGGCTCACGCCGGCATTCAGCTCCCGGGGGGAACGGAAACCCGATTGCCCCAGGGTTCGCTCCAAGCTGTCCGGCGGGATCTGTCCCGTCAGCAAGTTGTACAGGGTGGCGGCCAGAGAGTACTGGTCCGAGCGCGAGTCGGTGCGTCGAGTTCCGTACTGTTCGGGTGGGGCGAAGCCTGGAGTCAGGCTGCGAGCTCCGGTGCTGGTCCCTCCGCTGGGGTCCGCCACCTTGGCAATGCCGAAATCGACCAGGATCGCCTGGCCCTCCGGCGTGAGCTTGATGTTGGCGGGCTTGATGTCGCGATGGATCACGGCGGGTTGGCGGGTGTGCAGGTAGGTGAGCGCGCCACAGATTTCCTTGGCCCATTCCACCACTTGAGCCTCGGGGAAGGCCCCGTCTCTCTCTAAGCGGGTCTTCAGATCCTCACCGGCCACGAAATCCATGACCAGATACTGCCGTGAGCCGATCACGAAGTGATCCGTCACGCGGGGCAAATGCGTGTGTCGGAGCGAGGCCAGCAGAACCGCCTCGCGCTTAAACTGGCGGATGGCTTCCGGGGCGGAATTGAGATTCTCCTTGATCGCGACGGGAACGGAGAGCACAAGGTCATAAGCGCGATAGACGGCGCCCATGCCGCCGCGTCCCAGCAATCCCTCGATTCGATAGCGATTCTGGAGGAGATCCCCAACCGAGAGCGTCACAGCGGTGATTGTAGCGTCAAAGGCAGAAGGCGACAATATCGGCCGCTGACCCAGGGCGGCCAGGGAGCGAAAGAGGAGATCAGGTGCCGGAAGGGAGAGCGGCTAGACCGCCTCCACCGACTCGAGCTCGGGGAAGAATTGGCGGACGGTCCCCTCGACCCAGCCATGCAAAGTAGTCGGCGAGAGAGGGCAACCCAGGCACGCGCCTCCCATCTTGATTCGAAGCCGTCGCCCGTCGAAGGATACGAGCTTAACCGACCCTCCGTGGTAATGTTCGATGTAGGCATTGAGCGCTTCCAAGAGGGCCTTCATGCGCTCAAGCGCCGGGGCATCGGGTGGGGAAGGGTTCGATCTCGAGGACATTTCTGTGTCTCCTAATCCAGGAGCCCATTCGCGGCTATCTTATCATCCCCTGGTGGAGCAGAGCAAGCACTTGGTCGTGGGTCGACTCCAAACGCTGGGCGATGACCTCGGCCAGGCGCTCCAAAACCAGCACCCCGGTCTCGGGATGGGTCTCGCACAGACGGCGCAACGCGTCGCCGGCAATGACCAGAGTTTCGCAGTCGGACTGACAGAGTGCCGCGGACGTGTACCGTCCATGACCGAGCGCAGCCGACCAACCGAATACCCCGCCACTCTCCAGCTGAGCGACCGTCAAGGCTTCGCCATCCTCCGGCTTGAAGCGGATCGCCACCGTCCCCCGCAACAGGAGATAGATGTGCGTTGCGGGCTGCCCCTGGCTAAACACGATGTCCCCAGCTTGAAAGGCCCGCTGCCTTGCCAGGTGGGCAATCAGAGAAAGTTGTTGCGGCTCGAGGCCGCGAAAGAGTTCGACTCTTCCCAGGTCGCGTTCCATCATCGAACCTTGAGCCCCCCTACTGGAGGAAGTGCTATCTAGTCTAGGGAGAGGCACCGGGCCGGGCGAAGTGGAGAAAGTCCTCTTTCCGGAATGACATCTCCGCGCTCCAAAGTGCGCGTTGGAGGCCGGGCGGCGTGTGCGGGTCTCTCGGGTCGGCTATTATTATGATGAAGGAATGCACAGAGTCGCCCCAGGGAAACGGGAGGTGCTTTCCCATAACGTACAATGCGAGCGGAAAACCGTCTCGCAGAGGTGGGATGGCAGGGGAAGGAGAGGTTGGCCCTGGCTTGGAGCGCCGTTGGCCCGGAACTCCTGCCGGCGGCTCCGCTGGAGGTCTGGCTGGAGCAAGGCCGGCCAGACCACAGGCTGGAAGCGCTCGGGCGGCTCGACCCGGAGGAGTATTTGGATCGATCCCGCTTCTTCACCGGTGCGGAGCACACGGAGTGGGGGGTCAAGTCTTTTCCCAAGCGAGTGGCTCTTGGCCATCTCTCCGAGGTGTCTGCTTCGGCGTGGCCTGAGCTTTGGAGATCCTGGTGATTGGACGCGTCGTGGGGCCGACACCGTAGCCGTCATTCTGAGGAGCGGCCCGCGGAAAGTATTCGGAGATCCGCCGGCCGAGCTCGGGAGGGGGCCCCTGGCTCGCAGGAAGCCTCTGCCGTCCTTTCCGCACTGGGAAGTCGGCGGTCACGAGGAACTCATGGGGGAGTTGGGTGCCGGATTGACGTCGATCTAGCCTGTGAGCGGACCGACGGGAACCGGTCTGGTCCGAGGAGGGAGGAGAATGACGGTCAAGCGGGCAGGAGAATCTCGACGCACACCGCTGGCGCGCGGCAGCAGCTGGAAAGATCGCAATCGGCTCAATGACCTGACCCCTCAGCAGTGGATCAAGTTTCAGAAGTCCTGGTTTGTTCACAACCCGCCCCCGCGCAAACCTCAGGCCCTCACTCATCCGGCGAAGTTCCCCGAAACCCTGGTGCAGGAGTTCATTGAGTTCTTTACCAAGGCGGGTCAGTGGGTTTTGGATCCCCTGGCTGGAACGGGCAGCACCTTGATTGCCGCCTTGCGCGCCGGACGCAACAGCGTAGGTGTGGAACTCAATCCCCGCTACGTGGAGATCGCGCGTCAGTTGTTGGAGGAGGAACGGGCGCATCTGGGCGAGAAGGCGGCTCGGCCGGAGGCTGTGATGCTTGGGGGGGACGCGCTCGAGATCTCGAAATCGGGCCAGCTGGGGACCCGGCCGATTGATTACGTGATCACCTCGCCGCCCTACTGGGACATGCTCCATGCCCGAGGCGCGCAGACCCAGAAGCGCAGGCGAGGCGATCCGGGTCTGGACGTTTTCTACTCCGAGGACGACCGCGATTTGGGCAACGTCCCTGACTACAACGAGTTCCTCGCTCGCCTGACCGCCCTTTTCATCGAACTGAAACCTTGCTTGCGGCCGCGCGCCTACCTGACCATCATCGTCAAGAACGTGAAAAAAGGAGGCCAGCTCTACCCGCTGGCCTGGGATCTGGCCTCGCGCCTGGCCGGGACCTACGCTCTCAAGGACGAACGCATCTGGTGCCAGGACAATGTTCGTCTGGCTCCCTACGGGCTGGGGAGCGCCTGGGTGAGCAACACGGTCCACCACTACTGTTTGCAGTTTCGCAATGAGGTGCTCTAGGGGGCTTGGGCTTCGCCTGCCCCGAGCCAGAACCGAGGAGGCCCGCCCGCTTTGCCGTTCGTCGCCTGCTCACCCCTTCGCGCTGAGGCCGGGGAGGCCGCTTGCTCGCCTCATCGGGATCAAGTATCCTAAGGCCATCCCCCGGGGGCAGAGGAGCTTCATGTATCTGGCGATCGAGGGCGTCATTGGCGTGGGCAAGACGACCCTGGCTCGGCTGTTGCAGCCGATCTTTTCCGCCGCGCTGCTGCTGGAGGTCTTCGAAGAGAACCCTTTCCTGAAGCTGTTCTATCAGGACCGCGAGCGTTACGCCTTTCAAACTCAGATCTTCTTTTTGCTGAGCCGCTACAGCCAGCAGCATCAGGCTGTGCCGGAAGCCCTCGAGCGCGGGACCCTCATCGCCGACTACACCTTCGCCAAAGACTCGCTCTTTGCGGGGATCAACCTTCACGGGGATGAGATGGACATGTACCAGCGGGTGCACGAGGCCCTGGCCGAGCGCATTCCGCCGCCGGATCTGATCGTCTACCTGAAAGCGGAGACCGAGGTGCTCATGCAACGCATCGCCCAGCGAGATCGCCCGTACGAGCGGCAGATGGACCGCGCCTATATCGACCAGCTGAATGGGGCCTACGAAGATTTCCTCAGCCAGCCCCGGCATGGCGTTGCGGTGCTCCCGATCGACACCAATCATCTCAACTTCGTCCACTCGAGGGAAGACCTGGATTTCGTCGCCCAGCGCGTGCGCGGCGCGCTCGGGCTGGTTCCGTACCAGCCCGAACTGCCCCTGCCCGGCCCGGGGCGCGCGTCCCCCTCTTCGGAGAGGCGGGCATGACCAAGAAATTCATTGCGGTGGCTGGGAACATTGGGGTGGGCAAGTCCTCTCTGGTGACGCGCCTTTCAGAGCGTCTGACGTATCAGCCCTTCTACGAACCCGTGGCCGAGAACCCCTATCTGGCCGACTTCTACCGGGACATGGGCGCCTGGGCCTTCCATTCCCAGGTGTTCTTCCTGGCCAATCGGCTGCGCAGCCACCGGCAACTGCTCGACCACCCGGCCTCGGTGGTCCAGGACCGCTCGGTCTACGAGGACGCCGAGATCTTTGCGCGCAACCTATCCGAGCAGGGGTACATCGCCGAGCGGGATTACCGCTCGTATCGGGCGCTGTACGAGTCCATCCTGCCCTTTCTGCCGCCTCCGGACCTGGTCATCTATCTGCGGGCCTCGGTCGAAACGCTGCTCGCGCGAATCCAACGACGGGGACGGGAATTTGAGAGGCAGATCTCCGTGGACTATCTGGATCCCCTCAATCGTCTCTATGAGGACTGGATCCAGAGATTCTCCTTGTGCCCGGTGCTGACCGTACCTGCCGATCAGCTCGACTTCGTAGCCCACTCCAGCCATCTGGATCTGATCGCGACCAAGGTGCAGGAGAAGTTGACCGGTAAGGAAGAGGTCGTGTTCGGGAGGGGGGAGCTCGAATCCGTGAACTCGCAGGGGGACTGAGAACCAGCCGTCGCGAATTGGGCCGCGGTCCGGCCTTTCCTGGAGAGCGCGGAGCCGGAGGGTCGTTTCGCGATTTGGTTCTGCCCGGACGATCCGCATGCTATACTAGGAAACCCAGCCTAAGGCAAGAGGGCATGGAAGATCAGGGTCAAGCCCGCGAGCGAATCCACCTCGACGTCCTGTACCACATCAGCCGGGAGCTAGCTGGACACCTGGAGCTGTCGGAGGTGCTGACACGCACCCTCCAGCTCATCCAAAAGGCCTTGAACGCCTCGGGCGGGAGCGTCGCGGTTCTGGATGAGGAAGGCACCCTGGTGGATGCGGCCCTGGCCGTGGGCGGCACCATTCATCCCAATGTCAGCCAGCAACTGGCCCCGGTCCTCAGCCTTGGGTTGGCCGGCTGGGTCATTAGCAACGGACGGCCGGCTCTGGTGGCGGACACGCAGACCGACCCGCGCTGGATTCCCAGTGAACCGAACGTGTATCGCGCCACACAAACGACGGCCCTGCCGACGCGCTCGGCGATCAGCGCCCCCTTGCCCGGACGAGAGGGCGTGGTGGGCGTCATTACCCTGGTTCACCCGGACCCCGATCATTTCGCCGCCGAGGACTTGCGGCTGCTGCAGACCATCGCGGAGCATGTCGGCCTGGCGGTAGAGAACGCGCGGCTGTTTGCCTCCGAGCGCGAGCGGCGAATCCTGGCGGCGACCTTGCAAGAGGTGGCGCGCACGATCAACTCCACACTCGTCCCCGAGCGCGTCTTCACGCTGGTTTTGGAACAGCTCGCAGGGGTGATCCGCTACGATTCGGCGGCCATGTTCCTGGTGGAAGGGGAGGGACTTCAGGCCGTGGCCGCGAGTGGGTTTTCAGAGCGGGAACGCCTGCTCTCGACACCGCTCGCATACAACCCCCAGAGCCCGCTGTTCCGAGCGTTGCAGCAGCGCCGGCCTATTGTGCTGGAAGACCTGCAGGCCTCGGCGGCCGGGGGGCAGATTGAGGGGTTGCCCGAGATGGCCAAGATCCGCGGCTGGATCGGCGCCCCGCTGGTAGCGCATGATCAGCCAGTCGGGCTGCTCAGCGTGCATAGCTTGCGGGTGGGCGAATACAGCGAGCCCGACGCGCAGGTGGTGGTGGCCTTTGCCGATCATGCGACCACCGCTGTGGTGAATGCCGGGCTGTATGCGGAGAGCCAGCAGCAGACGCGGGTGATGGCCGCTCTGGCGGGGACCACCCGGGTGGTGGCGTCCAGCCTCGATTTGGATGAAGTCCTGCAGCAGCTCCTCACGCGGACCACGACCCTGCTGAACGTGGAGGCGGGGGCGATTGCCCTGGTGGACGATACGACCGGCGATTTCGTCTTTCGCCAGGCCACCGGCCCGCTCAGCCATCTGCCCTCGGGATCCCGCGTGCGTCCGGGCGAGGGGGTGGTGGGGTGGGTGGGTCAAAGCGGACGGCCCCTGGTTGTGCCCGAGGTGCGGCTCGATGCGCGGGCCAGTCGGGAGGCGGAGGGCCAGACGGGCTTCAATTTCCGGTCGGTCGCCTGTGCGCCCATCCTGGTGCGTGGAAAAGTCTTGGGCGTGATCGAGGTGATCAACCCGCGTAAGGGGCGCTTCACGTCCCAAACGCTACAGGTGTTGGAATACCTGACGGGGCTGGCGGCCACCGCAATCTCCAATGCCCAGATGTACACGGCGGCCCATGCGGCCGAAGAGCGGTATCTGACACTCTTTCAGGATAGTATTGACCCGATCTTGCTCACGGACCTGGACGGGCGGATCACTGATGCCAACCAGCGCGCCCTCGATTTCACCGGGTACAGCCGGGAAGAACTGGTCAAATTGCGGATCCAGACCCTGCACGCAATCCAGACCGGGCGCCTGGGGGAGCGCTTTGGCGACATGTTGCCCGGGGAGGTGCGCAGCTACGAAACGCGCATGCGAACGCACGGCGGGAAGCTCTTGCCGGTGGAACTGCACGTGAAGCGCATCCCTCACGCCGAGGAGGAGTGGGTACAATGGATCGTGAGGGACATCAAGGAACGTGCGGCGCTGGACGAGCTGCGGACCGATCTGACCTCGATGCTCTTTCACGATATGCGCTCCCCGCTGGGGAGCATTCTCTCCAGCCTGTACCTGCTCAACGAGAGCCTGCCCGCCGACGAGACCGAGCGCTCGGTTCTGGAGATTGCGCTGCGCTCCGCCCGGCGCCTATCCCGCATGATTGACTCGCTGCTGGATCTGCACCGACTCGAGGAAGGCCGCGCCGTGATTCGCAAGGAGAAGGTCTCCCTGGCGGCGGTCGCCGCGCAGGCCGCGGAAGAGGTGCAATCCAACGCCGAGGGGAAGAGCATTTCGATCCATCTCGATCTGCCCTTGCGCTTGCCGGCCGTGGAGGCCGACGTGGACATGATCTCGAGGGTGATCATCAATCTTCTGGAAAACGCGCTCAAGTACACCCCCTCGGGCGGTATCATCCGCCTGCTGGCCCAGGTCCAGGAGGGCGCCGTCCAATTCACGGTGGCCGACAGCGGCCCGGGGATTCCCAAAGAAGACATGCACTTGATTTTTGAGAAGTACGGTCGGGTGGAAAGGGTCGGAGCTCCCAAGGGCTTGGGGCTGGGCTTGGCTTTTTGCCGGATGGCCGTCAAGGCTCACGGGGGGACCATCTGGGTTGAGTCCCCGGCCGAGGGAGGGGCGATCTTTCACTTCACGCTGCCTCTGGCCGCCTCCGCCACCGAGCCTGCCTCGCAGCCCGCGTCGGAGAAGTCGACCGCCTGACCCGGCAGGATCCAATCTTCCCTTCGCCCTTTGAGGCCTGAAACCAGGAATGGCAAAGCTGCCCACCCATGTCCTCTTGGAAACCGGCTACCGTGGCCACTCGGTGGCGGCGGTGACGGGCCCGCTGGGCGCCCTCTGCATCGATGCTCCGATATACCCCTCCGAGACCGACGACTGGCTGAGTCGGCTCCAGGAGCGCGGAGCCCATGCCATCGCCTACGCAGTCCAGATGGATTCCTCCCCGGATCGATCTCTGGCCATGGCCCACCTCTCGGTGGTCGCCTTTTCTTCACCCCCGGCGGTGATCGCCTCGCAGCCGACCGCCGAGTCGCTGCGGGGTTCCCTGGGCGGGTTGCGCGAAAGTCCCTCCCTACCGGCTTGGGAGGCGCAAGCCTTCGCCTCCGAGCTCACTACCATCCAGTGGATTCGGCCTCAGGTGACCTTCAGCGAGGAGCTGACCCTGCACTGGGGAGAGACGACCGTCGACATCCTACGGGTTCCCTCGGTGACCTCGGGATCTTGCTGGATTCACCTGGTCAAGGACCGTTTCCTGTTCGTGGGCGACTCGGTTGCAAGCCGAATCCCGCCCTACCTGGGAGAGGCGAATTTCGAGGCCTGGTTAGAGGCCCTGTCCCGTCTGCGCCGGCCTCCATTTCGTGAGTGCCGTCTTTTTTGCTCGCGATCGGGTTGGGTGAGCCCTCGGGATCTGGCCCGTTTCACCGCCTTCGTGAGGGGGGCCCAGCGGCGGTACCTCGCCCTGGCCGCGAAGAAGAAGGCGGATGTGGCCAGGGAATTGGGCCGGGCGGCAGTGAGCCTGGTTGCGGCTTTCGGGGTTTCAGCGGACCGCCGCCCTTTCGCGCTAGCCCGGACGCGACTCGGCCTTCTGGCCCTGTGGGAACGCGAGCACGGTCCCCTGGCCGACAAGCCTCAGACATTCTGACCCTCTCCGGGACCAGCGACCCGGGGCTCAGCACTGGGAGGCCCCTGCGCCCCTCCCCTCCATCCCCCAGCTTGGCGATCTTGATCCAATTCGAGGCGGCTATCCCATGTATGTTCCGGTGGTGGAACTGACCCGCGGCCGGGTGGTCGAATCGCTCCACTTTGGAGCGATCGCGGTGATGGATGCGTCCGGGAAGCGGCTGGCTGCCGCGGGGGACGCTGGGCTGGTCACTTTTCTGCGATCCTCGGCCAAGCCGTTCCAGGCCATGCCCACCCTCGAGTCGGGTGCCCTGGAAGGGCTGGGCCTCTCGGACCGCGAGGTGGCCATCATGTGCGCCTCTCACCTGGGCAGCGACGCACAGGTGGAGGCGGTTTCCGCGCTGCTGCAAAAGGCGGGGGCCAGGGAAACGGACCTGCTCTGCGGCACTCATCCCGTCGGAGACCCGCGGGTCGCCGAACGCCTCCTTCGCCGGAAGAAAGAGCCCACCCCGCTGCGCCACAACTGTTCCGGGAAGCACGCCGGAATGCTCGCCTATTCGAGGTTCCGCTGGGGCCAGACCCGCTCGCCCGCCGGGCAGTCCTACGTGGATCCCCACAACCCGCTCCAAGAGGAGATCCGCCAGACGCTGGCCCAAATGTGCGGACTAAGCGACCAGGCCGTCGAACTGGGAATCGATGGGTGCTCGGCGCCGAACTTCGCGGTGCCTCTGGAGGCGGCCGCCCTTGGCATGGCGAGATTGATGGACCCGCGAGAGCTGCCGCCGCGTCGCGCCGAAGCGTGCGCCCGGATAACTCGGGCGATGACGTCCTACCCCGAGATGATCCGCGGCGCGGGGCACTTTGACACCGAGTTCATGCGCGCCGGGGGCGGAGGCTGGGTGGCCAAATCGGGTGCCGAGGGTTACCTGCTGATTGGGGTGCGAGCCGGGCGGAGGGGGGACAACCCGGGAGTCGGGATTGCCATCAAGATCTCGGACGGGGACCGGGCGGAGCGCAAGTCGGCGGTCGGGGAGGGCGAGGCAAGAGCACGGCCGATCGTGGCTCTCGAGACGATGCGGCAACTCGGCCTGATCACCGCCGCCGAACGGGAGGCGCTGGCGGCCTTCGGCCCTCGGCCGATCCGCAACTGGCGGGATATTGAGGTGGGCGAGATTCGGCCGGCCTTTCGGCTCGGGTGAGGCTCTTTTTCCCCCGTTGTCATCGCCCTGCGAAACTCGGAGGATCCTTGTCCTCCTGGGCCAAGGCCGGGGGCGCAGCCTGCTTCATCTCATGCTGGAGATCAAAAGAGAGATTCCTCGCGGCCTGAGATTCAATCAGGAGGCGGCTTTTCCAGCACACTTTCTGGATCGATCCTCTTAGCGAGGCCAGACGAGAGCGGTCTCCTGGTCCGTTTGCCCGCGGTGATCGATCGTGGTGGCCGAGTTCCTGTCTCAATTCCCCGGATCTAGCCATGTCCGTTGGGGTTAAAGGGCACACTGGTTGGCAGCGCAAACTGCCCGCACAGGCCCTTGACGGACGCGTCCGGGGTGAAGCCGTAGGCCATACGGCAGGTGTCGTCAATCCCCCACAGGCCCTTCAGCGGATAGTCCGGCTTCGACTCGGCCAGCGGCGAGCCCGCCTCGGCCAGAGTAAAGTGGTCGTTGTAATCAAACCAGTCGGGACGGCGGATCCCGGCGTCCGCCCAGGCCCACCAGAGGAATGAGCCTGCCCCTCCGATGGTGTTGCGCAGGAAGGCAATCTGCACGGTTGCTGGGTCGGAGGGGGAGATGCGCCCCCAGGCCGCATCCGGATCGGGTCCTTGGCCCTGGTTAAAGACCAGCGTCTCGTAGCCATTGCCCGGCTGATTGTCGGAGGCCAGGGGCGTGGCCCCACCCACATCATGGTTCTGGTCCTGGAATACGCGAACGCCGTCCGTGGTCCAGTCCTTGGTCTTGGGGGCGGAAATGAGAATCAGGTAATCCCCCCTGCCGTCGTGGTTGACGTCGATTTCTGCGCCGTAGTCCGCAGGTCTGTCCTGGGCCGTGAGCGGGGAGGCCTGGAGCTTGATGGTAATGTAGAACCACTGGCCATCCCAGGCGATATCCGCGCGGGTGATATCCAGCGCGGGAAGATAAGTCATGTCCTGGGAGGTGAAGGGGCGCTCGTAGCGGTCCAGGTTGTAGTCCTCCCCGCCCGGAGCGCGATGATCCCCGGAGGTGCCGATCGAAGCTGTGTCGGTGAGATACTGCGCGGAGGTTCCGGGGTTTCCAGGGTGGCGCACATGCGTCACCGGGGCCACCGCAGCCGTTGGGGCGTCTGTCGCTAGCGCCTGAGGGATCGGGGTGTCAGTGGGTGCCGGAGTGGGAGATGCCTGCGGTTGAGAAAAGGGGAGGCTGCACGAGAGCAGAGCCAGGGCAAGAACCAAGGCCAGTGCCAGGGAACGCGTCATTCCAGGGTGTCGCAGGTGCATGGCAGTCTCCTCCTGGGGAAAGCCGATTCTGCGCGGGAAAGTCAATCTGATTATACCCTATCTCAATTCTCCGGATATAGTCAAGTGGAATCGGGATCGCCGTCGAGATCTCGGACGGGGACCGGGCGGAGGGCAAGTTGCCGGTCGGGGAGGGCGAGGCAAGAGCACGGCCGGTGGTTGCTTTGGAGACGATGCGGCAACTCGGCCTGATCACCGCCGCCGAACGGGAGGCGCTGGCGGCCTTCGGCCCTCGGCCGATCCGCAACTGGCGGGACATTGAGGTGGGCGAGATTCGGCCGGCCTTTCGGCTGAGGTGACCGTCGGGAGATCAGCCGGCGCACTCCGGACTCTCGTCCGCGAAGACGGGGGAGACTGGCTGCCCCGGAGTAAGCCCTGCTCGGGAGAGCCTCCGGTCTCGGGGATTTCGAGAAGTCAGCCCGATCCTGAGAAATGTCAGCCGCTGTTCCCCGACCCGCACGTACGGGACGGGTCCACCTCCACCTTCCCGTGCGCCTGCTCGGAAGGCTCCTCTAGCCTATGTACTGGGTCGCGGTGGGATGCGGGGTGCCGGTCGCGGCGGCCGGCGGCGCAGGCAGCTGGCACAGGCCCTTGACGGACGCGTCCGGGGTGAAGCCGTAGGCCATACGGCAGGTGTCGTCAATCCCCCACAGCGCATTCAGAGGATAGTCCGGCTTCAACTCGACCAGCGGCGAGCCCGCCTCGGCCAGAGTAAAGTGGTCGTTGTAATCAAACCAGTCGGGATGGCGGATCCCGGCGTCCGCCCAGGCCCACCAGAGGAATGAGCCGGACCCTCCGATGGTGTTGCGCAGGAAGGCAGTCTGCACGGTTCCTGGGTCGGTGGGGGAGATGCGCCCCCAGGCCGCGTCCGGATCGGGTCCTTGACCCTGGTTAAAGACCAGCGTCTCGTAGCCATTGCCCGGCTGATTGTCGGAGGCCAGGGGGGTGGCCCCACCCACATCGTGGTTCTGGTCCTGGAATACGCGAACGCCGTCCGTGGTCCAGTCCTTGGTCTTGGGGGCGGAAATGAGAATCAGGTAATCCCCCCTGCCGTCGTGGTTGACGTCGATTTCTGCGCCGTAGTCCGCAGGTCTGTCCTGGGCCGTGAGCGGGGAGGCTTGGAGCTTGATGGTAATGTAGAACCACTGGCCATCCCAGGCGATATCCGCGCGGGTGATATCTAGCGCGGGAAGATAAGTCATGTCCTGGGAGGTGAAGGGGCGCTCGTAGCGGTCCAGGTTGTAGTCCTCCCCGCCCGGAGCGCGATGATCCCCGGAGGTGCCGATTGAAGCTGTGTCGGTGAGATACTGGGCGGAGGTTCCGGGGTTTCCAGGGTGGCGGACATGCGTCACCGGGGTCGGCGTCACTCCAGCCGTTGGGGTGCCTGTCGCCGGCGCCTGAGGGATCGGGGTGAGAGTGGGTGCCGGAGTAGGAGATGCCTGCGGTTGAGAAAAGGGGAGGTTGCACGAGAGCAGGGCCAAGGCAACTACCAAGACCACTGCCAGGGGACGTGTCATTCCAGGGTTTCGCGGACGCATGGCAGTCTCCTCCTGGGGAAAGCTGATTCTGCGCGGAAAGTCGATCCGATTATATACTTGCCCAGCGGGAGGCAACGGGCGAGGGATCAAGCGCTGATTCGCGCGAGGCAGGCTGAGTATTCGTTCGACGGAGGACACGTAGGCCTGCCCCTAGGGCGTCCCAGGATCCTCGGCCAGGATCCCCGGCGGGGGGGCAACCGTTCTGTCCAGGGACAGAGCCAGGCTGCCGGTCTGCGATCCGGAGCCGGTAGAGATCGTGTCCCTGCTCGGGTTGCGCCTGGGCGAACCAGGTCGAGTTCATCTTTCTTGAGGAGCCATCTCGTGTTGCGTCTTGTAAACATCTTGAATATCTCGAGGGGGGCGTCCCAGAGATAGGTTGGTAGGTTCATCCGACGTTTTGGTGGCCCGGATCGGCCGTATCGCTCTAGACAGCCAGTTTCTTCGCCCAGAGTCTCAGGAAGAGGGACCTGAGCGCCGTCGTAGTTACTCAACTTGCTTGCCAGAGGGAACACCAGGGAGGAGGCAGTTCATGTCAAAGCCCCGCCTTTGGATTGACACCATTCTGCCCAGTGGGTCCAGTGCGCTGATCGTGCTGAGTCTGCTGGCTGCCAATCTGGCCTTCAACGTTGTGGCCAACGCCAGCTTCAAGGTCTCCGCATTGAGTGCCAACTGGCGCGGATTCCTGTTCTGGCAAGTGGTCGGCAACCTTTCGGGCTTCATTACGGTGATTACCCTGACCTGGCTCCTGCGCTATGATGCGCTCCATGTGGTCTTCCCGCTGACGACCGGCCTGGCGGTGGTGGGCGTACAAGTGCTGGCGGCGGCCTGGTTCTTCCACGAGACGACCACTCCAGCGCAGTGGTTGGGGACGCTCTTGATCGTCCTGGGCATCGTCCTCATCGGCGGACGTTAGCGATGCGACGACTGATCCGGGCCTTCGATCGCTGGCTTAGCGATGTGGAAGGGGTCTTCCTGTTCAGCGAGGATCCGCAAGGGCTGATCCGCTTGCGCTGGGCGCAGGCCGACGGGGACGTCCCCCTAGAGGACGGGCGGGTGCTCCGCGGGGCTCGGATCCTGGAGCTGCATCTGTGGAACGACCACCTCCCGCCCATGCCGGAGGCGGGCCCGGATCTTGCCTGGGCGGCGAAGGTCGAGAGGAGATTCGTGCGCTCCCTGCGGAGTCTGGCGCTCGAGCTGCGGACCAACCGGGCCTATGCCGAGGCCGTGGCGGTCCGGGGCACGACGGTTCTGTTGAACCCGGCCGATCCCTCCGGAGGAGAAAGCCTGATGGCCCGCTTGGGGTTTATGACGCTTCCCTCGCCCCGCTCGCTCGGAGGCTTCGGCGATTTCTGGGAAAACTTCTATGCGTGGTGGCTGATGTGGGCCTACAACGAAGCCACCCTCCGCCATCGAGGCCTGCTTCGCCTGCGGCGGATGCAAATCTGGATGGGGCGGCAGCAGTTACTTGCCAAGTATGGGCGCGAACGATCGGCCACCCAGCCCGCGGGCCGGAAGGGGCTGGCGCGCTAGCCCCAGGATCGGGCCGCGAAAGAGGTCGGCCTCAGCCACGTCGGCGAAGAGGCCGGCGGGGGCTCCTGCGCTTCCGGCTCGGTGCCCGGTACTGCGCCCGCAGGTAGGTGAGGGCTGGGGGATCAATGCTTGCCTCGTCCAGAAACACGCGGTCCTCCAGGTTCTCCTTCCCCGCCAGAAGGCGCAGGGCTTGGCGCGTCTCCTCGTCATAGATCCCCTGCAGCGCGCCTCGGTAGAGGCCGAGGCGCTTCATGATTCTCTGCAGCTCGAGCAGGAGTTTTCCCTCCAGGGCCAGGCGCTCGGAGGGCTCGCTCTTCCCGAAGTGGAGATGATGAAGCTCCAGAAGATGGGCCAGGGCCGTGACGGGTTCGCGGTCGTCGTCGACGCGAAGGTCGAGGTAGCGGTCATTGAATCCTCCATAGCCGGCAGCCGGCTTGGCCACCAGAAGCGCGGCCGATTGCTTGCCGCGGCGGTCGCCCCCCACTTCTTCCCCCGCCCGGAGGGCCGCCAGCAGACGGTCCGCAAGTTCCCCCTCCGAGGTCTCAAAGGCCAGGGCCATTTGCTCGATCACTTGCGGTCCGGCCAGAATGTTGCCCTGGCAGGCGTAGCGCGTGCCGGCCCGGCCTCCGGCCCAGGCCATGCACTCGCGACCGGTGAAGGTCGCGGTCCGCCCGACCGCATCGATCAGGCCCACCTGGCGGTGCTCGCGCTCCGCATCCCGCTCGAGCAACCGGGTGAGGGCCTCTTCGGCCGAGGCCCCCTTTTCGAGAAGCCCCAATCCTTGCGGCCCGAAGGTTGTGTTGGCGAAGGCCTGGGTGGCAACCGCCCCGACCTCGGCGCGCGCGTAGGGCACAACGGCGCCAACGGCCAGGAAGCGAGAGGCTACCGCTACCCCCCACTCCCGGCGGTCAAGGTCGCAAGCAACAATGGAGAATGTGCTGGGTCCCATCGCATACCTCCTTGGCGTGGCTGTGCGTTCCCGGCAACCCAAGGGCGAGCATATTCCCATTCCGCCGCCTGGGCCAATGGACCCGCTCTGCGGACGGGGTGAGGACTTCGAGGTCCTCCGCGGGGCGGCAGAGCCCACGAAACGCATCACTCTCTGGACCCCGGGGTTCTCCTTCTTGAGGCATGAGGCGCGGGTGGGTTGGCGGGGCTGCGTCTCGTTGGACGAGGTGGGGCAGATGCTGGACCGGGCGCGGATCAGTGCGGTGCTCTTTGACCTGGATGGGACCCTGGCGGACACCGATGATGCCTACCTCGACGTCCTCGCGGGCTTCCTGCGCCCGGCTAGCTTCCTCTTTCCCTCGGGGGAGCCCCGCCCGACCTTGCGGCGCTGGCTGATGGCCTCGGAGGGCTTCTTCAACTTCCTTTTCACCCTGCCCGACCGGGTTGGCCTCGCATTGCCCCTTTCGGGGTTCAGCGATCTGCTCGCGCGAGTTCGCGGGGTCGGGAGACCTGGGGCTTTTCGCATCATCCCCGGGGTGGACGAGATGCTCCAGGGACTTTCCGCCCACTACCCTCTGGCGGTCGTCAGTTCGAGGGACCGGCGCAGCACCGAGGCCTTTCTGGATCAGTTTGGATTGCGGCCCCTTTTCCGGGTCGTGGTTTCCTCGCCTTCCGCCAAACGCATCAAGCCCCATCCGGCTCCGATCCTTCTGGCGGCCGAACGGTTGGGCTCAGCACCCAAGGATTGCCTGATGGTGGGGGACAGTCGGGTCGATATCCAGGCGGGGAAAACGGCCGGCGCGCAAACGGTCGGGGTCCTGTGCGGATTTGGGTTGAGGCAGGATCTCGAGCAATCGGGGGCCGACGTGATCTTGCAGACCACCCCGGATCTTTCTAGTCTCCTGCTCTGCTAAAGGAGGCGGTCGGCCTGTGCCCAAGCCGCGGCGGGCCTTTCACGGCTTCGGCTGCGGGCCCGCTTCTGGGTCGCCCAGTTTGGCCTGCAGGGCGCCGAGAGCTCTTTGCGTGTCTTCCAGGCGCAGGCTGAGGGTCAGGTCGCCCCGGGTTCGCTCCGTCACCCCGCGCACCATGTCGGTAGTGCGCCGCAGGTTTCCGGTGAGCGCATCGGGGTAGTCCAGGGTGACGAGCAGCGCGTAGATTTCATCCATTAGGCCCAGCAGGCGTTCGGCTTCTTCCGCGTTCCCCAGGCGAATGACGTCCAGGCAACGCCGGCGCAGTTCTCCGGCGGCTTCGCCCAACCCGTTCAAGTAGGGCGCCGGCTCGACGCCGATCTCCTCGGGGGCGGGCAGGCGCTCGCCCGCGACCAGGGCCGAGACGATACTGGCCTCGGCGAACTCCTTCAACGAGTCCTGGCAGTATCCGGCGAAGTAAAGGTCCGGGTAGGCGCCCAATTCCTCCCGCAAGGCCTGCGCCTGTGTCCTGGCCTCGCCCAGCTGAGCCAGAGCGAGTGGGCGTTCCCCGCGGTGAACGGCGCGAATCGCCAGAGCGCAATGGCGCACCAGGGTACGCGAGCGCTCGAGGGCTCGCTCGCGTGCCAAGTTCTTGGCATCGAGAAGTTCGCGGATCCGATCGGAGAGACCGTGGATCTCGTTCATGACTTGGAATCGCTGGCAGTTGGATCGGGCCCCGGGTGCTCGCCGCCGGGGCTGCCAAAGAGCTGATCGGCCAGGGTGACCCCTTCGGGAATACGGATCTCCCCGAACTGTGCCTCATATTTTGAGAGGTTCTCATTCAGAGCCCGCAGAAGAAGCTTGGCGCTCAAGGGTGCCATGATCAGGCGGGAACAAACGCGTGCCTTGGGCAGGCCCGGCAGGACCCGGGCAAAGTCGATCACCACCTCGGTGGCGGAGTGCGTGATCAAGGCCAGGTTCGCATAACTCGGCTCCAGGCCGGAGGGCAACTCCAGCGGCATTGGCCGGTTTGCAGAGGGGGGAGCGGGCGGCTCATTCATCTGGGTCCACCGAGTCAGGTTGGGGACGGACGCGGGAGCATCCCGGCCGTCGTCCTAGAAGGGGATCTCGTCTTCGGTGCTTGGCGCCGGGGCGGCGGCGGTGTCCGCAGGCTCCGGGCCCTCGCCTCGTGCGCCGAGGAAGCGGACGGTCTCGGCGACCACCTCGAAGGACGAGCCCACCGACCCATCCTGGCGCGTGAAGGTCCGCGGGTTACCAGTGGCGCGGTCGGCGCTGAGGCGTCCTTCCACCAGCACCTGGCGCCCTTTGGATAGGTATTGCTTGCACAACTCGGCCTGCTTGCCCCAAGCCGAGACGCGAAACCAAATGGTCTCCTCGACCGGCTGCCCGCTCGAATCGTTGTAGCGGCGGTTGACCGCAACCGGGAAGGAGGTGACCGCCTGGCCGTTGGGGGTGTAGCGCATCTCGGGGTCACGGCCCAGGTTCCCCACGACAAAGATCTTGTGAAACATGTTCCCTCCAGCCCTGCCGGAAAGAGAAGCGCGAGTGAAATTGGAGAAGGACCCAGGCCAAACGCGCCCGGCGGCGGAAAAGCCTCTCCCTTTCCTCCGCCCCATGGGCCGGGCTGGATTGTACACCCGAGCCGGAGCTGATTTCAGTCGCCCTTTTGGATTGCCTCGCGGAGACGGGCGATCACCCCCTCCACCTTGAGGGGGCCGAGGTCCTCCCCGCTGCGCAGCCGCACGGCGACCGAGTCGGCCTGCACCTCCCGGTCGCCGGCAATGAGCATGAAGGGGATCTTCTGCAACTGGGCGTCGCGGATCTTGGCATTCATCCGCTCGGCTCGCGGGTCGACCTCCACCCGCAGCCCCGCTTGCTTCATGCGCTGCTCCACCCGGCGCGTGAATTCAAGGTGCCGGTCGGCAATCGGAATGAGGATCGCCTGCAGCGGGGCCAGCCAAACGGGCAGGGCTCCCGCGAAATGCTCAAGGATCATCGCCAGGAAACGCTCGGTCGATCCGGTAACCGCGCGGTGGATGACCACCGGGGTGTGCACCTGCCCATCTTCGCCGACATACTCGAGGCCCAGGCGCGCCGGCTGGATGAAATCTACCTGAATGGTGGAGAGCTGCCACTGCCGCCGGAGGACATCGCGGAACATGAAATCTGCCTTCGGGCCGTAGAAGGCGGCCTCGCCCTCCACGGGCTCATAGTCCATCTCGCTCGCCTCCAGGGCGGAACGCAGCGCGGCGGTGGCCTCTTTCCACTTCTGGTCATCGGCCACAAACTTGCCTTGTTTGCCTCGCAAGCTCAATCGGACCCAATAGTCGCTCAGCCGGTAGCGGCCAAGCACCTCCTGGATCAGGCGCAGCGCCAATGCGAATTCCGACTCGATCTGGTCGGGGGTGCAAAAGATGTGGCAATCGTCCTGAGTGAGCGCGCGCACGCGGGCCAGTCCTGTCAGCTCGCCGGCCTTTTCGTACCGGTAGAGCGTGGCAAACTCGGCGAAGCGCAGAGGCAGTTCCCGGTAGGAATGCGTCCCCATCTCCCGGTAGAGGGTCATGTGACTGGGGCAGTTCATCGGCTTGAGACGGTAGGCGACCCCTTCGTCGACGAGAGGGGGGAACATGGCCTCCTTGTAGTTGTCGTAGTGTCCCGAGCGCCGGTAGAGATCCTCCTTGACCAGGTGTCCGGTCCAAACGTGCTGGTAGCCGTAGCGGGTCTGGACTTCCCGCACATAGGACTCCATCAGATGCCGCAGCGCCTCGCCCCGCGGGGAAAAGAGTGGCAGACCGGGCCCGATATCCTCGGAAAAGTAGAAGAGACCCAGATCCCTCCCCAACCTGCGATGGTCGCGCTTCTTGGCTTCCTCCAGCCGCCACAGGTACTCCTCCAGTTCCTGGGGGGTCTTCCAGGCGGTGCCGTAAATGCGTTGGAGCATGGGCCGCTTTTCGTCGCCTCGCCAATAGGCGCCCGAGACCTGCATGAGCCTCACGGCCTCGGGATTGATCTGCCCGGTGCGTTCGACGTGCGGGCCGCGGCAAAGGTCCGTGAACTGATCGTGGGTGTAGGTGGTAATGACGGGGGGCTCACTGAGCGGGTTGCCGTGCTCGTCTTCCCGGCCCTCTTCCAGCCCGGCGATGAGCTCCAGCTTGTAGGGCTGGTCCGCAAAGAGACGCTTGGCTTCTCCCGCGGCGACCTCGCGGCGCACGAAGGAATAGTTCCCGCGGAGAATCTCGCGCATGCGCTTCTCGATGGCCTGGAGATCCTCCGGGGTCAGCGGGCGGGGCAGGTCAAAGTCATAGTAGAAACCTTCCTCGATCGCAGGCCCGATGGCGGTCTTGGCCTGGCCCGGGAACATATCCATCACGGCCTGCGCCATCACATGCGCGGCGGAATGGCGAATCCGGTAGAGTTCCGAGTCTTCATAGCGCGCCACCTGTCGTTCGGGCATCTTCGTCTCTCCTCTCCTGCCGGCGGCTCTGGGAAGGGCCCGAGCCCGGGCTGAGCGGCCCCGGAAAGCAAAAACCTCCCGCCCGTCCTGGGGCGAGAGGCAAGCTCACGCGGTTCCACCCGTTTTGGCCGGGCGGACCGGCCGCCCTGGCCATCTCTGGGCCGCTAACGGGGCCAAGCCGTTCCCCATACTTGGCGGCCAGCGCGGCCGCCGTTCCGGTTCAAGCCGCCAGGTGGTTTTCGCACCCTCCGCACCGCAAGGCTCTCACCGATCCCTTGCTCGCTGCTGCGCTCGGAGCTGCTACTCGTCCTGGCGATCGCATGACTGGGCCAAACAGTCGCCCTGGGTTGTGTGGGCGGTATAGGACTTGAACCTACGGCCTCCGCGATGTCAACGCGGCGCTCTAACCAACTGAGCTAACCGCCCGGTCAGCTGGAATTATACCTTCCCTGCCAGGGAAACTCCACCCGGATTCTCACCCTGCCGGCCCTTTCTCCCGGGAGGAGCCCGCCCCCGCCCCGATCCGCCGGGCGTTTCTGGACGCGCGGCCTGAACGAGGAAGGGAGGTGTGGGGCCCGAGGCGATATATAATGGAACCAGCCCTCCAGGAGCAGGAGGGGTTTTTTGTGTGGGCCGGGGAGAGGCAGATGTTTGAGAGGTTGGCTGGGATCGAGGCGCGCTACCAGGAGCTGACGCGCCTTATGGCCGAGCATGCCGCTGAGTATGCCAAGGTCGCGGAATACGCCCGCGAGCGGGCCGAGATCGAGCCGGCGGTGGCGAAGTTCCATGCCTACCAGAATCTCACGGGCTCTCTGGAGCAGGCGCGCGGCATGCGAGCCGACCCCGATCCGGAGCTGCGCCAGCTCGCGGAGAGCGAGGTGGTGGGCCTCGAGGCTCGCCGGGCGGAAATGGAAAAGGACCTGAAAGCCATGCTCCTCCCCAGGGACCCGCGGGATTCAAAGAATGTGATCCTGGAGATCCGCGCGGGTACCGGGGGAGAGGAGGCGGCTCTATTTGCCGCCAACCTGTTCCGCTTGTACAGCCGCTACGCGGAACGGCACGGCTGGAAGATCGAGATCCTGTCCCAAAACGAGACGGGCATCGGCGGGTTCAAGGAGATCATCTTCCAGCTGAAGGGGCAGGGCGCCTTCTCGCGGCTGAAGTTTGAGTCCGGGGTCCATCGGGTGCAACGCATCCCGGTCACCGAATCCCAGGGTCGGATTCATACCTCGACGGCTACGGTCGCCGTCCTGGCCGAGGCGGATGAGGTCGAGATCCAAGTCCCCGAGAAGGACATCAAGCTGGAGGTCTATCGGTCTTCCGGTGCGGGCGGGCAAAACGTCCAGAAGAACTCCACGGCGGTTCGGATCACTCACCTTCCCACCGGGATGGTGGTTCAGTGTCAGGATGAGCGCTCCCAGCTGCAGAATCGAACGCGGGCGCTGGCCATCCTGCGCGCCCGGCTGTACGAAATCGAATCCCAGAAGCAGCGCGCGGAGATTGAGCAGTCGCGCCGGGCCCAGGTGGGAACCGGCGAGCGCTCTGAGAAGATCCGCACCTACAACTTCCCTCAGTCACGGGTGACGGACCACCGCATTGGGGTTTCCCTGCACAACTTGGAGGCCGTGCTCGACGGCGAAATCGATCCCCTGATCGACGAGCTCGCGCTTCAGGAGCAGAGCCTGCGTCTTCAAGAGGCCGGGATCTCCCCCTAGGGGGCACTGCCTTGAACGAGGTTGCGCTCAGGACCGTAGGGCAGGCTCTGGAGTGGGCGCGGGAGGAACTTCGATCCAGCGGGGCAGGCAGCCTGGAGGCCCAGGTCCTGCTCTCCCATCTCCTGCAACAATCCCGGCCCTGGGTCCTGGCGCACCCGGAAGTCGATTTGGCCGCCTCCCAGGCGGATACGTATCGCCGTCAAATCCGGAGCTGTGCCGCCGGGCTGCCCCTCGCCTATTTGACGGGCCACCAGGAGTTCTTCGGGCTCGAGTTCGAGGTCAGCCCCGCGGTTCTCATCCCCCGGCCGGAAACCGAACTGCTGGTCGAACGGGCCCAGGCCTGGATCGAGGCCGAAGCGCGCGAGCCGCGCAGGTCGCTGAGCCGACTCCAGGTGGTAGATGTGGGCACCGGCTCGGGTTGCATCGCGGTCAGCTTGGCGGCCGGGCGGAAAACGCTGAGGGTTGTGGCGGGCGACCTCTCCCGGGAGGCATTGAAGGTGGCCGGCCGCAATGTTCTCCGCCACCATGTTGCGGACCGCGTCGCGCTCGTCCAGATGGATCTCCTGACTCCCCTGCGCGGACCCCTCGGCCTCGTCTGCGCCAATCTCCCCTATGTCCCTTCTCAGGAGCTCGCTGCCTGGCCAACCTCGCAGTTCGAGCCGCGCCTGGCCCGGGACGGGGGTGAGGATGGACTGCGGCCAATCACCCGCCTTCTCGGGCAGGCCCTCACCCGGTTAGGACCGGGTTCGCTGGCTCTCGTGGAGATTGAGGCCTCCCAGGGTCCCGCCGTCGAGACCTTGGCCCGCTCTCTGTTTCCTTCCGCGCGGATTGGAATCCTCCCGGATCTGGCGGGTCACGGTCGCCTGCTGGAGGTTCAGGCCTGAGCGTGGGCGGGGGAGGAGAGGCCAGGAGCCGCCCGACCCCCGCCGCTGGCGCGAGCCTGGAATCTGAATACAATCCTCTCCATGCAACGGGATCAACTTCAGCTCTTTGTTCTGGTCGCGCGATATCGTCATCTCAGCCGGGCGGCGGTGGAGCTGGGCATCGCTCAACCGACCGCCTCGGATCGACTGCGCGCCTTGGAAGGCGAGGTCGGCGCCCCTTTGGTTCACCGACAGGGGCGAGGGCTCGCGCTCACCCGCGCCGGGGAGGCTTTCCTGCCCTACGCTGAAAGGGCCCTGGAGATCCTTCGCGAGGGCGAGCAGGCCGTCTGGGATGAACGCAGCGGAAGCGCAGGCCGGATCATCGTGGCAGTGACCGTGACTGCCGGGGCCTATTTGTTCGCGCCGGCGCTGGTCGCGTTTGAGCGCGCGAACCCCCAGATCGATGTTCAGGTGCGGTCCGCTCATTCCTGGGATTCCCCTGGGCTCCTGCTGGACGAAGTGGTTCACCTTGCGCTGCTCTCGGGGCCGGTGACTCATCCCATGATTGAGACCCTGCAGGAATTCCGTGCACCGCTGGCCTTGATCGCCGCTCCCGGCCACCCCCTGGCAGCGCGCGGGTCCATTCGGCGGGACGAGCTGGCCCGCCAGCGGCTGCTGCTCTCCTATTGGGGAGCGGCCTATCAGTCCTTTCTCGCGGATTTGCGCAAGGTGACGGGAGGCGAAAGCCTGTCGTGGCTGGAAGCTAGCCCGGTCGAACTCGTCAAGGGGATGGTCGCGGCTGGAGCAGGAGTGAGCCTCGTACCTGCGATCGCCATCCGCCGCGAAATTGAGGCTGGGGAGCTCGTTCGCCTCAACCTGGAAGATGCGGCCATGCCGGATTGGCAGATCGCTCTGGTCCGGAAGAAAGGCCGGAGTGGCAGCCCCTCTGCGGAAAAGTTGGCCGCGACCTTGGCCCAGGTCCTTCCGGAGCTGTTGCGCGAGAAGATCCCTGCCTAGTCCCTCTGGGCAGGCTTTCCGCAAGCTCTCCTCGGAAAAGCGAGCGACGAGGCGCGGCCGTTCTCCGGCGGATCCCGGCGGACGCCCCGAGCCGGGGGTGTCTAGCGCCGGGCGAGCCAGCGGCGCAGTCCGCGCGGGGGACCGCCCCGGTCCGCCACGCGCAGAGCGAGAGCCGTGATATTGTCCGTGCCACCCCGGGCCAGCGCCGCTTGAATGAGTTGCGAGAGGCCGGCTTCGAGGTCCGGCGCTCCCACGAGAGCCCCGATCTCCGCGGCGGGGACCAGGTCGCTTAGGCCGTCGGTACACAGGAGAACCGTGTCCCCCGCACGCAGCCTCAGCCCCTGATTCCTCTTGGCCTGGGCATCGTTATCCCTGGGGCCCAGGCGCAGGCGCAGATCGGGCTCGGGATCGGCGCGGCCGCCCAGATGTTGCTTGAGCACGTGTCCGTAAGGATGGTTGCGCGCCTCATCGGCCGCCAGCGCGCCTCGCTCCACGGCTTCCTGAACGAACGTGTGGTCAGTGCTCAGCTGACGCAGGCGGCGCGCGCGCAAGAGGTAGATGCGGCTGTCCCCCACGCTGGAGATGTACAGCCGCTGGCCCAGGGCCCAGGCCAGTGCGACCGTCGCCCCCATGCCCGCCAGAGCCGGCTCGAGTTGGCCCCGGGCGGCCACGGCCCGCCCCGCCGCAACCACGCTTTGACGCATATCGTCCAGAGGACGTACTCCCTGGGAGTGCTCGAGGGATTCGCAGACCTGATCGACCACGATCTGGGCCGCGACTTCCCCGGCCACGTTTCCGCCAATTCCGTCCGAAACCACGGCCAGCGTTGCGGCCGTTCCCCCAGACTCGGGAAGGTGCCAGCGGATGATCCGGAACCGGTCCTCGTTGACGGGGCGGGATAGGCCCGGGTGGGTCCCCGAAGCAATCTCGATCAGAGGGTCGAGCGAGGGGGTCATGCCCGGACCCCCGGCCAGAGCGGGGGGTGATCCGGGGCCGGGTCGGGAAGGATCAGGAGGAACCGCGCGACAAGCGTGGGGCGCTCGGGCCCCTGGAGCCCGCCGTCGGCTGTACCCAGATCGGACATGAGCGGAATTCTAGCACGGGCCGGTTCGGGTTCGGGCTAACGGTCGTTGTCCTGGCCGGGATGGTAGACGACCTCGATCGGCGAGGGATGCGGAACCCCTCGGCGAGCCGTGCCTCCCAGCAAGAAGAGCAGGGCCATTCCGGAGAGGAACCCACCCACATGGGCCCACCAAGCCACACCCGCGGCCTGCCCGGCCGCCTGAAGGGAGGTTACCCCGCTGAGGAACTGAAGCAGGAACCAAAAGCCGAGGAAGATAACCGCGGGAAGGTCCACAATCCAGGGCAGGAAGAAAACGGGGATGAGCGTGAGGACCTTGCCGCCTGGATAGAGAATGAAGTAGGCGCCCAAAACCCCGGCGATGGCGCCGCTGGCCCCGATTATGGGCACGGTCGAGGCCGGGGTCACCGCAATGGCCAGGGCTGCGGCCGCCAGGCCGCTCAGGAGGTAGAAGAGGATGTAGCGGAAGTGGCCGAGGCGATCCTCGATGTTGTCGCCAAAGATGAACAGGGCCCACATGTTCCCGATCAGATGGAGCCAGCCACCGTGCAGGAACATGGAGGTCAGGATCGGTTCCCAGGTATTCGGATCAAGCCAGTGGACCCGCGCCGGGATGAGCCCGAAGCGCAGGACCAGGCGGTTGAGCCCCGCGGAGCTCAGGGAGATTTCAAAGAGGAAGACGAGGATATTGGCGAGGAGGATGAGCCCGTTGGCCCAAGGGAACGATCGCGTTCGGATGTTATCCCGAAGTGGGATCACGCCACCCTCCGCTGGGGGCCCGCGTCCCTAGGAACGCGATCGGGCCGACGGTGAAGCCGGCCCGATCGACGCAAACGACGAGAATGAGCTTTGTGCAACTGAGGCCCAGCAGGGACTACTTGACACTCACCTTGATGGTCTTGGACCGGGCTGAAGCCGCCTTGGGAACCCGCAGCGTCAGAACACCGGCCTCCAGAGTGGCCTCCGCCTTCTCCGCATCCAGCGACACGGGCAGGCGAAGCGTTCGGCCGAGTTTACCCGCGTATCGTTCGTGCATCAGGAACTCGGTCTCTTCGGCCTCGCCCGCGTGCGGTTCCGCGCGCAGCGAGATGGTTTCATCCTCAATGTGAATGCTGATCTCCTCGGGCTTGACCCCGGCCATTGGAGCGGTGAGGACGAAATCCTCTGCCCCGTCGCGGAGGTCCACCGGGATGGGCATGTAGGCCACACCCTCATCGTCGGTCCAGCGCCAAATCCGGCGTCCCAGCGCCAAGCGCGGACCATATTCCAAAGCAACCATGGTATTCGTATTCACTGTACCCTCCTTACCCTTGACCACGGATTTATACCTAAGATCATCATAGCTGGCGGGTGTCTGAAGGGCGTAGGAGCCGCATTAGATTATCCTTTGAGGGGCCGATCGGGCCCGGCCCCGCGCCTTCTCCTCGATCCGGGCCGGGGCCGGATCGCAGGCAAGGCCGGCGGGGGTGGGATTGAAGTTGGGCCGCTGGGGAGGGAAGGGCGAGCTAGGTCTTGTGCTCCTCTTCGGGCTCGTCGCCGGGTAGCGGGGTGAGCATGCCGGTCCCGAGCCGGTAACCCGATCCGCGCACCGCCAGCACCCGTTGCGGGTTGGAAGGGTCTGCCTCGATCTTCTGGCGCAGGAGCCAGATGTAGCGGCGCAGGGCCGAAGCGTCGATCAGGCGCTCGCGTCCCCAAACCTCCTCCCGCAGTTCCTCTTCCGAAACCACGGCCCCCTTGCGCTGGATGAGGGAGACCAGCAGGCGAAACTCAGTGGGGGTGAGAGGGACGATCTCATTTCTCAGGCGGACCTGGCGCTTGGCGAGATCCACCTTCAGGTCGTACCAGTGGAAACTCTGTTCGGGTTGCTGCCGAGCCCGGGAACTGCGGGCCAGCACCGCCCGCACCCGGGCCAGCAGTTCGGCCAGGCTGAAGGGCTTGGGGATGTAATCGTCTACCCCCAGGCGGAACCCCCGCAGCTTGTCGGTCTGGGCCGTGCGCGCGCTCAGGAGCAGGATGGGCACATCCGAAAGCTCCCGCAGCCGGGCACACACCTCCCAACCATCCATTCCCGGCAGCATCAGGTCGAGGATGACCACATCCGGCCGGTCCTCGTAGAAACGGCGCAGGGCCTCGTTTCCGTTGGCGGCGGTCGAGACCGTGAAGCCCTCCCGCTGGAAGTATTGGTTTAGCATCGTGCGCAGCGATTCATCGTCGTCGACGACGAGAGCACGCGGGCTCATCTCTCCTCCTTCATCAGAGGCAAGCGGATCGAAACGGTCAGCCCCTGGCCGGGAGAGGACGTGGCCTGGATCTCACCGCCCATGGCTTCCACAAACCTCTTGGACATGTATAGGCCCAGTCCGTAGCCACGGACGCGGGGAGCGTCCGGGCTTTCCAACCGGGAGAACATCTGGAACAAGAGCTTGATCTCCTCCGGGGAGA
>JBEKSY010000011.1:0-95914 GCA_049516595.1 Anaerolineales bacterium
GGGCAAGGGCTCCGACCAGGCTCTCCGGGAGCCCCGCGGTTTGCGGCTGACCGCCTCAGGGTGAGACCAAGGACCACGATGTACATCATTCGTCTGTTCGTCTTAGATTCTTCCGCAGCCTGCTAGTCAGCGGAACACCTTTTTCCAGCCTAGGCGGCTCATCTCGTGGCAAACGTTTCCCGGCGAGCTCGTGGAGATGAGAGATTGCCAGAACCCGTGAGGGACGTCCTGGTCGTTGGGACCTCGGCCGGCGACCTTCATCCTGCTCGGAGACTCGCGCAGGCCGGTGTGCGCGCCCTGGTGGTGGAGCAGGGCCCGGAACGAGGAATTCCCAGCCGAACGCTCGCCGTTACCCCAGAGCTTGAGCGGGCGCTGGGGCCCCGGCTGGATGAGGCCATCCTGCATGAGATCCATCGCACGAGTTTTCAATCCCAACATACCCATACCGCGGTGAGCTTGGGGAGCCCGCTTGGATGGTTGACCGGGCCAAGACAGAACGGTCATTCTGCCAGACTGGCGGCTGGGGCCGGGGCGGAAATACGAATGGGGACCAGAATCAAGGGGGTGAAATTCGAGGCCGGGTGGATCCAGCTGAGCGCCCAAAGGAGGCGCTTGGGAGCTCAAGCGACTGCCGGATGGGCGGAGGCCCAGCAATGCCACGGCAGCAATTGGTGCCGACGGGCGTCACCGCACCGAGCCGCCGGTGTTCGGCTCGGTCGGAGAAGGGGCATAGCGATCCTCCGAGCGCGGGTGCGGTTACCTCGAGGACATGATCCGGATCTGGTCCGAGTATGGTTTGATCGCGACCTCAGTATCATATTGGCTCATTCTGCGGTCGGAGGAAGCGGGTGTGCTTAGCTTGGGGGTCGAGCGAGGCCAGCCAGCCCATCAGGTGCTTGATGAGTTAACCAGCCGAGAAGGGCTGAAACCGCTCGAGTATCAGGGAAACCTGATTTCAGTTGATTCCCCGATGCGCTCCCTTGAGCGGAACCTTCAGGGAGCCTGCGTGCTGCTGGTCGCCGATGCGGCGGGTCACGCCAAAGCCGCCACCTTTGGGGCGAGTGTGGTTTCGGGCCTGCGGGGTGCCGAAGCCACGGCCTCCCGCATCTTGCGTTGCGTGCCGTATTTCGGGGAGCTTCGCCCCTTGAATCGTCCACTTTGCTTGCATGACCTGATCCGCTGGGGACGGGTCCACTTCTCGGCCGAGGATCATGACCTCCTGCTCGCGGGCTTGGGCGACCGGGCACGCGATTGGCTGCACCGCGGCGATCGCGATGCGAGGGGAGGCGCTCGGCCTCCTGCTAGACCAAGCCTGCCTTGCCTCTCTTGGGCGTAGGGCCTTGCTCGGAGCCGACGGTGGGGGCGGGCGGCAACGGGGCACCGGGTGACACGGCGGCAATCCGCATGAGCGAATCGAGGTCGGTGCATCCAGTAGGCAAGCCTCTTCCTGACCTTTGGCAGCGGGGTCGGGAGGTGCTCAGTTCAATCTCGTGGACGGATTTCGCACTCTTTTGCCTCTTCGCCGCCATTGCCTTCCAGTACGATGTGGTGAAGTATCCGTTGCAGATGGCCCTGGTTGAGCCCGTGGGTTGGGCGACGCTTATCTTCCTTCTCCTGAGGAAAGGGGCTTGGTCTGGGATCAGGGGAGCAGCCGGAAGATCGATCTCCCTCCTGCTGGTATTCCTGACAATCTGGACTTTCGCCATCTGGCTTGTCGATCCGACCTGGAGATACGGCCTGGATGATGTGCGTTGGATCTTCCTGAGCGTGGCGGTATTGATCACGCTGCTTGGAACTGTGCGAGACTGGAGGCGCGCGCTGGTGATCTTGCTTGTAGTGGCGGCGCTTGCAGCTGCGATTGCCGATTTCCAGGGTCTTACGGGGGCGTTTGTCCCCCCCTTTTCCAGCAATCTGGAGAAAGAACTGTACTTGCCGCAGGTGCCGGGGCAGGTTGTGCGGGTTGCAGCGGGGTTTTTTGGCAATTCGAACATGTTTGGGGGTTTCGTATTCTGGCCGCTCCTCATTTCTATTGGGCTCGCCCTGGGCCGCAAGTTGAAATGGGTGGCTGCCTTGGGTGCTGTTTTCTTTGCCGCCAGCCTGTACTTGTCCGATGCAAGAGGGGTGGAAGCAGGGTTCCTTCTCGCATCTGCTTTGATTGCGTTGTCGTATGCCCCGTTCCCTGCGAAAGGGTTGCGATACGTCATACTGACCGTGATCGTTGCTACTATGGCAGGGGCCGTTCTACTTGTGGTGGCCGCGCCTCGAGCAGGCTTTTTCTCCACCTTGTGGTTGCGCGTGAACCTGTGGCAAGCGGCCCTGGGGTACTTCCGACGCTTTCCGACGACACTTCTGCTGGGGGCAGGGTCAGGCCTGAAGATCCCCCCCACTGCAACCTGGGCTGAGGTGCTGGCGCCCGAGGATCCCCACAATCTGTACCTATATGCGACGATGCACTATGGCCTTCCCGGTCTGCTGATCATGATCGCCGTGGGGTGGAAGGCCATTGCTCTCGGATGGCAAAGATACAAACGAGGAGAGCTGGCGGGAGATCCTCTGCTCCGCTCTGTCTGGGCTGCCTGGCTTGCCTTCCCCGTGATGGGGGGGCTGGATTCCTATTTCAACAAGGTGGAATGGCAATTGATCCTGCTCCTGGCCTTGGGCTTCTGGCTGAAGTTAGGGGCCGACGCTCCTCCACGCGCGGGAACAGACGACCCAATATAGGGTTCCGCGATCACAGAAACGAAGAGGGCCGCGCGGGGTGTTCCCTCAGGCCGCCGGGGGAGGCTGCAAAATGAATCAGAGTTGCTTCCGAAAGGGGAGTGGCTCCGAGCAGGCTCCCGGGGGGATGGGGCCAGGATAGCAAGAAGCGCTTTTTTTCAGGCTCAGGGGATCGTCATGAATTCTCGGCCAGCTCCTCGTTTTTTTCCTCCTGGGCCTGGGGGGCGGCGCTCGCGAGGAATGCTGCGGGCCCTCGCTCTCGACGGTCGCGTGCAGCCGTCGCCACACACCGGGTTCAGTTTGAAGGCTCATCAGCTGGGGAGGCAACTGTCCCGGAGGAAACCCTTTCGTCCGAACCCGTCCCTTGGAGATCTCTTCCGGCCTGGTCGTGATCGCCCTGGGCAGGGTCGCCCTGAATGGACTCTAGAATCGGGCCCTTCGATGGGCTCTCCCGTGGAAGGTCCAGAATGACCGGGACTAGAGCTTTCCCTATTCACGGGCGTCGGCCGCGAGCGGCTTGGGATGGACACCTGGATTGCTCCGGGCCTCATGGGAGAGATTGGAGAGGCGATGCCGAGGGCTAGACCTTCTGAACGTGTCCGGCCTACCAACGCCTTTGTGCCCTTCGGGAAGGAATGGCTTGACCGCAGCATGGCAGATCGCTTCGAGCACATTGTGGCTCTCTACCCGCAGCGACCGGCCATCCTCGACCGGGGGCGCGCGATTTCCTACGAAGAGCTCAATCAAAGCGCCAACCAGATAGCCCATCTGATTCTGGAGGCCCGCGGGGACAAGCCGGAGCCCGTGGCCCTCCTTCTTGGTCACGGTCCCCTGGTGATCTCGGCGATGTTGGCCGTCCTTAAGGTTGGTAAGTTCTATGTTGCGCTTGACCCCTCCTCTCCCCGGGAGAGGGCCTGGGGCATGTTGCGCGACTTGCAGGCGAGGCTCCTGCTCACGGACCGCGAGCACTGGGCTCAAGCCCTGGCGTTCCGTGTGGAACCGTGCCTGCCGCTCAATATCGAGGACCGAAGAAACGCCCTTCCGGACCAGGATCCGGGGATCTCCGTCCCAGCCGATCGTCTTGCCTACCTGCTCTATACTTCCGGCTCCTCCGGCCAACCCAAAGGGGTTCTTCATTCCCAGCGTACCTTCCTGCACGAAATCTGTGTGCAAACGGGGAGCCAGCATCTTAGCGCGGAAGACCATTTCTCTCTCCTGACCTCAACGAGCTACGGATTCTCCATGAGCGCAGTCTATGGCTCCCTGCTGAACGGGGGTGCCTTGTGCCCCTACGACTTGATGTCGGGTGGGCTGCAAGGGGCAGTCCAATGGATGCGCGATCAGGCAATCACGGTCTACCATTCGACCCCCACGTTCTTTCGGCGGTTGGCGGCGGAGGGCCAGCGGGCAGCCTTCTCTTCCTTGCGACTGCTCAAGATCGGAGGCGAAACTGTTCTCCCAGGGGATGTGGAGCTGTTCCGATCCCTTTGCCCCACAAGCACTTTGCTCAGAGTGGGTTACGCCACGACCGAGACGAATGGGATCACGGAAATTCTGTTTGACCATACCTGTGAAGTCGCCGGTCCTCGCGTCCCGGTCGGCCATGTTCATGAGGATATCTCAGTCATGCTCTGGGATGGGGCCGGTCGACCCGTGGGGGAGCAGGAGTCTGGAGAAATAGTGGTCAAGAGCCGCTACCTGTCCCCTGGGTACTGGGCGCGGCCAGAACTCACGGAAGCAGCCTTCTTGCGCGACCCCTTGGGTAGCGGCGAGCGACTGTACCGGACGGGAGACCTCGGCCGATTCGACTCCGATGGGTGCCTTTTCCACCTGGGGCGCATGGACACCCAGGTGAAGGTGCGGGGCTACCGGGTGGAGCTCTCGGAGGTCGAGCGAGCCTTGTCTGACGTGAGTGGGGCGCGCCAGGTGCTCGTTGTGAATCAAATGAGGAAAGGTGGTGAGCAGGTTCTGGTGGGATACCTCGTTCAGGGAACCTTGCCCGCTCCGTCCTCTGCGGCCCTTCGCCAGGCCTTGAGAGAAAAGCTGCCCAGCCACATGGTTCCCTCTTCCTTTGTTTGGATTGAGAGCCTGCCTCTCACCCCGAGTGGCAAGGTCGATCGGAAGGCGCTTCCTCCCCTCGCACGCGCTGGAACCAGGAGGGCCGATCGGCAAGCGCCGCGCACCGCTTTGGAGAAGCAACTGTGCCGGATCTGGGAGGAAACTCTCAAGGTCCGGCCAGTAGCTCTGGAGGACGACTTCTTTGATCTTGGAGGGACCTCGCTGCAGGCCCTGCAACTCTTCGAGAGGATCGAGAGACGTTTGGGGAAGAGGATCCCGCTGGCGGTAATTCTGCAGGCTTCAACCGTGCGCCAGCAAGTCGAGCTTCTCACGATCGGGCCTCGGCAGGAGATGGAGGTGGGTCTCATCCCCCTGCAGCCGAATGGCGGTCGTGTTCCCTTATTCCTGGTTCATCCGCTCGGAGGTCACGTTCTCAGCTATCATGACTTGGCCAGTTACTTTGCGCCTGATCAGCCGGTCCTGGGCCTCGAGTCCGCCCATGTCGAAGGATTGCAGCCGCTGCCCTCAAGTATCGAGGAGATCGCCGCTGACTCCCTGCGCCAGGTTCGGGGGCGTCAACCTCATGGGCCTTATATTCTGGGCGGGCACTCCTTTGGAGGGGTAGTCGCCTTCGAGATGGCGCAACAACTGCTTGCGCAAGGGGAGCCTGTGGCGCTCCTGGTTCTGCTGGACACGGGGTGTCCGGGGCGCAAAATCGAGAGACTCCCGCTTCGCGAGCGCTTGGACCTGAGAATGGCGGAACTCAAGTCGCAGAGCCTTTCGGGAAAGATCGCCTTGATCTCTCGCTGGGGGGCGGGAAGGATCCAGAATCCATTCCGGAGGCTCCTGAGAGGTGGCCGTGCTGGTCTCCGGGGCGATGTATATGCCTACTATCGCAAGGTGGGGGAATCGCTGCCCGTGCACCTGCGGGAGCTCGAGAGAGCTCATCTCGCTGCATTTCAGCGATACCGGCCTCGCCCCTATACGGGCAGGGCGTTTCTGGTCCGCGCGGAGGAGCGGGCCAAGGGCCCCTATCCGGGCGCGAGCTTGGGATGGGACAAATGGATGAAGGGGCGGTTTGAAATCGTCCCGGTCCCGGGGGATCATGCCAGCATGCTGGAAGAGCCTCGTGTGAAGCAGGTAGCCGAGGCCGTGGCCAAGAAACTCTCCGAGTGCTGGGATAGCCGGTAAGGTCCCTCGGGTCTGAACCGCAGCAGGTGACTCCTTTCGGGAAACATGGGCCGACCCGCGCGTTTCCCCCGGGGCGAAATGCCTCGCATGCCCAGCGCTTGGTGATCCAGAGCCATCGATCCTGCGACCGGACTTGTGACAAGCTCAGCCTCGTGAAGAAAGCCCTGCTTGTCTCTGTCTGCGAGCCGGGACCGTTCCGTCGGGCGAACGAGACGGGATGATTGTGGCAAGCACGCACGAATTGCTCTCCTTGTCAGGGGCGTCCCCCATTCTTAGAAGGATGCTCTTATGGTTGCTTTCCAGGCGGCGCCTCTTTCGATGCCTGCGCTAGATCCCTCGGAGCTCCATGTCTGGAAAAGCCACGCGGATGAGAAGCTGACCGCGAGGTGGAGCGGAAGGCTATTGCCGGAGTGGGAGATTGAGCGCTCCGGCCGGTTCCGGTTCAAACAAGACCGCCTGACCTTCCTCTCCGCACGGATGGTGCTGCGCCTGCTCCTGTCTGGCTACACCGGGGTGGGACCGAAGGATCTGCGGATCGGGCCGGATGAATCCGGAAAGCTCCACCTGGAGTCCGAGGAGGGCGCTCCCAGGATTGAATTCAACCATGCGCATTCGGGGGAGTTGATCCTGCTCGCCTTTGCGCTCGGTCGGAAAGTGGGCGTTGACGTAGAGTGGCTGCGGGAGGAGATGCCCTATAAGGAAATCGCGGAACGGGTTCTCTCTCCCGGTGAGCGCCAGTGGGTTGATTCGCTCGCGCCCGACTCCCGCGGAGAATGGCTGGTCAGGACATGGGTTCGCAAAGAGGCCTACCTGAAGGCGAGGGGGACCGGACTGAGCGTCCCCTTGGAGGAGATCCGGGCTGTGGGGGGGCGGGAGGGCCCTGTTAGCGGAAGGATTGTGGTGGATGCCGGCCAGGACGATAGGCATTGGGAGGTGCAGGACCTGGAGCTGGGTCATGGCTGCCTGGGTGCTGTCGCGGCCGAAGGGGGATACTCGTGCGTGAACTGCTGGAATTGGTCGCAGGACGCGTGCGCAGGATTGAAACCAGCCGGTTAGTTCTTCCGGCAAAGTTCAATCCCTGAACACTCGCCCAAGGAAGAATCACGAGATGGCAGCAAATGACTGAAGAGATCACCGTCCGGCAAGTGAGGGAGATGCGGCTGCTGGGGCGCATCGAGAAGGACCCCAAAGCCACGAGTGTAGCGACGAGCCGCCGAGGCGTCCTCAACCTCCGGATCAGGACGAGTACCATGATCGCAAACACCGTCCCCACTTGCACCCTTCTGGCAGTTGAGAGCAGCAAGTTGGCGGCTAGGAGGCCCACCGCGCAGCGTTATCTTGGTTCCATGGCGCCAAGACAGGGAACGCGGGGATGACCATGCCCCTTACGAGGCGTAATATATTGAAGGTCGAACCCTGCCGTCAGGGCGCAGGCGGGGGCACAGGCCAACATGTCGACATGACTAGGGCGGCTGATGTCGAAGGCGCAAGGCCTCTCAGCCATGGATTGGTTGATGCTCGCGCTCTTTGCAGCGGCCAGCCTCCAGTACGGGTTTGGTGCCGGTCCGCTCGTGATCGCGCTCGTCGAGCCCGTTGCGTTCTTGGTCATGCTCTGCCTCTTGGGTGTGATCCCTGGCCTATCCGACACGTCCAGAGGGTCAATTGGACGTCTCTCGTGGGTATGGCTTGGCTTGTTCGCGTGGGCCTTCCTCCAGTTGGCATAGGTTCGCCCGCCGTGGTTCCCTTGCGCTGACGTTCCGAGGCGAGAAACGTCTGGGGCGGGAAGCATCTGGCTCATCCCCGCATCCTGCTCACCCCTCCTCTCGCTGGGCCAACGAAGCACTCAAGATCAATCCCGGCCAGGGAGGGGCGTGGTCCCTCGCCCGGCCCCTCAAGCCAGGCAGACCCTCCGGCCCGATCTCCTTCTCCTCAAGGGGCCCACTGGCTGGGCCCAGGTTCCCTGGCCTTGAGCGCCCTCGACGAGGGACCGCCCCGAGAGCAGCGAGCTCAATCCTTGACCGAATGAGGCCGCAGGCTCATAATGCTGCTCCAGCGTTTGGCCCCCCAAGAGGAGAGGGTTTGAGTCTCCCGCCCCCGGCGATGGACAACCATCGAGGTAGGACTCGGCGCTCCCGTTGGAACTTTTCCTTTCGCCCGGGGGTAAACCGGCCATTCCCCGTTTTGCAGATTCTCCTCTTCGCTTTCTTTGTTTCTCTGTCCGCCGGTTGGGAGATCCCGGCGCAGGGACCGCTGATCTACCTGGCCGGGTTCTTCGCCTTGTTGCTCATCCTGTTCCTGTGGATCGCGGAACCTCCTGCGCGCCTGAGCCCGCCGAGCCTCTCCAACCGCCCCGTCATCTTCGCCTTTAGGGGGTTTGCGGCCTGGGCTGGACTTCTCTGGGTCCTGGCGCCCAACTGGGGCATGCGCACGGGGACCGTCCTGGGTTGGTTCCTTTCGGCCCTGGTCCTATCCAGCCTCTTGGGGAGGCGCAATCTCGACTGGAGGCAGGCCTCGCTGCTCTTTGCCCTGGGCGCGCTTCCGGTGACCGGGGCAGGCCTCTATCAGCATTTCGCTGCCATCGGCCTGTACAGAAAAGACCTGGTCGGCTGGTTCGCTGGGGCAACCTCGGTCCCGGTTGTTGGTTTCTTTGGACATCCGAATGATTTTGCGAACTACCTCTATTGGCCCTTGCTCGCTGCGGGCGGAACCGCATTCGAGGTTCGAGGATGGCGACGAGCGGCACTCCTGGGGCTGGCCCTTCTCCTTGCGCTCGTGATTCTTTGGACCTACTCGCGGGCCACCCTGCTGGCGGTTCTGTTCGCGGCGGTGGTCTGGCTGGGATCACGCTTCCTGCGCAGGAAGCGTGACTTTATCCTCGGTTTGGCCGCCCTTGTCGTATTGGCCTCTGCGGCTCTCCTCTGGGCGATCCACCGATACTCCGCCCGACAAGTCCTGAGTGGTCGCTTGCAGCTGTGGACCAGAGCCGTCCAGGACATTCTGCACGGCCCCTACTACCTGATCGCCGGTTACCTGGCCGTGCCCTCGCCCCGGCTCAGGGTCTTTTACTACCCGCATAACATTTACCTTCTCATCTGGACCCTGTATGGGGTGGTTGGCCTCGCGGCCTTGATGGCGCTGGGTATCTTCCTCCTCCGGCTGGGGTGGCGCCTCTATCGTGAACTGCGCGACCAGCCGACGTTCGCAGCCTTGTGGGCTGGAATGGCGGGGTTCTTCTTGGTGAACGGGATGGTCAGCTTCTATTTCCAGGAAACCTACGACCAATTGATGTTCGTGACTGTCCTGGTCTTGATGTTGGGCTTGAACCGCCGAGGGCCTGAGCGGGGTGCTGGTCCTGTTTCGCCCTGCGGTCCTGGGGATGGACCCGACGGAGAGGCGTCTTTCTTCGGATCGGTCAAGGCCCTTCCGCGCCGGTTGAGCGGCGCCTCCGAGGAGCAGGGTGCTGAGCATTCCAAGGTCCCTGCGCAAGGCGCAAGCGTTTTCTTTCGGATGCAAGCCAGCCCGGCAGGGTGGATCGGGTGCGGCTTGGGTGGCCGAACGGATTTGGAACCCAGGGGCCTCCTCGCGGACCGTTTCAGCCCTCGGGATCGAAGGCACAAGATCGGGAGATCGGGTGAACCTCCAAGGCGATGAGCGGGTGGCCATCTTGGGGGTCGGAATCAGCCCCGTCAACCTGGAACAGGCTGTGGACCGGGTGATGGACCACGTCCGCTCCCGAGTCCCAACCTACATCTGCCTGGCGGCCGCCCATGTCCTCATGGAGGGTTACTATCACCCTGAGCTGCGCGGCATCTTGAATTCCAGTGGGATGACCGGCCCGGACGGGATGTCGCTGGTTTGGTTGCTCAAACTGAGAGGGCACCGATGCACCGGGCGGGTTTACGGTCCCGATTTGCTGCTGGCCGTGTGTCAGCGCGGCCTGGAGGCCCAGGCGAAGCACTTCCTCCTTGGCGGGGCCGCCGGAGAGGCGGATCGCCTCGCGGCTCGCCTCAAGACGCGCTATCCGCGACTGGTGATCGTGGGCACCTACAGCCCTCCCCTTCGCTCCTGGACGCCGGAGGAGGAACGGGCCGTGTGCACTCGGATCAATTCCTCCGGGGCCGACATCGTCTGGGTGGGAATCGGATCCCCCCGACAGGAAGTTTGGATGAACCGGAGCCAAGGAGAATTGAAGGTTCCCGTGCAAATCGGGGTCGGGGCAGCCTTCGATTTCCTCTCGGGTGTCAAGCCTCAAGCCCCCCGCTGGATGCAGCGCGCCGGGTTGGAGTGGCTCTTTCGCTTGGTGACGGAGCCGAGAAGGTTGGGGGGGCGCTATGCGCAGTACCCGCTCTTCGGGCTGCTGGTCCTGGCCGAGGCGATCGGCCTTTGGCGCGCGGACCCGGGCCCCGTGCGGCGGGGCTGAGGAGACCGCGGCCCAGGATTGAAATCCTGCCCTCCGACGTCCCCATCCGGCGCTGATTGGGTCCGCGCGCTATACTCTGCCTCCAGGGCGCGGCCCCGGGCGTCCGGAGCCGCCCCTTCCCAACCGATCCACCGCTTTCCGCCGGGGCTCGATCCGTGTTCCGTCGCTTTTCGGTCGATTTTGCCCTCTTCTCCATCCTGGTCGATGCGCTCTTGGTCGCCTTGTCGTTCTTCCTGGCCGACCATCTCCGCCCGGCCCTTAACCGCCTGCCGTTCGTCGCCGTAGTTCGCGGCGCTCCCTCGGTTCCACCCATCCTCTACCCGGTCGCCTCCTTCCTTTGGGTTCTCATGCTGATGATGCTCTCGGTCTATGACGGCCGGAAAAACCTGCGCCTCGGGGATGAATTGCGGAGTCTCCTCCTGGCCTCCGTTCTGGCGACCGTGCTGCTGGCGGGAGCCTTCTACCTTTCCCTGCGCGAGATCTCCAGGATCCTGTTCCTGAGCTTTGCCGGGATGGCCACCTTGTTTCTGGCCTCTTGGCGCGTCGCGGCCTACTTCGGTCGCGGCGTGGGAGTCTCTTCCCGTGCTCGGCCCCGCCGGGTCCTGATCGTCGGCGCGGGGGTGGTGGGGAACAAGCTGGCAGGCCAGATCGGCCTCTACCGGAATGTGGGACTGGCCCTGGTGGGGTTCCTGGACGACTCCGCGGAAAAGGGAGCGGACCCGCAGGCGCGCGTATTGGGCACGCTCCGGGAGGCGCGCCAGATCGTGTCGCAACGGGAGATCGACGATGTGGTCCTGGCCCTGCCGCGCCGTGCCTACGAACAGGTCAACGCGCTGGTGGCCGAGCTCCACAGCCTGCCCGTGAAGGTGTGGGTCGTTCCGGACTACTTCCAACTGGCCCTGCATCACGCCGTGGTGGAGGAATTCGCGGGTCTGCCCATGCTCGACCTGCGCGCCCCGGCTCTGAGCGAGTACCAGCGCATGGTCAAGCGCGTCTTCGACGTGATGGTCGGCCTTATCCTCCTGCCCTTCGCCCTGCCGCTCATGGGATTGATCGCCCTGGCTATTCGGCTCGACAGCCCCGGGCCCGTGTTCTTTCGACAGCAACGGGCGGGGGAGAATGGGAAGCTGTTCGGCATGCTGAAGTTCCGAACCATGGTGGCTGGGAAGGCCTCCTGGCCCGAGGGCCCTGCCCGCGCCGACGAGAAAGGGCGATGGATTCACAAGAGCGCGGACGATCCGAGGGTCACGCGGCTTGGGCGCCTGCTGCGCCGGATCAGCCTGGACGAACTGCCGCAGCTTTTCAATGTGCTGCGAGGGGAAATGAGCTTGGTCGGGCCGCGTCCTGAAATGCCCGAGCTGGTCGAACGATATGAGCCCTGGCAGCGCAAGCGCTTTTCGGTCCCCCAGGGGATCACGGGCTGGTGGCAGGTCGGCGGCCGCAGCGACCGGCCGATGCACCTCCACACCGAGGATGACCTGTATTACGTCCAGAACTACTCCCTGTGGTTGGATCTGGTCATCCTGCTGCGGACCGTGGGGGCGGTCCTGTCGCGCAAGGGAGCCTACTGAGGGGGCGCGGACCGGGGTCTCGGCGGGAAGCAGGCCTGTCCTGACGCCCGTCGACCGGTTGGCGGAGGCCCCGAAAGCCCGTTGGTGCGCGCGATCATCAAGGGGATCCACTGCGGCTTCGATCTTCGCCCATCCGTCTTGCGCGCGCTGGGGCAAACCGCTCCACGCACGGAGCGATCCCGGTAGGCGACGGGCAACCGGCGACCCGCGCAAGATCACCCTCCTTCATCCGTCCAGCGGGAGCCGCTGAACCGAGGATCCCGGAATGAATGAGCCGTTCGCGGAGGACTTCGATCTCGACCGCTTGGTGCGGGTCAAGGCCGCACGCTTTGGCTTCGATCTCTTCACGGTGCCGCGGTTTGTGAAGCACTACGCCGGACAGGCCTATGAGGAGATGACGGCCCTGTTGGTGCGGCAGAACGCGAGCGGAATCTGCGCCTTCCTCGATGTCGGAGCCCATCACGGCTTCTACTCCGTCCTGGTCGGACTCAGGAATCCGCATTGCCGGATCCTGGCCTTCGAGCCGGTGCCCGGGAACCTGGAGATCCTCCGGCGGAACCTCGCAATCCACGGCCTGGCGGCGGAAACGGTGCCCTGCGCAGCCGCCGACCGGGACGGGCCCATGCCGTTCCAGGTCTCCCAGGCTTCGGACCGGTCCGGCTTCATCGCCAACCCGACTGCCCCAATCCTCCGCACCGTCGCGGTCCAGGCCGTCCGTCTGGACCAGTATGTGGACCGACTTGTCCCCGGCCCGGTCTTGGTGAAAATCGATGTGGAAGGAGGCGAGACGAGCGTCCTCCAAGGGATGAGCGGGTTGTTCGCGCAGATCGAAGACCTTCGAATCGTCCTCGAGTTCAACCCGCACTGCCTGGAGGCCAACGGCGTTTCACCGCAATCCCTCCTGGCTCAGCTGGGGGATCTCGGCTATGTCGCCTTTGCCATGCATGAGGAAGAACGGCAATATGAGAAAGTCGATCTGGGGCGGGATTGGCACAGCTTCCTGGGGGACCGGCGCCACGTGAACCTGTTCTGCCAGCGAAAGGAACGATCCCTCAGCCTGTGCTTCTTCAGCCCTTCGTCTGCTCTGGGCGGGGGCTCGGAGAGATCGCTCCTGGAACTGACCGGGAACCTGGTCAGCGAGCACGGAAGCTTGTGCTCGGTCGTCGTCCCCCGGAGGGGATCTCTGGCCGAAGCCCTGGAGGAGCGCGGCGTCCCGGCGTTGCCCCTGGAGGTTGGCCCCTGGTGTTCGTCCGCACCGCTGCCGGCCGAGACGGCCTTCGAGTCCATGCACCGCAGCTACTATCGCCTTCGGTTCTTCCTGCCCGAGCTGGAGCGCCTCTCCCCCGACCTTTTCCTGACGGACACGGCCGCCGTGCCTTGGGGGGCCGTCGCGGCTCTCTTGTTGGACCGGCCGCATGTCTGGATGATCCGGGAGTTGGGCGACCTCGACCCTGGGCCCTTCTATCCGCTCGGGCGCCTCGTGGACACAATCCGAGAGGCCTCCAACCACCTCGTGGTCGGGTCGGAGGCGCTTCGGTCCGCGCTCTTCCCGGGGATGGATCCGAGCCAGTGCAGCGTCGCCTATCCTGCCCACATCGACCTCCCCGCCCTCGAGGGGACACGGCCGGCCGTTTCCCGCCTGCCCGATTCGACGAAGCTGTTCATAGCCGACCCGATCCCGCCGGGGAATGGGTTGGAAGACGCCCTGGGTGCGGCGGCCGAGCTGATCCGACTCGGATACCGTCTTGAGCTCTGCCTCGCAGGGGGGGAGAACGAAGGCGATGCCGCTGAACTCAAGGCGCTCGGCGAACGGGAGGGTCTCACCCCCTTCATCCACGACATAGGGCCGGCGTCCGACGCCAGGGCCTTCCTGCAGCAAGCGGACATTGGCTTGTCCTGCTCCCCGAGCCCAGGTCTTGGCAGAGCTGTGATCGAAGCCCTGTTGCTCGGCAAACCGGTGGTCTGCTCGGACACGGGCGGCGCGGCTGAACTCATCGCCGATGGCGTGAGCGGTCTTGTCTACTCCCCGGGCGACCGGGAGCAACTGGTTGAGAAGCTCCGGTTCTTCCTCGATCACCCCGAGAGGATTCGCCAGTTCGGCGACCGAGCACGGCAGGATCTTTTCTCCAAGCTCAGCCGCCATGCGGATGACCAGGTCATTGCACAGATAGGCTTGGCCCTCGTGGGTCAGCCGAATCCTTACTCCTCTCACCTCCTGCGCCTCATGTTGGATTGGGAGCACGGAGAAAGCGAGGCTCAATACCGCGAGCAGATTGAAGGCCTTACGCAGCGGGCCCGGCGCGCCGAAACCCTTGCGGCCGCCAGAGAGCGCGAGCTGAAGGACATCCGGCGGACCCGTGCCTGGCGCATCGCGCAATTCTGCTGGAAAGTGCGGGCTCGCTTGTTTCCCGGGGGATCGGCCCGGAAGGAGGGCAGGAACTGATTCCTCGACCTCGCCCGTCGGGTCAGCCGCCGGAGGAAGCGGCCAGGAGGATAGAGCCCGGCCCGCCGCCCCGGGACTCCCCCAGGCGAGATCCGCAGAGAGTTTCTTTGCCGCGCGACCTGCCGTGAGGGGCCCCGGCCACACCCTCTCCGCGTGAGCACGCGGGCCAAGCCTTGTCAATCTTCGGTCACGCGCGGGCCGGCCCCCCGTGGATCAGTCGGACAACTCACCCATTCCTTCCCGGCCTCCGTGAGGGCCGCCAGCTCCTGGCGGGCTCGGTCGCCTCGCACGTTCTTCGGCGCGGCCCTTCCCGATCAAGATCCTCAAAGCGGCGAAGAACCGTTTGACACGAAGAGAATGGCGGCGGGCGGAAAGGGCCAACTCGCCCCGGTCGGCGGGCCGCCTCTCCGGGAGATCAGGCCCGTGGGCCCTGCCGACATGCCCATGCGTTTAGACTTGGGTAGTCCAGCGGTTGCCAGCCAGCGGAGAGAGGCACGGTTGCCCTCCGTCGGCAGACCGCCTCACGGGGTGGGCACGGGGGTCTGGCTCCAGGCCCGCAGTACGTCGCGCACGGCGAAATAGGCGGGCTTCGGCTGCAACTGGTTGTCGAACAGGGTGGGGTCGGCATTGGGCACCGCGTCGAGCCGGGTCTCGAGCCAGGAATACCGGTCCCCCACCCCCCAGAAGGTGAAGCCCTTGCAGACTCCGGATTCCAGGCAGGCCTGCAGCATGTTCCGGTAGATCTCGGCCTGGATTGCAAACCGCTGGGTCTGATCTCCGCCCACCTCCCCCAGGTTGACGTCAAACTCCGTCACATACACGGGCACCCCAAAGCTGCGCATGGTGGCGATGACATCCGCCTTCTGGGGAGGGTCGTTGCCTCCCAGGTGCATCTGGAGCCCCACTCCATCGATGAGCCCCTTGGCCTTGAGCCGGGCGACGATGGCGCGAGTGGCCGCCGTGGTCAGCCCGCGGGAGGTTTCGTTGTCCCCGTCATTGTAGAGCAGGACGGCCGTGGGATCCGCCCGCCGAGCCGCCGCAAAGGCCAGGTCAATGTAATTGGGCCCCAGGATTCGAAAGAACAGGTAGGTCATGTGGCCGGGTTTGTAGGCCTCATTCACCACCACCCACTCCTTGACCACGCCCTGATAGTGGCTGACCACCTCCGAAACATGATGAGTGATGATCTGGCTGAGGTCGGCGCTGGAGAAGTTCCCATCCTGGGACCATCCCCCTTGCAGGGCGGGATTCGTGGGGTAAAGCAGGGGGTGGCCCCGGACCCTCATCCCTTGGGAAAGGGCGTAGGCCACTTGCGGATCCACGACCGAAGAGTCGAACGGGGCATTGGGGTTCTCGGTGTTGCCGGGCCAATACAGGCCTCGGTCGATGGTGACCGAATTGAAGTCCTTCAGCAGGATCTCGTTCCAGGCCGGATTGGTCTGGTAGAGGTCCCCGGTCATCTGAACCCCCAGCTCCAGGCCGATCGCATCGGCCAGGGCGCCTAGACCCGCCGGGCGCGGCGTGGCGGTCGCGGTGGGAGTCTCCGTGGCCGTGGGGGTTGGAGAGGGGGGCGGAAGGGGCGTGGGGGAGGCGGTGGCGGAGGGAGCGGGCGACGCCGAGGGCGGGGCCGCCGACATCTGCCCACAGCCAGCCAGCAGAGCGAGGGCGAGGGCGGCCCCGGCCCTGCTGGTCATGGGAAGGACACCCCTGAACCCATGGGAAGCGCCGGGAGACATGGTCTCACCTCCTGAGCGTTTCAGCCGCGCGGAACGGTCCAGGCCTTGCAAGGTTTCGGCCCCGCGTATGGAAGGGCGCCTCACGCGACCCTCCGCACGAGCAAAGCACTCCCAAAGGAGCTCGTGCACCAAGGACGGGACAGCCGAGCACGCGGGCGATCGGGCGGACTCGCTGGGGCCCCCGCTTCGTCCGCCGGTTCCGGAGACCCCCGGATTTCAACCGGCACCGGCACCTCCCAAGCCTCGCAGACTCTTGCCCGGGGCGCAAGGAGCCGGGGTTGGGCCTCGGCTCCCGCATCCGGGAGCGGGCGGCCCCCAAGACCTGGGAGGACCGCGGGTCCCTTCTTCACGCCGAGAGAGAGGCAATGATCGCTCATCGGTCTTCCCGTCCGGGCGCGCACATCGAGCACGGCAGAGACCCTAACCGGGCGGGATGAGGAGAGAGTCGATCGAGTAAACGATGATGTTGCCGACCTTCAGGTTGGAGGGGTGGATGGGCAAGCCGTTCACGGACGGGATCTGTGACTCTCCCTGGGTCACCGTGAGCGGTTTCCCCAGGAGGGTGGCTAGCGAGCTGGCATTCCGAAGTGCATCCAAGGTCCATTTGCCCTCGACGATGTGATACTCCAGGACCTCGGTGAGCCGGGCTTGGTCCTGGAACAGGGGGACGCGGATGTCCTCGGGCATTTGGTCGATCACGGCGTCGGGGGGAGCGAAGATGGTATAGCTGCCGCCGGCCCGCAGGCGACCCGCGAGGCCGGTCTCCTCCAGGGCGCCGACGAAGATGGAGAACTGCCCCTTGGGCGCTCCGGTCATCCGAGCCGTGGCCGCCGGGGTGAGGCTTCCGGCCCCTTCGGAGGGCGGAGCGGTCTGGGTGAAGGGGATCCAGGTCGCGCCGGGCGAATAAGGGGTGACGGGCTTCGCAGCCGCTGCGCAGGCGCTCAACCAGACTGAGACCAACAGGCCTGAGATCATTCTCCAGTTCGGCATGACGGCATCTCCTGCCGGCCCTTTAGGCCGGATCGCGCAGCGCTCGTCGCAGAACCTTACCTGCCGCGTTCTTGGGCAAGGCCTCGCGGAACTCGACCAGCCGCGGATACTTGTAGGCGGCCAACTGGGTCTTGCAGTGGGCGATCAACTCCTCCGCCGTGGCACGGGCCCCGGGCCTCAGGACCACGAACGCTTTGACTTCTTCGCCCACCTTCGCATCGAAAACGCCGACCACCGCGGACTCGGCGACGGAGGGATGAGCAGCCAGAACGCGTTCGACCTCAGCGGGGGAGACCGCGTAGCCGCTGCGCTTAATCATATCCTTCAGCCGGTCGACGATGTACAAATGCCCTTGAGCATCCAGGCGCCCGATGTCCCCGGTATGGAACCAACCGCTGCGCATCGCGGCGGTCGTCTCCTCGGGCCGATTCAGATAGCTTTGGAAGACCTGGGGGCCGCGCACGACGATCTCCCCCAGCTGCTCGGCCGCAACCGGCTGATCCCCCTCATCGACGATACGGATTTCCGTGTTCAGGGCGGGGAGCCCCACCGAACCCGGAGGCGCGGAGTCGAAACGGTCTCCGGTCAGGAAGGTGAAAGGAACCCCTTCGGTCATTCCATAGCCCGTGCTGAGTTCCACCCCGAAACGTTTTCGGAACTGCTCCGCAACCTGCGGATGGAGAGGCGCGCCCGAGAACATGACGGCGCGCAGCGAGGAGAGGTCAAAGTTCTCGACCTGCGGCGAATGCAGCATCAGGTGCGCCAGGGTGGGCACGCCGGCGAAGAAGGTCACGCGGTCCTGTTGGATGGTGCGCAGGAAGGCTTCCGGCTCAAACCGGGGGAGCAGGCTCAGGCGCGCGCGGGTCACCAGTGCCGCGCTCAGCAGCATCTGACCGAAGATGTGCGCGGCGGGGGAGACCATGAGGATGACATCCTCCGGGCCCACCCGCCAGAAGTCGCGGCTAATGAAGTTGGCCGAGAAGTAGTAATTGAAATGCGTCAGCACGACCCCCCGAGGACGGCCCGTGGTTCCCGCCGTGTAGAGGATGACCGCCTCCTCCGCCGCCCCGGTCCGGGCAATCTCCCCCAGAGGCCGGGCGCGCCCAAGGAGATCCCGCAGGCGATGCGCCCGTGCGGGAGGGGCGCCCTCGCCAGCCACAATGAGGTGCCGGCAGGTCCCCACCTGCGCGAATCCCTCCAAGGCCGCGGGCAGGACGCCCTCCGCGGCGACCAGCGCCACGGCGTCCGAATCCGCAAGGTAATAAGCCACCTCAGGAGAGGGGGAGGTGACATTGATCGGAACCGGCACCGCGCCCAGGTTCAAGGCGCCGTAGTACGCCGTCGGGAAGTCAGCCGTGTTCGGGAGCATCAGCACGACCCTCTGGCGAGGCTGCACGCCCATTTCCGCGAGCGCCCCGGCGAAGCGCTGCGAGTCCGCCTCCACCTGGCTGAAGGTTCGGGCCTCCCCGGAAGCGGTAAAGAACGTCCTCTCCGGGTCCAGCCTGGCGCGCAAGTCCAACAAGTTGGCCACATTCAAGCTTTCCATCCAGCCTCCTGCCTTCCTGCGATGCGGCCCTGGGCATCCCCGCTGCGGCGCTTTGGGGAGCGCCACTCGCGCGGGCCCTAGAGACGCGAGACCTGGGACGCGTCCGGACCCGCGCCCGCGCCTGCCTCCGCGGCCGTCAGCCGCTGGAACTTGTCCCGGTTGGCGGAGCGGGCCACCTTGCCGCTGGGCGTTTTGATCACCCAGCCTTTCTCCACGAACCGAATTGCGCCCAGGGTCACATCCAACTCCTGGGCGACTCGCCGGCGCAACTCCCGCTCGACGGCCAGCCGGTCCGCGGGCAGGACCTCCTCCCGCAGCTCGCACACCAAGACGATGATCTCCGTTCCCAAGGCTGCATCCTCAACCCCGAAGGCCACCGCCCGGCCCGGTCGGATCCCGTGGACCCTGCTGGCAATCGCCTCCAGGTCCTCGGGGAAGAAGTTGCGCCCGCCCGTGATGATGAGGTCGTTCAGCCGGCCGGTGACAAACAGGTCACCCTCGGCCAAGTAACCCAGGTCCCCGGTCGCGTGCCAGCCCTCGCGGCTGGCGGCGCGGGTGAGGTCCAGACGTTGGCGATAGCCCGAGAGCATCGAATTGCTGCGGACGAGGATCTCACCGATCTGGCGCTCGGGCAGCAGCCCTCCGGCAGGGTCCACGATCCGCACTTCCACCCCCGCCAGGAGCCGGCCGGAGCTGACCAGGGGTGTGCTTCCCGGCTGTTCCGCCGCGGCCGGCTCGGCGCGTCGCGCTTCCTGCAGGCGGCGCAGCTGGACCCAATCGACTCGGGGCGGCCGGCCGATCGGGGTGATGGAAACCGCCCCGGTGATCTCCGCCATCCCGTACCCTGCGCCCAGCGCGCTTTCTCGGAAGCCGCAGGGACCAAAGCGCCCGGCGAAGAGACGCAGGCTGTCCAGACGCACCGGCTCGCCGGCGTTGATCAGGACGCGCCAGCGACTCAGATCCAAGCCGCTCAGGTCGCGCTCGCGGATGCTGTTGGCGCAGTGATTGAAAGCAAAGTTCGGCATCCAGCTGACCGTGCCCCGGTAGTCCTGGATCGCCTGAAGAAGAGTCTTCGGGTCTCGCACCCACTGGAAGGGGGACAGGAGAACGGACGGGATCCCGGCCAGGACGGGCAACATAAGACCTGTGATCAGCCCCATATCGTGATGCAAGGGCAGCCAGCTCACCACCACGTCGTCGCCTCGGATTTCCACGGCCTGGCCGATAGCGCTCACGTTGTTGAGGATGGCCCGATGGGACAGAACCACCCCCTTTTGCAATCCGGTGGTGCCGCTGCTGTATTGAACGAAGGCGGGCTGCTCGGCCCGCGGCGGGGGCCAGCCGTGCGGATCCGGTTGCTCCCGGCTGCTTTCGAGCTCCTGGAGGCTGACCACTCGGCAGTCCAGGTCGGCCAGCAGGGTCGCCAAGCTGGGTTGAAAGGCCGGGAAGGTGACCACCAGACGAGCCTGGGCCTGCTCGACCAGCTTGTGCACGCGCCCCCGGTAGAGGGCCGGATCCAGCTTCTCGGTCAGGTAGGGAAAGATGGTAGGCACAATGCCGGCGAGCAGAGCTCCCCAGAACGCGTAGATCAACTCGGGGGAGTGATCCATCACCAGGATCACGAGGTCTTCACGCGCGACGCCGGCCTCTTGCAGGGCGAACCCATACCCGCTGGCCTCCTCCAGCAGACGGCCCCAGGTGATGCGCTGCGCCAAACCCTCTTCGCCCACGAAGACGAGCGCCAGATTCTCGGGGTCGCGAGTCCCCCGGTCGAGAAGAGGCTCAAGCAGCGATGTGCGATCGGCGAGATTCATGGGGCCGCCCGTTTGAGGACCTGATCCGCCATCTGCTCCAGGGTGTTCATGGCCTGGACGGTCAGGTCGCTGTCGGGAAGGTAAACGCCAAACTCCGCCTCCACAAAAACCGCCAGCCGCGCCATGTCCAAGGAATCCAGGAGCCCGCCCTTGATCAGCGCCTCATCATCCGCCAGCGGATAGCTTGGATTCCGGATCAGATCCTTGAGGATGTAGTCGCGCAACCGTCGCTGGACCTCGGCTTTGGTCATTCAGGCCTCGCTAAGGTACTTCTCGCGATTGGCCGATCGGGCCACCTTGCCGCTGGAGGTCTTGATGACCCAGTCGCGTCCAACCAGGCGCAGGTCCGAAAGGGTCACATCGAGCGTCTGGGTCATGCGCCGCCGCACCTCGCGTTCGATCTCCAGCCGCTGGGCCTCTGGGACGGTCTCCCTGAGTTCGGCCACCAGCACGATCGCCTCGGTCCCGGCTTCCGGATCGTCGATTGCAAAAGCGACCGCCCGGCCCGGGCGGAGACCGGGGATCCCGCCGGCCACGGTTTCCAGATCCTCCGGGTAAATGTTCCTCCCGCCGCTGATGATCAGGTCCCTGATCCGTCCCGTGACAAACAGGTCGCCTTCCGCCAGGTATCCCAGATCCCCCGAGTGCAGCCAACCCGACTCCAGATCCAGAGCATCCGGGGGTGGGGTGCCGCGGTAGCCCATCAGGCCGGCATTGCTGCGCACGAGGATTTGCCCAATCCGGCGCGGGGGAAGCGGTCGATCCTGGCCATCCACAATCTGGACCTCCACGCCCTGGACGGGCCGGCCCGAGCTCACCAGCGCCGTGGCGCCCGCGCTCTGCGCCTCCACCGGCGTGGCCCGCCGGTCTCGCTGCAGATCCTCCAGGGCGACCCAGTCTACGCGCGGGGGCGTCTCCATCGGGCTGATCGTGGCCGCGGCCGTGACCTCCGCCATGCCGTAGGAGCTGCCCAGGGCCCGCCGCTGCAGGCCGTAGGGAGCAAAGCGGTCCCAGAAGAGCATCAGGCTGTCGTATCTCACCGGCTCGCTGGCGTTGAAGAACGCCCGCATCCCGCGCAGGTCCAGCCCTTCCAGGTCCCGCTCCCGCATCCCATGGACACAGTGGTTGAAGGCAAAGTTGGGCATCCAGCAGATCGTCCCGTGGTAAGTGCGGATCGCACGGAAAAGGACCCCGGGGTCCCGTACCCATTGAAAGGGAGAGATCAGCACCCCCAGGGCCCCGCTGACCACGGGCAGGAGCACCCCCGACACCAGCCCCATGTCATGGTTCAGCGGCAGCCAGCAGATCACCACATCCTCTTCCGTGAGCCCCACCCTACCCGCAATCGCCTGCAGGTTGTTCAGCACCGCACGGTGGGAGAGAATCACCCCCTTTTGCAGTCCCGTGGTGCCGCTGCTGAACTGGACATAGGCCGCCCGGGGGTCGGTCCTTGCCCGCGCCCCGAGCGGATCCCGGATGGGGACGGCTTGCCCCAGGAGCGAGTCAGCCGCCGTCACGCGACATCCCAGCTGCTCCAGCCGCGAAGAAAGCTCGCTTTGCTGGTCCGGCTGGGTGAGCAGGAAGTGGGCCTCGGCCCGGACGACCAGGGTTTCGATCTGATCCTGAAACACACCGGGCCCGAGTCTGGCGGACGGGTAGGGAAAGATGGTCGGCAGGGCGCCCAGAGACAGGGCGGCCCAGAAGGCCACGACCAGCTCCACCGAGTGGGGCAGCGCCAGGACGATGAGATCCCCCTGCCTCACCCCCAAGCGCGCCATGCCCGCCGCCCAGCGCTCGGCCGAGGCTCGCAGCTCGCCCGCCGTGAGGGTGCGAGCCATGCCCTCCTCCTCGAGCAGCACAAGGGCGATCCGATCGGGGCGCAACCTGGCCCGCTCGGCCAGCGCCTCGTACAGCGATGGGCGGCTTCCGTCGTCCGCCAAGCTACCTTCCTCTCCCCACGATCCGCGCCTCCTCCGGCCTTCCGGCCCCTCAAGCCAACCGCCCTCAGCCGTCCGGCGCACCGACACCGTGCCCACGGATCCCGGGTGGCCTCTCCTCATTTGCCCGCGCCCGATCGGCCGTGTCCTCCCGGCACCCGGGGCCGGCTCTAGAACTCCTGGTAAATGAAGGGCGCTCCAATATCCACCCAGCTTACCAGGAAGAGACACAGGACGGCCAGGGCCAGCAGCCCCGCCTGGGCCCAACGGGGCCAGCGCAGAAAAGCAAGTTCGTCCTGGCCAAGGAACTGGCTCCAGTCAATGAAGGACCCCAGCCCGATGGGGATGAGCAGGCGCCAGTCCGGGACCACCGCGGCCTTCCAGGTCAGGAGCTGCCGGAAGAACTGCAGGGAGGTCCCCGGAGACGTGCGAAAGGGAACCAGGGAGAGCGTGACCAGCGTGAAGACCAGCACCCGGCCCGCCCACTGGCGCCACGCGGGCTGCCGATCCAGCGGAAGCGACGGCCGCGCAAGAGAAATCGCGCGCTCGACCCCCATGAATACCCCGTTGACCGCACCCCAGGTGAGCATGCCCAGGTAGGCGCCGTGCCACAACCCGCTGGCCAGCATCGTCGCCAAGGGCGGCAGGAACAGGGTGGCCGCGGCCTCTCCCGAAGGATCCCGGCGCAGCATCCTGCGGCTGATGGGGTAGTAGATGTAATCCCGCAGCCATTGCGAGAGGGTGATGTGCCAGCGGGTCCACAGCTCGGCAAAGCTGCGGGAGAAGAACGGCAGGTTGAAATTGGAGGAGAGCTCGATCCCAAACAGGCCGCTCACCCCGCGCACCAGGCTGGTGTACCCGGCAAAGTCGTTGTAAATGGAGAACACCAAGGCCACCAGCCAGCCGGCCAGCTGGGGAGCCGAGTACTGGGCCGGTGCCCGGAACGCCTGGGCGGGGATCAGCGAGGCCAGGACATCGGCAACCACCAGCTTGCGCACCAGCCCGATGAGGATCAGGCTCAGGCTGCGAGTCACCACTCCGTTGTCCACGATGCGCGGCCGCGCGAGCTGCCCGAGGAACTCCCCGGCTCGTTCGATCGGCCCAGCCACCAGACGGGGGAAATAGGCCATGTACAGCGCGAAGCCCACGAGGTCGGCCGTGGGCACACTCTTGCCCTGATACACGTCCACCAGGTAGGAGATGGACTGCAGCGTGTAGTAGGAGAGGCCGATGGGGAGCAGGATCTGCAGCCCACCGACACTTGCGGGCAGACCAATGTACGTCAAGAAGGCGGTCAGGCGGGGGACGAAGAAGTCCGCATACTTGAAGAAGGCCAGCGCCAGGAGGTTCAGCGCGATGCCCGTCCACAGCCACGGCCGGGCAGAGTCGTCCCGGTGCTCCAGCCTCCGGCCGATCCAGAAACCGGCCAGGGTGAGCAGGACCAGGACGATCACGAACTCGACCCCCAGCAGCAGACAAAAGGCGTAGGAGCCCACTAGAAGCAGAGGGATTTGAGCCTGGGCCGGGAGAAGGTAATACAGGACCAGAACCAGAAGGACAAACCCTGCAAAGGACCAGGAGGTAATGCTCAAGGAGTGCCTCCGGGCCCCGGGGGAGGCAGGGCGACCTTCCCTTGCTGGACGAGCTGGGCCAGGGTGGTTGCGAACCAGTGGGTAAAGAGGGCGGCCCCCGACCGGTTGAGATGGTTGCGGCTGAACCATCCGCTGTCGGGGACCAGGCTCAGGCGAGTGGTCGGAAGGAGAATCACCTGATGGCGCTGGGCGACCTGCTGCGCCGCGCGCAGGCCCGTGTCATAATCGCTCCACCCGTTGCCGAAGAACTGCATGAAGCCCGGGTGAAGGGGCATTTCGACCACCAGGATCTGGGTGGCCGGATCGGTCGTCAGCAGCCGCTCAAAGCCGTCCAGCTGCTCCGGGGAAACCTCGAATTGGGACAGGGCGCCGGAAAAGGTCGCCTCCTTTTCGTTCGGGCTGGGAGGCTCATTCAGTCCCGTCATCGTGCGGTCGACCGGTCCGAACCCGAAGCGGTTGGTTCCGGCCTCGGCCACCTGGTCCTGCGTGAGTTGGTCCCAAAAGTTGGTCCGCGGCCAATTGCGGATCACCAGGTAGTCTCGCAGGGCATAGGAATGGTCAATCAACCATCCGCTCGGGCTGGGCTTTCCCAGCTCGTACTGAATCCACGCATGCTGTTCCAGGTCCCCGCGGATTCCTTGCGCGCGGCTTGCGGTGAAACTGGGGACATCCAGCCCGTAGAGGATGAGCGCCGGGTGATAGCGATCGACCAGAATTCGGGCCACGGCGGCCGCATTGAGCGGATCCAGGCCCTGGACCCCGAAATTGAAGCAGAGCAGGTTCCGGCCGGTTTCAGCCTGGAACACTTGCTGGAATAACTCGGGGTCGAGGCCCCGATAGACCTCGGAACTCCCCAGGAAGACACAGCGCACCCCGCTGGCCTCGCCCGCGAAGCGGTCCAATCGATCCCATTGGATCTCGAACTGTCGGCTGGAAATGTCGTAGCTCGGGGCCCGCAGATGCTCCCGCACCTGGGGAAGGCGCGCCCCCGCCTCGAGCGCGCCGGCCAGGAGGGCCAGCAGAAGGAGCGCCAGTGCGCGGACGGTTGGCCACGGCGCGCGCAGGCGGAGCCTGGCGGCGCCGCGCCCCACCGCAGGCGTTCCGCTCGGGGAAAGGCTCATGCCGCCCTGACGGAGGATCCAGAATATGCGACCGACGGACTCTCTGACCGGTTCATAGGTAGCCCAGGGTTTTCAGGGTCGGACCCGCGATCTCCAGGACCTGATCCGCTTCCTCCGCCGAGAGCCCCATCTGGTATTTCCCGATGCTGGCCTCGTGCACGCGCTGGGTCGAGAAGCCGCGGGGGTCGACCCCCAGCCACTCCCCTAGGGCGCTCAGTTCCCGATCTGGGTTGCGCACCAAGTCCTCATAGCGGATGCAGTAGGCCTGCGCCCGGTGCCTCTCCATCGCCTGGATGGCCCGCACCCAATCCTGGGCCACCTGTGCCGCCGTGTGGACATCCTTCCACAGCGGGCGATTCCGCCAGACGGTCCGCACTTGTTTCAGGGTCGAACTCACCACATCGCGAGCGTCGCGGTAGATGACCAGGATCTGCAGGCCGGGCTCACGCGCGAGGTCATCGAGCCGGAAGATGTAACGGGGGTACTTGTCTCCCACAATCCGGGCTTGGGGAAAGATGGCATGCAGGACGCGCTCGACCTCCCTCACCCCGATCGGGCCCCCCGCGTTCGGCAAGAGTCCCAGGAGATATTGGGCCAAGAAGGCTGCGCTCGGGAGCTTGGCACGCAGGGGGACCTCGCGACCCGTCCGGCCCACATACGCGCGATAGTACCAGTTCTTGCGCAGGGCGCGCACGTGTTCCAGGTATCCGACATTAAGAGCTCTGAAGTTCTGGAATTCGATGGTGACCTGGATCTCGGGATGCAGGTTGAACAGCTGGGCCAGGAGGGTCGTTCCCGAGCGGGCATGTCCCGCAATCACCAAAGCCATGCGCACCACTCCCACGCGGGGGGCACGATCCAGACAAAGGGCCCAGCTTCGCGCCACCCCGGCTGGCTACAGCCGATACCCAAACCGCTCCATGGTCGGGCCCGCCACCTCGATCACCGCCCGAAGCTCCTCAGGGGTTAACCCCTCCCGGTGCTTTCCGATCTTGTCCGCCTGCAGGTACCGCGACGGGAAGCCCTGGGGGTCCAGCCCCAGCCAGTCCCCAATCCCCTTCAGGACCGGACCGGGATCCTGGACCAGGTCTTCGTAGCGGACGACGTGGATCCGGTCGGCGAATTGGTCCATGATCTGCATGCCCTTCACCCAGCGGCGAGCCACCTTCTCGGGGGTGTCGAGCCCTTGCACGAAGCCCCGCGTGCGCCAAGTCGTGCGAGCCATCCTCAGGGTGGAACTGGCGACGTCCCGGCAATCGCGGTAGATGACCAGGCACTGCGCTTGCGGGCTGGCCGTCAGCTCGGGCAGGTGGGAGAGGTAGTCGGGGAACTTGTCCCCCACCACCCTGGCCCGCGGGAAGAGGCACCGTAAGGCCCCTTCGATGGCGGCGACCGAGACTCGCTCTCTCCAGAAACGAGTGTAGGCGAGAAGGTAGCAGGGAACAAGAAGGTGATTGCGCAGGAAATTGAGCGGGCCCAGGGCCACGGGCACGAGTAGATTGTTGCGCCGACGGAGCAGCCACCAGCGACCCAGAATCCATCGCACGTAGACACGGTAGGAAAGGCCGAGCTGCCAAAAGTTGGCGAATTCCACCGTCAGGCGGATATCTGGATGGCGGCCGACCACGTCGGCCAGGATCGTGGTTCCCGAACGTTGGTGCCCACAGATCAGAAGGGCCATGCTAAGCCTCGGTGGAGCCGGTGTCCATCAGCTGCTGGTGCAAGCGGAATAAGTTGGCATAGAGACCTCCGAGGGCGACCAGTTCCGCGTGGGTTCCGGTTTCGACAATCCGTCCGCTGTCAATCACCACGATGCGGCTGGCGAGCCGGACAGTGGAAAACCGGTGGGAAATGAGCACCGTCGTGCGCCCGCGGGCCAGCTCGCGGAACTGCGAGAATAGCTGGAACTCGGCCCGGGCGTCCAGATTCGAAGTCGGTTCATCCAGGATGAGCACCCGGGCCTCGCGCGCGAAGGCGCGGGCCACCGCGATCTTCTGCCATTGCCCGCCTGAGAGGTCGACCTCCCCGAACATGCGGCCAATGAGGGTGTCGTAGCCCTGGGGGAGTCCCCTCGCCAACTCATCCAGCTGGGCCAGCCGCCCCAGCTCTTCCACTCGGCGCCGGTCGTCCAGCAAGCGGCGCCAATCCCCCAGGGCGATGTTCTCCCAGAGGGTCCCTTCATAACGGCCGAAGTTCTGAAATACACATGCGATCTCCCCGTGCAAGGCCTCCAGGGCGTACTCCCGCAGGTCGATCCCGTCCAGGGTGATGGTCCCTTGGTCGGGGTCGTAGAGCCGGGCAATCAGCTTGACCAAGGTGGTCTTCCCGGCTCCGTTCTCACCGACCACGGCCAGCGTCTCCCCGGGCCGGATCTCGAGTGTGATGTCGGACAAGGCCGGAACGCTGGTGCCGGGATAGGTGAAGGTCACGTGGTCGAGGGCCAAACCGCCGCGGAAGGTCTCCGGCCGCCGCTGGCCGTGATCGCGCACCTGGGGTTCCAGAGCCAGGAACTCGCGGAGATTGGACACATACAGCGCTTGTTCCAGGATGGTGGCAAAGGCCCGGGTCGTGGAGTCGAGCGAGCTGCGCAGACGCGCCGCGCTGCCCCCGTAAATGGCTACGTCGCCGATCGTGAGTTGGCCCGCCACGGCGCGAATCACCACGTGCCCAAAGGCCACAAAGTAGGCTGCGGTCGAAAGGATGCCAAAGAGAAGGCCCCCGTTCAGCCCCCGCGCATAGAGCTTGCGGTCCTCCTCCTTGAAGGCCGTCATGAGCTTCCGGAAGCGCTGGATCAAGAGCGGAGCCAGATCCAGGATCTTGACCTCCGGGATGTACGCCTGACCGGTCAACCTCGTCACGAAGTAGCGGCTCCAGCGCCGCTTGGTCGTCCGCGAGTGCTCTTCGGCGAATCGCCGCCGGGCAAGTTGCCACTGGAACACCAGTTGGGGAGCGAAGATGGGCACAATCGCGAGGGTCAGGACGGGCTCGATGACGATCAGCACGGCGGAGAGGGAGGCCACCTGGGCCATGCCCGTGAGACCCGCCAGGACGGCGTTCACAAAGAGGGTGAAGTGCTGGGCCGTGTTCTCCTGCGCGCGGTCCATGATGTCCTGGATCGCCGGGTCCTCAAAGGCCGGGACGTCGAGCCGGGCCGCGTGTTCGAGAATGCGGTGGGTAATTCCCAGGTTGAGTTCGTCGAACAGGCGCTGCGAGAGGTACGCTTGCCACAGGCTGATCGCCACGTCCAAGAGCGCCAATCCGAGCGCCAGCAGGAGCCAGGGCAGGACCGCCGGGAGGGCGGCCCCCTTCCCGGTCAGGGCCTTGAGGGCCGCGTTGACGATTCCCCGAGCTGCAAGCGCCGCGCCGGCCGGCAGAAGGCTGTCGATCAAGGTGCTGCTCGCCAGCATCGCCGTTAGAGGGCGATGGGTGGCCCAGGTCAGCCGGAGCGCCCAGCGGGCGTTCTGCCAAAGCTTGCGTGGGCCAAAGTCAACAGCTGGATTGCTTTCCGTGGACATTGAACCCACCTCGTTCCTCCAGGGCGACCGCGTGCTTCGGCCCAGAGGAGCCTGGCCTCAGTTCCATTGCGTGACCCGACGGGCCACCTCCCCACTCAATTGCGCACTCGCCCGAAGCCATACCCCCCACCCGCGCGGTCGTGCCAGCTGCTTGAGGGCCGGGACCGCCAATTCGAGCAGGGATCTGCGCCAGCGCCTTTGCAGGGCCCGCGCTGCCAGGGCAAGGTACAGGCCCATCACCTCCATTCGCTCCTCGGAACCCACAACTCCCGCACGCAAGGCCTCCCCCCACAATTGATCCAGGTTCTCTTGCCGGACGGGTTGGCTGGACTCGAGAAGCGCGCCCTGGGTCCACTCGACCAGCTCCCGCGTGGTGAGGCGCGGGAAGTGGTTGAGGGCGTCCCGCCCCTCAGCCGTGTCTCCCTGCGCATACGGCTGCCAGACCTGAAGCCAGAAATCCAGCGCCCGCTCCGTCTCCTCCCAGGCGCCGGGTCCCATCTTGGAGGCGCGCCGGAAGACCGGCCAGAGGGCCCTCAGCCGGCCGAGCGGCACGCTCCCGCCCGGTTCGCGTCGGGCCCGTCCGGCAAGGTCGTTCAGCCATTCCAGAACAAGCGGTGTCCCCCAGAGGCGGGTGTATCCCTGAGTTCGCCCCAAGTAGGCGGCGGCCGCATCCGCCTGTCCGCTCTGGATCAGGTACCAGGAGATCCACAGCAGGGAAAAGAAGAACGCTCTCTTCTCCAGCCGGCGGATGCGCCGCGGCACGGGCTGCTCTCGGAAGAAGCGCAGGAGGGTGGCGTCTAGATCGCGGGCTTGGTGCAGGCTGTCGCGCGTGATGTTGGTAGCATGCATTCTCCGGCAGACCGTGACTGAGGGGATCCAATCGCCCCGGGATCCGAGGAGCGCCAGGCGAAGGAGCAGGTCCACATCCTCCGCTTGCACCAGCCGAGTGTCGAATCCTCCGCTGCGCTCCAGCCAATCCCGGCGGAACATCATGCCCCCCAGGAACACCGGCTTCCACATCAGCCAGCCCTCTAGGTCGAGCCGGGGAACTTCTTTCCAGGGAGTCTCGTCGGCGATCGCTTCCCCCCGGGTGCCGACGAGCCTCCAGCCGCTGTGAGAGAACCCGTGGGATCGGTGGGCAGCCAGTTGTCGCGCATGCGCGCGGAGCGTGCCTGGGAGCAGAAAATCGTCGGCATCCAGGAAAAGGATGAACTCCCCATGCGCGATCCCCAGCCCCCGGTTGCGCGCCGCGGCCGGGCCCTGGTGCGACTGGCGGACGTAGGTCAACTCCGGGGCCTGCGGCGTCAGCGCCTCGGCCGTCCCATCCGTGGACTCGTCGTCGACCACGATGATTTCCCGCTGCGGGTAATCCTGGGAAAGGATACTCTCCACCGCCTGGGCGACATAGGGCTGCTGGTTGTAGGCCGCAATGATCACGCTCACCAGACCGCTCTCGCACGGCGGCGGGCTCGCCGCTAAGGATCCCCTCACCGCCGGCGGATGGGCCGTTCGGCCGCCAGGCAGCCTCGTTCGGACCACCCAGCTGCGAGCCCCCGACCGCAGGAGACCCAGCCAGGCCCGCAGGCTGACCCGACTGAGGCCTTGGGCGAGGGCCTTCCCCAGCGCCGCCCAGGCTCGGCGCCTGTCCTGCACCTTGAGGCTGTCGGCCAACACGGCCAGGTACAGCGTCATGACCTCATGCCGCGCCGCCCCGCGCACGAGGCCGCGGCGCTCCAGTTCATCCCAAACGGCCCTCACGCTGCGCGCATCCACGGGACGGGGAGCGCCCACCAGGATGGGCACGGTGAGATCGGTCAAGAGATGGCCGTCTTCCACGGGCTCCTTCATTAAAGAGCCGAGATCCCAAGGTTCTCCTTGGCTGCAGGGCCACCAGACTCGGCAAAACCAGTCATACTGGGTTTCAACCCGGTCCCACTGCTCGCGGGAGATCCCGGCCGCCTCGCGCAGGAGCAAGCGGGTTTCCTGGCTCTGTGAGGGTGGCACGTCCTGCCCCTGGCCCCAGGCGTGGAAGCGCATCATCCAGCGCAGCGCTGATTGCGGCGCGGGCCAGTCGGCCAGGGCCAGGGAAGCCCGGAGACGCGCCTCGGCCTGAGGGCGGTAGCCCGTTCGCCACAGGTGCCACGCCGCCCAGACCGTTGTGTCGTGGCGAACTCGCCGTTCCATCCGCTGCAGATTCCCGGGAAGCCCCGGAAGCGAAAAGAAACGATCCAAGACCAGATCCAGCGCCTCGGCCTGCACCACCCCCTGGCGCGTGAGGTTGTCGGCATGCAACCGACAGCAAAGCGTGGCCTCGCGCAGCCAGACCGACCGGCACCCCCGCCACGCCAGGCGCAGCATCAAATCGACATCCGCGGATTGGGGCAGCGTCTCGTCAAACCCGCCGGCACGCTCCAGCCAGCGCCTCTCCACCAGAGTAGCTCCCATACGGGCGGGCTTCCAGATCAGCCATCCCCTCAGGTCAAGCCGGGGCGCATCCTGCCAGGGCTCAACTTGGCGCAGGAGAGTGCCGTCCGCCTGGACGAACCGCCATCCGCTGTGCACCAGGCCGGCCCTGGGGTTGGCGGCCAGGCGCTCCGCCAACCGCTCCAGGTGCTCGGGAAGATAGTAGTCGTCGGCATCCAGAAAGGCGATGAGCTCGCCCCGGGCCTGGGCGATCCCGCAGTTCCGGGCCGCCGACACCCCGCGGTGCGGCTCGGGAAAGTAGCGAATGCGCCCCAGAATGGGTTGCAGGACCTGGAAGGTGCCGTCGGTCGAGCCATCATCCACCACAATGATCTCCGCCGGAGGATGGTGTTGCCTGAAGATGCTCTCCAGGGCCTCCCGGATGAAGCGGCCGCCATTGTAGGTGGCCATGACCACGCTGATCGGAGCATCGGCCCTGCTCATCGCTGGCGCCTCCGAATCCCGACCCCGGCCCTCACGCCATCCTCCTCCCCAAGCCGCTGAGCCACAAGGACCCCCCGGTCAAGCACCGCCGCGCATCCGTTCATAGCGCGAGCCGATGAAGTGCGCGCCCTGGGAGAGGGCCAGGAGGGCCCACATCGCGAGCGGCGCCCTGTCCTCTTGCAACTGCCTGGCCAGCGCAAGATGAAACTGCGGCCGTCTTCGCTGGCCAATCCACCGAGGCAGGCGGTTTCGGAGCAGCGCGCGCCGGAAGCCGTCATCCCCTCGGCCGTAGCGGAACTGGAGCCGGACGTACTGCCAGGCGGTGAGGGCGTGGTCGTGCCACACGCGAGCTTCCGGCTGATAGCCCTGCCGGAAGCCGCGCGCCAGAAGCCGATGACCCAGCTCGCGGTCCTCGGCGCCCGGCCACCGAAAGGAGCGGTCATACCCCCCCAGACTCTCAAAGACCTCTCGCTTGTAGGCGGCGTTGTTGCTGCAGGCCAGATAGACATCCCCGTTGGGGAAGCGCGAGTAGTTTTGGAGGAAGTCAATCAGATACTCATGGCTTCTCGCCGGCACGCGTCTCGGCCAGGGGTTGAGGCTCCGGCCGGCCAACGCGTCCCAAGAACCCTCCGCGAAGGCCTCCGCAAAGCGGCCCAGCCAATCCGGGAAGGGCCGACAGTCGTCGTCCGTGAAGGCCAGATGGGTGCCGTGCGCCTCGCGGGCCCCTGCATTGCGCGCGGCGGCGGGGCCCTGATGCGGGATGTCCAGGGCGCGCATGGGTAGGACCCCCTGCAACTCGGAGGGCAGATCCGCCCAGGGGGCGCGGCCTCCATCGTTGACCACCAGCAGCTCCCACCCCCCCGGCGGGTCAGTAAGGCCGCACAGGCTGACCAAGCAGGCCCGCAACTGCTGCGGGCGGTTATAGGTGGGGATCACGACGCTAAACGAGAGGGGCATAGGCTTATCGCGCCTCTCGAGCAACCGCGATGGCCTGGCGGAAGCGCTCCGCCACGGCGTGCGCGTCGAACCGGTCCGCCAAGGCCTGGCCTTGGGCCGCGAACGAGCCGCGCAGATCCGGGTCGCGCAGAAGCGCGAGGATCTTCCCGGCCATTTCCTCCGTCCGCTCCGGGTTCACGACGAACCCGTCCTTTCCCTCGGTGACGTAATCGCACACGCCCGCGTATTGCGAGCACACCACCGGGAGGCCGCTCGTCCACGCTTCCACCACCACCACCCCGAAGGTGTCCTCCAGGGAGGGAAGGGCGAGGACATCGGCGTCCGCGAAGACGCGCGGCAAGCTGCCCGGCTCCACAAAGCCGAGGAACTCCACGCGGTCGCGGTAACCTCCGCGTGAGGCTTGTGACTCCAGCTGAGGCCGTAGCGGTCCCGACCCGGCCAGGATCAGGCGGGCCTGGGGCATCTCGCCGGCCACCCGAGCGAAGGCCTCCAGCAGAAGTGCCACCCCCTTCCGATCGCTGAGGCTGCCGACATACAGCAGGGTGGGCGGACGCGGCCGAAGCTGGCCGCGAGCGCGTTCCACCCTCTCCCGAAAGAGGCGCACGTCGTGGCTCTGAGGCGCCTCGTAGATGCGATCCGGCCGCGCCCCAAGGGCTTGCAGGTTGGCGCAGGCAGCGCGGCTGGTGCCCAGGTAGGCACTGGCTCGAGGCACGATGATCCGGCGGGTCAGCCTCTGCCCCCGGGTGAGCCCGCGGTCGCTGTGCGCGGTGCACTCGCTCCACGCGACGTATCCGCATCGGCGCAGGCGCGAGTACAGCAGGGCCGTCAGGGCCGGGAGGGAGTACTCATATCCGATGACCACTTCGGGCGACAGGCGCAAGAGGTGCGGGAGGAGCGTTGGGTTCACGTAGAGCGTGCGCCATTCGCGGTAGCGCGGCTTGGGCAGCCGGAAGAAGAATCCGGGCAATACCGTATGCGGGAAGGGGAGAACGTGACCGGAGAGGTCCCAGGCGCGGTCCCAGCCTCGCCGGGCCGAGTAAAGGATATGCAGGTCAATCCCCTCCAGAGAGCTGAGGGCCGCAAAGAGCGGGATGCGATAGGGGACGATCTCGTTGTTGAGGATAACGACCCGGCATCTCATGGCCAATCCAGGCGAACCTCGATCTCGGCATGAGCGGAAGCCGTCCGAGACCGGGCCGTTCAATATGGAATCGCGAAGAGGGGGGTAGCCAAGCCGATTATACAGGGTTCCCCATCCGCCACGCTCCTCCGAAGACCTACCATGGCCGCAGGTCTCGACGGCCTCAGAGGGCAACCCTCAGGACAGCTGATGCTACCGTCGCGTGGCAGAAGAGGCCGGTCCGATCGTGCGCCCAGGCCGGAAGGCCCGATCCTGCCAAGCGGGCGCCTCTCCCTGCGGGTCCCTTCTCCCCTTGGGGCTCGCCGCGCCCTTGCCGGCCCTCTTCATTCTTGGGTGTTCTCCTCCCGGTCTTCACGCACGAACCCGCGCGGCCGCACGAGGCTCAGGATCGGCCGGGCGGATTGCTCGGGAGAGGTTTGAACGGTGTCGCGCGCGATCTCTGGAGACCCGGGCGGCTCAATGGGATCATCGATCCCCGTGAACCTCGTAATCTCCCCGCGCCGTGCCTTGGCGTACATCTCCTGGGTGTCGCGCGTTCCCAGGACCAAGGAGGCCGTGGCCTCGTGGTCCCATCCGCAGATCTCCTCCAACCGCAGGATCGCCAGCGGCTCGTTCTTCGAATTGCGCAGCGCAATCTCCGCGCCCAGGCCAGAATCAGGGCCCCCCCAGTCCCCAGAGCCGACTGGACAGAGGTTGCCTGATCATACCGGATCGCCCCTTTCCTCGAAAAGGAGGAAGGATGCCGTGCTGAGGGGCGGCGAGAATTGCACGTTCCAGCCACGAACTCCCATCCGGCCAAGCCCGGCGGGGAAGTCTCGAAAGCAAGCAGCATGTGCAGGCGGGAACTCCGCTCCTTCTCCGGGGCCGTCTGAAAGGGGGCTGGGCCGAGTCGGTCCTCGGCTGCCGCGGAGAAGGTGCAGGCCGGGGCAATCGCCGCCGGCGCCGACCCCGGCTTGGCCTATGAGCCCGGCTCCGTCCGGCGCCCGGCGGTTACGGCTCTGCGAGGCTGGGGGTGCGCGGTCTGCGGAAGGCCGAACCCTTACACCGGGGAACCATTTTTGAGGGAAGGGGGATAGCTGCCCACTCGGCGGAACCGGCCAGGCGACGGAAGCCGCTTCAGGAGCAGGAGCCGGGCAGAGTTGGGCCAAGCCCGCGCCCGCCTTACTCGGGCTCACCACGATGGCACTCGCTCTTGGTTCGTGCAGCAGGGCCCCCGCGCTCGTTCCCGCCGTGAGCCCGGCGGTCCCGGCCACCCTTCCCGCAAGCGCAAGGGTGTGGACGGTGCCGTCCAGATCCGCGCCTCCCTACGAACTCTCCGACATTGCCAGGCGCAGGGCCTCTCTCCATGGAGGCAGCCTTACGCCAAAGGCTTCCTCCGCTCGCTGGCAGTCCAGCACCGAATAGGCGGGCCTTTCGGCCGGGGTCGGGAAGTCGCTGTGCCGCGCGGGCTGGATCTCGCGCACGCGATGCTCCTGCGCCCGCGGATCGCAGCCCAGGATCTCGCGGGCCCACCCCAGCCGGCCGTCCACGAGCGGCCAGTCGATTCCCAGCCGCGGGTCATTCCAGAGCAGTGTCCGTTCGGAGGCCGGGTCATAGATCTCGGTCACTTTGTACAGCACGTCAGCGAACTCGCTGAGGACGTAGAACCCGTGGGCGAAACCCGGTGGAACCCACACCTGGCGCCGGTTGTCATCCGATAGGGGCGCACCGGCCCAGCAACCGAAGGCCGCGGAACTTCGTCGCAGGTCGACCGCCACGTCGAATACCTCGCCCCGCACCACTCGCACCAGCTTCCCCTGCGGGTGGCGAATCTGGTAGTGCAACCCGCGCAGCACGCCCTGGCGTGATCCGGAATGGTTGTCCTGAACAAAGGTCGCCGGCACGCCGAGCGCCGCGAACCGCGCGGCGTTGTAGGTTTCCAAGAAGAAGCCGCGCTCGTCCTCGTGCACGTCGGGATCAAGCAGCAAGACCCCCGGCAACTCCGTGGGCTGGATCTTCACCGCGGCATCCCTCCCTCGGGAAATGCCTCATCGGCCACCGCCCGCTTTGCTGTCCGGACCGGCGCCTTTTGCGCCGGATCATCCCTCCAAAGACGGCGTCCTCGCGGCGGGGTCGGAACGGATGAATCCGCGCGATCCAAGTAGGCCCAGAATCGTTCTGGCGTTCTCCTCCGGGGAAGTATGGACCGTGTCGAGCGTGATCTCGGGAGACTCCGGGGGCTCGTAGGGATCGTCGATCCCGGTGAATCCCGTGATCTCTCCCCGCCGCGCCTTGGCGTACATTCCTTTGGAGTCGCGCGCCTCGCAAACCTCCAGGGGCGTGTCGACAAACACCTCGATAAAGTGATCCGCACCCACCATGTTGCGCACATCGTTGCGGGTTGCCCGATACGGGCTGACCGCGGCGCACACCGCTACGCCGCCGTGCCGCACGATCTCGGCGGCCACAAATCCGATCCGCCGGATATTGGTGTCTCGATCTTCGCGGCTAAATCCCAGCCCTTTGGAAAGGTGAGTGCGCACCACGTCGCCGTCCAGGACGGTCACCTGGCGTCCGCCTTCGAGCAGCAATACGGTGAGCACTTCCGCGGTGGTCGACTTGCCTGACCCGCTCAGCCCGGTGAACCACACGCACACTCCCTGTCGGTACTTGGGCGGGTAAGTTTCGGCAAGGATCTCCGCCACTTCGGCGCGCGTGAACCAGCCGGGAAGAGGCTTCCCCAGGCTCAGGAATTCCTCGCGCACCTGGGTGCCGGAAATGGAGGCGGTGGGTGCATCGGTGGGAACCTTGGTGATTTCTTCGTACCGTTCCTCTTCCGGCAGATAGACCAGTTCCCGGAAAGGGACCATCCCCACGCCAAGCTCGCTCGAATACTTCAGAACAAGCTCCTGCGCGCCGTAGGGGTCGTAGAAAGGTTGGCCCTTCGAATCCAGCCCCGGGCTGGCGTGATCGCGGCCCACGATCAAGTAGTTCGCGCCATAGTTGCGGCGGATGAGCGCATGCCAGAGCGCCTCCCGCGGACCGGCCAGACGCATGGCCAGAGGCAGCAGAGCGAGCAGGATGCGGTCGTGGTCGTAATAATGCGCGGCCAGCGCGCGGTACGTGCGCACACGCGTGTAGTGATCGACATCCCCGGGCTTGGTCATCCCGACCACCGGGTGTAAGAGCAGGGTCCCATTGACCTCCCGGGCAGCGCGCTTGGTCAATTCCTCGTGAACCCGGTGGAGTGGGTTGCGGGTTTGGAAGGCGACCACATTCGCGCAGCCCAGACGGGCCAAGCGGTCGCGGGTTTCCTTGGGCGTCAATCGCAGGTCGCGGAAATCAAAGTGCGGAGGGAGCTGCAGGACTTCGAGCCGGCCCGAGAGGTTGAGCTTGCCCCAGCGGTGCATCTCCGCCACCAGGGGGTGTTTCGTGTCGCGCGTCCCCAGAACCCGGGAGGCCGTCTGGTCAAGATCCCAGGCGTAGATTTCCTCCAGTCGCAGGACCGCCAGCAGTTCGTTCTTGGAGTTGCGAAGCGCGACTTCCCGGTCCAAGCGGAGATCGGGCGAGGGATCTACCGGGAGGCAAACCGGGATGGGAAAGATGGCGCCGCTCTGAAGGTGCATATCCTCCAGCACGCGTTGAAAGTCTGCTTGCCCCATGAACGTGGCCAGAGGGGAAAAAGCGCCAGTGGCCAGCAGTTCAAGGTCGCAGACGCAGCGCTCGCTGAGCTGGATGGAGGGAAGACGGCTCGCTCGGCGCCTTGCCTCCTCCAGCGCCCCCAGGTCCAGCAAGAGGTTCACCAGGCTTCCGCCGTACGGGGAAATCAATTCAGATCGGTCGGGCATGGACCTTCGCTTGGCCCCCTGGGGAACGTCGCGCTCGGGTTGCGGCCGGATGAAAAACCAAGTCCGAATCTGCTCCTTTGTCCCCCCTCGGTGGATACGGCTCATCGCCGGCATAGGATTATCTCATAACCGTGGTCTTCGATCCAAATCCGGCTCAGGCCCCACGGTCAATTCGGCGATGGGCCAGTATTCATCCCCGCTCGCAGCTACAAGGGCCTGACTCCCATGCACAAACATTTGCCGTCGCGGTAGATTGAACACGAGGGAGATCGCCAAGCTGAAGGCCGAGGCGATCCGCCTTTCTGTCCAGCGCACTGGGGATGTTCCCCGATCCACAGATCCGAAATCCAAGACAATCGACTGCCCCGATCGTTTCAATGGCCATGCCACTTCCGAGACCCAAAGGGATAAGGTGACGACCGGAAGGAAGTCGGGCGTGAAATGGACGAGGCCTGCAATGAGAGCGATCCCCTAGGGCACGATGACCACTGAGAGGGACCGCCAGCCGTGCCTGTCCGCAGCGGCTCAAACCGCGGAGGCTTACCCACTGCAGGATTGCGTATCCGGGAAGCCGGCCGCCCGCACAAGAAACAACAAGAAACAACGGCCCATAGGCCATTCCCGCATTCCTGGTCTCACACCCCTGGGACAAGAAGGAGTTTCAACACGGACTTGATCCAGCCCCACATGGTGATGAGATCATGGCTCCGCCCCGGCTGGGCCAAATAGAACGCGGCAACGCCCCAGGTCAGGGCGACGAAAGCCAAGCTGCCAAGCTCGGCCTCAGCGCGTCTCCATCTGGAGGACCTTCCATTACCTTCGTTTGAAGACCGTGACACCCCCATCGGAAGCCACCTCCTGGAATTCTGGGTCCTCTGTCGTCATCGTGAATTCTGGCTTGCCCTTCACAGCAATCACATACTCGACCCCGCTGTGATCTAGATCCTCTTGCCATTCGTGCGGATCCGAGGCGCGAAATGCGACCACACGATTCCTGAGGTCCGCGCCGTACAAAGGGTATATGAATCGCACCAGTCCTCCATAGGCGATCGTAGCGGGGCTTACGCTAGTTTCCTTCTCAAGGTACAGAAACGCTTTCCGCCCGACCCAAACAAAATCGGCGCTGGATCGACTTCGATCGTCTCGCCAGGCTACATAATCCCTGAGTACTCTGGGGGTGACTTGGGCGAGATCCATCGTGAGGAACACCGAGAGGGCCGCCATCGCCAACAATAGGATCGTGGTGGCATGTCGGGCAAAAGGCCGCAGGCGATCTAGTAGCCAGCCGATGGCCAGTGCCCCGAGCAGAAGGACCGGGACGCTGTACCTGGGCACCCAGAATGCCGGCGTGGCCAGGAGAGCGAGAAAGGTCAGAACACATAGCAGCAACTGCAACCATTGGCGACGCAGGATAATGGAAACGAGCCATGCCGCCAAAGCGGGTACGCCCAGGATAATCCAAAGGGGGCCGAGACCAGCCAGGAATTCGTCCTCAAGGCTTCCCGTCTTCTCCAGCCAGGTCGTCGCCAAGCGCTCTGGGATGGGCATAGCCAGCAGCTGGGGAGAGGAATTATTCGCGATGAATTGATCCAGGCCCGTCTGCCCCTGGAAAACCACGTGACCGAGCAATGACACCTCATACGGCGCAATTGGATTTCGAAACACATACAGGTTGCGCAAGTAGGGATACGCGCCCAGGGCGATTACGGCGACCAGCGCCGGGCCGACGACCCGGGGTGCCCCCCAGGCCCACCCCCTCCCCCCGGCGGAGGCAACCGTCCCCTTCAAGCTGCCGAGCCACCATCCCAGGAGAAGCAACCCGAGCGCCAGAGAATAGAAGAGGCCGGTATATTTGGCCCCCGCCAGGATACCCGCCGCGAGGCCGACCTCGAGGCCAACGATCGCAGGCTTGGCCTTGACATCGAAAGCATGCGACGCTCCAAAGAGCAGGTACACGCCCATTGCAAAAATCGAGGCCATAAAGGCGTCAACATGGGAACTGACTTGTTGGAGGACCATGGTCGGCGCAAAGGCAAAGATACAAGCACCCGCAAGGGCGGCATCTCGACTTGCTCCCCACCGGCGGGACAATCCATATACGGCAAGCGCCCCAGTCACAATCGCCGGCAGCGAGGGGATGTCGACCAACTTGTCGACGCCCAGGAAGAGCAAGTTCCAAAGCGACAGCAACTCGACATTGAATGGATAGGCCCGTACCCATATCACGAGGCTCGAAAACGGCCGGATGGCATGGGCCTGGTAGATTTCGGCCATGATCGGCAAATGGAAGACCAGAGCATCCCACTCCCGGGGTGCCAAGAAGAAACCCTCGAAGGCACTTCTAAGTAGCACCAGAAGGTAGAGTCCCAAGACCGCCCTGCCGAAAAGCGAAAGCCTAATGGTCCTCACCTGCGAGAGCAGTTGGCGCTGTGCCTCGATCACCCGACCCCATTTGGGCACCACGCGGGTCAACAAAACGATGCCGGTCGCTACCAGGTTAACTCCAATCACGACGGGCGCGTAAAGCAGCCCGATCAGGCCGAGGCCGAGTTCGCTGAGAATGATTTGCGCAATCGTCATTAGCATGGAGGCCACCATGGCATATGGCGCAGAGCGGCAGAATCCACAGAGCGCCAGGTACCAGGCAGCCCATATCAAGCCTGTGATCGCGACCAGGGCGGCCATGCCCAACCACGTGTTCAGGCCGCTCCCCAACAATCCACCATGACGAATTGCACTGAGCATTCCAAGCAGCCACTGTTGCATGTGCTTATCCTCAGAGCCGCTATGAGCCTAGGTAGAGATCCTCACCCGCTGGAGAGGTCGTCAAGAGGAGAGGGTGCGGGCACGGGCTGGATGGGTCAACCCCGCCCGATCGTAAGGCGCGGCTTCTTCGATAGACGGCGCCCGGCGGCTGGCCGTGCCGGCCTTGCTACCGGCCTGCCCCATAAAGCTGCCGGTAGATCGCGTAGATCTCGTAAATGTCCTTGATGTAGGTGCGCGTCTCCGCGTAGCGGACGGTCTCTACGAACAGGTCCGGGTCGTTTGGGGCGAGCGCCTGCCACTGGGCCGCATTCCCAGGGCCGCCGTTGTAGGCCGCCAGGGCTACGTAGGGGTTGCCCCCGAGCGCGTCTCGTTGCTCGGCCAGGTACGCCGTTCCGAGCTTGACGTTGATCACCGGGCGGGCGAGATCCGCGTTGGTGAAGTCGGTCAGGCCGAGCTTCTTGGCGACCTCCTCCCCCGTGGAGGGGATGATCTGCATCAGGCCATAAGCGTTCGAGGTGGAGCTGGCGGTCGCCCCAAAGAGCGATTCCTGCCGGACCACGGCGAAAAGCAGCAAGGGGTCAAGCTGGTAGGCCTGAGCCTGAGGCAGGAGCAAGTCGGCAAAGTAAGGGCCGAAGCGGACATGGCTGAAGTAGGCCGGGGCGGTGAGGGTCGTCGCATCGTTCATTCCCGCCAGGTCGAGTACCTGCCGGGCGGAGAAGATCGCTCCTGGGTAGTAGCCGAGGTCGACCAGGTAGTTGGTTAAATAGAAGGAAGCGACCGCATCCTTGGATAAGTCGCCCCTGAGTTGGTCGAACTCGTCCTCGGCCTGCGAATAGAGCCCGAGATCCCAGAGAGCCTGACCTCGCTTAACCCTTGGGTCATTGAGGAGCGCCGCCTGAATAGCCTGAGAGGGCTCCGGGGTGGGCTGGGGGAACCGCTGCAGGACCCAGGCCTCCGCTTGGGCGCGCTCGGTCGCCAGGTCGAATCCGAGACCATACTGGCCCAGCGGCGCGAAAGGCTCGCGCCCGACCAGCAGGTCCTGCGCCCGGTCGGAGTAGTAACCGGTCGGGTCCGCCTGCGCGGCTTGCGTCCACTGCGCCCTGGCGCCCGCTGTGTCGCCCTGAGCAGCGCGGGCCTTCCCCATCCAGAATAGCGCTCGGGAGCGAATGCTGGCATCCGTGGAGTTCGCCAGGCTCGTGAACTGGGCCTGCGCGCTCGGAAAATCGTTGCTGCGGTAGTAGCTGATCCCGGCCAGGTGCGCGCAATCGGGCCCGTCATCGGAACTGGCGTACTCCTGGCCACAGCGCTTCCAGAGCGAGGCGGCCGTCGCAAGGTCGCGGCTCTCCTCCGCCAGCCGGGCGGCGTCGAAGAGCGCCTCCGCCGCGCGCGGATGGGTCGGGTCGGCGGCCACGAACTGCAGGTAGGTCTGAATCGCACCCGCAGTGTCCCCCTTGCCGGCAGAGCGAGCGTCGGCCAGCTCGAACCAGGCCCGATCCCAGACATCACTCGAGGGCCCTTGTTGGATCGCAGACTGAAGGTCGGAGATCGCGCTGTCCGGCTGGTTGAGGGCCAGGTCCGTCAGGCCGCGGTAGTAATAAGCCTTGGCGGCCAGTGTGGGCGAACTAGCCAGATAACGGTTGAGCGCGGCCAGGGCCGGCTGGTATTGGTCGGCGTAGTAGTCGACGAGGCCGCGCTGGAGTTCGTCTATCTGGAATCCCGCGTTGACCAGTTCCACCAGCGCCAGGTAGGAGTCATGGCTGAGGGGATAGTTGGCTACCGCGTCGATATACCGTGTGTACCCGTCCTGGGTCTTGCCCTGGGCCACGAGAATCTCCCCCATCTTGAGGTCCAGGCGCGCCTTGTCGTAGTCGTTCGTGCTGATCTTGAAGATCTGAGCGTAGAGGGATAGCGCTTGATCATCGGACCCGCCCTGGTGCAGGACGTCGCCTTCCTTCTCCAGGAGAGGCAACGGGCTTCCGGCCCGGGGAGCGTTGGCCGCGGCAGCGTAGGCCTGTGCGGCGAGGCCGGCTTGACCTGCCGCGCCAAGCGCATCCCCCAGGTTCTCTTCCGCGTAGGAGTCAATTATCCCCGGATGCAAGGACAGATAGGCCTCGTATCCCTTGGCCGAACCCGAGTAGTCCTTAAGGTCACTGTCCGCCTCTCCCAGGAGAAACTGCGCCTGGCCCAGAAGCGGACTGTCGGGATGGGTGCTGATCAGCGACTGCAGCGTGAGCTGGGCGGTCTCGGGGTCTCCCGCCGCCAGCTGGGTGCGCCCCAGGCCGAGCAGCGCTTGATCTGCATGCGAACCGGTGGCCAATGCCGCCTGGTACTGGGTAAGGGCGGTAGGATAATCCCCAAGGAAGAGAGCGTGATCCGCTTGCTGAAGGTATGGGAAGGGGGTGGAGGAAGGAGCAGCGGCTGGGGCCAGGAAGGGAATCTGCGTCGCGAAGGGAAGCCCCTGGGTCAGGGAGCAGGCGGGCAGTACGCCGGCCGTTACTAGCAAGAGAGCCCGCCACAAAGGGCCGCTGGCTTTGCCCATCCAGCCCACCTCAAAGAACTCCTTTCTGAAAGATGAACGGCGGTATGGTACCACAGGCCAATGGAGCCCTCGCGCAAGGCGCCCGTCTGCTCGAGCAGGGGGCAGGGCTCGCCCCCGTCCCCAGAGTGGGGCGCACTCGGAGGACAAGCAGACAAACCCCCTCGCGCGGCCTCGCGAGAATGCGCCTGCGGCAGGGCCTGGCAGGGTAGCTTCCTCTGCGCAGTTCCTCCGTTCCTGGTCAACGGTCCTCGCGCCCGGAGTGAGGGCAGACCTCGAAGGCGCGTTTGGCGACACGTTGGCATGATATGATCAGTGCGCTGCGGGCCGCCAACGAAGCTCTGCGGGGTGACGCTTGAGTTCGGATAAGCGGCCCGCCTGCGAAACCCTGGGGACCGTAAACATTTACTCCGACCGGTTCGCGACTGCTCGCCTGGCCCTGGCGATCCCTTCCCTGTTCTTCCCGGTGGAGAAGCGGATGTTTTCCCGCCGTCGAGCGCAAGAGGAAGCCGCAGACCGTGATTGATCCGTGCAGAGAGCTCAGCCGAGAGGCCGTTTCGGCCGCGGCCTTTCGGTCTGGCCGGGTCTGCGAGCGAGGAAAACCCTGCCGCCCATGACCCATCCTCAGCCGACCAACGAATTCATCCCCTTCGGCCGCGAGTGGATCGATCGGTCCATCAAGGACCGGTTTGAACATGTCGTGCGTTCCTATCCCCAAAACGTTGCCCTGCTGGAGGGAGGGCGCGCAATTACCTATGAGGAACTCAACGGCCAAGCCAATCGCCTGGCCCACGCTCTCCTCGATCGCCTCGGGGATGGCGAGGTGGCCGTGTCGGTCCTTCTTGGACACGGCTCAGCAGCCATCCTTGCGCTCCTGGGAGTCCTAAAGGCAGGCAAGGTCTGTGTTCCCATGGATCCCTCCCTGCCGCAATCGCGAGCGGCCCAGATTGCACAGGACGCCGAAGCCGCGATGTTCATCACGCGGGCGGACTATCGGTCGCAGGCCTTGGCCCTGTGTCGGGGAGAGGAGCTCATTGAGGTGGATCGTTTGCCTGGGGGGCTCTCCGAGCGGAATCCCCAACTCGATATCCCACCGGAACGGATCGCCTACGTGCTCTACACCTCGGGGTCCTCAGGGGGGCCCAAGGGGGTGATGTTTAGCCAGCGCACGCTTTTGCACCCCGTCCTCGTGCAAACCAACAGCCTTCACTCGAATTCCACCGACCGATTCTCCTTGTTGACCTCGGTGGGGGTGGGGATGGCGGTTATACATCTCTACGGCTCGATCTTGAACGGGGGAACGCTTTGTCCTTTTGTGGTTGCGGGTGGCGGGCTCTTGGAGATGATTGACTGGATGCGGGAGCAGAAAATCAGCGTCCTGCAATCGACGCCCTCGCTTTTCAGGCGGTTGGCTGCGGAGCCGAACAGCGAAGCCGGCTTTGCTTCGCTTCGTTTGTTGAAGCTCAGTGGCGAGATGGTCCTGCGGTCGGATTTTGACCTCTACCGACGTACCTGTCCTCCGGATTGCCTGCTGCGGGTTGGCTACTCAACGACGGAAGCAGGCGTCGTCACGGAGGATCTCCTCGACCGCAATTCGCAGGTGCTCGCGGAGCAACTCCCGGCCGGCTACCCCGTCTCGGACGTGGAGATCCGACTGTGCAACGAGGTCGGGGAACCTGTGGCAGAGGGGGAGGGGGAGATTGTGGTGAGGAGCCGTTATGTCTCTCCGGGGTATTGGAGGCGCCCCGATCTCACCCAGGCCGCTTTCTCGGAGGATCCCTCGGGCAAGGGCAGGCGGTCCTTTCGGACAGGGGATCAAGGGCACCTCTTGGGGGATGGGTGCCTGGTGTTGCGTGGCCGAAAGGACAGCCAGGTGAAGGTCAGAGGGTACCGGGTTGAGCTTTCGGAGGTTGAGCAGGCGCTCCTGCGGATGAAGGGCATCCAGGAAGCAGCCGCGGGGACCTGGGAGCGAAACCTGGGAGAAGAGGTCCTGGTGGCCTATGTGGTAGCGGGGGCTCAACCGCCCCCTCGCCCTGCCGAGCTGCGCTCCGCGCTGAGGCAGTCGCTGCCCGACGCCATGATCCCCTCGGCCTTTGTGTTCCTGGAATCCATGCCCCTCACCGAAAGTGGGAAGATCGATCGACAAGCGCTGCCCGCGCCTTTGCCTGCGCCGGCGCATTTCGACGGGCAGCCGCCGAACAGCCTGCTTGAGGCGCAGCTTTGCCATATCTGGGAGGAAGTCCTTGGAGTTCGGCCGGTGGGTATCCAGGATGACTTCTTCGACCTAGGGGGCACGTCTTTGCAGGCCCTGCAGCTCTTTGAGAGGATCCGACAGCAGCTTGGGCAAAGAATCCCTCTGGAGGTAATCCTCCGGGCCTCGACGGTGGAACAACAGGCAGAGGTCCTTTTGGCCCCGGGGGGAACCGACCTGCCCGCCACCCTGGTGCCCCTGCAGCCCGCCGGCTCCCGGCCTCCGTTTTTCTTCATCCATCCAGCGAGGGGCCATGTGCTCTGCTATCGCCTCCTGGCCCACTGGCTCTCCGCCGATCAGCCGGTGTATGGCATCCAGGCGCAAGGGGTCCGTCCCGAACAGAAGCCTCATACGTCCATCGAGGACATCGCAGCGGGTCATCTCAACTCCGTGCGCAACTTCCAGCCCAAGGGCCCCTACTTTCTGGGAGGTTATTCCCTTGGCGGAGTGATCGCCTTTGAGATGGCGCGGCAGCTGGCCGCGCAGGGAGAGCAGGTCGCCCTGCTCGCCCTGCTGGACACGCCGTGCCCGGCCCGCAAGATCAGAAGGCGCACGCTGCGGCAACGCTTGCAACGGCGCGCCGCGCAACTCAGGCGCAGGACGCTCCGGGGGAAAGCCGCCTTCTTGTGGGGCTTACTGAGGAGGTCGCTGCCCGCACACCTGTGGCACCTCGAAGAGGTACATTGGGCCGCCGCTCAGCGCTATCGGCCGGGCCCCTATGCGGGCAAGGTGCTCCTCCTTCGGGCGCAGGGGCGGCGGGACCACATTGATGGGGATCCGAGCCTGGGGTGGAGCGAATGGGTGACGGGGCCGTTGGAAGTTGCGGAGGTCCCTGGCAATCACATCAGCCTCTTGCAGGAACCCAACGTGCGCAGGCTGGCGGAGGTCCTGCGCCATCACCTGGCCGAGACCTTGGAGAAAGAACAAGGTCCATCCGGTCACGACCGGCGACCCGCTGGGTGAGAAGTGAGCGAGGCCCTCGTGCTTGTGGGGCGATCGGCTCGGCCGGGTCTGTGGGCCTCAGGGCTTCGACCGGAGCCGGCCGGAAGCAGGCCTGGCCTTGAGGAGGGGGATGGTTGTTCTGGCCATGACAATCGCCAAAACCAGAACTGGAGGGGCGGCGCCCAGGCCGCCGCTAGGGATTGCCTCACTCTTTTCTCCACGCACCGCCCGTTCGTCGAGGGCTTGGATGCTCGTGGACGGAACAAGCCGCTCTGGATATCCAGGACTGTGGGCGTGGGGAACAGGCCCTGTCACTCTGGAACCGTGGCCTCGATGCCACACCCCTTCCAGGACGGCCGCGTGGCTTCTGCGAGGTTATTGAACGAGAGGAGATAGAACCTTCGATCGGGGCGGGATTGGAGAAGCTGAGATTCTGGAGGCGAAACCCTCCCGCGGGGCATCCGCAGCGCCCGCCGAGGGTGGAGGTCACGGGCGCAATCATCGCGTTGCGAACCGGCTGATCTCGGCAGGTCACGGCGGAGTCGGACAATAAGGCGTCTCTCTCCTCTGCCCCGGAGGGATGGCTATGGTTGGAACCACCCGGGTATCCAAAGGAATGGATCGTTGGCGGGTTGGGGTTGACCGAGGAACCGTCTCGAGGCGGTCCAGGCAGCCTCACGCGCCCTCTTGGGAGCCGGATCCGGTGAAGGTTCTCCATGGGTCCCTCGAATCGATTCCAGACCTGAGGGACTCGGGGATCCACGTTTGGAAAGCTGGGCTGGACCGCCAGTATGCTGCCGAGTGGGGAGAGGAAATCCTCTCGCCCGAGGAGATCGAGCGGGCGGGCCGCTTCCGGTTCGGGGCGGATCGACTGCGCTTTCTCACCGGCCGGATCGTCCTGCGCCTGTTGTCGGCGGCCTACACAGGAGTTTGCCCGCGAGAGCTGATCCTTGAACCGGACGAGACGGGTAAGTTGCGCCTGGGCAATCGAGAGAACGCCGGGATCGTTCAGTTTAACCATTCCCATTCCGGGGAAGTGATCCTGCTGGCCTTCTCCAGGGGGCGGCGGGTGGGGGTTGATGTGGAGTGCCTGGGGCGGGGCGTCCCCTACGAGGAAGTACTCGGCCCCCTGCTCTCACCCGGCGAGCGCCAATAGATTCAGTCCTCTCCACCCGAGTTCGTCCCGGTAGCCCTGCTGAGGATTTGGATTCGGAAAGAGGCCTACCTCAAGGCCCAAGGAACGGGGCTCAGGGCCGTGCTGGAATCCGTACCCGGGCTGCCGATCGGAGAGGGCCGTGCTCGCAGGCCCAGGGGGTGGAAGGACCTGGAAGATCTTCGACCTCGCTCTCGGTCCTGATTGCCTGGGGGCGCTGGCAGCCGAGGGGAGGAATTGGCGGGCCCGGTGTTGGGAATGGTCGCTGGACTTGGCCGCGAGAATCGGCGGTCTTGAGTAAGGTTCAGCCTCGCAGGTTCCCAGGGCGCACGCGTCCCGAAGATGCAGCGTTGGCCATGGGGCGGTAGGTCCTGGCCTCCCCGCCCCAGCTTGGGGGACGGAACCCCCGTGAATGATCGATGGGTCCAGGGCCCATGGGGAGCGTGGAACGTGACGCCGTTGGTCTTTTTTGACAAGCCCAGCGCGCCATGTTACGATCACTCAAGCGCTCTCGCACGGAGAGCGCTATTTGTGCCGGCGGGGCAAAGGCGCAGTTACGACCCCCGGGGGGCACCCCCGACCAACGGAAGGGTATGCGCACACTCGAGTGGGATTCCGCGCGCGGCCTGTTGCGCCTGATTGACCAGAGAAGACTGCCGGGCGAGCTGCGCTGGCTGGAATTGCGCTCGAGCGGCGAGGTGGCCGAGGCGATTCGCGACATGGCAGTGCGCGGGGCGCCCGCCATCGGAGTTGCGGCGGCATTCGGGCTCGTCCTCGCCTGCCGCGGAAGCCCCTCCCCAAGCAGCGCTGAGCGGGAACAGGAGCTGCGTCAAGCCGCAGAGGAACTGTGTCGGGCGCGCCCGACCGCCGTGAACCTGCGCTGGGCTGTCGAGCGCATGCTGCGCGCGGCAGGGTCGGCCGCCGGAGAACCCGAGCTGGAATTGGGAGAGAGGCTTCTCCTTGAGGCTCAGCGCATGGCGGAGGAGGACATCGCGACCAACCGGCGCATGGCCGGTTTTGGCGCGGACCTCCTTCGGGACGGGGACACGGTCCTGCACCACTGCAACACCGGAGCTTTGGCCACCGTCGACTATGGGACCGCGCTGGGCGTAATCCGGGCGGCCCATGACCAGGGCAAACGCATCCACGTGCTCGTTGACGAGACCCGGCCTCGCTTGCAAGGGGCGCGCCTGACCGCCTGGGAGCTGCAGCAGCTGGGGATCCCTTTCGAGGTGATCGTGGATGGTGCCGCCGGGCACTTCCTGCATCGAGGCGAGGTGCAGGCCGTGCTGGTCGGAGCGGATCGAGTGGCCGCCAACGGGGATCTGGCCAATAAGGTCGGCACCTACATGCTGGCCCTCGCAGCGCATGAAAACCACGTCCCGTTCTACGCGGTTGTGCCCACCTCGAGCATCGACCTCACCTTGCCGGATGGAAGGCATATCCCCATTGAGGAGCGGGAGGAAGCGGAGGTGCTGGATCTCGAGCTGGGCGGGGAGCGCGTAACCCCGCCTGGGATCCGGGCGCGCAATCCCGCCTTCGATATCACCCCGCAGGAGTACCTCACGGCCTGGATCACAGAGTGCGGCCTGATCCTGCCTCCCTTTGAAAGGAATGCGCAGGCCCTTCTCGGGGGCGGAGCCACAGCATGAACCTGGTGATCAGCGGCTCGGTCGCGTACGACTACCTGATGACCTTCCCCGGCGTGTTTCGCGATCAGATCATGCTGGAACAGCTCGAGTCGCTCAGCCTGTCCTTTCTCGTGGATCGGCTGGTGCGGCACCGCGGAGGGGTGGCCACCAATGTTGCCTACACCCTCTCCCTCCTGGGCGAACGGCCCCTGGTGATGGCCACGGTGGGGGAGGACTTCGGCGAGTACCGCGCCTGGCTCGAAGGGCATGGGGTGAACACCTCCGGGATCCGCGAAATCTCGGGCCTCTACACCGCCTCTTTCTTTGCGACCACGGATCGCTGCAACGCTCAGATTGCAAGCTTCTACCCCGGGGCGATGGCCCGGGCCGGGGAGCTTTCGCTGCGCGAACTGCCTCTGCGACCCGACCTGATCCTCGTTTCGCCGAACGACCCCGCGGCGATGGATCGGGTGGTCCGCGAAGCGGTCGAGCTCGGGGTCCCCTATTTTTATGACCCTAGCCAGCAGGTGGCGCGCTTCGAGGGACCGGAGCTGGCGCGGGGCATCGGCACCTGCACCGGCCTGATCTGCAACGAGTATGAGTTCGGGTTGATTAGCAAGAAGACGGGTTGGTCTCCGGCTCAGATCGCGGCGATCGCGAGGGTGCTTGTGGTCACGCTGGGAGAAAAGGGCTCCCGCATTGAAACTGGAGGCAAGGTGTATTCGATCCCGGCGGTGCCGCCGGAGCGAATCACCGATCCGACGGGGGTCGGCGATGCCTACCGCGGCGGCTTGCTTAAGGGCTATCTGCGTGGGATGGACTGGGAAACCAGCGGGCGGATTGCGGCGCTCGCCGCCGCCTACTGCCTGGAGCAGGAAGGGACGCAGAGTCACACATTCACCCCGGACGATTTCATCGCAAGGTTCGAGCGGGTTTTCGGCGAGGGCCGCCTGTTGCGCGAGGCGCTCGAGCCCCCCGGCGGCGAACCGGGGCGCAGGACGTAGCCGCCGGGCTTCGGCACAAGGAGGAGGAGGCATGGCTCGCGAATACGACATCAAGAATGAGAAGCTGGCCGAGGGCGGCCGACTGCGCATTGAGTGGGCGGAGCAGGAGATGCCCGTGCTGCGCCTGATCCGGGCGCGGTTTGAAAAGGAGCGCCCGCTATCGGGCCTGCGGGTGGGGGCCTGCCTGCATGTGACCACGGAGACGGCCAATCTCATGCACACGCTTCAGTTGGGCGGCGCAGATGTTGCCCTGTGCGCCTCCAACCCTCTTTCGACGCAAGACGACGTGGCTGCCTCCCTGGTCGTTCATTCCGAGATCCCGGTGTATGCGATCAAGGGAGAAGACAGCCCGACCTACTACAAGCACATTCGCGCCGTCCTCGATTACCGGCCGGAGGTGACGATGGATGACGGCGCGGACCTGGTCTCCACCCTGCACAAGGAGCGCCCGGGGCAGTGCGCCGAGGTCCGGGCCGGCACGGAGGAGACCACGACCGGGGTCATCCGCCTGCGGGCCATGGCCCGGGACGGTGCCCTGCGCTTCCCGATCATCGCCGTGAACGACTCCATGACCAAACACTTTTTCGACAACCGCTATGGAACCGGGCAGTCGACCCTGGACGGGATCATTCGGGCCACCAATGTGCTCCTGGCCGGGAAGGCCTTCGTGATCTCGGGGTACGGCTGGTGCGGCCGGGGCCTGGCGATGCGCGCCCGTGGGATGGGGGCGAACGTGATCGTCACGGAGGTCGACCCGCTCCCGGCGCTGGAGGCCGTCATGGACGGCTTCCGGGTGATGCCCATGGAGGAGGCGGCCGCACTGGGCGACATCTTCTGCACCCTCACGGGGGACATCAAGGTGCTGGACGGACACGACTTCCAGAGGATGAAGGATGGGGCGATCCTGGCCAACTCGGGTCACTTCAATGTCGAGATCGACATCCCTGCCCTGGAAAAGATGTCCAAGGGCAAGCGCCGGATGCGCGAGTACGTCGAGCAGTACACGCTTGCGGATGGGCGCCGCATCAACCTGCTCGGCGAGGGGCGCCTGATCAACCTGGCGGCGGCCGAAGGGCATCCGGCCAGCGTGATGGACATGTCGTTTGCCAACCAGGCCCTCAGCCTCGAGTACGTGGCCCGTCACGGCAAGGAACTGGACCGCGGCGTGCACCGCCTGCCGGAGGAGCTTGACCGGGAAATCGCACGGCTCAAGCTGGAGGGGATGGGGGTGCGCATCGACAGCCTGAGCCAGGAGCAGCGGAGATACCTGACCTCGTGGGAAGAGGGGACCTAGCCTCTTCCTGGCTCGAACGATGGGCGGCGGGCGCGAAGCGCTCGCCTTCGTGTTTTCAAGGCCGGGTGAGAAGATGAGAGCAGGCAGGGGAGGCTCCTTGCTGGAGCCCCTGGGCGTGCGGAACTTCCGCCTCCTGTGGCTGGGGGAAAGCGTCTCGCTCCTGGGCGACCAGTTCTTTTTTGTCGCCCTGTCCTGGCTGACGCTCGAGCTGACGGGCTCGGGCCTGGCCCTGGGCACGGTTCTCATGGCGGGGGCCATCCCGCGGGCGATCTTCATGCTCCTGGGAGGCGCCCTCAGCGACCGGATCTCGCCCCGCACCCTGATGCTTGCCTCCAATGCCTTCCGCGCGATCCTCACCGCATTGCTCACCCTGCTGGTGCTGCTCCGCGCAACTCAGCTCTGGCAGCTGTACCTCCTTTCGGTCGCCTTCGGCCTGGTGGATGCCTTCTTCTACCCCTCCTTTCAGGCCATCACCCCTCGGCTCGTCGAGGCCGGGAAGCTGGAGGGGAGCAATGCCCTGCTGCAGGCCACGGCCCAGCTCACGGGGTTGGTGGGCCCGGCCCCGGCGGGCCTGGCCATATCCGCGCTCGGCCTCCCCGTCGCGTTTGGATTCGACGCGTTCACCTTCGTCTTTGCGGCGGCCATGCTGGGGCTGATGCGAGGGGTTCCCTCACCTTCCTTGGTCCTGGGGGGAGCGGCCCCTGGATCGAGAGCCGGGGGGAGGAGAAAACCCGCTTCACTCTTCGCCGACATCGGGCAAGGGATGCGCTTTGCCCTGGGACATCCCATGATCCGCGCGCTGCTGGTCATTGTTGCCACGGTGGATTTTTCCTTCGTCGGGCCCTTCAACGTTGGGGCGGCGTGGCTCGCGGATCACCGCTTCGCTGGAGGGGCGACCGCCCTGGGTATTATGTTATCCGCCTGGGGGGGAGGAGCGTTGGCCGGGGCGCTCGTTGCCGGTTCGATCGGCCACCTCCGTCGGCGAGGCTGGCTGGCGATCGGAGTAACCTCGCTCATGGGGGTGATGCTCGCCTTGGTCGGGGTCGTCCCGAATGTCCTCTTCGCCTCGCTGGTCGTCGCCTGGATGGGGCTGGGCAGCGGCTTCATCAACGTGATCATCGTTTCCTGGCTGCAGAGATCGGTAGAAACGGGCCTGCTGGGCAGGTTGATGAGCCTGGTAATGTTTGCCTCCCAGGGATTGGCCCCGGTATCGTATGTGATTGCGGGATTCCTGGTGGATGCGCATGCCACCGTGATGTTCCTTGCGGCGGGGTGCCTGGTTTTGTTGGGCAGCGGATACGCGGCGGCGAACCGCGCCGTGCGGGAGTTTGATTGAAACCAGAGGAAAGAACCCCCGGTACGGTCCAGAGGGTTCCATGCGCTCTCGAGAGGCGGCGGGGGCCCTGCGCCAGGATTCCCGGCGAGGAACAGGACGCGCCAGGGCCCAACCGGGATTTGCTCGGGGTGCCAAGGGGCACGGACGGGCCCCGTCGCCCGCTTCTTCCGGGACGGGATGCAAGCGCATGACCTCGGGCCCCATTCCCCTGGACCCCCGGTACCGGGACCGCTATTGGGTGCTGCTGACGGCTGGCGTCGCGACCTTCATGTCCGCTCTGGACGGGAGTGTGGTCAACACGGTCCTGCCGGTGATCGCCAAGGAGTTCGGCAGCAACCTTTCCAGCATCGAGTGGGTCGTCACTGTGTACCTACTCGTACTGAGCGGACTGCTGCTCAGCTTCGGGCGGCTGGGGGACATACGCGGGCAGAAACGCGTCTTCCAGCTGGGCTTCCTCTTGTTTCTGGCCGGCTCGGCCTTATCCGGGCTGTCGGACTCGACGGCCATGCTGATCGTATTTCGCGCCTTCCAGGCCTTGGGAGGTGCCATGCTCTCGGCCAGTTCACCGGCCATCCTGACCAAGAACTTCCCGGCCAAACAGCGTGGCCAAGCCCTGGGCCTGCAGGCGACGCTGACCTACCTCGGTCTCACCATTGGCCCGTCTTTTGGCGGCTGGCTGGCCGATCAGCTTTCTTGGCGCGCGGTTTTCTATATCAATGTTCCGGTGGCTATTGCGGCCTTCCTTTTGACCCTGCGCTTCGTCCCTCCCGATCCGCCCTCCGAGGGCGCGGAAGAATTCGATCTACCCGGGGCCCTGCTCTTTCTGGCCGGCTTGGTGGCGTTGTTGCTGGCACTCAACCAGGGGCCCACCTGGGGCTGGGGCTCCCTGCCGGTTGTGGCCCTGTTCGCGCTGGCGGCCGTGCTGCTGGGTGCCTTCCTGCGCTTGCAGCACAGCCTTGCTGGGCCCATGCTGGATCTTTCCCTATTTCGCAGCCGCCTCTTCTCGGCCTCAACCGGGGCGGCCGTGGCCAATTATGCCTGTGTGTACTGCGTGCTTTTCCTTCTCCCCTTCTATCTAATCGACGGCAAAGGGCTCACCCCGGGCGCAGCGGGTCTCCTGCTCACGGCGGAACCCCTGGTCATGGCCGTCATCGCTCCCCTGAGCGGCACCCTCTCGGACCGCGTTCCCATCTGGATCCCGAGCACCTTCGGCATGGGTGTGCTGGCGGGCGGCCTTTTCCTACTCTCCCGGCTGGGGGCTGCTTCCACGCAACTCGCGGTGGTCGTGGCCCTCGCGGTTTCCGGATTTGGGATCGGGGCCTTTATTTCCCCCAACAGCAGTGCCCTGATGGGTTCCGCTCCCGCCAACCGCCAGGGGATTGCGGCAGGCATCCTGGCCACCGCACGGAATGTTGGCATGGTCCTGGGAGTGGGCTTTGGGGGCGCGGTCTATACGACCGTGCTCGTGCGCGCCGGAGGCGGAACCGGTGCGCTCTTCACGGCGATTCACACCAGCTTCCTCGCGGCGGTCGGCGTGGCCTTGGTAGGGGTGATCCTGTCGTTGGTGCGAGCCGTCCGGGATGATTCCCGCGCAGGGTAGAGCGGGAGCTACTCAAACCCAGCCGGGGGCCAGGCAGATCGGCTCCCGGTGGTCGGCGCTGGATGGGCGGGACTCACCCGTGCGATTGGGTAGTGGGTCAGTTTGACTTTTCTAGATTTACGATCTCCTCCAATGTCCACGGCCTAGCGGCCAAGCCCGCGGCCATCGCCGGGGTGGTGATGCGGCCCTTGATCGCTTTGGTCAAGCTCTGGTGCGGGCGGGCGAAGTTGGAGTGCATGAAGTGGGGCGCAACGGCGGGAGTCAGGTTCTCGACCTTCTTCGAGAACCCGTTGGTGAGCCGAGTGAGGCGCCGCATGCTCATTCGCATCGTGAGGTTTTGGCGTTCCACGAAGCGGGTTGAGATATGGGCTGGGTCGGGGTTGCCCTGGACAACTTCGGTCCTGGTCCCAATGCACTTTGCTGGACTGTAGTGCCTCTGGCCTTCGTCTGATGCTCCGTATAGCTTCTGAAGCATGGCGTAGTCAATCTCCGACCCAAATGCCTCTTTCACTGCATCAAGATAGGCAAAGTGGCTGTCTGTGGTCAGTTGCACCCGGTTTGAAAGCCGCCCCGCAAGATCGTCAATGAACGCCCAAGCCGTGTCCCTGTCCCGGTCGCCGATCATGAAGGAAAGGGGCAACTTCGTCTCCGCGTCAAGGGCTGTCCAGGTCCAAACGTCGCCATATCCGAACACGCCCTGCTTCTCAGGGGGAAGATTCTTCTGCTTGGCATAGCAGAATGACCAAATCTCGTCGCACGGAACGCGCTTGCAGGCGGGGTCTCTGATCGCCCGGCCTTGGTACTCCGCGCAACCTTCCCCCACGCGAACCAGCAGGCCGACAACGGTATTCTTCGACGCCCCGGTTATCCGCCTGGTTGCCCGGATGCTGTTTCCCTCGACCAGACACCCAATGACATTAGCGCGCTCGCTCAGCCTATTCATGAAACTATTATACTTGACCGCTCAAGCAATATCAATAGTGACTTTTACACTTCCTGTAAAACTGGTATTGGGTATACCTCAATGCCGTGGTATGCTATGGCCGCATGGAATTCGAATTCGGGGAGGGCGACTCGGAAGAGGCTTACTACGACCCCAAGGCCTCACTCAGGCATGGCCCTGCGGTTGACAAGGGATTCAGAAAGGTAATGGGAAAGATAGATGCGGCCAATGACGAGCAAGATCTTCGAGCGCTGAAAGGTTTGCACTATCACAAATTGGAGGGAAATCGAAGTCACCAGCACGCCCTAAACGTCACTGACCAATGGAGACTTGTCGTAGAGCGCATTGAGGAAAAGGGACGGACGAGGCTGCTAATTGTCTCGCTTGAGGACTACCACTAATGGCTAAGGAGGAACCCATGGGAGATCGAAGGCCGGCAGAGGTCTTTCATCCGGGCGAACACCTGCTCGATGAATTGGAGGCGCGCGGCTGGACGCAGACCGAGTTCGCCGAGATCATCGGTCGCCCTCTTCGGCTTGTGAATGAAATCATCAATGGGAAGAGGGGGATTACCCCCGAAACCGCCAGGGAATTCGCTGCTGCACTGGGGACTAGCGCAGAGTTCTGGATGAACCTGGATTCAGCCTACCATCTGTGGAAGGCGAGAGAGGATGTTTCTCCAATCGAGCATCGGGCCAGAATGCGAAGCCAGTATCCCGTTCGCGATATGGCCCTTCGAGGGTGGATTCGTCCCTCCGAGGATGCTCAGGTAATGGAAAGTCAATTGCTCAGGTTCTTTGAAGTGGGTTCTCTGGCGGACCAACCAAAGTACGCGCACACGGCTGCCCCGAGGCGCTCCGACGCCGAGGGTGCAGGAATGAGCCCAATTCAGATGGCTTGGTTGTACAGGGTAAAGCATATTGCCGACACCATGCAGGTCCCGCGGTATTCCGCTAAGGGATTGAGGGCCGCCCTGGAGCCATTGAAAGCCTATAGGGAGGCCCCGGAGGAAATCCGACACATTCCGAGGTTGCTAGCACAGAATGGGGTGTGCCTTGTCATTGTAGAGCCATTGCCTTCCTCCAAGATTGACGGTGTTTGCTTGTGGCTCGACAATTCTCCGGTAATAGGCTTGTCCCTTAGGTTTGATCGGATCGACAACTTCTGGTTTGTGCTGCGACATGAAATCGAACACATTCTCAACCGAGACGGGAGGGACTCGGCAATAGTAGATTCTGAGGTCTTCGAAGAGTCGGGAGCGAAGGATTTGCCACCCCAGGAGAATGCGGCAAATGCGGCAGCGGCGGAATTCTGCGTTCCCCAACAGGAGCTCAGTGACTTCATGCTGGGTGGGGGACCGCTCTTCTCGCGCAAGCGAGTAGTAGCCTTCGCGAGGAGTCTGGGACTTCATCCAGGGCTAGTTGTGGGGCAGCTTCAGCGCCGGACTGAGCGCTATGATTTGTTTCGTCAGATGCTTGTGCCCATTCGAAGCACGATCACACCTGTAGCGATGACGGACGGGTACGGTCACGCCTGCCCAGTCCTGGTCTGAGGCTGGGAAGGAGTACATCCGATGGCCGACTATGCGAAGCAATTGCAGCGGATTGTGAGAGAATACCGCCAGGACGGTCAGGAATGGCCCGCCAGCACAAAGGAGATTGCCCGGTGGGTTATCAGAACCCACAGGTATGATCTCCGAGCCCCGGCGATTGAGAAGATACTCGCCCGAGACATGCGCAAGCCATGCGTGAAGAGTACCTCACCGACTCGAGGGGCAGGCGCGTTTGTGCGAAGCATCCGGCAGAGGTAAGGCGTGGCTGTGAGCAGACAATGCTATGGAACGATATTCGCACGGCGCCACGCAGTCATATGGCAATGGCCTTTCAGTTGCGCCGAAATCACATCGTAGAAGAATGCCGTCAGACAAAGGCTGACGTGGACAGCTACAACGATTTGCACCCCAGCGAGCAGCCAATCCAAATGGTGTTGGATTTCACCAGAGATGTCGAGGAACTGGAGGTACTTGAGAGGTTGAATGAGATTGAGGAGGAGGGGGCGTTCGAGGAAATCGATGCGGTCGCCTAGTCACTTTTCTTCCAGCGTGCTCTCGCAGCAATCCTTGCGATTTCCTGGCGGCGCTTGGCCGACAGCTTCGCAGCCCTAGCCTTTCCGCCCTTCTTCCCTCCCAGACGACCTAGCGCCTGCGCGTGGGGGTTTTTCCTCTCCTCGGTGGGCTCGGCCTCGTCCGCGATTGGCCTTTCTGGCTCAGGCGGAGCCTCCTCCGCCACGATCTCCGCGGCCAAGACGTTCGGATCATCCCTTGGGCGCTTCTTGCTTGAACGCTTTGGCATGCGCCTACTCTAGCCCGAACGCCGCGTCAAGGCAAGCGCCGATTCAAACTGACCCACTACCTCCAATTGCCATTCCGCACGCCGCCTCGACGCGTTGGGGACGGTGCGGCCGGGTGATCCCACCCATGCCGAGAGGGGGCCGGCGGGGAGGCCAGCGGCGGGCTCTCCCACCGGGCGGTCGGCTGTGTGCCCCGGATCAGGAGATTTGATGGAGATCCTGTGTTTCGTTGCCCATCCCGACGATGAAACCGTGTTCTTTGGCGGAACCATGGCGCTCCTCGCGCAGGGCGGGGTGGCGGTGCACGTGGTCAGCGCAACCCGAGGCGAGGGGGGAGAAGCCGGCGAGCCGCCCGTCTGCGCTCGCAGCGAGCTGGGCTCCGTGCGGGAGAGGGAGATGCGCTGTGCCGTCGAAGCTCTGGGCGCCCGCTCCCTGTCGTTCCTCGGATACCGCGACCCCGAGATGAAAAGCAGCGAGGAGTTCTTCCCATTCACCGACCATCCGGAGGAGGCGGCGGAAAGGCTGGCCGCCCTCTTGCGCGTCCACAGGGTTTCGGCGGTTGTCACCCACGGCTCGACCGGGGAGTATGGGCACCCGGCCCACCAGCTGGCCCACCAAGTGGCGCGCCTTGCGGTGGAGCGGGTGGCGAGTGGACCCGCGCTCTACGGGTTCAGCGCCTTCTTCCCCGCGCACCCTCGCCCGCGCCTGAGCAACGCCCAGGACCCGGCGGACTTCGTCCTGGATTTGGGTCCCGTCTGGGAGCATAAACTGGCCGCGGCGCGATGCTATGTCACCCAGGCGCCGGTCTTCGTCCGCCGCATTTCCCGCGAGCGCGGATACCCGGTGCCTCTGGAACAGGCTTTGATGCCCCGGGAGTCCCTCCATCGCTTCCTTCCCGGTCCCCTGGCGCGAGAGCAGGTGGGCGGAGAGCCGGGAGGGGATCCGCTGGCCGACTGGATCGAGGAGAACCTGCGCGACTCCCTGGTCATTCCCCAGGGCGGGACGACGGCGGCAGGCTGAAGGGCTGTTCTTTCAGAGCAGCGCCTTCGCCTCCTTCCAGATGCGGTCGAACATCGGCCGGGTGAGGCGCCCGGTCTGGGTGTTTTGACGGCTGGGATGATAGGAAGCAATCAGCCAGGGGAGCCCATCTCCCAGAGGATAGCGGGCGCCGTGGGCGAAAGCCAGCCTGCTGGTCTCAAAGCCCCGGTCGCGGTAGAGGCGCAAGATCTGGTCGAAGGCCATGCGCCCCAGGGCCACCAGGACCTGCAGGCGCGGCAGCCAGTCCATCTCCCTCTGAAGGAACGGCAGGCAATTGGTGATTTCCTGCGTCGTGGGTTTGTTCTCGGGAGGCGCGCACCGGCACAACGCGGAAATGAACACGCGCTGCAAGGAAAGCCCATCTTCCCGCTCGGTCGAGGTCGGTTGGCTGGCCAGCCCAGCGCGATGCAAGGCCGCATACAGGAATTCCCCCGAGGCGTCGCCGGTGAACATCCGCCCGGTTCGGTTCGAACCGTGCGCGCCGGGCGCCAGGCCCACGGCCAGGATCCGGGCCTCCCGGTCGCCGAAGCCCGAGACCGGTTTTCCCCAATAGGTCCAGTCTCGAAAAGCGCGGCGTTTGGTCCGGGCGACCTGCTCCCGCCAGCTCACGAGCCGCGGACACTTGCGACAGGCAAGGATCGTTTGATTGAGCTGATCCCATTCGGGGTTGAGCGAGGCCATGGGCGGGATTGCGGGGGATCTAGGACTCAAGGCAATAGGTGTAGTACTGACCCTCGCAGGGATTGCCCCAGGCGACGTGCATCTGCTTTTCGGTCAGGTCGATGATCATGGAGCAAATGGTCTTTTGGCGGTCCAGCGGGTTGTCGTCGATCGCCTCGTGGGAACAGACGGAATTGGGGTAGTTGACGTGATCCCGCAGGATCTCCTGCAGGGATTGGATGTTGTGGCGGGGGCGATGGCGCAGGAGCCGCTGGGCGCGGAAGTAGCGCACCCGCGAGCCGATCAGGAGGTCGGAGCTGCTCTCCAGGCGGGCCATGTGCCGGCTGAGGTAATGGTTCGTGTGGACCAGGTTCCCGTTTCCGGCATAGGCAATGGAGTGGTGGCGGGCCGACACCTCGACGTTATAGGCTTCGCCGCTGGAATGCACCAGGAAGTGGTTGTATCCGGCCGCGCGATGAGGGGTGAGCGTAGTGTAGATGGCATCCGATATCGTGCGCGACGCAAGCACGCCGCGCGAAACAAAGATGCGGGGCACCCCCACGCGCACGTCGCTGGGGTACACCGAGTCGCAGCATTGAGCGATGCCGGCCGAGTTAAACCCGATGTTCGGGAGCAGCGCCCCGTAGGTCATGGCCAGGAAGGCCGGCTCCCCTTCGGGTTGGGCATGCACCAGGAACACCTCGTCCTCGTCCTCCGGGATCCAGTCTTCGTTGTGGGCGACCAGGACATGGCCATTCTGGCTGTGATCTTCGTTGACCATGAAGGTGGTGCAGCCCAACAGATGAAGGGCGTCGACCGTGATGGCCTCCAGACAGTTGAGCACCATGACCTCGTCGATTTCGACTTCGGCCCCCTCCGCCACAGCGCGCAGTTCCTCCAGGTAGCGGGGGGTGTGCTCCTGGCTGAAGGGTTCATACTTCCGGGCCTGAAGGAGGGCGTCCGTCCAGCTGAGGTGGACCTGGTCGTAGGTGGAATCGAGGAACTGGCGCACGTTGCCGATCATGCGCTTGATCGAGGCGCTGCGCTTGCGCCCCAGTTCCATGCCCATCTCCGTGGGCGTGCCGCCAATGCGGATTAGAGGAAGCTGTCCTTCATGCATAACGTCTTGCCTTGTTGCAAAGAGTGCTGAGGGAAGGCGAGGCTGCGCAACAAGCAGTGGCGGGATTATACGGCCCGGAGAACCGCACGGTCAACAAGGGGCGGAACTAGCATTCTTGCGCTCCGGCGATGATACGCAAGATCGGTGGCATCGCCTGCTATTTGGGCCGAGACCCAAGCGACGGGAAAAGCATGCAGCTTCTGAGCAAATCGGCCGTGCGAGCAAAAGGGGGAGTTGGGTCCCGCAGGGGGCAACCTGCAATCCTGCCGCCGTTTCTGGCGCTTTTCCTGCTCAGGACGATCGGGCAGTCAAATCATCATGAAGCGCCAAGGCTGCGGAACCAGGAAAGAACCTCCAAGCCCCAGACCCTGGCGTGGGTCGTCCTCTTAGCAATATTCTCCATATGTAGATCCTATTCCTCCGGCTTTATGATTGCCCCCGTCCAAGGTTGGCCCCAGGGTGAGGAGATCTTCCGGATGGGTTGGATGTTCTGGCTCAGCACGTTGCCGGCGCTACTGATCGGACTTCGAGAGGGACTGGAGGCCGCCCTGGTCGTGGGCATTGTCTTGGGCGTGCTTGCGCGAGCAGGACGGCCACACTTAGCGGCTCCCGCTTGGCTGGGGGTTGGCTCGGCGGTAGCCGTGAGCGGGATCACGGCGGCAATGCTCCAAGGGCTGGGGACGTCCTTGCAAGGGTCGTCCGAGGCGATCTTCGAAGCGCTCACGATGCTTTTGGCCGCGGCCTTGCTCAGCTGGATGATCTTCTGGATGAGCCGCGTGGGAAAGAACCTCAGCTCCAGCTTGGCGGACGAGGCGCGCAGGGCCATCTCTCGGAAACAAGGCTGGGGGGTTTTTGCAATCACTTTCTTTTCCGTGCTGAGGGAGGGGGTCGAGACCGCGTTGTTCCTTGTCGCTGCGGCCTTCCGTGCCTCCCCGCAGGAGACGCTGGTCGGTGGAGGGTTGGGTTTGGCGCTGGCCGCCTGCCTCGGCTGGGGACTCTTTGCCACGGCGCTGCGCCTCAACCTGCGAAGCTTCTTTTCCGCAAGCGGCGCTCTGCTCTTGCTCTTCGCCGCGGGGCTGGTTGGCCACAGCATCCAAGAGTTCAACCAGGCCGGCTGGGTCCCGGCCATCATTGATCCCCTTTGGAATACGAACGGGTGGGTGAACGAGACCTCGTTCACGGGACAGATTCTCAAGGCTCTTTTCGGGTACAGCGGTTCGCCCTCCCTCACCCAGGTTCTGGCCTACCTGGTCTACTTTGCCGGCGTATCCTTCGCGGTTCTGCGGGGCCGAGTGGGGGGAGCGCGCGAGGCGAAGCGCGCCTGAGCTTCCAAAGGACGGGAGGCGTAACCAGCAGATGGCCATCGCCATCTGCTTGTCGATGTACGCCCAGCATGGGCGCTGACTAGGAAGGTGAAAGTTCTTCCCGGGGGTTGATGGCACCAACCGTAGCCAAGGGCAAGGGCGTCGCCGCGAGGCGGGGTCCGGAGGAAGCCGGAGGCAAAACCGTGACCTGAGGGACACGAACCCGATCAGAGGCCGTGAGCTCGGACGAGTGGGCATCGGACCACGAAGTCCAGGCCATCAAGGGGCAAAGCGGTAAATCGGGCAGGGATGCGGGGACAGCCAACGCTCTTATCTGGGGAGACCTGTCGCTATGCCAAGATACATGGCAACCTCGGCTGAGAAGCCGGGCTGAAGCGACAGGGGTCAGCCGAGGCCATAGTACCGGTTAGGTCGCAGGTATCCACCGGGAAGGGCCGAACGGTGAATGTGCCTGGAGTGGAAAGTTCGTGGAACGAACAAAGAAGGCCGCTTTCCCCGAATGGGGATACTGCTGGTGGGGCGAAGGCGGTGAAGCCGCTGGGCTCCTGCCAGAGGGCCGAGTCGTTCCCGGCACGGACCGCTAACAAGGGCTCGAGGGCTAAGGCTCGTTTGGTGCCCTGACGTTCACCGAACCGCCGGATGCGGACCCGCATGTCCGGTGGTGTGAGAGGGGGAGCGGGCGACCTGCTCTCCCTACTCAATTGTTTCCGCAGCGAGCCCCAGGCGGGTGGTCGTGATCTCCACCCGCCGTTCGCAACTTGCGAGCCGCTTTCTTTCAGAAGGCGCCATGTCCTCGGGCTGGATCGGGGCCGTTTCACCGACAGGCTTCTCGAGTCGACGGCTCGAACTTTCCGGGATCTGAAATGGGCTATGATTGCGGAGTGCCTGCTATCCTGACCACCTCGGCCCGGATAAGCAGGGAGCCCCGCTTTTGGCCTTGAGCAGCCCGCGCTTGATCAGACGCCTCAGGTTCCTCCACATCCCGCGGACGGCCGGCACGACGTTCACGCAGATCCTGCTGCGCCAGTACCGCGGCAAGGCGCGTTTCCAGTTCACGGGCGAGATCGGCGACGACGTGCGCCGGTATAACGATCTTTCGGAAAGCGAGAGAGAGAACGTGTTCCTGTTCATCGGTCACGCGCCCATCGCGACCGGGGTACCCGCAGCAGACGGGGCGACGGTGATCACCTTCCTCAGGGATCCGATCGCGCGCGTCAGGTCCTTTTGCCAGCATGTCTACGCGGGCAAGGTTCTCTATCTGAGGGATGAATTCCCGCCCGAGTCATTCGATCTCGGCCGATTCCTGAGGAGCGGCAAGGGAGAACTGTCCAACCTGCAAACCAAGATGCTGATCAATCGGGGCGTGGTTGGCTCCCCCTACCTGATCGAGAAGATGTCTGCTTCCGGCGCGAGAGACCTGGCCCTCGAGAACCTCCTGCACAGGATCGCTGGCTACGGCCTCCAAGAGCGTTTTGATGAGAGTGTCATCGCCTTCAGCGCCATGCTGAATTGGAGCATCCCCGTGTACGTCTCCGTCAACCGGAGCGCCTCTTCCGGTAGGCTTGAATTCGAACCACGTCATCTTGAGCAGATAGCCGCGCTCAATGCGATAGACGCCGAGGTATACGAAACGGCGAAGGTCAGATTCGCCAATGCTCAGCGCGATCGTCGATTCATCCAGGGCAGGCTGGCGATGTTCCGGCTCATCCGGCGGCTATTTGCCGCGCGGGTGAGTGCGGCATCCCGAATCCGGGGGAGAACCCCCTCGGATGGCCGCTGACCCTCTAATCACCGCATAATCGTGGAGCCGAGCAAAGCTCATGTCCGGCCACCTTATTCAGTTTGGTTGAAGGACGCGACGCTAGGGGTTTACGGCCTGCAGATAGTTTTGGACGGCCCAACCCTTGCGGGTGGGATCATACAGGCCCTGCAAGTACCACCAGGTGTAGCCGTCCGCCCGCTCGGGGCCCTGCTGAACCGAGAACACCTCGTTGTCGCCCACCACCAGGAGGATGCCCCCTTTCAGGCTGGGCTTGTCGCGCAGCCGCAAGCCGTCGCTGCCCGTACCCACCACCTGGACAGACCCGCCTACCCCCAGGACCCCGGGACCCGGTGTCGGCGGGACCGCGCTCGGGGTGGCTTCAAGCGGAACTGGGCTCGCCCCGGGGGTCAAACTGGGCGGCGGATAGACGGTGAATTGCGGGGGAACGACCTGGGCCGAGCTCGAGGGAAGCGGGAGAGCGAGAAAGAGCGCCCACCCCAGGATCGCCAGCAGGAGCCCGACAAGACCTCCCAGAGGCCACTGCCACCAAGGAAAGAGCGGAGGACGAGCCGGGCGGCCAGAGCCTTGCGGATCGGTCGGAGAAGAGGGCATGGGGCTGATCACCGGCCCTTCGGCTGGCGCCGCTTGAGCCAATCCTGGATCTTCCCGGTTTTCCAGGCTGTTACCACCTCCTTGCGGGTGAGCCAGGCGCGTCGGGCGACCCCGACGCCATATTCACGCAGGGCGAACTCCTGTGGGCTGTGAGCGTCCGTGTTGATGGCCAGGAGGCAGCCGAGCTCCGCCGCTCGCCGTGCGTGGGCATCATTCAAATCGAGGCGGGCCGGGTTGGCGTCGATCTCCATCGTCACTTTCCGCTCGGACGCCTCCTTCAGGATGGCTTCCATGTCCAGGTCGGCCGGCTCCCGATCCGGGATCAACCGGCCGGAAGGATGCGCGACCAGATGTACGTACGGGTTGCGGATGGCCCGCAGCATCCTTTCGGTGATGTGCTCGCGTCCTTGCCGGAGCGAGGTGTGGACCGCGGCGATCACCAGGTCCAGCTCGGCCAGGACCTCATCCGGGTAGTCCAGGGCTCCATCGGCCCGCACCTCCACCTCGGATCCCTGCAGGAGGAGGATGGAGTCGCCGAGCTTGCGTTGGACGCCCTGGATTTCCTTCCTCTGTTCGCGCAGCCGGGCCGGGCTGAGGCCATTGGCAACCCCCAGGCTCTGGGAGTGATCGGTGATGGCCAGGACCTTGAGACCCAAATCGCGGGCCGACTGAGCCATTTCGAGAATGCTGGCACGCCCGTCGCTCCAGGTGCTGTGCGTGTGCAGGTCGGAGGTCATCTGGGAGAGCTCCAGCAGGGAAGGGAGCTTCCCCGCCAGGGCGGCCTCGATCTCGCCTCGATCCTCGCGCAGCTCGGGAGCAATCCAGGGCAGTTTCAGGTGCTCGTACACCTCGGCCTCCGAGGCGCAAAGGATTTCCTTGCCGTTCTTGCGCGTCAAGGCATGTTCCGAAAGGGACAGCCCCAGGCTGAGGGCGCGTTCGCGCAGTCGAACGTTGTGCTCCTTGGACCCGGTGGCATACTGGAGCGCGGTGCCGAAGCGCTCGGGCGGGTGCACCCAGAGCTGGGCGCGAATGCCTCCCTTGAGCTCGACCGAGGCCTTGGTCTGGCCCCGGGCAATGACATGGGTCACCAGGGGATCCTGGCTGAAGAGGGCCAGGACCTCCTTCGGGTCGCTGCTGGCGGCCAGGAGATCCAGGTCCCCCACGGTTTCCTTCCGCCGCCGCAGGCTGCCCGCGGGTTCGGCCGCCCGCACCGCGCCCTGTTGGCGCAGCCGCTCGAGCAGCTCCTGCGCCAGCGGCCAGGCCGTGCCGATGGGGAGGCGATCCGTGCGGCGCGCGAGCGCCTCGATCCCGGTCAGGATGTTCTTCTCCACCCCAGGGCCCAGGCCTCGGACGGTGCGAAGCTTCCCGGCGCGGGCCGCCTTCTCCAGCCCGCGCAGGTCCGTGATGCGGAGTTCCTTCCAAAAGAGGGCAGCGCGCTTGGGTCCGACCCCAGTGACCTGAAGCAGCTCGAGCAGACTGGGCGGGACCGCCTTGCGCGTCCGCTCCAGCGCTTCCATCTTTCCACTCGAGAGCAGCTGTTCGATCTTCTCGGCAATCGCCTGGCCCACCCCCGGGATCTCCTGGAGTTCCCCCGCTTGGGCGATCTCCTCCAGGTCGCGCCCCAAGCCGCGGATCGTTTCGGCGGCGCGTCGATAGGCGTTCACCCGAAATGAGCTTTCGCCCTGGATGGCGAGCAAATCAGCGAGTTCGTCGAACTTCGCGGCGACCGCTTGGTTGTCCATGGTTGATGACACGAGCCTGTGGGGTGTGCTATGCTCCGTGGCGAGGCGAGGTGGGCATGATCGAGATCGTCGGCAACCTTCACATCCACACGCCGTATTCCGACGGCGCATTGTATCACGCGGACCTGGCCCGCATCGCGCTGGAGCAGGGGCTGGACTTCATTGTGGTCACGGACCACAACGTATGGGTTCAGGGCCTGGAAGGTTACCGCAGCACACCGGACGGCCGCCGTCTGCTTCTACTGGTGGGGGAGGAGATTCACGATCGGCAGCGCGAGCCCCAAAAGAATCACCTCCTGGCGCTGGGAGCCGAGCGCGAGCTAGCCAACCTGGCGCACGACCCACAGCTCTTGATCGACGGGGTGAAGGCGGCCGGAGGGGTGGCGTTCCTGGCGCATCCCTTTGAACGGCCGGGGCCCGCAATCGGGGAGGGGGATCTGAGCTGGGTGAGCTGGGAGGTCACCGGGCAGGCTGGCTTCGAGCTGTGGAACTACATGAGTGAGTTCAAGGCCCTGCTGCGATCCTGGCCTCGTACCATCCTGTACGTGCTCTTCCCTTCGCTCGGGATCCGCGCCCCGTTTCCCGAGACCCTCGCCAAATGGGATCAGCTTCTCTCGCAGGGAAAGCGGGTGGCTGTCTTTGGGGGCACGGATTCGCACGGCCTGGTCTTCGGATCCGGGGTCTGGAAGGTCGTGGTCTTTCCGTACGAGTACCTGTTCCGGACCGTCAACACTCACCTGCTGATCGCTGATCCGCTCCGCGGCGAGGCGGGCGGCGATCGAAGGACGATCCTGGAGGCCCTGGCCCACGGGGCCAGCTGGGTCGCCTACGACCTGCCCGGGTCGACCCGTGGCTTCCGCTTTTGGGCAGAGGCCGGAAAGGCCCAGGCGAGCCTGGGCGGTGAGATTGCCCTTGCGGCAGGCCAATGCGTGTTGCGAGCGGAGCTCCCGCGCAGGGCCAGAATCGAGGTCCAGCGGGCCGGGCAGGGGCTGGTATTTGCAGGGGAAGGGCAGGAGATGCAACAGCCTGTCCAGGAGCCGGGGCCGTACCGCCTGCAAGCTTGGATTCGCTTTCGGGGAAAGGAACGAGGCTGGATCTTCTCCAATCCGATCTACGTCCGGCCCTGACAAAGGGGACCCAAGGATCGACCGGGCCGGGTTGTCCTGGGGATTTGGCTCCCTCGCCTCGAGGGTTTATAATGCGGGCAGACGGGGGTGAAGGTGCCCCCGGCAAGGTTGCGCGAAGGGGTTCAGCGCAGGAGGTGATGACTATGCCTGAGACGTCCAAGAGCGACAAATCCCATGATCGATTCATCCCAGCCGAGGCCAGGGAGCATCTGAAAGCAGCCGGGGAGGAGATGCGCAAGAGCATCGAGGCCTTCTTCCCGCCTGAGCTGGCCGACCATCGGCGCACGGCGCGCAAAGAAGCGTTGCTCGCCGCTCGCAGCATCATCGACGCCGCCTTGGTGCGCATGGAGGAGCGGGCGAAGAAGAGCTAGCCCAAACCAAGAGGCGTCTCCGTTTCGGAGCTTGCAAGGCCGGGCACCAGCCCGGCCTTTTCAATTTCTCTCCTGGCGGGAGGGGAGCCCGGTTGCGAGGAGGCTCCACCCGCTGGAGGCCTTCCCGGATTGGGCGGGCGGATCCTGGCGCATTCCCTGGGTGGCTCTCGAGGGGCCAGGGGCCAGCCGTTCGAAATCGGAGCCCCTCTGCTAGATTTCTTTGGCATACCGTTTAGAAGGTTGTAAAGTTGGGTATGGACAATTTGGCGTTACAGGGTAATAATTGTCCGGCTTGACCTTCCACAGGGTCTGGCAGCCTGCTCTCAGCAGGTCATGGCAAAGGGGACGTGGAGCGGATGGCTCGGTCCCCTGGGAGGACACTCTCAATGAAACTGGGATTCAAAACTGTGGCGCCCGTTCTGCTGGGCCTCCTCGTGAGCGGGTGTTCAAGCCCCCAGGATCTTCTGGCTCCCCACGGCTACATCGCAGGCAAGGAAGCTTGGTTGTTTTGGATCGTGCTCGCGATGGGGGCCGTCGTATTCCTGGGGGTCGAGGGGCTGATCCTCTTCATCGCGCTCCGCGATCGGCGCCGCAAGGGCGATCTGGCCGAACCCAAACAGGTCTACGGAAACCGGTCCCTCGAGATCCTCTGGACGGCTATCCCCATTGGCCTGGTCCTCATCCTCTTTGGCCTCACCCTGGGCGTCATGGCGGCGGTGGCCCCTCCCTCGCCCTCCGCGGGGGATCTCACGGTCCAGGTCGTTGGCCATCAGTGGTGGTGGGAGTTCGATTACCCCAGCCTGGGGATCGTCACGGCCAATGAGCTGCACATCCCGGTGGGCGAATCGGTCCGGGTCCAGCTCGTGTCGGCCGACGTGATCCACAGCTTCTGGGTGCCCCAGCTGGCCGGCAAGACCGATGTCATCCCTGGGCAGACCAACCTGATGTGGCTCCAGAGTAATCAAACCGGGACCTTTGACGGGCAGTGCGCCGAATTCTGCGGGCTGCAGCACGCGCACATGCGCTTCCAGGTTGTGGTGCAATCCGCGCAGGATTTTCAAACCTGGGTGGCGGCTCAGCAAGCTTCGCCCCCTGCGCCGCAGACCGACCTGGAGCAGCAGGGCTACCAGATTGTCATCAAGGGGGTTTGCTCGGGATGTCACACGGTCAACGGCACCACCGCTCGGGGCACGATCGGGCCCAACCTGACGCACGTTTTCTCACGCCAGACGATAGCGGGTGGCTCGATTCCGATCGGGCAGATGAGCGAATGGATCGAGGACCCGCAGGGCATGCTGCCGGGGAATGACATGGTCATTCATCTCTCCAATGACGAGATCACCGCGGTTCTGGCCTACCTGGACACGCTCAAGTAAGCAGGGTTGACATGACCACACCAGCTCAAGCGCGACCGTTCCCGTTTCCCCTCCTGCGACCGGAGAGCCGGCTCATGAGCTGGCTGATGACGGTCGATCACAAACGCATCGGCCTGCTCTACCTGAGCACCGGATTCGTTTTCTTTCTGGTAGGCGGGCTGGAAGCGATGCTCATCCGCATGCAGCTGGCGCAGCCCAACGGCACCGTGCTCAACCCGGATCTCTACGACCAGATCTTCACCATGCACGGGACCACCATGATCTTCCTGGCGGTCATGCCTCTGGGAGTCGGTTTCGCCAACTATATGATTCCGCTCCTGATCGGAGCACGCGACGTCGCTTTTCCCAAGCTTAACGCGCTCAGTTACTGGGTTTTCGTCTTGGGCGGAATCTTGATGTACAGCAGCTTTCCTCTGGGAGGGGCTCCTTCCGACGGCTGGTTCAGCTATGCGCCGCTCACCGAGCGCGCCTTCTCCCCCGGCAGCGGCATCGACTTCTGGATCCTGGGGATCCTGCTTCTGGGGCTCTCCACCACGATCGGCTCGATCAACTTCATCGTCACCATCATCCAGCTGCGCGCCCCGGGGATGACCTTCGACCGCATGCCGATCTTCGTCTGGGCCTTCCTGGTCACCTCGCTGATCGCGGTCTTCGCCCTGCCCTCGCTGACCGTGGCCGTGCTCCTGCTTCTCCTGGACCGCCAGCTGGGGACTCATTTCTACAACGTGGGGGCGGGGGGCAACGCCCTGCTGTGGCAGAACCTGTTCTGGTTCTTCGGCCACCCCGAGGTCTACATCCTCATCTTGCCCGCCATGGGCATCGTTTCCGAGGTGGTCCCGGTTTTCTCGCGCAAGCCGCTCTTCGGCTATCGCGTGGTGGCCTACTCCTCGGTGGCCATCGGCCTGCTGGGGTTCATGGTCTGGGCCCATCACATGTTCACCACGGGCCTGCCCGCGGCCTCGCTGGCCGTCTTTTCTGCCGACAGCTTCGCGATCGGGGTGCCGACCGGGGTCAAGATCTTCTCGTGGCTCGCCACGATGTGGAGGGGCAAGCTGCGCCTCTCCACCCCCCTGCTGTTTGCGATCGGGTTCATCGCCCTGTTCGTGATCGGCGGCATTACCGGGATCATGCTGGCGGTCATCCCTATTGACTGGCAGGTCGAGGACAGCTATTTCGTGGTCGGCCACCTGCACTACGTGCTCTTCGGAGGCTCGGTCTTCGGGCTGACCGCCGGGCTCTATTACTGGTTCCCGAAGATGACCGGAAGAATCCTCAGCGAGGCGCTGGGCAAGCTGCACTTCGGGTTGATGTTCATCGGCATGAACCTGGTGTTCATGCCCTTCATCGTGTTGGGCCTGCTGGGCATGCCGCGCCGGATCTACACCTACTCTCCCGATCAGGGCTGGAGCAGCCTGAACCTCTTGGCCAGCGTGGGTGCCTTCCTGATTGCCATTTCGTTCCTGGTGCTCCTGTGGAATTTCATCCGCACCATGCGGCGGCCGGCGCAGGGCCTGGCCGACCCCTGGGACGCCTTCACCCTCGAGTGGAAGACCAGTTCCCCTCCGGCGCCTTACAACTTTAAGGAAATCCCGACGGTCGGCGGGCGCCGGCCCCTGTGGGACGAGAAGCATCCCGAGCAAGCAGACTGGAGGGCGGGACAATGAGAACCGCGGTCGAAGCGCGCAGGCGTGACGAAGGACTGGCGAAAACGGGCCTTCTGGCCGTCCTGGCTAGCGAGGCGGTTTTCTTTGGCACCCTGCTTACCGCTTACCTGTTCCTGCGCCTCAGCCAGCCGAACTGGCCCCTGCAAAAGGTCGGCCTCAGCCAGCTGGTCGTGCCCGGGCTCAATACCGGGATCCTGCTCCTGAGCGCCCTGGTGATCTCGCGCGCCAACCGGGCGATCGCCCGGGGGGATCGGCAGGGGCTGCAAGCCAGGCTGCTCCTGGTCGTGCTCCTGGGAGCGGTCTTCATTGCAGGGCAGCTGTTTGAGTTCCTGCGCCTGGGCTTGCGTCCAGGCGATCAGGCCTTCGGGGGGGTCTTCTTCACCCTGATGGGGTTCCACGCCTTGCACGTGGTCGCGGGGATGGTGATCGTGATCCTGGCCTACCTGCGGGCTCGTCTGGGCGATTTCAGCGCGCATCGCCATATTGCGGTCCAGGTGTCTGCCTGGTTCTGGTACTTCGTCACGGCCGTCTGGGTCGTGATGTTCCTGGGACTGTATGTGGTCTGACCTATCGGCCTTCTGGGCGCTCGGCTGGCAGCCCGAACCCACGGCCATCGCCGGGGTGATCCTCCTCACCCTGGGGTACCTTCTTGCCGTCGGTCCCCTGCGGCAGCGGCTGGGAGGGGATCGGACTCCCTCGGCCGGGCAGCAAGCCGGTTTCCATCTGGGCACGCTGGTGGTGCTCCTGGCTCTGGTCTCGCCGCTCGACGTGCTGGGGGACCAGTACCTTTTCAGCGCCCACATGGTCCAGCATCTGCTCTTCCTGCTGGTGGCGGGGCCGTTGTGGCTGCAGGGCATTCCCCCCTGGCTCATGGGCTGGATCGTTCCGGCGGGATGGCCCCGCCGCGCCTTGCGCGCCGCCACTCGGCCGCTGGTCGCGTTCCTCCTCTATAGCGGGGTGATGTGGATCTGGCATCTGCCCGGGCTGTACAACGCGGCCCTCGAGAATGAGAGCCTGCATGCTTTTGAGCACCTCTCCTTTCTGGCGGCGTCTGTAATCGGCTGGTGGCCGGTGCTGGGACAGCTGCCGAGAGATGCTCCTCGGGCTTCCACCCTCACCCAAATGGTCTACCTTTTCCTGCTCGGGTTCCCCTGCACCGCCCTGTCCGCACTGCTGGTCTTTGCCCACCAGCCTCTGTACTCCTTTTACTTGACCGTTCCAAGGATTTGGGGCACGAGCGCCCTGGGGGATCAGGTCCTGGGCGGGGTCCTGATGTGGGTCCCCAGCCACATGGTCTACCTCACAGCCCTCTCCATCGTCTTCTTTCGCTGGCTCGAAGAGACCTCCGCCCAGTCCAGGGGTCTCCCGGTCGGCGGCGTGCACACCCGCTAGGAGTTGCCCATGGACAATTCACCGGCACCCAACCTGCACATGCCCCGGCCCAGTCTCTGGCCCCTCGTCCTGGCGATCGGGCTGACGATGATCATGGCGGGGGTGATCTCGACCCTCTGGGTGAGCCTGCTCGGCCTGGGAGTCCTGCTCATCGCCATCTGGCGCTGGACCCAAGAAAACCGCGAGTTCTCCCGCGAGGTCGATCCGCAGGAGGGGCGCAATGACTGAATACCGTCCCGCCATGGCGCCGGTCGCCGAGCGCGACAACCCCAAGCTCGGGATCTGGGTTTTTCTCGGCAGCGAGGCCGTCTTCTTCCTCGCGCTTATTCTCACCAACGTGTACATCCGCTTGCACGATCCGGCAGGATATGCTCTGGCCCGACCGTTTCTGGACATCCCCCTGGTAGCATTCAATACGCTCGTCCTGATTGCCAGCAGCTACATGGTCGTGCGGGCGCTCGAAGCGATCCGCAAGGGAAGCCTGCGCGGCTTGCGCGCCAACCTGATCGGGGTCGGGATCCTGGGAGCGATGTTCCTGGGGGGTCAGGCCGTCGAATGGACTTTGCTCTTTCGAGCGGGGGTTTCTGTCACGAGCACGTTCGGCACGCCCTTCTTCACCCTCACGGGCATCCATGGCACCCACGTATTCATCGGATTGATCTGGCTCGCTTTGGTCCTGGCCTCGGCCTTGCGTGGGGCGTACAGCCGCGAAAACCACCGCGGGGTCGAGGCCTTTGGCCTCTACTGGCACTTCGTGGATGTGGTCTGGATCATCCTGTTCACCCTCTTCTACCTGGTTTATTGAGCCCAGCCATGAACGAACCTGCCGTTTCCTCTGCGCACGGAGCTTCCTACACCCTGGTCTTTGCCGGGCTGGTGGTCCTGACCGCGCTGGAGCTGGCCGCCAGCTACCTGCCCTTCGCGGCCAAGCTCCCCCTGCTGGTTCTCTTTGCTCTGACCAAAGCCTCGCTGGTCATCCTGTTCTTCATGCACGTGCGCTACGACAAAAAGATCTTCTTCATTTTCTTCGCGATCGGTCTGGTCCTGACCATCCCGCTCATGCTGGTCTTGGGACTGGTGATGCCCCCGCTGCACTGAGCCAGGCGGCAGGCCGGCGCGCGGTTCCGCCGCCGAAAGTTATCCGCACAGAGGGTCCTCTTCCAGCCCCCCGGTATCCCCCCAAGGCTCTCGGCCTCATCCTGAAATGGACCTTCTGGTCTGGGCCCCTGGGTCGCTTCGGACGGTCGTGTCGCCCCGCCTCGTGTGAATCGGCACGCGTGGTCTGGTTCCCTTCCCCAGGCCGTTTCGCGTCATTGGATCGAACCGGGAGGTCTCTGCCCAATTCATTCCGCCGAACGCGACGGAAGGTGCCGGATGACTGGCCCCACGACCCGGGGAGGATGGACCGGGGAACTGGGATCGAGGCGGCACCCGCTGGGCAGGACCTGGACCGCTCAGGGCGCAGCCCGGAATCCAGCCCCCAGGTGTCCAGGCTGGAGAAGCTCCAGTTTCGGGCTGAAGAACCGCGTGCAGGGAATCGCGAGATTCCAACAATCAGCACCTTCGAGCGGCACCTTGAGGTCCAGACCGCTGTCGGTGGCGAGGAGCTGGTACGGGGGGAAAAGGGATCCGTCGGGAGGGCGGACGAGGTGGCTAGAGGAGATCGAGATCGGAACCGCGCGGAGTGGGATCAGGAAAACCAGAGAGGCCATCCAGACCAGGATCACCCAGGGGATCCGCCCGGTCTCCTTCAGGAAACCGAGCTGGTCGGCGACGAGAACCGCCATGCCCATCAGCAGTATCCAGAATGAGGCCCCCGCGAAGCGATAGGCCGGGGCGGTCAGGAACCAGAAAACAAGAGAGCTGAGCGGGAGGAGCGGAAAGAGCCAAAGGGCTGTCCGCTTCCATCGCGAGCGCCGGACGATCCAGAGCGCGATGGCGGCGATCCCCAGCAGGCCGGACCCGATCAGCGGGTAGACTGCGAAATTCGAGAGCTTGCTCAGCCAGTTGGGGAACCAGTCGTGGGGAGAATAGGCCTCGGAGGCGGACACGTCGGGATTGCGCGAGCGGGTCCAGATCCAATTCTGGTTAGCCAGGACACTCTCGGCGGGCATCCGCCACTCCACCGGCAGGGGAGCGAGCGCGCTGGGATAGCCCAGATACCCGCTCAGTAGGGCCGCTCTTCCCAGGTACCCGGCGGCGAGCACGGAGGCCGCCAGCCCGGGAGCGAGCAGGGCCGTCCAGGCGCGAGGACGATCGGGTTTTGGCGCGGAGCGCGCCCAGACCGCAGTGGACATCAGACAGGCCACCGCCCCTGGCGCGATGAAGCTTAGCTTAACCGTAACCCCCGCCGCCGCGATCAGCCAGGTGAAGAACAGGGAATGGGCCCTGGGCCTTTGGTTCTCGTCTTCCGTCAGCAGGCGCAAGACCTGACTGGAAAGGACGATGCCCAGTGAGAAAAGCCCGGAGTCCGGCGAGAGGCTGGCAAACGTGTCACTGGTCGCATGGATGAGGATCGGGGCCAGAAGCAGCGCGTCAAACAGATGGTGGGGGCGCAAGGAGGCGCCCCGCCGCAGGACGTGGGCCAGTCCCACCACACCCTGGGCCGCGGCGAGGAAGAGCAGCAGGCCATTGGCCAGGTGAGCGGCGTTATTCTGGAAAGGCCCCTGATCCAGGAGCGCGGTGTAGAGGAAGTAAGCATTGTTGTACGCGAGAGCCGGGTCCAGGTTCCCCAGGCCGGGAACCACGGCCAAGGCCTTGGCCCAGGCTGTGGCCGACAGGTGGTAACGGGCCGTGTCCCCCAGGGCAATGGGCCGCATGGACTCGATCGCCAGGAAGGCCCCCACGGCGATCCAGGCCAGAAACAAAACCCGGCGGGTCCGCATCGCTCGCCAGGCCAGGCCCAGCAGCCCCTTGGCCTCGAGCCCAAGGCCGAGCAGTCCCGATCCGATGAAGACCAGCACGACCGGCAGGCCAATGGGGGCGAAGAAGTTGACGATTTGCAGCGCCGCGATGACAGCGGCCCAGCCGATCCAGAAGCTCGCCAGCCAGGCTTCCAGGTCGGGGATCCCGAGGGCAAATGCCCGGCGTGCGATCAGGCCGATGCCGGAAAAGGCGAGGCCGAGCACGGCCCAGGCCACCAGGATCAGGATCATCGGGAGACCTTCCTCTGTCCCTGTTCAGCCCAAGCGGGGCGCTTCGCCTCGGCCCGCCCGGGCTCCAAGGGCTAGCGGGAGAGAATGACCCAGAGCAGGGCAATCGCGGACGCCCCGAAAAGCACGAACGAAAAGGCCAGCTGCCCAGAGAGGTAGAGCTGGGAGGCCGTGACGAGTAAAGCGGCGAACACGATCCCCCCCACCATCTTGCGCATGGCCGTCTCAAGGCGGGACATGGCCCGGGTGACATCCGGTGTGCCCACGTCGAGTTCGCCCCGTTCGATCCGGGTCAAAAGCCCCTCGAAGCGCGAGGGCAGGCCCACCAGGATCCTTCCCCAGCGCTCGCCCTCCTCCAGCAGCCACTCCCAGCGCGTGCCGGCTTCCTCCGCCAGCAGCTTCTGGGCAAAGGGCTCGATTCCCTGCCACACATTGAAGGCAGGGTCCAGCCCGGTGCACATTCCGGAGAGGATGGCAACGGCTCGAACGAGCAGGATCAGGTTCTGGGGAACCTGGAAAGGCATGTCGTAGATCAGCTCGCGGAATTCGCCCGCCAGTTCGTGCATTTCGGCGTGGCTGATATTGCGGAGCTCTGCCATGCTTTTGCCCCAGAACCGCTCCAGCACGCGGTTCTCGGCTCGTTCCAGCAGGGCCAGGTCCGCGCTGGGGAGCAGGATGCCCAGACTCTGGTAGGCCTGGACCATCCGATGCGTGTCGCGTGTGCCGACCGAGATGGCCAGCTCGCGTACCGCCGTGCGCAGGCTCCTGGGCAGGCGCCCCACCATTCCGAAATCAACAAAGGTGAGCTGCCAGGGGCGGTGGGACGAATCCCCGCCGTATTTTTCCCCGAGCGGCGAAACAAACAGGTTGCCCGGATGCGGGTCGGCGTGGAAGAAGCCATCCTCAAAAACCTGCTTGAGGTAGGTGCGGAAGAGCCGGTCGGCGACCTCGGCTCGATTGACCCCGGCGGCCTCGATGGAGGTGTAGTCCGTGATCTTAATCGCGTAAACGTCCTCCAGCGTGAGCACGCGTCGGGTGGTGTGGCTCCACACCACCCGCGGAACCCGCACCTTTGAGTCGCCGCGGAAGTTTTCTGCGAAGACCTCCGCATTTCTTCCCTCGGCCAGGTAGTCCAACTCCTCATAGAGGATGCGGGTGAACTCCTGCAGGAGCGAGGGGATGTTCACCCGCCGCCGGATGGGCTCATAGCGATGAAGCCAATTCCCGATCGTGCGCAGGGCGGCCAGGTCAACCGCGATGATTCGCTCGATGTGAGGACGCTGGATCTTGACCACCACCTGGGTCAGGGGCGCAGGCCGCCCGCCTTCTTCGCCCGGCTGGAGACCGCCGCCTGAGGCGGCGGAGGCAGCGGCGGGCGGCTGCAGTCTGGCCCGATGGACTTGCCCAAGCGAGGCGGCCGCGAGCGGATCCTGCTCGAAGCTGGCAAATCGTTGCGCCAGGGGCCCGAGTTGGGCTTCCAGCTCCCGGCGGATTTCAGAGAAGTTCTCTGCGGGGACTTCATCCTGCAATCCGGAGAGCTCGGAAGTGATCTCCTCCGGGAAGACGTCCAGCCGGGAAGAGAAGAACTGGCCGACCTTGATCAGCACCCCGCCCATGCGGATGGCCAGCTTGCGGAAGTTGGCGGCCACCCGCCGCAGGCGAGCGGGTCGGGTCCGCTCCGCCCAACGCCGCAGCCCCAACCGGGGAAGGATCGCTTCCCAGAAGACCAGCGAGGCAATCGCCGAGGCGAAGAAGAATAGAATGCGGCGGTAGCGAACGGCAAACATGGTTTTCCGGGCATCCTTCGCCCGGGAATTGGTCGAAGAGTGGGACAGGGCACCCGGGGGGACCCAGTATAGCATGCAGGTCTGGGCGGCCCTCTCCCACCCGCGGGGAGCCTGCCGCCCAACGCGGAGTGTGCGCCCGCGGGCCAGCGAATGGAGGCCATCGCTCTGTTAGAATGTCTGCTCACGGGTTCTCGGGGAAAAGTAGAGGCTGGGGCAGGGAGGAGAAATGAGACGGATCCAGGGCAAGTTCCTGCTGGTCGCAGGGGTCCTCCTGGGTTCCGCCGTTGGCTGCCTGGGCCTGCTCCCTCCGGCCTCGCCCACCCCCGATCTGGCGGCGGTGGTCCAGGCGACGGTGAGCGCGTTGGGACTGAGCACCCAGGCCGAGGCCCCGGTGTCCCCCACCCCGACCAGGACGCCGGCCCCGTCCTCTACGGGAGTGGCCCTGCCCGAGGTCACGATCACCCCCGTCGTTGTGGGCCAGGGCAGCATTTCGGGACACCTTTCGTACCCTTCCGAGGCGATTCCAGCGGAGAGGGTGGTCGCGTTCAGCACCGGCTCCCCGGCGTACTTTTTTGTGGATACGGCCGCCAACTCGGCCACCTACAAGATCCCCAACCTTCCTGCGGGGACCTACCACGTCGTCGCCTATGTGGCCCCCTCCGCGCCGGCGGGTTTCCCGATCGGTCTGGCGGCCGGGTACAGCCAGGCCGTGTTGTGCGGGTTGGTGTACGGCTGCAACGACCACTCGCTGCTGGCGGTGGTGGTGAGTACCGGATCGGACACCCCGCAGATCAACCCGCAGGACTGGTATGCTCCGGCGGGGAGCTTCCCCCCGATGCCGACCCCCTGAGGTTTGAGCTCTCCCGGCTTCCGAGGTTGATGATGGAGTTCCAGCTGCACGCACCCTATCAGCCCACCGGCGACCAACCGCAGGCCATTCAGGAGCTCCTGGAAGGCCTGCGCGCGAACGAGAAACACCTCGTGCTTCTGGGAGCCACCGGAACGGGCAAGACCTTCACGATCGCCAATGTGGTCGCCGCGGTCCAGCGACCCACGCTGGTGATTGTCCACAATAAGACCCTGGCGGCCCAGGATTACGCGGAGTTCCGCGACTTCTTTCCCCAAAATGCGGTGGAGTACTTTGTCTCCTATTACGACTACTACCAGCCGGAAGCCTATGTCCCTCGCCACGATCTGTACATTGAAAAGGAGACCGAGATCAACGAGGAGATCGAGCGGCTGCGGCTGGCCGCCACCACGGCCTTGCTTTCCCGTCGGGACGTGCTCATCGTCGCTTCCGTCTCCTGCATTTATGGCCTCGGGTCGCCGGAGGCGTACGGCAAGGTCGTGATCACCCTGGAAAAGGGCAAAGCCTACCGGCGCCAGGGCCTCTTGCGCCAACTCGTCGAGGGGCATTATGAGCGCAATGACACGGACCTGCGGCGTGGCACGTTCCGGGTGAGAGGCGACACGCTGGAGGTCATGCCGGCCTACGGCGAAACGGCCCTGCGCATTTCTTTTTTTGGAGATGAGATCGAACGCCTGACCGAGCTGCAGCCGGTGACGGGAGAGCTGCTTTCCGATCTGGATCGGCTGGAAATCTATCCCGCTCGGCACTTCATCACCGAGGAGGAGAAGCTACGGGATGCCCTCACCGACATCCAGGCCGAGCTCGAGCAGCGCCTGGCCTACTTTCGCGATCAAGGCAAAGTCCTGGAGGCCGAACGCCTGGAGCAGCGCACCCGCTACGACCTGGAGATGATCCGCGAGATCGGCTACTGCGCCGGGATTGAAAACTACTCCCGGCACCTGGACCGCCGGGCCGCCGGCTCGCCTCCCTGGACGCTGGTGGATTACTTCCCCGCGGACTACCTGCTGGTGCTGGACGAAAGCCACATGACGATCCCTCAGATCCGCGGGATGTGGGGCGGGGACCGCTCGCGCAAGCAGGTCCTGACGGATTATGGCTTTCGCCTGCCCTCGGCCCTTGACAATCGCCCCCTATCCTTTGAAGAGTTCGAGAGCCGGACCGGCCAGGTGATCTACACCTCGGCCACGCCCGGGCCCTACGAACTAAAACGAGCCAACCGCGTGGTGGAGCAGGTGATCCGGCCGACCGGGATCCTCGACCCGCAGGTGGAAGTCCGGCCGATCGAGGGCCAGGTCGACGACCTCATGTCCGAGATCCGTTCCCGCGTGGCCGCAGGCGAGCGGGTTCTGGTCACGACCCTCACCAAGCGGATGGCCGAAGACCTTGCGGATTTTCTGCGGGAGGCGGGGGTCAAGGTCCACTACCTGCATTCGGAAGTCGAGACCCTGGAGCGGGTGGAAATCCTGCGGGATCTGCGCCTCGGGGAATACGACGTGGTGGTGGGGATCAATCTCTTGCGGGAGGGCCTGGACCTGCCGGAGGTTTCGCTGGTCGCGATTCTCGACGCGGACAAGGAGGGCTTCCTGCGCTCCGACACGGCCTTGATCCAGACCATCGGACGCGCCGCGCGCCACGTGCACGCCAAGGTCATCATGTATGCCGACCAGGTGACCGAGTCCATGCAGCGGGCGATCGACGAGACCGACCGCCGGCGCGCCAAGCAGGTGGCCTACAACCAGGCGCACGATATTGAGCCCGTGACCATCATCAAGGCCGTGCATGATCTCACCGAGCGTCTGCGCCTCGAGCACGAACCGGAGAAGCCCGTCCCGCCCGCCGCGGCGGGCCTACCCAGGGCCGAGATGGAACGGGTGGTTCGTGAGCTGGAGAAGGAAATGAAAGCGGCGGCTCAGGACTTGGAGTTCGAGAAAGCCGCCCTGCTGCGTGACCAGATCTTCGAGTTGCGGGGTGCCCTGGAAGAGCAGGGACTGAAAGAGAGGCTGGAGCGCGGGAAGGTTTCCTCGCGCTCGCCCGCTGGCCGGTTCTCTGGGACCCGCCGGTCTCGCGCTAACTCTCCCGGACGTCGATCACCTTGAGGGCCAGGGGCTGGAGCGCCGCCAGGAGCGACTCGCGGTTCACCTCGGCCACCTTGACCGTGGCCACGCGATTGCTGGGGTCCTCCCCCATGAAAAGACCCATCGCCACAATGTTGCCGCCCAGGTTGGTGATGGTCCGCGCGAGCTGAGCCAAACCCCCTTTCTCCTCCTTGACCAGCAGGGTCAAGCGGATCCCTCGTTCGCGCGCGCCCATGAACTCCAGGAAGGTTTTCATCAGGTCGGACTCCGTGATGATCCCCACCAGCTGTTCCCCCCGCAGCACCGGGAGCCCGCCGATCTTGTTGTCGACCATGATGCGGGCCGCTTCCTCCAGAGGCGTATCCTCGGAAACCGTGACGAGCTGGCGCGACATGATTCGATCCACCCTCAGCTTGCTCAACAGGTAGGTGATTTCCCATACACTCAGGCTCGTCGCGGGAGAGGGAGAGGCCGAGAGCAAATGCTTGTCGGTGACGATCCCGACCAGCTTGCCGTGATCCATGACCGGCAAACGGCGGATGTGCTCCTCCTTCAGCAGATTGAGCGCATCCGGAACGGTCGTCTGGGGTGGGATGGTGATAACCGGCTTGCTCATGCGTTCGCGCACCAACATGATGGCCTCCTCACTCAGGTCGCCCGAGATCCGGCCGCGGCAGGAATCTCTCGGCCGCCGGGACGGCTTATCTCACACCAGTTTACCTTGAGCTCAAATCCTTCCGCAATCAGGTAATGGGGCCCGGCCCATCCCCTGGCCACGGGCAAGCGCGCCGGAGCTATTCTCAGGCAGATTAGAGTCCCCTCTTGTCATCTACCTCCCAGGTTTCGGCCCATAACCGCAATTGGATAAAAAAGGTCTATCTTTGACAAATCGTCTCCCGGACTGGTAGAATGGCGAAGATATGGCCATCGATCGATTCGGAAGGAAAATCCACTACCTGCGCATCAGCCTCACCGACCGATGCAACTTGCGCTGCGTGTACTGCATGCCGGAGAGCATGCGCTTCCGCCCCCGGCCCGAGCTGATGACCGACGAGGAGGTCCTCAGCCTGGCGCGTGTCTTCGCCGACCTGGGCTTTGACAAGTTCCGCCTCACCGGTGGTGAGCCCACCATGCGCGAGGGCCTGGTCGACCTGGTCGGCGGCCTGCGCCGGACCCCGGGCGTCGATTCGATTTCGATGACCACCAACGGGTTGCTGCTCGAAAAGCTAGCCGAACCGCTGGCCCGGGCGGGCCTGAAGCGCGTCAATGTCAGCCTCGACACCCTCGATCCGGAGCGCTTTCACCGCATTACGCGCTGGGGGCGCTTGGACAAGGTGTGGGCGGGAATCGTCGCCGCCGAGCGAGCGGGCCTGGCCCCCATCAAGATCAACGCCGTGGTCGTTCGCGGCTTCAACGAGCAGGACCTGCCCGCCATGGCAGCACTTACCCTGGAGCACCCATGGCAGGTCCGCTTTATTGAAGTGATGCCCTTTGCCGGGCCGAGCGAACTGCAGCAAGGCTCGGTGGTCCCGGCGGCGGAAATGATGCATGCCATCGAGCAGGCTCTGGGCCCTCTCGAGCCCCTGCTCGAGGAGGGGTCGCCAGGCAGGCCGATCCTGGACGGAGAGGCCCGCCTCTATCGGCTTTCCCAAGCGGAAGGCACCCTCGGGTTTATCTCATCGGTGACCCAACCCTTCTGCGCCCAATGCACCCGGGCCCGGCTAACCGCCGACGGGCGCTTGCGCCTGTGTCTCCTGCGCGAAAAGGAGGTCGACCTGCTCAGCCCTCTCCGGGCGGGTGCCTCCATTGAGGAGATCGAGAAGCGCATCCTCGAAGGGGTCTGGTTCAAGCCCTGGGGCCACGGCTTGGCGCACAACGTCTTTGCGCACAACCGGGTCATGAACGAGATCGGTGGCTGAGGGCCCTTTCCCCCGCTAGGCCAGCCGACCCGCGCCCTGCCGAAACTGTTCTCCCCGAAACCTCCTCCCCTTTCCATCCATTCGCAGTCGGCCGCCTCGGCTTAGGGCGCGCCCAAGAGACGAGGCCGGGAACTTTCTGGGTCCCCAGATCGTCTACTGGAGGAATGGCAGGGCATGGGATAATGGACCCATCCCGGCTGCCTCGATCCGCGCAGCATCATTACACCATCCCACAGGAGGAAATCATGAGACGCCGCACGAAGATTCTGGGACTGGGCCTCCTGGTCACCGCTTTGCTGGCCAGTTGTGCCGGTGGGGTTCCACCCGCCTCCGTCGCAACCGCCGCGCCCAATGCAATGGATCACACCATCTCCGTCAGCGGGGAAGGCAAGATTAACGTCAGCCCGGACGTTGCGGTGGCGACCCTGGGGGTCGAGACGCGCAACCTGGATGTCACCGCGGCCGTCACGGACAACACGACCAAGGCCAAGGCGATAGGCGATGCGATTCGAGCCCTGGGTGTCCAGGACAAGGACATTCAGACCTCGAATTTCACAGTCTATTCCCAGGACATCACTGGCCCGAATGGCCAGTCGACCGGCCAGGTGAACTACGTGGTGGACAATTCGGTATCGATCACGCTACGCGATCTATCCAAGGTGGGGCAGATTCTGGGGGCCGCGCTGGGGGCGGGCGCCAACTCGGTCCAGGGGGTGAGCTTCAGCCTGCAAGACCCGACCCAGGCGATGTCCCAGGCGCGTGTCAAGGCCGTGGCCGACGCCCAGGCTCGGGCCGCAACCCTGGCCGCGGCCGCCGGCGTGAAGCTGGGGACACCACTCTCTATCAGTGAGGTCGCGGTCTCCCCCGTTCCGGTCATGGCGGCTGCGCTGGGACTGGGCGGAGGGGGCGGCGGTTCCGTGCCAGTCTCCTCCGGCACCGTGTCGGTGGATGTTAGCGTGACGATGGTGTTCCAGATCCAGTAACCTGCCCGGGGTTCAAAGAGTCATACGGCGGCGCGCCGAGTGGGTCTGGCGCGCCGCCTCCTAGTTGGGCTCATTCCTCGCCGAAGCCTGGAGCCTGCGGGCGTTGTCCTGGCCAGACACTCCCGAGATGAATCTGGGTGTGCCCAGGGCCTCCAGGGTCCTGCCAATCTCAGCCCGCGGAAGAGACTTGCAGGCTGGGGTAGCCGAAACCCCCGTCCGAACTTGTTGAGGGGATTTCCAGCTCAAGCCGCGCGCCGGTAGGCGTGGTGCAATCCATGGAGGAACGGAAGCGCGACAAATCGCCCTTGGCGAGGCCCGGCGCGCTTGGATTCGATCCTCCCTGAGACCTTCTGCGCAATCCCCTGGCGCGGCCGGGCACGGTTGAAGTAGTCGACGTATTCCTCGACTATGCGATGCAAGTGTCTTTCTCCGACGATTAGCAAGTGATCGAGGCAGTCTCTCCGCACACTGCCCAGGAACCGTTCGCAGACCCCTTGGCTTTTGGAGCGCGACAGGGCGTCTTCAGGGCTTCAAGGGAGCTTGCCTTGGCGACTCGTGCGAAATCGTTGCCGTACTTGCTGTCCCGATCGCGACTCAGAAAACGCGGCGCATGGCCAAAGGGCATGGCTTCGCGAAGTTGTTGTGCCACCCAGGCATCGGTCGGATGAGAGGTGCCCCGGAAGGAAACGACCCGCCGCGAGCGGGGCTCGAGGATGAAGAAGGCGTAGATCTGCCGAAAGACCAGGTTGATGACTGGAAGGAAGTGGCAGGCCCCCACACCGGTTGGGCGTGATTCCTGACGGAAGTTGACCAATTCTGAGTTGGGGCGGGGTGGGGGCGCGCCAAACGCATGTACTTCTGGATCGTCGGCCCCTGGCCTGCGGCTAGGGCAGGCTTGCGACCTGGATTCCGAGTTTCATGAGTTCGCCACGGATGCGTTCCGTGCCCCACAGGGTATTCTCCCTGGCCATCTGCTGGATCAAAGCGATGGTTTCGGAGGCTACCCTGGGGCGCCCAACCCCGTTGCGGGACTTGAACTTCGAGAACAGCCGGAAGCTTTGGCGATCCCAGCCCAGGAGGGTATCGGGCTTGAGGATGAGGAACGTTTCCTTCCAACGGTGGGCCCGGCTGGCGAGGAGGACGACCCAGAGGCGATCGGTTTGGGTGAAGCGTGGTTTCTGGACCAGGTGCTGGAGGAGGATCAGTTGTTGGCGGAGGAGAGCATTCTCGGCGATGAATTGGGCCTTGGTGCGGGTGACATCGCGCGCTATGGCGAGAACGACGGAAACGCGGGAGGCCTTGGTCAGGTGGCGGAAAGCCTGTTCCAGTGTGGGCACTGCTGAGCAAACGGTTGGATAAATGGCTTGACAATGGAGGACACGCGGATTGATCCCTCGACAGCCTGACAGAATCGGTCGATAGAGTACATTGCACACCCGATCCGAATCCATCGTCGGGCGGATGAGGTTCTTGGCTAGGACAGGTGGCCTTGGCTCTCGGAACAGGGGGCATCTTTCGATGGTTTCTGGGTATTGACGTCGGCATATCCAGTGATATAATATGGGTATTCTGGATATCACATGATATTGGAATCGCCCATGCTGGGTGTTGGACCGGACATGACAGGAGCAGAAGTTGCCCGAGGCCAACAAAGAAGAGGTCCGGCGGTTCCTGCATCGCTTCAAGGGAATCGCGGGCTCCAGACACATCTACCTTGTCGACACGGACAAGACCGACCAGACACTCCTTCGCTTGGCCTCACCAGGGGCAACTGCAAGGACGAGATTCTGGCATTGTCTGTCCTAGACTACTCTTTAGGACCCCAACCTGACCTTAACCGCTCCGGTGAAGTTTGGGTGTTCGGCAAGAGCATTAGCGGACTCGAGATCTACATCAAGCTGAAGATTGTGGAGACTCCCTCATCTGAAGCTGCAGTTTGTCTGTCGTTCCACATCGCCGAGAGGCCCATGGCCTATCCGCTGAAACCCTGATCCAGCGTCAGCCTGCAAGACAAAAGAGGAGGACCGCAGTGAAAGGCTTCTGCCCACATTGCGAGAAGGAGCGCGATCTAACTTCGATTCAGAGCTTAAGAGAATACACAGTCAAAGGGGAGAAGATTGCAGTACAGAGGCATGTCCTCAAGTGCCAAACCTGTGACAAGGAGTTTGATCCCCCGGATGATTCTCATGACCCCTTGGATGAGGCCTATCGCGAGTATCGAGCCCGCCATGGGATGATTCAACCGGCGGAAATCCGGCGATTCCGAAGCTCACTCGGTCTAAGCCAAAGTGATCTCGCCGGTCTGCTGGGGTGGGGGGGTGCCACTCTCAGTCGCTACGAGAACGGCGCTCTCCAAGACGACGCCCACGACAGAGCTCTCTTACTCGCTATGGATACGGCTAACCTCCTGCGGCTCGCGGAAGCGAACCCAATTGCACTCCCTTCAGATAAACTTGGTCGCCTCATTTCGACCCTAAGGGCGCGCTTGGGGGAGGACGAGGTGACGCTCAAAAGGCTCTACGAGGCACGGTTCGGTCAATACGAACCGGATATTTACACTGGCTACCGCAGGTTCAGTCTTGAGAGGGTCTTCAACGCGATCCTGTTCTTCTGCACAAACCTGGAAGTGGTCAAGACTAAGCTGAACAAACTCCTCTTCTACTCGGACTTCAAGCACTTCAAAGACTATACAGTCTCGATCACAGGTGCCCGGTATGCACATCTCCCCTATGGTCCTGCACCCGACGGCTACTCCTCCTTCCTGGCCATGCTGCAGGAGGGAGAGAAATCCATCGTGACCGAGGAGCGAATGTTCAATGACCATGTCGGCGAGGTGCTGATTGCATTGCGGTCTCCTGACATCGCGGCATTTTCCTCAAGCGAGATCAAAGTCCTTGCTCTGGTGAAGGAAAGATTCGACTCCTACTCAGCGAAGCAGCTCAGCGACCTTTCTCACAAGGAGAAGGGCTACCTGGAAACCCATGATGGGGAGCTGATCTCGTACGACCACGCAGAGTCGCTTGCTCTGTAGTCCCTGCCCCTCGCCTGCTCCCTGGTCCGTATCGCGACTCATGGGAGCAATCGGGTCGGCTGAGAACGCGGATCCCACTTACCCCCAAGCGCTGAGGGGAATTGGCTGACGGCGATCCAAAGGCTTGGCCCGCGGAAGAGACTTGCAGGCTGGGGTAGCCGAAAACCCCGTCCGAACTTGTTGAGGGGATTCCCAAGGCGGATTCGCGTTGCGGCACCAAGAGGATAGGGTAAGCAGGCTACCCACAGCGTGCATTGCCCAACGCCAGAGTGGGTTCAGGCTGCTTCGAACTGACCGCAGACTGGGCGAGAAGCAGGCTCAATCACGAAAGGATCGACTTGTTGCCCTACTGCCGCGTGCGAGTTGAGGTGAAACCTGGGACGGCGAACGACGGAAAGCCCGCGAAACTTCCATCCAGCCCCGCGGTAGTCCTTCGTTGGGCTTCTGGCATGGCCTCTTGCTCAACCCGTCTCGGCTGGGAGGCGGAAGGGCAACGTTGCTTGGCCTGTCTTGTCGGTCGACAATGAAGGCTGGAGTTCATGAGCCGGTCTAAGTCGGCCAAAGAGTCACTTAATTTCTGGGCCCTTTCGTATCAATGCGTTCTGGGCAATACATGCACTACTCTTTTCACAAAGCGCCAGCCAGTGGCTGGGTTGCGGTCACCCCAGGCGCTCGGGCCATGCTACCAATCCAACTCGTTGCGCCCCGCGCCAGAGGTCCTTGTCGTAGGTGGCCAACGTCACAGCCCTCTCCAAGGCACGTTGCCAGGAGAGAGCGCTCGCCAGGTGGACAGCATCGTACCCGCGAAGATCCTGCTCCCATGCCAGAGTGTCAGATTCGGCTGTGATGGCCTCTGTCAGTTGGATGGCTGTGAGTTCCGACCATTGCCTCCTGAACGCTCTCAGGGCAGCCTCGCCGTGCTGGCGATCAAGCGAGCCCAAACGCACGAGCTTGGCGATGGCTGCCGAGATCTCAGGGCGCGTGATCAGCGCTGTGCCGACCACGTCGGCTTGGCGGACCAGCGCTTCCACTTCTCGCGATCCCGCTTCTGCAAGATAGCGCTTGGCGAACGCACTGGAGTCAACATACAGGATCATCGTCTCTCCGCGACGATGGTCTCTGCAACCGTCCTCTTGCCTCGCGCCCTGGCCACCGGCTTCGCCGGAGAGAGTCTCTTCCCGCTCCAGCGGATCAGCCCGGCCTGGTCCAGCTCCGCAAGCCGTTCTTCAAGGGTCTGACCTTGAGGAATGAGCCGTCCTACGGGTTTCCCGCGCTCCGTGACGACGATCGTCTCACCCTGCTTGACGCGCCTTAGGTACTCGCTCAGTCGCGACTTGAGTTCTCGCACTCCAACTGTCATCTCGCCCATGGTTCCCGTCCTCCCCCGATCATGTGCCTACATTATACAACATGTGGACACTTTCTCCAAACTCGCCGTGGTGCCGAATGACCAGGGGAGACAGCTGAGGTGGCCGAAAACCCCGTCTGAGCCTGATCAGGGAATTCCTGACTCGTACTGGGCGCCGGTAGTCGTGCTGTAATCTGTGGAGGACCGGAAAGGCGATGATTCTCCCTTGCTGTGGTCCCGCTCGCTGGGATTCGATCCTCCCTGGAATTCTCTGCCCAATCCTCTGATAGGGCCGGGCACGCTTGAAGTAGTCGACGTATTCCTGGACTAGGCGATGCCAATGTCTTTCTGCGACGATTAGCAGGGGATCGAGGCCTTCTCTCCGCACACTGTCCAGGAACCGTTCGCAGCCCCAATTGGCCTTCGGGGCGGGATAGGGCATCTTCAGGACTTCGCTGGAGCTTGCCTTGGCGACTCGTGCGAAATCGTCGCCGTCCTTGCTGTCCCGATTGCGAATGAGAAAACGCGGCGCTTGGCCAAAGGGCGTAGCTTGGCGAAGTTGCCGTGCCCCCCAGGCGTCGGTTGGGTGGGAGGTGAACCCAAACTGAACGACCCGCGGTGAGGCGAGTTCGATGATGAAGAATGCGTAGATCTGCCGGAAGAACAGGTCGATGACTGGAAGGAAGTCGTAGGCCCACACCAGTTGGGCGTGATTCCTGACGAAAGTTGACCCATTCTGACCTGGGGCGGGTAGGGGGCGTGCCAGACGGATGTACTTCTGGATCGTCGCCCCCTGGCCCCCGGCCTGCCGATCCGGGGCAGGCTGCAAACCAGTCGGTTCGGGCAAAGCGGCCCTCAGGTACTTGGCCCCGTACATCTTCCGTGTCGCCCTCAGCAATCGCCTCTTGATGAAGCTCGAAAACCACCGCGTCACATTCCCCTACACCGCTTCGCAAACGGGCCAGACCAAACTCTGCACGCACCCGCGCGGGGGGCACGTTGCCCGTCCATGAGTTCTTGCATCGCTTCCTACGACATGTCCTGCCCAAAGGGTTCGTCAAGGTCCGCTGCGTCAGTGGCGGACGCAACTACCGCTACTACAGGGTCTTCCCCGTGCCGGGGCTCTTCGGCAGCCCGGCTCACCGAGCACGGCTGGCCGCCCTGAGCCAGCAGCCGCGCAGCAGCGACTCAGTGCGACCGAGATGGAGCCGCCGGTTCAGGCTACCGGGCCCGCGCTCAACCATCTGGCTTTGGACGACACCGTCCGTTGCCCCATCTGTGGTTGTCCGATGCAGGTGCGCACCCTGCCTCCCATCCAGGCCGGTTGCCCACCTTGAGCCTCACCACCGCTTGAGTCAGCCCCCGTTTCCGTCTCCCAAGCACCCAGCCGACTTCCTCACGGTGGCAGCTCCGTGTACCCTTCCGCCGCCCAAACATCTCCAGCACTTCTCGCACATGCTGCTCGGCCAGCCTAGCCCGCCTCCCCCACCCGAGCTAGGCGCCGTGGTGATCCTTTCCTCCACCACGTCACTCCCAAGTCCAATCCGCCATCCCCGGCACCACCAGCCTTGCTCGCCCCGCCTACTTTCCTCAAGCCCCAAGCTACCCCAAACTTGTTTCGACCCGGTTTGGCCCGGCCGCCTCCCGGCTTAGTTCAACTCGGGATCATGTGGCGGCTTCGCCCCACATCAGTCCTTAACCGTTGGGCAGCAGGTGAAGCTCGTTTCCTTGGGCTTGCCATAGCATGGTAGCCGTGTTATCATGTTGCTCTGATCCAGAGCTTCCATAAGCGGGCCACCGAAGACGTCTTCAACGGTGTGAATTCAGCCGCCGCGCGAAGACAGTGCCCGCAGGGGCTCTGGGCACTCGCCCGAAGGAAGCTTGACCAGCTCGACTCTGCTCAGGAGCTCAAAGATCTGGGTGTCCCGCCGGGCAACCGACTAGAGCCCCTGCGTGGGGATCGGACAGGGCAACATAGCATCCGGATCAACGAACAGTATCGGATCTGTTTCGTCTGGACACGGCAAGGGCCTGGAGAGGTCGAGATCGTCGACTACCACATGGCGTAGGGTGCGAAGATTGGGGAGGTACATATGGTGCGCGTTCCCACACACAGAGAGCCCACCCATCCCGGTGAGATGCTGCTTGAGGAGTTCCTCAAGCCGATGGAGGTCAGCCAGCGAGAACTGGCAGACGCTCTCCACATGCCTTACCAGCGCGTCAATGAGATTGTGAACGCGCGGCGGGGAATCACTCCTGCGACGGCCTTGAGGTTGGCGAAGTACTTTGGGACCACTGAGGGCTACTGGATGAACCTCCAGCAGCGGTGGGATCTATACCGAGCGCGGCGGACGGAGGCCAGCGTTCTCAGGGACATTCGGCCACATCAGCACACGACTCCATCCCCGGGCTGAGGTGACCCGCTACCTCACATCTATGAATGCGCTGTCCTTGTCAAGGGCGTAGCAGAGATTCCCTCAAGGCATCCCCCCCACGATCGAGCCGGTCCTACCAGAAACATCTAACCCCCCTGCCCCGTACGGGGCAGGTTCGCCGTCAGAGCGGCATAAGCATCCTCAGCCGGGTCGTCGCAATGAACCCTCGTTCCGAGGGTGGGCTCGCGTGTCTGAGGGGCACATGCTAGGCCCGCGGCCTGGCCTAGGGGGACGCCGAAAAACCTGATTGGTGTTGAGGTTTGATCGAGTCTAGTTGAGTCGCGGGATGTTCTTCATATCAGGATCCTATGGATGGGGGAACACCCATGTTGGGACGACGCAAAGGCCAGCACAGTCTGTTCTCGGCGCACGGGTGGCCGCAGCGGGTTCCGGAAGACTCGTTCTATGCCCGCCTGGGCGCGGTCTGTGACGAAGCTGTTCGGGGATGGAGACCTGGAGGGCATGTATCCTGGCCTGCACTGCGCGGGCCAAGGGGGCGGGCTGGCGCTCTGCGGGCCAGGGGACGGGGAGTCCCGACCACGGGCGTCCGAGTTGGCCGCCCTCGCTGATGAGCGGGATTCTGTTGCTGCCGTACTTCGAAGAAGTCAGCGACGAGGAAGCGGTGGCTCGGCTATGTTTCGATCTGCGCTGGAAAGTGGCGTTGCAGTTGCCGTTGGCCTTTGTGCCACCGCATCCTCGCCCCAGCGTGTCCCGGGCGTCCTCCTGTTGAGGACCTCTTCCCCTGGGCGCACTCCGCATTGGATCAGCGGGCGGGAGGCAATGGAAGGTCCTCAAGTTGGACGATCCGATCGCGGATCGCGTCAAATCCGCTCTGCCAGAAGGCGGCCTCCTGGATGTGAATCCCGGCCTTCGAAAGAATGCGGTCGGGGCTGGCCGAGCCCCCGGCCGAGAGGATCTCCAGGTACTCTGGGATGAACGATTTCCCCTGAGCCTGATACCTGCGGTAGAGCGAGAACACCAGGAGCTGACCGAAGGCATAGGCGTAGACGTAGAAGGGCACCTCATAGATGTGGGGGATCGACACCCACTCCCAGCGAAACTCCGGGGCCAGGTCCAGGGAATCTCCAAACTGGTCCCGCAGGTTCTCAAGATAACGCCGCGAGAGTTCCTCGACCGAGGCCCCTTGGGGGATAAGCTCGTGAGCCTCTTTCTCGAAAAGGGAAAAGTAGGCTTGGCGGCCGATCGTTGCGTAGGCATCGTCGATCTGGCGGAAAAGCAGGTCGCGGCGCACGGCCTCGTCCTTCTCCTGGGCCAGCAGGCGATCCACCAGGAGCATCTCCGCAAAGGTGGAGGCCGTCTCCGCCAGGGGCAGGGAAGAATGGAAGGTGAACAGGGAGTGGCCTGAGGCGAGCTCGGAGTGGATGGCATGCCCCAGCTCGTGCGCCAGGGTGGCCACATCCTCGGCCCGCCCCTGGTAGTTGGCCTGGACCCAGGGGACCAGTTTCGGCTCGACGGGCGCGCAAAAAGCCCCTCCTCGCTTCCCCGGGCGCACCTCGGAATCAAGATGATCGGCCTCAAGGACCCGTTCCGCCAGATCGGCCAGCCGCGGCTCGAAGCTGTCTAAACTCTCCATGACCTGGCGGATGCCGGCCGCAAACTCGTAGCGCTTCTCGGCGCTGGCCACGGGGGCGTAGAGGTCATAGCGGCGCAGGCGTGGCATCTTCAGCCAGCGCGCCTTAAGCGCGAAGAATCGTTGGAACAGCGGAGCGTTCCGCCGACACACTTCCAGGAGCGTCTCCACCACGGGATCGGGCAGGTCGTTGGCGAGATTGCGCACCGCCTGAGGGGAGCGGAACTTGCGGAGTCCCAGGTTTTCGTTCCGCCAGTCGCGGACCAGGGCGCTGTAGATGAGCCCCAGGATCGCTCCATCCTCGGCGTAGACCTTGTACTGGGATTGGTAGGCCGCGGCCCGCAGGCCCGGGTCGGGTGACCTGACGAAGACCATCAGTTCGCCTCGGGTCAACTCGCGCACCTGACCTTCGACCTCCAGCCGGAAGACGTAGCGGTTGGTCAGGGTGGAGTACAGGGTGCGCAACGCCTCCGTTCCGGTGACGTCCTTGAGGTTGATAACCTTTTCCTCGGGTTCGGAGAGGGTATGCGGCCGGAGCTTGCGCATTTGCTCCAGGTGGTAAGTCGCGTCCCCCGCGCCGGCCTGCAGTCGTTCCGCGGCCGAGACTGGGAGTCCCTTCCACCACAGGCTGAAGAAAAGGGTGCGATTGTTGATTTCGGCCATCCGGTTGTCGAGGCGTCCCTTGAAGGCCAGGATCGTCTGGTCCTGCGTGTCCTCGGAGTAACGCAACTCGACAAATCCGCCGAGGCGATGGGCCAGGCGGGTGATCTCCTCGAGTTCAGCGAGGATCTCCAGGAAGGTCTCCAGCCGGATCGTCGGCTCAAGGCGGTCCCGGAAGGTCTCGAATCTCGAGACCCGCGCTTCGAGCTCGGAAAGCGAGGCCTCCATCTCCGCGGATTGCTCGGAGGGATAAAGATCGGCCAGAGACCAACGTTTCTGTTGATAATTGGGCGGCATAACCCTCACCTTTTCAGAACCAACAGCCTTGCGGTTTGTAACGGATGGACGCAAGCCCTAGTCCGGCTTGGGAGCCGGAGCCGAGGACAGCAGGGCGCGGGCCGTTTCGCGCAGGAGGTGAATCGGTTTGCGCACGCGGTCCCGGGGATCCTCGAAGAACCAGACCTCCCACCCGTTGGCGGGCGCGCCCCGCACGGCCTGGGCAACCTGATGGATGGACCCTCGAGTGTCCTGCCAGCGCAGCGAGCCGTCGGCCAGCACCCGGGCATGAACGTTCCCCTCCTCTCCCAGGTAGAGGCGGGTCCCGGGCTCAAGCAGGCCCAGCTCGATCAAGGATCCAAAGGGAATGCGCAGAGCACGACGCGGCTCGAGAGGGGCCAGGTCCTCCTCGCCGAGTGCCAGGGGGGTCACGGCCTCGATTCGCTTGCGGGCCAGTCGCGCGTACTTGGCCTCCTGCTCGATACCGATCCAATGCCGGCGCAGGCGCTTGGCCACGGCTCCCGTCGTGCCTGTGCCAAAGAAGGGGTCAAGCACCACATCGCCTGAATTGGAGCTCGAGAGAATCACCCGGTAAAGCAGCGCTTCTGGTTTTTGGGTGGAATGGGCTTTCTCGCCGCGAACTTTCAACCGCTCGCGTCCCGTGCAGACCGGCAGCTGCCAGTCGCTGCGCATCTGCAGCTCCTCGTTCAGGGCGCGCATCGCGTGATGGTGGAACGTGTAGCTCGCCCCGCGCTCCTTTTGAGCCCAGAGCAAGGTCTCGTGAGCATTCGTGAACCGGACCCCCCGGAAGTTGGGCATGGGATTGGTCTTAACCCAGATGACGTCGTTGAGGATCCAGTAACCGAGATCCTGAAGGATCGAGCCGACGCGATAGATGTTGTGATACGTGCCGATGACCCACAAGGTCCCGGTGGGCTTCAGTACGCGCCGGCAGGCGTTCAGCCAAGCGCGGGTGAAGGCGTCGTACTCCGCGAAACTGCCAAAATGGTCCCAGAGGTCGTCCACCGCGTCGACCCGGGTCCGATTGGGACGCCAGAGTTCGTGGCGCAACTGCAGGTTGTAGGGGGGGTCCGCGAACACCAGGTCCACCCAGGCTTCGGGCAGGCGTTGAAGGAGTTCGAGGCAATCCCCCACCAGTACCTGGTCCACAGACGTTTTCATCGGCCCCCCCTCTGCGCCGGAATCTCTAGCGCCCCGAAACGGGGCGCAAGAGCTCAAGTTCCCAGGCCCGCCCCGCTGAGGCGCCCTGGCGCCTTTCATTGGAGCGTCGGCCGCATGGGCAACCGCACGCCCCCGGGCGTGCCCCCCGGGAACTGATCCAGCTCCCCCTTCTCGTGCGCCTGCTCGCGATCGCAGTATTCCCGCTGGCTCTTGCTCGAGAGGTAGGCACCGGTCGCCATGGAGAATCCCTCCCCGAATTGATTGGCGGACCCCAGGATCAGCATGACCTTGGCACCTGGCTCGGCGCCCACCCACCGGCCCACCACGACGGAGGGGATGAGGAGGCCATCTGGGGCCGCGCGCTGTCCCCTGCAGAGCGCGACTGAGCTGGCGGGGTCACACATTGAAACGAATGGTAATCACGTCCCCATCGCGCACGACGTAATCCTTGCCCTCCAGGCGGAGCTTGCCCTTGGCGCGCGCCTCGGCCATCCCCCCCAGGGTTAGCAGGTCGTCGTAGCCAATGACTTCCGCCCGGATGAAGCCCTTCTGCATGTCGGTGTGCACCTCGCCCGCCGCCTCCGGGGCGGTGGCGCCCTTGCGCACGGTCCAGGCGCGAACCTCGTCCTCCCCGACGGTGAAGAACGATTGCAGTCCCAGCAAGTCGTAGGATAGGCGGATCACCCGGTTCAGGCTCGGTTCGGCGATGCCGTACTCGGACAGGAAGACCTGAGCCTCCTCGGGTGCGAGCTGGGCAATTTCCATTTCAATCTTGCCCTGCAGCGAAACCTGTGCGGCCCGCGGCCCGGACAAGGGGCCCTCGGCGGGTTTCTGCCCCTCGCCCAGGTTCCAGACGACCAGCATCGGCTTCTGCGTCAGCAGGCCATAGCCCGCGAGCAGGCGGGCTTCTTCCGGGGAGAAGTCCAGGCCTCGCAGGGGTTGTTCCCTCTCGAGCGTCTGATCCAGGCGCCCAAAGAGGTCCTGTTCCCGCAGGGCCTGAGGCCTGTCCTTGGTGCCGCCTTTGCGGAGCTCGTCCTGCAGGCGGCCGAGACGGCGCTCAACCGTGATTTGGTCGTTGAGCACGAACTCGGCCTCCATGCTTGCGAGATCGCGCGCGGGGTCGATGCTCTCCAGGGGGTGAGCCACGGAGCTGCTTTCGAAAACCCGGACGACCAGCAGGAGCCCATCGACTTGGCGCAACTCGGCGAGAAGCGAACCGCTGAGCTCCCCCTTCTTGGCCGCCGCGGCCTCCAGCCCGGCGATATCCGAGTACGTCACCTGGGCGAAGATGGTCTTGCGAGGGCGAAACATCTCCGCGAGATGATCGACGCGCGGGTCGGGCACAGGCACTACGGCGGTGTGGACCTCGAAGCGCCCTCCGCCCATCATCGTTCCGGTGGGCGCATTGCCTCGGGTGAGAGCGTTGAAAATCGTAGTCTTGCCGGCTTGAGGGAGGCCGATGATGCCCAGGCGCATGAATTGTCCTTGACCGCAGGTGGGGCTTCTCTTATACTCTGGACGCGTGCCGAAGTGGCGGAACAGGCAGACGCGCACGACTCAAAATCGTGTTCCTCCGGGAGTGAGGGTTCGAGTCCCTCCTTCGGCACTGGGAAATTATAACATGTGGACGAGGCGGATTCCCCGCCTCAATTCGTTTTGGCAGATCTCTTTCCCTGCTGGGGATGAGATTCGCGCGCCCGCCGGCCGGGACCGACAGGCGCGGGTGGAGGCACTGGGTTGAAGCACGGGTTGGTCTTCCTGGCGGGGCTGGTCTTGGGGGCCGCGATGGGCCTCGCCTACGGCTGGGTCGTTAGTCCCGTCCAATACACCGATGCTTCCCCCGGCGTGCTGCGCCCGGACTTTCGCAATGACTACGTGCTGATGGTAGCGGAATCCTACCTCGGCGATCATGATCTCCGGCAGGCCGCCAGCGAGTTGTCCCAGCTCGGTCAGCCGGATTTGGCGGGCTTGGTAAGACAAACCGCCGCTGCAGATCAGGCCGCCGGATACGCCCCCCAAGACCTCGAGCGCCTGAAGGCGCTGGCCGATGACCTGGGCCGCGCTCCGCTCGAATTCTTGCCCACCCCATGAGGCGGCTCCCCCTCTGGCTTCTCTTGGGTGTCTTGGTTGGGCTAGCGCTCGGCCTGACCTATGCCTGGGCCGTCCACCCGGTTGAGCTCAGCGGTGTGGCTCCCTCCGCCCTGCGAAAGGATTTCCAGAGTGAGTATCTGGAACTGATCGCCTCTGCCTACAACGCAACCGGTAACCTGGAGCGGGCCCGAGCGCGGCTGGCGCTGTTCCCCTCGGTGGGATCCGCCGATCTGGCCGATCTGGCACGCCAGGTTTTCGCAAGCCGTGGCGCCGACTCCTCGGTGCGGGGACTGGCCACCCTCAGCGCAAGTCTGGCAACGCCAGTGGGAGCGCAACCATCCGCGATCCCCACTGCCCAGCCTTCGGCCAGCCCGACGTTGGTGCCTCCTCTGCCGTTGACGTTGGTCCCTTCTGCCACCTTTATTCCGCAGGCTACGCCGAGCGCCACTCCCCTAGCTCTCTTCACCCTCCTGGCCAAGAATCAGATCTGCGATCCCTCGGCTCAGGCCCCATTCCTGGAGGCGGTGGTTGCCACGGCCGACGGGAACCCTCTCCCGGCGATCGAAGTTCGCATCCGCTGGGACGGGGGCCAAGACCACTTCTTCACCGGCCTGGAGCCCGACAAGGGCTTGGGCTACGGTGACTTTGAGATGACGCCGGGGATCACCTACCAGGTTCAGGTGGGAGCAAGCGGGGATTGGGTCGGCGGGCTGGTCGCGCCCTCCTGTGCCAAGACCGACGGCACGTCTTACCCCGGCTCCGTCCTTCTCACCTTCGAGAGCAAGTAGCCCCAATCCCCTTTGGCCCGCCCGAGGCGTGGCGCGCGAGGAATCCGAGGCCGGCGGCCAGCGCCAACCGGCCGGGCCGGCGGCGGAAGCCGCAAAGGTCCGCAGTCCGATCGGCCTAGGGTGTCCAGTACCGGATAGGTGTTGACACATCAGGCCTTTGCTGTGGTGTCATTTTGGGTCTCCCGCTTGGTGAAGATCTCTGCAGGGGTTCGGCCTTGCGTGCGATAGCCCTGGTGGGGCCGCTGAT
>JBEKSY010000012.1:0-80334 GCA_049516595.1 Anaerolineales bacterium
GCGGGTTGGGTCCTCATTCCCAGGCTGGACGCCGACGGGGTAGACAGATGACGGATCACCCCCTCGTCTGTTCTACCCCGTCAGTCGTCCTATGTCCACTGTACAGTAACGGGTGCGGGTTCCGGGGCTGACGGACCGGAAGGGGGTCTGTTTTGGGCCGAAGTTCCCGGGTCCTGGAGGAGGGCTTAGGGCGGATCCTGGCTCGCTTCCCTTTCCCCCTCTTGGAAATCCACCCGGACAACGGCGGAGAGCCGCCCCTAGGCCTGGCCCAGCGGGGCGGGCTGGCGCTCCGCGATGGGATTCAACCCCAGACTTCTACTCTGAGCGCCGCTCTGGGACTTCCTCGACCCGCTCATGGCTCTTCCCTCTGCCTCGGCCGAAGTCAGCCAGTACGTCTACCGCACCCTGTTTCAACCCGCCCATCCGCAGAAATGAGAGCCTATCCCGGTACCATGATCTCTTGTTAGAACCATCGCCTCTCGCAAACATGATCCAATGGGTTGACACGGGCCCGAGTTCTCTCCATCCGGGAGAGACCGGGCGGGAATGCACGGCCTCCTAGGCAAGATCAGGAGGAGTGCGACCTTGGTTCGTCAGGGTGCGGATTGCGCACCGGGTCGTGCAGGGTCCCTCGACTCCAGCTGCGATGAGAGGCGGACCGCGGATGGTAGACTCGGTGCTTGGCGGCGAAGTGCCGATCGCTAGCCCGAGAGGGCGCGCCCTGCATGGCGGGTTCCCGAATAGACGAAGACATGCTGCTTCTGCTCGCTTGACCTCATGGGGCATAGGAAGTCAGGGTCGAGCGGCATCATCCGATCTCGGACAGAATGCCGAGCTGATCCCAATGCCATCGCGAACCAAGCCGGATTACACGATCCTTGGGCCTCTGCCGCCTGCCTGAGACCTTCTCCACGCCATTCTGTTCCATGCCCTCGGGCAGGCCGCAAATCAGGGGATCTGGAGACTTTGAGCGCAATGGACACGCCTGAAGGAAGCCGAGCCAGGTTCGCGAGCCTGCCCCAAGGGCCGGGCGACCAGGCAAAACCCGTCTACAGCGTGTACCTGCACATTCCATTTTGCCGGCATCGGTGTGGGTACTGTGATTTCAATACCTACCAAGGCATGCAGGACCTGATCCCGGCTTACACGCAAGCCCTCCGGCAGGAGATTGGTCTAGTGGGAGACGGGGGGAGCCGTCCGCAGGTGATCACGGTCTTCTTCGGCGGCGGCACCCCATCGCTGCTCCCTTTGCCGAGCCTGAGGGAACTGTTAGATGCCCTGCGCACCTCCTTTGTCCTGGAGTCGCAGGTGGAAGTTACCTTGGAGGCGAATCCAGGCACCGTCACCGCAGAATACCTTTCGGGTCTACGCGGAATGGGGGTCAACCGTCTCAGCTTCGGGATGCAATCGGCTCAGCCCCAGGAGCTGGAGCTCCTGGAACGAGAGCACACCCATCAGGACACGATCCGTTCGATCGGATGGGCCCGCCGGGCCGGATTTGAGAACATCAACTTGGACTTGATCTACGGGCTTCCGCGCCAGTCGCTGTCCCTGTGGCAGGAGACTCTCAGAAGCGCGCTCGAGCTGCAGCCAGACCACCTCTCGCTTTACGCCCTAACCCTGGAGCACGGAACTCCTTTGTGCCGGTCCGTGCTCCAAGGGAAGCACCCTTGGCCTGATGATGATCAGGCCGCAGACATGTACGGCTGGGCTTCGGAGGCCTTGGACGCCGCAGGATTCGCCCAGTACGAAATCTCGAACTGGGCCAGGGAAGGTCATCCGCAGGACAGCTCGCCGGCCCTGGCCTGCCGGCACAACCTTCAATACTGGAGGAATCTCCCCTACCTGGGGCTGGGCGCTGGAGCTCACGGCTTTTCCGCCGGAGTTCGCTATTCCGATGTCCTGACCCCCCGCAATTACATCCGTCGAATGCGGGAGGGGGGCCGGCGCGGATTCCCACTTTCCCCCGCGGCAGCGCGTTCGGAAAAAATCGACCGAAACGAGGAGATGCGTCAGACCATGTGGTTAGGCTTGAGGCTGACGCGGGAGGGTGTGCTTGACTCAGCGTTCGCGGCCCGGTTTGGTTTCTCCTGTTTCGAGATCTTCGGGCATGAAATCGAATCCCTCGTCGAGGACGGCCTGCTGGAATGGGAAGGGTTCGAGAAGAGAATCAGGTTGACCCCCAGGGGGAGGTTGCTCGGCAATCGCGTTTTCGTGGAATTCGTGTAGCCACGCGAGGGATTATCGAGCGATCCCGGCGAGCGGCTTGGGGGTGCTAGCGCACCCGGGTGAGAAGGGACCCTGTGAGCTCTTCCAGGGCCTGCTTGTACTCTTCGGCCAGGGGAACCTGCTCAAGGGCCACAAAGGCTCGGTGGGTCAGCGCGTCGCCTTGAGAGACAGCAAACTCGCGCGCGCCCGCCCGTTCGAGCGCCTGCAGCAGGCCCTCGACTTGCCCGGAGGAGGATCGGGCGGCGAACAGCTCGCGAAACTCACTGGAATTCTCCAGCCCGAATACCACGGGTAGGCTCTTCTTGCGGCTGGTGAGATCGTCGCTGGCCGATTTTCCTGTGACGCGCGGATCCCCCCAAAGGCCGAGCCAGTCATCTCGCGCCTGAAAGGCCAACCCGACCAGCCTGCCGAACTCCCCCAATTGCTCAAGGCGCTTTGGGTCACTTCTTCCCGCCAGCGCCCCCAGAAGGCAGGCCGCCTTGAGCAGTGCAGCGGTCTTGGCTTCGACCATCTCCCAGTAGCGATCGAGCGAGAAGGCAGCCAGGTTCTCAGAAGCCAAGTCGATGTATTGGCCTTGAGTAAGGTGGACGCATGCTTCCAGGAGGACCTTCGCGGAAGCCGAGGCGAGAGAGGGATCCAGCCCCTGGGACGGCGGAGGTTTCAGCGTGCAGAGCAGAGCCAAGGCGAGAAGGGTATCACCGGCATTGATCCCCTGAGCCGTTCCCCAAAGCTTCCAGACGGTCGGGCGGCCGCGCCTCATCGCACCTTGATCTTGAATGTCATCATGAATCAATGAGAAATTGTGGACCAGTTCGATGGCCGCGGCGGAATGGAGCGCAGGATGCCAATCTCCGCAGACGCCCCCACAGCACAACAGGGTGAGCACCGGACGAATGCGCTTTCCTCCGGCTTCGGGGCGCGCGCCTTCGCCGGTCCAGCCCATGTGAAAGGTGAGGATCTCATACAAGCCTTGGGCGGACCCGCTCTCGGGATGCGCCACAACCCGGCGCAAGGTTTCCTCGAGTTCGGTGAGCACGGTTTGGACGAGTTCGGTGGAGCTCATGGGGCCTGGAGAGGAGTGGCTTGGAGGCTGGGGATGTCCGCGGCGCCCACTGCGAACATCACGATTCTCAGCTCCTGCTCGACGAGTTGGGCCGCCTCGACCACGGCCTCGACCGAGTGAGAGGCCGCCTGGAGAAACGGGCGGGCCGCGCCGACCAGAGTGGCCCCCAGGGCGATGCACTTGGCGACGTCCACGCCATCGCGGATGCCCCCGGAAGCGACGAGCGGTAAGTGCGGTAATTCTGCGTGGCACTGTCGCAGCGCCTCTGCGGTGGGGATCCCCCAATTGACGAAAGCGGCCGCCAAGCGCGCTGCCTGGGTGGAGCGTGCCCGGTGCATCTCAACTTGCGACCAAGAAGTCCCGCCGGCTCCGGCCACATCGATGCCTGCGACCCCTGCATTGGCGAGCCAGAGGGCGACCTTAGCCGAGATCCCCCAGCCGACTTCCTTGACGATCACGGGCACGAGGAGGGAACGACAGACCGCCTCGATTCGGGAGAGGAGATTGGAAAAATCACTATCCCCTTCGGGCTGCAACGCCTCCTGCAGAGGGTTGAGATGAAGGACGAGGGCATTCGCGTTCACCATCTCGACGGCGCGGCGACACTCGTCCGGCCCACAGCCGTAGTTGAGTTGAACGGCACCGAGGTTGGCCAGCAGGAATACGTCGGGAGCCAGGTCCCGCACCTGAAAGGTATCCTGGAGTGCTGAGTCTTCAAGGGCGGCCCGCTGGGAACCCAATCCCATCGCAATCCCGAGAGCCTGTGCCGCTTCTGCCAGAGTCCGGTTGATGCGGCGAGCTTTCTCAGTCCCCCCAGTCATGGAAGAGATGAGCAGAGGCGCCTCCAGGGCGTGGCCGAGGAACCTCGCGCGGGTGGTGACTTGTTCCAAACTCAGCTCCGGCAGGGCTTGATGGAGAAAGCGGTACCGTTCCAGGCCGTTGCTGAGCCCCGATTGGACGTCCTCTTCCAGGTTGATGCGGATGTGGTCGGCCTTGCGGGATGAGGTGGGCGCAACTTCCGACATGAGGAGGTGTTCCCCTATTGGCAGGTACGCAGCATGGTACCAGCCCGATGGGCATGTGTCAACAGCGAAGGGGGGTGCGCCTTGACCCAGAGGGCATTGGCCAGTACAATACCGCCCGGCCCACGTTTGGGCGCGCCGCGCGATTGCATGAGGCCCGTCGACAGCTCACTGGGGCTGGCCGAATAGAGACCCAAGGGAGGGAATGTTTCATGTCAGCCACGACCTTCGACAGCGTGCGAGACATTATTGTGGAGTTGTTGGGTGTGGATGCCTCGAAGGTTATTGAAAGCGCTCGGTTCCGTGAGGATCTGGGGGCGGATTCCCTCGACCTGGTTGAGCTGATTATGGCGTTCGAGGAGAAATTCGGGACGGAAATATCCGACGAGGATGCTCAGAGCATCACTACGGTCGGTGAAGCTGTGAAGTATATTGAGGCCAGGAAGGCCAAGGCTTAGGGCCGGGGGCCTTTTGAGGGGCGAAGCGCCATCCGGTTCCGAACCCCCTTTCTCTTAGACCTGAAGCGGCGCGGGCCGGGGAGGCAAGAAAATCCCCGGTCTGCTTTTTTTTTTGTTGCCTCCGGCCGGTGGCCGGTTGGCCGCAGCCCTATCCCCGTTGGCCAAAGTAGTTGGTCTCAATCTCCTGCCAGGATGGGCGCCCCGCCAACCGCATGTAGGCCGAGAGCAGGGGATGCACCTGTCGGATCTGATCGGCCATTTGCAGCGCGATCTGGCGAACGGCGAAGTGAGCATTTTCCCCGGAACGCAGTTCGCAGAAGTGGAACGCCTCCCGCAAGTTGAGCGTCAGGATCACCCGTCGGCGGAAGGCATTTGGGATCACATAGGAGGCGGCCCTCCCATCCAGCTGGGCGAGATCCCCGTAGGCTTGGGCGGCGCGATCCATCGCCTCTCGGTAGCGGCCGAGGACTCCCGCTTCCTCGAACCAGAGAGGAGTGACATATCCAAGATCGCTGGTGAGCGGCGCAGGAGTCTGAGTCATCATTCGGTGACGCTTGACTTCGAAATAGGCACCCTGATCGAGGACGGCCTCGAACAGGTAGGAGAGATGCTCCAGCTCGCGAGCCGGCACATCCCGCGGGCTCATGGAGCCAAGAAGTGCCGAGGCCAGCTCGCTCCGTTTGGCCGGAGGCATGGCGGCAATCTCCGCCAATGCCTGCCGGTAGGGGATCCCCGAGGAACGAACCCAGGCGGCCGCCAGAACACGGGCCTCCGCGTCCGGGTCGTATTGGATGAGACGAGCCGAGCCGGCCAAGGGAAGAACCTCCGAGGGTGCGCGGTTCAGGGGGCGCCCCTCGACCTCCGCGGCTAACCGGTGAAGATAAGGGGAGGCCTCGGAGTACTTGAGCAGGGTGGGTGTCTCCTGCTTGGCTGCTTCCCGGATTTCCGTCCCGATTTCGCGGACCTCGACCAGAGGGTGCGACAGCATCTTGCGCAGAGCGTGTTCGAGGGCCCGTGCGTTAATGGTTACCCCGACATTGGCCAGGCAAGCCGCGGGCAGCAGATAGCGGCACACGTCGACGTAGCGCGAACGAATCCGCCCATCCCATTTCGCCTCGCTTTCACCTTCTTGGCGCGGAAACCGTTCGCGTGCCAGGGCGGCCGTGGCTTGCAGGGAAGCTTGGTATGTGTCCAGCAGGAGGTCGCAGACGGCGCGATACTCTCCCTCGAGGCGCGACCCTTTGAATTCGGTTGGCAGGTGATAGGCCCCCGGGGACCACTTCTGATACCGCGTGCTTTTCTCCGTGTATGAAGCCAGCCGGTTGGACTCAAGACACTCAATCGCTAATCGCGAAATGTTCTCCAGGGCAATGTGGAGGACGGCATGCTCTGCGACAGAGGCATGTCCAAAACCAACCACCCAGCGCTCGTGGAATCTCGTGCTGTCCTCCTCGCTGAGTGCTGCAGCGATGTCGGAGAAGGATTGGGGGGAGCGCGAGGTTTTTGCAAATGCGACCGCGATCGTTTCCGGGCTGAGACGGCGCGGGCTGAGAAGGTAGATGCGTCGCAGCGGGCTAATCATGTCCTTCTTTCTTGGAGGGGAGCCCCCATAGGTGGGCTTAGCTGGGGTCAGGGTCCGCCGAAGACGACTCGCGCAGGCGGCTCCGGGCGATCTCAATGTCCCTTTGGATCTGGTCCAGTAATTCCTTCGGGCCGGGGAACTTCTGCTCGTCCCGGACGCGGGCGATGAAGTCGAGGCGCAGCTCCTTGCTGTACAGATCCGACTGGAAGTTGAGCAGGTGGGCCTCAATAGTCAGTTTGGGAGTCTCTTCAAAGGTGGGGCGGATTCCGATGTTGGTCACGCCGGGCTTCCTCTGGCCTTCCACCCACACCCACGTGGCGTATACCCCCCGGGCTGGAATGGCCCGTTCTTCCCACACCTCCAGGTTGGCGGTCGGGATTCCCAGCGTGACCCCGCGGTGCGCTCCTCGCGTGACCTTGCCCGTCAGACGGTAGGCTCGGCCCAGGCATGCCGCGGCCGAAGCCACGTCTCCCTGCGAGAGATACCGGCGGATGCGCGTCGATGAGATCACCTCCGCGCCAAATTCTAGCGGCTCGACCGTATGCACTTGAAACCCGACCTGGGCCCCGTATTGCCTCAAAAATTCGAGGTTCCCCTCTCGGTTGTGGCCGAGGGCAAAATCCGGTCCTGCCCAGAGGGAGCGCAATCCGAAATGGCGGATGAGACGATCAAGGAATTCAGCGGCCCGAACTCTGGACAACTCGAGGGTGAAGGGCTGAAGGACGACGCCATCGACCCCCAGCTCCCTGAGCAACTCGGCTCTTTCCTCGGGTGCGGTGAGGTAGCCGGGCGAGGAGCGCCTTCCCAATACGACCGAGGGATGAGGGTGGAAGGTGAGGGCGACAGCCTGGGCTCCGTTCTCGTGAGCCTCGGCAACCATCGCCTTCAGAAGGCGTTGGTGCCCTCGATGAACGCCGTCAAATGAACCCACCGCCAGATGGGCCCCGCGGATTTGGACTTCCTCAATGCTGTGGTAAGGCTGCATCCCGCCTCAGAGGTCCATGAACACTTTTCTTGGCTGCCAGGCCTGGGACCGGGGGTCCCCCTCCAAGATCGCAACCAGTTCCCCGCCCGGGCCGACGCCCATCGCCCGGCCGGTGGCCTCGGTTCCCCCAGGGACCGAGATGCCCCGACGGAGCGCGTCGACGAGTTCGGCGGAAAGGTCAACCCGTGTCCATCCCTCCAGAACCGCAGTGGCCGGAAGTGTCACCTCCTGCCAGGCGCCCTCGGCAAATCGGCTTTGCAATTCGCTCAAGGGGATCGCCTGCTCGACCCGGAAGGGGCCGAGTCTCAGCCTGCGAAGAGCCATGAGATGTGCGTGGGAGTGAAGCCTTTCTCCGATGTCTCGCGCCAAGGCGCGCAGGTATGTTCCCCGCGAACATCGCACTTGGATCGTTGCCTCCGGGCTGGACCACTCGCGCAGTTCAATGCTATAGATTTGGACCTTGCGCGGTTTGAGTTCCACCGGTTCCCCTTTTCGCGCCAGGTCATAGGCCCTTCGCCCTTCGACCTTGACCGCCGAGTAGGCGGGAGGCACCTGCAGTGTTTCTCCCCGAAAGGCCGCGAGGGCCTCGAGCAGTTGCTCCTCAGAAAAGCGGACGGGGCTTGTCCCCGTGATCTGTCCCGTAGCGTCGAGGGTCGTCGTGCTTTGGCCGAACCGAACCACCGCCTGGTATTCCTTATCGGCTTCGAGCAAGTATTCCGCCAGACGCGTGGCCCCGCCCAGGAGCACCACGAGCACTCCCGAAGCGGAGGGGTCCAAGGTCCCCGTGTGGCCGGTCTTACGAAGTCCTGTTCCGCGGCGCACGACATTGACCACATCGTGCGAGGTCGGGCCGATTGGTTTGTCAATCACCAGTAGGGCCGGGCGTACCAATTCGATCCTCCCGGGCGCCAGGATCAACCCCCCCTTGAAAACCTCCCGCCTCTGGTTCCAAAGGGGGAGATGGCGGTCGGATCGATGCTACCCGAATCGGTGGCGTTCTGCGGAGGGTGCCGACCTGGCCTGCGCCAGCCCGTCGGCCGTTATAGTTTATCAGACAACCACTTGTGGGTCGCCTGCACCACGGTGTGGGCGACCTGCTCCAAGGATCCGGGAACTGTGGCCCCGGCGGCGGCCGGGTGGCCTCCGCCACCGTAGCGTTTCGCGATCGGGGTGATGTCGAGTCCGTTGTGAGCCCGCCAGCTCACTTTCACAGTTCCGCCCTCCTGTTCGACGAAGATCATCGCCAGGTCGGCGCCTTCCACACTGCTCAGGATGTTGATCAGGTCGGCATCGTCTCGGCCGGGGTACCCGGCCAGCCTTCGGTCGGCGAGGCTGAGCCAAGTCCAGACCATCCGATCCTCCCGTTCGATTCGCGAGAGTCCCGAGCCCCAGTACCGGGCAGCGGAGAAGCTGCGTCGGTTCATGCTCCACTCGACGATTTCCGAAAGATTCGCGCCGGCTCGCATCAGCTTCTGGGCGATCAGCATGCTTTTGGGATTGACGTTGGCGGTGCGGAACCCGAGCGTATCGGTCACGAGCCCAGTGAGCAAACCGATTGAGGCATTGAGGTCCAGGCTTAGGCGCAGCGGTTTCACGAGGTCGTATACGACTTCCGCCGTCGCGACGGCCTCCTCCTCGATCAGGTTTGCCTCTGCGAAAAGGCTGTTTGTCGTGTGATGATCGATATTGACGGTCGGAGCCGAAGGCAGAGGTGCAGTGAATTCTCCTACCCGGTCGGCGTCGGAACAGTCGAGGTAAACAATGAGGTCGACTTCGGCAGGGACTTGCGAGCTCACTTCCTTGTAGCCGGGCAGGAAATGAAAGGTCGCCGGGACGCCGTCCTTGCTGAGCAGGTAGAGGGTCTTCCCCTTGCCGCGCAGCATCCAGGCCAGCCCGAGAAGCGAGCCCAGCGCGTCCCCGTCGGGTCTTTCGTGGGTGGCCAGCAAGATGCGCTGAGAGCGACGGAAGAACTCGCGCGCCTTCTTGGCACTGAGCTCATCCATTCTTGCGATCGTCCTTCTCCCCACTGTCCGGGTCAGGGTTGTGTTCGATGGAGTCGAGAAGAGTCTGGAGATGCTCGGCGCGCTCCGGGGTATCGTCCCACAGGAACCGCAGTTGCGGGAACGTGCGGATCGGGATCCGGCCCGCAAGCTCATGACGCAGGAACCCGCGGGCGCCCTCCAGGGCTTTCAAGACTTCGCCGCGGCGCCCGAGGTCCGCGTCGAGCACGGAGACATAGATGCTGGCGTATGCGAACTCCCGGTCGACCCGAACCTCGGTCACCGACACGAGGCTCAAGCGGGGATCGCTGGTCTCTCGCAAGAGCAGCTCCGCCAGGAGCTCGCGAATTCGATCGGCCAGGCGTTGGGCCCGTGTCAGGCTGGGCATCGCCTCACACCGTCTCCTTCACATAGAATTCCAGAATGTCACCGACCTGGAATTCCTCAAACCCCTTGATTCCAACCCCGCACTCAAAACCCTGTCGAACTTCGCGGACGTCGTCCTTCTCGTGCTTGAGAGAGGCCACCTCCCCCTGGAAGAGCGCGTTCGTTCCTCGCCAAACACGCACAAAGGCGGAGCGTCGCAGCTCGCCCTCGCGAACCGAGCACCCCGCGATCTTGCCGATGTGCGAAATCGCGAACACCACTCGAACCTCGGCTCGGCCGAGGGATACCTCCCGGGTTTCCGGGCCCAGGAGACCTTTGAGAGCCTTTTCGACATCCTCGGTGAGACGATAGATAACCTCATATTGACGAATGGACACCCGTTCTGTCTCCGCGGCCCGTTGCGCGGCATGATCCACGTTGACATTGAAGCCAATGACGATCGCCTTGGAGGCCGAGGCCAACATCACGTCGTTTTCGGTAATGTTTCCCGTCTCGGCATAGAGGAGGTTGACCTTCAGATCCTGGGTGCCCAGCTCCTTGAGGGAGTTGATAATCGGCTCGAGCGAACCCTGCACATCGGCCTTCAGAATCAGGGTCAGTTCATGCACTTCGCCAGCCTGGAACTTGGCAAAGACTTGCTCCAAGCTGATCGGCTTCTGAGCTTGGGCCTGTGTTTCCCGGGCCTCCGTTCTGCGACTGGAAACAATCGATCGAGCTTCCCGTTCGGTGGCCACGGCTTCGAAGAGCTCACCTGCCTCGGGAAGGTCGCTTAGCCCCAGGACGGAAACCGGGGTCGAAGGGGCCGCCTCGCTGATGGGCGCTCCCCTGAAATCGAACATCGCCCGGATCTTGCCGGAGACCCGGCCGGCCACCAGAACATCGCCTACGTGCAGGGTACCATTCTGGACCAGCAGAGTGGCCTCCGGGCCTTTGGCTTTGTCTAGTTGGGCCTCGATCACGGAGCCGACGACCCGCCCCCTCGGATTGGCCTGGATCTTGGTGGATTCGGCAGTCAGGACAATGGCTTCCAGCAGGTCCTCAATTCCCTGGTTCTTCTTTGCTGAAACCGGAACGACCATGGTCTCGCCGCCCCATTCGTCGGGGGTCAATCCCAGGTCAGCGAGCTGCTGTTTGACGCGTTCCGGATTGGCGTTGGGCTTGTCGATCTTGTTCAGGGCGACCACGATTGGAACGCCGGCCGCCTTGGCGTGAGCGTACGCCTCGCGCGTTTGGGGCATTACGCCGTCATCGGCCGCCACCACCAGAATAACGATATCGGTCACCTGCGTCCCGCGGGCACGCATGGCGGTGAAAGCCGCGTGGCCAGGGGTGTCCAGGAAGGTGATCGGGCGTCCCTTGTGCAGGATTTGATAGGCGCCAATGTGCTGGGTGATTCCACCAGCCTCGCCTTCGGCGACGTTCGTCTTGCGAACAGCGTCCAGGAGCGAAGTCTTGCCGTGGTCTACATGACCCAGAATGGTTACGACGGGTGGCCGGGAGGACAGCTGGGAAGGATCTTCCTGTTCCACGGCCAGCCGCCAAGCGGGAGTTTGCTCCGGGCTGGGAGCCGCCTCTTCTTCCTTTTTCTCAGGACGCGCTTCGTAGCCCATTTCCTGGGTGATCACGGCAGCCGTGTCGAAATCGATCTGCTGATTGATATTGGCCATTACCCCATTGGCCATCAGTTGCTTGATGACATCAATCGGGCTGACGTTGATCAGTTCGGCCAGATGACGAACGGTCAGGGAGCTTGGCAGCTCCACCACCTTGTGTCCATTCTCGCCCATTCCACACCTCCCACTAAGGACTCTGGTACTTGGCCGTCGACCCTGGGCGAGGCGGACAGAGGGCTGTCGTGCCGTGCGCCTAGATCATCTCGGCCTCGGGGGGCAGTTCACTGGGAATGCCCCTCCTGCTTGCGCGATCCGGCCAATCGGGCAGGGGGTGGCGGAGCGGCCGGGTTTGATCTGGAGCCGGCTGGGGCAGGGAATCGATCCATCCAAGTCGCCAGCACTGCTCGGTCGGCTTCCGTCAGCTCCGTCCGCAGGGCCTGCGCGAGAGGGCCTCGCACAGCCTGCTCCCAGCACGTGCGCCGATCGTGCAGGTAGGCCCCGCGGCCTTCGGCCTTGCCGGTTGGGTCAACGCGGATGCCCTCGGGTGTGCGGACAACGCGGATCAACTGGCGCTTGGCCAGCACTTCACGGCACCCCACACAGGTCCGCTGGGGGACAGGACGAACTCGCGGCCCACCCTTCTTGCTCATCGCTCGCCGGGCGGCAAGGACCCTAGGGTTCTTCGAGAGTATCGGTTTCTTCCCATTCCCGCCCCCGACCGGGCTTATGTTTCTTTCGGGCCACCGTCACGCCCAGGACGGGATCGTATTCCACCATGACCGGCTTCTTCTTTTTCTTCGGCCTCTTCTTGGAGGTAGTTCCATCCTCGGTCTCTTCTTCCTCTTCCTCGACTTCAATCCCTCCGGCGGCAGGGGCCACTTCGGCGACGAGCTCGGCAACCTTCTCCTCAGCCTGTTCAGGGACGGCCTCCGCTGGGGAGGGAGCCTCGGCCGCGGGTTGGACCTCAGCGGTCCCCTCTGGCGCGACGACCGCAGCTGCCTGCGCCTTCGCCTCGGCTTCCCGGGCGAGAGCCTGCGCTTCCTCTGCGCGCTTTGCGAGGATCGCCGCTTGCACGACCTCCTTCAACTCCTCCAAGCTTCTGGCCCCCATCTCCGGCAGAGCAAGGATTGAATCCGGGTCGAGGGTCAATTGTTCGAACAGCTGGCCCAAGGAGGCATAGCCCGCCTTGGTCAGAGGTTGGGCCAACGCCTCAGGAACCTCCGTTTCGAGCAGAGGTGCCTGATACGCCAACTGGGGGATGTTCTTGCGCACCTCGGCCAATCGCTTGGCTTGGGCCTTTCGCCGGCTGTCTCGGATTTGGGACAGGCTGGTTTCGACCGTCCGCACCAGTAGGTCCATGGCCTGGTAGTCTTCGGGGGGCAACGGGTGTCCTTCGGCCTTCTTGCCGAGGGCCTCTTGAACCCGCTGGATCAAAGCGGGATCTCTTTGGGCGAATTCCGCAAAGGCCGGGTCGCTGGTAACTTTTTGGACTGCGTCTGCGGTAGCCTCGGGAACGCTCTTGATGTCAATCCGCCAGCCGGTGAGCTTCGCGGCCAGGCGAGCATTGACGCCTTCGCGCCCAATGGCCAAGCTGAGCTGATCTTCGGGGACAACCACGAGGGCCGTCTTGCCGCGAGTGGGATCATCGTCCAGATAAACCCCTGACACTCGGGCAGGACTGAGGGCCTTGGCGATAAATGCGGCCGGATCGGGGTTCCATTCGATCACGTCGATCTTCTCGCCATTGAGTTCCTTGACAATCGCCTGGATCCGCCCGCCACGCATCCCCACACAGGCGCCCACCGGGTCGAGATTGGGCTGGACGGCCGCCACCGCGACCTTGGAGCGCATCCCGGGTTCGCGGGAAATGCCCTTGATTTCAACCATACCCTGATAGATCTCTGGCACCTCCGCCTCAAGCAACCTGCGCAACATGTTCCGGTCGGCTCGAGAGAGCAGAATCTGCGGCCCCCGCGAGGTCTTGCTCACATCCATCAAATAGGCCCGGATTCGATCTCGTTGGCGATAGCGCTCGGTGGGAAGCTGCTCCCGCTTGGGCAGAACCGCCTCGGCCCGGCCCAGGCTGACGGTGATCGCCTGCGCCCCGAGAGCCTGAATGGTGCCATGGACAATCTCCCCTTTGCGGGCGGACCATTCCTCGTACAGCTTGTCCCGCTCTGCGTCTCGCAATCGCTGGTGGACGATTTGCTTGGCCGTCTGGGTAGCAATGCGACCGAAGTCCTCGGGGGTGCTGTCCACCATGACCAGAGCTCCCAGCTCCGCATTGGGATCCACGGCACGAGCGTTCTCCAAGGAAACTTCCGTGCGCGCGTCCTGGACCTCGTCGACCACTTCCTTTTCGGCGAGGATTTGAATCGTGCCCTTGACCAAGTCAATGTTGGCGGTCACGCCTTGGGCATTGGAGCCGTTGACCGCTCGGCGGTACGCGTTGACCAGCGCAGTCTCCAGGACCTGCAGCACGACGTCCCGTGGCAATCCGTAATGCTCAAGCACCTCGTTGAAGGCCAGCAAGAACTCGCTTTTCATGCTCTTGACTTTCTCCATCCGGGCGTGAGTCGCCCTGTCCATTACGCAGAAAAGTGGGGGTTACCCACTTTTCTCAACGAATGCAATCGCCCACCATCTACCAAAGGTGCATTCTAGCATAATCCCTGGCCTCCTTCAAGGGCCCCCTGGGAGGCGGTCCCGGGGCCGCCGCGCCGAGCGGCGGGGAGCGCAGCCAACCCTCAATCCGGGGCCGGGCGCCCAACTGCTGTCTCTGGTTACCCGGGGGTCCCGCGCCATCGCCCGCCGGGAAGGAAGCAGGGAAGGACTCTGCCCTTCCGGGAGCTCACCGGATCGTTGGCTTTCCCGCACTCGAGGACACGGCTGGCCTGCGACGCAAGAACGGACCGAGGAGGGTTTGTTCGAGTCGAGCCTCAGGTCGTGTAGGGACGTAGGCCTTCCGAGCCTTGGCTTCCTTACCTCACACCCTATCCTGGTCTCTGGCACATCCCGCAGGGTGGCGGATACGGTGCAATCCTTCTCCGGGGAGAGGCGAATTGCTCTTTCTACCCCAAGGTGGCGCAGCGCCGTGGCTACTGGGGCGTGGCGGAGATGGATCCGGCGGAAGGCCTGGGGTGGCTCCGCATCCAGATCTGCCTCGACCGGGATTTGCAGGGGGGGTCAAGCCTTGCTTCGGCTTGGGAAGAATGCCGACCACCGCATTGGCGGTCCAGGCGGCCAAGCTGAGCAGCACCAGCTCGGCCGGGCCGCGTCCTTGGGCCCCAATCGAATTGGAGGCGGGAATTACAACTCCTCCTTGGCCAAAGGTAACACCCAGAAAGGTCAGTCTCTCAAGCCACTTCGGGCCCACTTGGGCCATCCTCACCCTGCTCGTTCCTGATCCTGAATGAAGTCTGGATCTCTGCGGTCTTGTCCAGCATGACGGCCACGGAGCAGCACTTGTGTCGCGAGAGGGAGAGGGCTTCTGCCACACCCCGCTCGGTCCGCCCAGAACCCCGCAGGAGGTACTCCAATTGGATGGAGGTGCATGCACTGCGTGGCCCGGTGGCCCGTTTTCCCTGCACGCGGATCTCGAGAACGGAGAGGATCTGCTGCTTCTTGGCAAGAACATGGACCACCTCCGACCCGTTGAAACCAGCCAGGCCAGCCTGGACTAGTTCGATTGCCGAAAGGGCGGCCAGCTCATGGAGCGAACCGAAACGGGCAGTTGCCCCAGTTGGATTCGGAGCCTCAACCCCATGGCCGCCATTCCACTGGACCGTCAGCGTGTGTGTGTTGGCGCTCATGGGGAACTTCAGGCGACCCGCAGATCCTCCCCCCTGGGGCCGTGCGGACCCTGCCCGAAGGTATAATCGAAACGGCGGCTGAGTTGAGTTCGGGACAACAACGAATGAATCTGCTCGGTCAGGAGTACATGGTTCAGCTCCCAGTCTTTGAGGGACCCCTCGATCTTCTCCTGCATTTGATCGAACGATCAGAGCTGGATATCACCAAGGTGGCCCTGGCCCAAGTGACGGACCAGTTTCTCAGTTATCTGCACTCGATGCACGAGAAGCGACTGGATGAAGTGGCTGGTTTCCTGGTGATCGCCGCCAAGCTGGTCCAGATCAAGAGCGAGGCGCTTTTGCCCCGGCCCCCCGAAAGGGAACCCGGGGAGGAGGATCCCGGCGAAGCGCTCGCTCGTCAGCTGCGCCTCTACCGAGAATTCAAGAAGGCCGCCGGATTCCTTCGAGATCGCCAAGAGTCGGGCCTGCGAACTTATATCCGCCTGGCACCGCCCCCCCGTCTTCCGCCTCGGCTGGACCTGAGCGGGCTGACCATGGAGGATCTCTTCCGGTCGGCTTGGTTGGCCCTGAGTCGAAAAGGGGAGGTCCAGCCGCTGAGCGTGGTTGTCAGCCCGCCCAAGGTCACCATTCGCGAACAGATCCGGCATATTGCCGAGTCGATCCGGCGGGATGGAAGGGCTTTCTTTCATCACCTCGTGGGTGGCTTTCGCACCCGCATGGAGGTGGTGGTGGCCTTCCTGGCCATGCTCGAACTGGTCAAACGCCGGCAAGTGATCCTGCGGCAGTCGGACCTGTTTGGGGAAATCGAGGTCCTGCCCACAGAAACCTGGGACGACAACGCGGACTTTGAACTCGAGTTCGGCGAATAAGCTCATCTCACCTCGGCACCCCGATGGCCATCCATCTCCTTCCCCCGGAAGTCGCCGCTCAAATCGCCGCCGGAGAAGTCGTGGAACGACCCGCCTCCGTGGTCAAGGAATTGGTTGAGAATGCGTTGGATGCGGGCGCTCGCAACATCACCATTCAGGTGGAGGGAGCCGGGACGCGGCTGATCCGGGTTACCGACGACGGCAGTGGCATCCCCCCAGCAGAGATTCCCCTGACGGTGGAGCGACACGCCACGAGCAAACTCAGCACGGCGGCGGACCTCAGCCGGATCGCCACCCTCGGATTCAGGGGCGAGGCCCTCGCCTCTATCGCGGCCGTATCCCGACTGAAGCTGATAAGTCGTCCTGCCTCGGAGGAGCGGGGCGCCTCGATCTCTGTGGATGGGGGCCGGGCCACGCCCCCGAAACTCACGGGGGCCCCCCCTGGAACGAGCGTGACGGTGGAGGACCTGTTCTTCTCCGTCCCCGCTCGCCGGAAATTCCTGAAAAGCGAGCAGACGGAGAGACGCCAAATCGACTTGCTTGTCTGCCGATACGCCCTCGCCTTCAGTGAGGTTCGCTTTCGATTGGCCCAAGAAGGGCGCGAGGTTCTGCGGACTAGTGGAAGCGGTGACCCGCGTGAGGCCCTGGCCGCTGTTTTTGGGGTGGACGTCGCCCGGAGCATGCTCGCCCTGCAGCCCCTCTCTGCCACAAGTTTGGTTTCGGTCGAGGGATTTGTCAGCCCTCCCAGCCGGTCGCACTCGAATCGAAGGGACATCCTCCTGTTTGTCAATCGGCGCTGGATCCAGGATGGAGCCCTCACAACCGCGGTCGTGCAGGCCTACCACACCCTGCTCATGGTGGGGCGCTACCCGCTCGCGGCGCTCTTCCTCTCTCTATCTCCCGAGGAGGTCGACGTCAACGTCCATCCGGCCAAGAACGAGGTTCGCTTCCGCAATCCGAATGCGGTTTTCGCGGCCGTCCAGAAAACCCTCCGTCAGAATCTGATTCGGTTTGCTCCGGTAGCGGGAATGGCAGAGCCGGGAACGGGGGCTCCCTGGGCCCGAGGAGAACACGGCGACCGGCCTGTGTCGCCGGATTGGCACTTTCTGGAACCGGGACCATTTCTGCCCAGTCTGACGGAGAAGGGCAAAATCACCCCTGCCTTCGCACCCGCCTGGCCGAGGCAGGATCCCTCGGCGCTCGCCTCAGTTCCTCCGCTTCGGGTCCTAGGTCAAGTAGGCGCAACCTACATCGTTGCCGAAGGACCGGATGGGCTCTACCTGATCGACCAGCACGCCGCGCATGAACGTGTCCTGTACGAGGGAATGATGCGCAATTTGGGGGCCGAGGGCTTCGCCCAGTCGCTGCTGCAGCCGGTGTTGATAGAACTTCCGGCGCCAAGCGCACAATTAATCCGGGATGAAATGACCAGTCTCCAACGGATTGGTTTTGACATCGAGGCCTTCGGAGAAAGGGCCTTTCGCATCCGGGCCATTCCCCCAGCCCTTCAGCGCCTCGGGGCTGAAGAAGCGATTCGGGCAGTGCTCGAGGATTTGGAGGAGGAGGAACCCCCTCTGGCCCAAGGCCGGGAGGCTCGCCTGATCGCTCGCGTCTGCAAGAGGGCGGCAGTCAAGGGCGGACAAGCCCTCCCCGTCGACGAGCAGGAGGCCTTGCTGAAGAAGCTTGAGGAGTGCGAATCGCCTCGGACGTGCCCTCACGGACGGCCGACAATGATTCGCCTCTCAGTCGACCTGCTCGAACGACAATTCGGCAGAAGGGGTTGATCTGGCCCGACTGGCCACCGCCGTGGGGATCCGCCCATGCGAACACGCAAGGCTAAAGCTTTGCGGCAGGAGGCCGCGCAAGACGGGCTAGTCGTGGGGTCTTTCCGCAGGGTGGCTGACGAGGCTGCGCTCCGCGTTGAGCTTGCTGATCCCATTGCGAACCTGGTTCAGCAGAGTGGTCATCTCGGTCTCGATCTTTGAAAGCGATTCCATAACGTAGTCGTCGGCATCACGCCGCAGAACGTCGGCCTCGGACCGCGCTTGGCCAATTATCTGCTCCGCTCGAGCCTCCGCGGCGACTGTAACCGCGTCTCGCTGGACCTGAGCTTCGACCCTGTCTCGCGCCAGCTCGACTGTTCTCTGGGCCTCCTCTTGGGCCTGGGCCAGAAGCCGATCCCGCTGGGCGAGAACTTGCTGGGCCTTTTTCACCTCCTCGGGAATCGTGACCCGTAGCTGATCCACCAGCTCGAGAAAGTGGTCCTCGTTGACGATGGATTCATTCGTCAGGGGGATGTGTCGGCTGTGATTGAACAGCTCCTCCAACCGATCGATGAGGTGAAGGATGTCCATGCAAGCCTCCGGAGCTGCAGGTGCCGCCGAGCCCGAGCGGCTGTCCCCGTGAGGCGGCGAGTCGCCCGACGCCGCCCAGGTGAGGGGGACATAACCTCTTGAGCGGTTGCCCTCGAAGATACAATGGAACCTGCGGAACGTCAATCCGGCAGACGAATGCCCCAGCCTAGAATCCCCGCCGGCCCAACCTGGGCCTAGTCCCTGAGGGACTCCATGGGAAACGCGTGCTGGCTATCCTCACCCAGCTCCTTGAAGCGCCGCAGTAGGGCTTCTCGGACGTGGGGTGGGACCATGCTGCTCACATCCCCGCCCAGAGAGGCAATCTCCCGGACCGTGGACGACGAGAGGAAGGTGTGCTGCTCGCTCGTGATCAGGGCGACCACTTCAATGCCGGGTTTGAGGCGGTGGTTGGCCAGGGCCATCCGGAATTCGTGCTCGAAGTCCGAGAACACCCGCAGGCCACGAACGATCACCTGGGCTTCAACCTCCTGGCAGAATTCGACGGTCAGCGAGCTGTAGCCCAAGACCCGGAAATGCCGGTCCCCCTCAAAACACTTGCGCACCAGGCTCAAGCGCTCCTCAGGGGCAAAGAGCAGGCTCTTCAAAGGCCGATCGTAGACGGCGATCACTACCTCTTCGAACAGCCGCGAGGCGCGCTGGGCGATATCAATGTGTCCATAGTGCACGGGATCAAAGGTGCCAGGGAAGACAGCGCGGACCATCAGGATACGTCTCCTTGTCCGGGTTTCCAGAGCCCGGCGAGGCGTTCGGCCATCAAACGGTGCTCCGGCCGCCTCAGCTCGGGATCCTCCCGGAAGACTCGTTGTGCCGCGGATCGAGCCAACTCGACCAAGTGCAGATCCGTCAATTTGGCCATGCGTAGATCCGCGAACCCGGATTGCCTCGTGCCGAGGAACTCACCGGGCCCGCGTTGGTCCAGGTCGCGCTCGGCCAGGGCGAACCCGTCGGAGGTTTCTTCCATTGCCTTGATGCGCTCATTCTCGGCCGCATCCTCCGATTCGGCCACTAAGAGACAATAGGCCGGATCTGGTCCGCGTCCCACCCGTCCGCGAAACTGATGGAGTTGCGCAAGCCCAAATCGGTTGGCTCCTTCCACCATGATCACGGAGGCGTTCGGGACGTCCACGCCCAGTTCCACCACCGAGGTGCTCACGAGCAGGTCCAACTCATGCCGTCGAAACTTTTCCATCACGGTCTCTTTCTCTTCCGCTTTCATCTTTCCGTGAAGGAGCCCCAGGTGCCAGCGCGGGAACACCTCCTTCTGCAGGCGTTCGTGTTCTTCCACTGCGGCCGTGGCCTCCACGGATTCCGATTCCTCCACCAAGGGACAAATGACGAAGGCCTGGCGACCCTGCTCGAGCTGCCTGGCGATGAACCCGTAGGCGCGTTCTCGTTCGCCTGACAGCATCACGCGCGTCGTCACTGGCTGCCGTCCAGGAGGCTTCTCATCCAGAAGGGAGAGGTCCAGGTCGCCATAGATGGTCAGCGCCAGGGTTCGAGGGATCGGGGTTGCCGTCATCACCAGCAAATGGGGCGTGGTCCCCTTGGATCGCAACGCAGACCGCTGTCCCACCCCAAAGCGATGCTGCTCGTCCACAACGGCCAAGGCGAGGTTCGCGAATTTCACCCCCGGCTCAAGCAGCGCATGGGTCCCGATCAGGACGCGGACACTCCCCGAACCGAGCGCCTCGCGGATGCGCACCTTTTCTCCCTCGGGCGTGGCCCCGAGCAGAAGTTGAACCTCCTGGGGCGAATACGGCCGGGGCCGAGGCGACTCTGATTCAATCTCGCGTGAGCAGAGAAGGGAGAGAAAGGTCTGGTAGTGCTGCTCGGCCAGGATGCTCGTGGGAGCCAGTACCGCCACTTGGCCGCCCCCCGAAGCGACCAGGTGGGCCGCCGCCACGGCGATCACGGTCTTTCCGGATCCGACATCTCCCTGCAGGAGGCGATTCATGGGTCGGCCCGAATTCAAGTCCTGCTGGATTTCCTCCAGGGTGCGTTCCTGGGCGCGGGTCAGTGGGTAGCCCAGCGATCCCTTCCATGCATCGAATCCTTCGGGTGGAGGGAACCGTGCCGAGCTGGCCGATTCCCAGTCGCGTTTTTGCTGCAGGACTCCCAGCTGGAGATAAAAGAGCTCGTCGAAGGCCAGCCTCTTTTGGGCCGACCGCAAGGCGTCCCAGTTCGAGGGGAAGTGGGCTTGCTGGACGGCCTCGCTCAGGCGCATCCATTCGCCCTCCCGCCGAACGGGCTCGGGCAAGGGGTCCGGCAGCCGATCGGCCCAGAAACGGACCGTGCTCTGCATCACGTTACGGAACCATTTCTGGTGGATCCCGGAGGTCAAACCGTAGACCGGAACGATGCCTCGTGTATGCACCTGCTGGCGGTCAAGGGGCTCCCATTCCGGGGAGTTCATAGTCAATCGGCCCAGGTACTGGTCAATCCGCCCTGAGAGGGCCAACATGTCCCCCGGCTTTAGGCGCTGGGCCAACCAGGGCTGGTTGAACCAGGTCACACGCAGCGATCCACTCCCATCGCTCACGACGGCCTCGACCAGGTTACCCTGACCCCCATGGATCCTGCGCGATTCAATTTTCTCGAGAAGGCCGATGACTGTGACCACCTCGCCGTACCAAAGACGCTGGATCGGCTTGAGACTGGAGTAGTCATCGAACCTTCGCGGGAAGTCCCAAAGCAGATCTCCCAAGGTGCGCAGCCCAATCCGCTCCAGCTTCCTGGCTGTTGCCGGACCAATCCCTTGAATAACGGTCAGTGGAGACTGGAGCGCCTTCAGATCGGCCTCCGCCGTCGGGCGGGATTCCGCGGCGGGAGGGGCAGGAAGCGCCCCGTCTACGTGTTCGGGTTTGGGGACGGATTGGGCAGGGGTCTCGGGAGATTCCTCTCCTTTGGGAATAGGAGCCGCCGAAGGGGGTCTTTGCGATACGGGTGGAACGGGGGTCAGGCCCAGCCGGTGGCGGATCCCGCGCAGCACTTCGGCGCGAGACGGGGGGGCGAGGCGATCATAGTCTTGGAGGCGGGTGACGACGAGTTGAATCAGTTCCTCAGGCAGGCCGCTTTCTGTGGCCTCTTTCGTCCAGGTGTCGAGGATCTTGTCCAATCCGCCCAGAACAGCGCGATTGTCGAAATTGCGTTCGGCCTCGAGCTTCAGGAACTTGTCAATCTTGTCCAGGGCAGGATTCATCGTGCAGGTCATCCCCGGTCTAGGCGGCGGCGTCGCGCCCCATGGGCTCAATCCGGCGAGGACAAAGCGGCCAGCCCCAGGGCGCCCGGACCCGTATGCACGCCAATCAGCGGCGTGGCCTCGACTACCCAGGGGCGGTGGGCGCCTCCGCCCGGCCACAGTCCGGGAAGAGCCCGCAGTTTGGCCAGGAGTTCATGAGCTTCGGATTCTGCCTTCACGTGCAGCACGGCCAGTTGCTCGAAGGGCCCCCAGGAGGCGGCCTGGTTCATTAACCCCGAGATGGCCTTGGAGCGCGTGCGAAACTGGCCCATGCGCTCCACGGCGCCTCCCGCCAGCGTCACCAGAAGCCGGATTTGCAGAAGGGTGCCGAGTTCCGCCTGAAGCCAAGATATCCTCCCGCTCCGGCGCAAGTTCTCCAGCTGATCAATCAGGGCAATGAACCGGACGCGTTGCTTCAGATCGCGAAGCAGTCCCAGCAACTGGCTCCGGGAAGCGCCTTGGAGAGCAGCTTCGGCAACGGCCATGACCTGGAAACCCAAACCCAGCGAGACCTGACCGCTGTCCACCACATGGACGCGATCTTGAAAGCGCTCCGCGGCCACCCGCGCCGCGTTGCAAATCCCGCTCAGCTGAGAACTAAGGTGAATGGAGAGGACCTCAGCCGCACCCATCTTTAGCAGCTTGGCATAAGCCGCTTCGAAAGCCCCTGTGGACGGCGCCGCCGTGGTGGGAAGGGGGGAGATCGTTGTCAGTCGCCCATAGATCTCCGAGCGGACAAAATCGATCCCATCCCGAAGCCCGCGCCCTCCAATCACAAGGATGGCCGGGACCACTTCCAGGCCAAGACGGTCGGCCTCTGCCTTGGGGATGTCGCAGGTACTGTCCGTCACCACGCCAACCGTCATCGCTATGTCCTTCGATTCAGCAGGCAATTCCTAGAATCCGCTCTGCTGCCGGGCGGGAGAGTCGAAGGCAATCACTCCAATGGCCCGCGGGCCGAGCAGGGCCGCCACGGAGGCCCCCAGTTCGGCCATCTGGGCAGGGCAGGTTGGGAAGAGGTCATGAATCCGTTCGATCAGCTGCTGCCCATCCTGTTGGGCCTCCTCCAGTCCTCGCAGGATCACGAGGTTGCGCAGGTTAGAAAACTCACTCACAAACTCAACCAGCTTCTCGATCGCCTGCTCGCGGGTGCGCGCCTTCTCGAGCGGGACGAAGCTTCCGTCCTCCAAGGAAAGAAACGGCTTGACGCCCAGCATTTCCCCCAAGAGGACTTGGGCCCGACTCAGATGCCCTGTTCGGTGCAGGTAGGCCAAGTCCTCGACCAGGAACACCGCGTACAGGCGGGGGACCAGGTAGCGAACCTGCCTCACGATGTCTTCAAGGATGGCGCCCTGCTCGGCCAATCGTACGGCTTCCTCGATGAGCACACCTAAGCCCGCGGAAGTGGTCTGCGAGTCGATAACAGCAATGTTGGCTCGCCCCAGCAACTCTTCACTCGCCGCGCGGGCGTTGCGCAAAGTGCGGCTCAGCTTGCCCGACACGTGGATGCAGACGATGTCCTTGGTGCAATGGGTCAGGCCCTCCAGGACGGCGGCAAATGCCTCGACGCTGGGGGAGGCTAGGACCGGAAGAGTCCCTTGCTGTCGGCTCAAATCGTAGAGAGCTTGCGAGTTGATTTCCGACCCATCGAGGTAGGATCTTGTCCCCAGATGAATCGTGAGCGGCATCACTGCCACCTTGTGCTTGGAGAAGAATTCGGGATCAGGGAGCCAAGCCGAACTGTCCGTCACGACACGTGCTCTGGGCATGTTCACACTCACACCTCTATCCATTCGTCCAGGTGGACCCCGCGCCGCCTACTCGAGGGAGAGAATAAAGGGGTAATGGGGTTGGCCTCCCTCGATCAATTCTATCTCCTGGGCGGGGTACTTCATGCGGATCCGCTCCTCGATTTTCTTTGCCTCCGCGGCGGTAAGCTCGCCTCCCCAGTAGAGAGCGATCAATTCACAAGATTGGGCCCGTCCGTGTTCGAGAAGTCGCTCGAGCGTCTCTTGGAGAGTCTCACCGCAGACCGCCAGGTCGCCGTTGAGCAGGCCGATCATCTGCCCTTTCTCTACGTGCAGGCCGTTCAGATCCACATCGCGCGTGGCCACGGTGACCTCCCCGCTTTGAACGTTGGAGAGGGCTTGGGTCATTGCTTTTGCGACCATCTCCATGCTCCCCTCGGCGGAGAAGGCGATCATGGCAGCGATGCCTTCGGGCACCGTCAGCGAGGGCACGATCATCACCCGCTTGACCGTCAAATCCTTGGCTTGCTGGGCGGCCATCTGCACATTCTTGTTGTTCGGGAGAATGATGATTTGATCGGTCGGAAGATTCTCGAAGGCCCCTAGGATCTCCTGCGTGCTGGGATTCATCGTCTGCCCGCCAGGCACAATGGCCGCGGCCCCGAGCGAGGCAAAGACCCGAGCCAGCCCTTTTCCGGGCGCCACGACCACGGATGCGAGCTGGCCAGGCAAGACTGAGGCCAAACGGTAAGCCATCGCGGACTGCTCTCCTGTCGATTGGAGGGCCTGTTCCTGCAGATTTTCGATGGAAACCTTGGAGACACTTCCCAGTTTCATGATGTAGTCCACGGGACGATATCGCTTTTCGGTAGGCACGTGGATGTGCATCCGATAGATGTCCTCGCCTTGCCCCACCTGGATGGAGGTCCCCATCTGCTGAAGATCGTCGTAGAAGCTGACAATATCCAGTGGGCGGTCCGGGCGGAAGTCCACCACCACCTCGTAATCCTGACCGGGCTCGACCAGTTCCTCCGCCTCGCGAATCTGGATGGCCGAAAGAGGCTGAACGGTAGCCGTCGGCGCATCCAGCGACTCGCCGCGAAGGGCCCGCAGCATCCCCTCGAGAATGAAGAACAGGCCCTTGCCTCCGGAGTCCACAACCCCTGCCTCGCGCAGGACGTGCAGCAGTTCAGGAGTCCGCTGGACCGATTGGTCGGCCGCCGCGACCACCTCCTCGAGGATCTGAAGAGGAGGGGCGGCCTTGGAATGCGCCTCATTGGCCGCCTTGGCCGCGTCGCTGGCGACGGTCAAAATGGTCCCCTCCACGGGCCGTACAACCCCTTGATAGGCCGTATCCCTGGCCGTCGCCATGGCCAAAGCAATGTCCGAGGAATTCATCCTCGGGCGCTGATCCAGGCTGCGGGAAAAACCGCGCCAAAGCTGGGACAAGATCACGCCAGAATTCCCGCGGGCCCCCATCAGCGCCCCTTGAGCCAGCGCGTGGGCGACCTTGCCTACATTCCGTTCGTCCAGATTTGCGATCTCCTGACAGGCGGCCTGCATGGTCAGGACCATGTTCGTGCCCGTGTCTCCGTCCGGCACGGGGAACACATTCAGGGCGTTGACCGTTTGCTGGTTTGCGCTCAGCCAGGAAAGTCCTGCGTTGGCAAGGAACTTGAGCAGGATCCCGTCTACCTCCCTCAGATCGGATCGGGAACGAGCCAAGGGGGGGTCCTGTCGCTCAACCGGGTCGATGCCCATAGGGGAAGCCTGCTGGGTCACGAGAGGTTTCAGCCCATGAATCTGGGTTGCTCACTCGCAGGCCTTGAACATGGATATTCACCTCCCGAACGGGCAGACCCAGGGTGCGCTCGAGCTGGTAGTGAACGGAGTCGGCCATGCTCCGGGCCACGGCGGCGATGCGCGTGCCGTACTCCAGCACGACATACAGATCGATGGAGATCTCGTCTCCGGCATACCGTATCTCCACACCCTGGCGAGGGTCCCGGGCGGGAGGGTGCATGAAGCTTTCAAAGCAGCCTCGCGCGGCCATCCCCACCACCCCGTAGGATTGCAGAGCGGCCTGGCTGGCCAGCGTCGCGATAGCTCGCCGGGAGATACGGATGCTGCCCAGTGGAGCGTTTTCGCCCGTCGTCATGCCCACCTCAGCTCAGTCCCTGGTTGGAGAGGATCTTGCTCCGATCCGCCCGCTGTGGTAAGATCGCCGGGATCAAGCCAAATAAGACGGAAATGGAAGGTTATGGCTATGGCCAAGTGTGAGAACTGCGGGAAGACTCTATCGTTCGGCCACAATCGGAGCTTCTCGAACCGTGCAACCCGCCGCGCTTTTCGGCCGAACATACAAAAGGCGTCGATTTGGCAAGGAAAGCGTAAGCTGCAGAAAACCCTTTGCGCGAGATGCCTGCGGACGTTGGTCAAGACGGCCTGAAAGAAGGGGGCTTCTGCTGTGTCGGTGGTTGCGAAACCACCGACTTTTTCTTGTCGGCTTGGCATTCTCCTCGCAACCTCAACACTCGCGTAATCATACCTGCCCCCGAAGAAAAAGACAATAGCAGGCCAACCCATGCCTGGAGATACTGAGTCTCAGGGCTGGCGGGAGAGGTCCAAAAGGCCCGAGAGCTGCGAGCCAGAACCCGCGTGACCCGAATGATGCCTGGGCGAGCAAGAATCGTTTTTGTGCTCTTGGCAGGAGCTGGAGCTATCCTGGCCTGCTCGCGCACAGGCGTGGCTTTGCCCATCCGGGCCCTCCCCACGACCATCAGCGGCGCGGGCACCGCTGGGCCAACGCCCTTTCTGCCTTTGGCTCTCACCCGCGGAACTCCTACGCCCGACGCCACCCGGCCTTATAAACAGCCGACCAAGGCCCCCAGCGTCTACACCGTCCAGCTGGGAGACACCCTCGGCTCCATTGCGCAGAAGTTCGGCGTGAGCCTGCAAGGTCTGGAGGCTCTCAACCCTCTCCCTGATCCCAGCCGCCTCGCCGTGGGGGAGCAAATCCAAATCCCGGTGCCCGAATCGGAAACCCCCGGCCCAAGCTTCAAGATCATTCCTGATTCGGAGGAAGTCTACGGACCCTCCACCCTTGGATTTGACGTGCTTGCATTCGTTCGATCCAAGGGGGGCTACCTGGCCTCCTATCGGGAGGTTGTGGATGGCCGCGACCAGTCCGGAGCGGAGATCGTCCTTCTGGTCGCCCAAGAGTATTCGGTCAACCCGCGCTTGCTGCTCTCGATCCTCGAGTATCAGAGCCGGTGGGTGACCGGCCCTGATCCCGGAGCCTTCCGGCGTGATTACCCGATTGTCTACCTGCAGGGCAGAAGCGGGCTCTATCTTCAACTCACCTGGACTGCCAATGAGCTCAATCGAGGCTATTACATCTGGCGGGCGGGCGGCACGGACTACTGGGATCTCGCCGATGGCCAAGTCGTTCGGGTCGGCCCCGGAATCAATCCGGGAACGGCGGCGGTGCAGCATTTCTTCGGTCTCATTTCCTCCAGGGCGGACTGGGAAACCGCCGTATTGCCCACCGGCCTATTCGCAACCTATGAGGATCTCTTCGGCTATCCCTTCGATTGGGCCCTTGACCCGCTGGTCCCAGCCAATTTGAAGCAGCCCGTCCTTCACCTGCCGTTTCAACGGGGTGTAACATGGTACTTCACGGGGGGGCCTCACGCGGCTTGGGACGAGGGGTCGGCCTGGGCGGCGCTGGACTTCGCGCCTTCGGACAACCCCCTGGGATGCACCCCCTCCGCCTCCTGGGAGGTGGCTGCGGCTCCTGGATTGATCGTTCGAAGTGACGGAGGAGCGGTGATCCTCGACCTTGATGGCGATGGTTCCGAGCAGACCGGGTGGGTCCTTCTCTACATGCACGTTGCCACGCAAGATCGGATCGCCGCCGGAACCCGGGTCAAGACGGGCGACTTGATCGGGCATCCCTCTTGCGAGGGTGGAATCTCGACCGGGACCCATCTGCATTTCGCCCGGAAGTTCAACGGTGAGTGGATCTCGGCCGACGGACCCATCCCTTTCAACCTAGATGGGTGGGTTTCGAGTGGGACAGGTCAGGAATACGACGGGGACTTGTCTCGGGGCGGCACAACCCTGGAAGCGTGCGACTGCCGGGGCGAGGACAATGCGATCACGCCCTAGGAGGGGCTCTTGCACTTGAAGTCCAGATCCGCGAGGCGTCCCCACGGACGTGGGCGCCTCGGTCTGGTAGCGCTCACATTGGCTGCGGCGGCTTTGGCGTGCTCTCGCGAAGGAGTCGTCTTGCCGGGGGCAGGGACCCCGCTCCCAACCGTTTTGCTGGATCTGGCCGCGCCCACTGCAACCATTCCCCTGCCGCCCCCTAGTGCGACCGCCACGCGGGTTGATTCAACCCAGACTCCCATTCCGGTCTGGACGCTTCCCCCCCTGGCCAGTCCGACCTTCCCCGCCACCGCGACCGTCCTGGCGACGTCGAGCCGACCTTTGCTCTACGTCGCGCAAGCCGGGGACACACTCTGGACTGTAGCGATACGCTTTGGGGTCACGCCACAAGATATTCAGGCCTTTGCCGGGGGCCTTCCCGATCAGGGTCTTCTCAATCCGGGACAGCAGCTGATCATCCCATCGCGCCTGGGGACCACTACCCCGGCGGAGCACCTCGTCCCAGACAGCGAAATGGTTTACTCCCCGGCGGCCGCCGCCTTCGATCCGTCGGCCTTCTCGCGTGGCATGGGCGGATATCTTGCCAATTACCAAGACCCCAGCGGAGACCTCGGGAGCGGACCGTCGATCCTCAAGGATCTTGCCCTGGACAACTCGATCAATCCCAAAATCCTGCTGACGCTAATGGAACAAGGGAGCGGCTGGGTGACCCAACCCTCGCCCTCCCCAGCCCTCCTGGAATATCCGTTGGGCATCCTCGACCCAAACCTGAAGGGGCTGGTCTCTCAGCTCGTGGAGGCCACCAACCGCCTAAGCATCGGCTACTATGGCTGGAGGGATGCTAGCCTGCTTGAACTTAAGTTTGGGGATGGGACTTCCTTGCGATTGGCACCCAGCCTGAATGCCGGCTCGGTGGCGCTCCAGTATTACTTTTCGCTGGAGGCCGCTGACCAGGCCAGTTGGCAGCGCGATCTGCAGCAATTCCTGGCCACCTACGAGAAGCTCTTCGGGGACCCTTTCGCGAATGTAGATCGGTTCGAACCGCTCTACTACCCAGACCTGAGGCAACCGACCCTGGAGTTGCCCTTCCTCCCCGGACAACGGTGGGCCCTGACGGGAGGTCCACATGGTGCCTGGGAACATGAGGGTGCCCAGGCGGCGCTTGATTTCGCTCCACCCGCGGTCGTTTCGGGCTGCACCCCATCAATCCTGTGGGCGACGGCGGTTGCCCCTGGGCTCGTTGTGAGAAGTGGGGGTGGGGTCGTGGTCCTGGATCTCGACGGAGACGGCCAGGAGGAGACAGGCTGGGACATCCTTTATCTTCACATCGCGAGCCAGGGCCGGGTGCCGGTCGGCACCCGGGTGGAGACCGGCGATGTCCTGGGTCACCCTTCTTGCGAAGGAGGAATTGCAACAGGTACCCACGTCCACATCGCACGCAAGTTTAACGGCGAGTGGATTGTGGCCGCCGGTCCGCTCCCTTTTGATCTCAGCGGCTGGGTGGCTCAGGGCGGGAACGCCTCCTATGAGGGGTCCCTCCAGCGGGGGAGCGACAGGGCGGTGGCATGTGCTTGCGCCTCTTTCCAGACTCTGGTCTGGCGGTGAGAGCCAATTCGGGCTGACATGAAAGCTAGGTATGGGAATCTCCTCATCGCGTTAACCCTCCTGGGTCTGGCCGCCTGCCTGCCCCAACCCTTGCTGGAACAGCCCGCACCCACACAGCCAGCGATGTCGGTTCCGGGGAATCCGAGCAGCGACCTGCCCACACCACTGCCGCAACGCTTGCCCATCGTGCCCGGGCAGATCATGGACTATCAGGCCCAGTCAGGTGACACGGTCCCGGCGGTGGCCGCCCATTTCAACACCACGGTGGATGCGATCCGGGCGGCGAATCCGTGGTTGCCTCGGGATGCCACGACCCTCGGCCCCGGAAACGCCCTACGAGTCCCGGCCTACTTCGCTCCCTTCACCGGAACCTCATTCAAGATCCTTCCGGATAGCGAGGTGGTCAACAGCCCGGGCTTGGTGGGAATCAACCTCCAGGCGGTCGTGGAAGAAAAGTCCGGCTACCTTTCTTTTTACCATGCTTATGCCTTCGATTCGAGCCGGCCAGGATGGGACATCGTTCAGGTTGTTGCCCAGACCTACTCCCTCAGCCCGCGACTCTTGCTGGCCCTGCTGCAGTTCCGATCAGGGTGGCTGACCAATCCCTCCCCGACCCGAGAAGAAATCGACTATCCTCTCGGTTTCCACGATCCGGTTTGGAAGGGGCTGGCCCAGCAACTCACCTGGGCGGCCGAGCAGTTGAACAATGGCTACTACGGTTGGCGGATTGGCAGCTTGACCCAGATTCAGCTCGCGGACGGCAGAGTGACGCGCCCCGACCCGTACCAAAACGCCGGAACGGTTGCCGTGCAGTACTTGCTGGCCCAGTATTTCCGCCAGGATCAATTTGATCAAGCGGTTGGGCCTCAAGGGTTTGTTCAAACTTACCGGTCTCTTTTCGGCGATCCCTTTTCCAAGGCCGTTACCTTGATGAGTGGGAACCTGCGGCAACCGAAACTCTCGCTGCCCTTTGAGCCCGGTCACGTTTGGGCTTTCACCGGCGCACCGCATCCCGCATGGGGCGACTCCCTGCCTTGGGGTGCGCTGGACTTTGCGCCGCCCTCAACGATCAAGGGCTGTGCGGATAGCATGGAGTGGGTTGTGGCCCCGGCCGACGGGGTCGTGGCTCGAAGTGAGCCCGCGACGGTAATCCTCGACCTGGATGGGAACGGAGATGAGCGAACGGGTTGGGTCGTCTTGTTCTACCACATTGCAGACCAGGATCGCGTCCCACAAGGAACAGTCCTCAAACAAGGGGACCGGCTCGGTCATCCTTCCTGCGAGGGAGGGCGAGCCACTGGCGATAATGTGCATATGGCGCGCCGATACAACGGGGAATGGATTCCTGCCTCAGGCCCCTTGGCCTTTGACCTGAGCGATTGGGTGGCAGCCAGTGGGGGCAGTCCCTATGTTGGCACCCTAACAAGAGGCCTGGACACCATGTCGGCCTGCAGTTGCACCGTCTACTCCAACGAACTCGCCTTGCCCGGCCCTTGATGACCTCGGCTACGACCATCAGGCCGTGCGCGATCGAGGGCGGGGGCGGATCTGGTTCAAGTGCGGCCTGACGACCACTTGCCTGTTGGTCCCGGAAGGCATTGGCCAAGGATCGCATCAGCGCCCTCGGGGCATCCCACCCCCAATCCTGGCCGGAATCCAGCGATAGGGCGGAGCGACCGGTCTGGCCCTGCCCATCCTGCAGCTCGACCTCCTCGCCGGCAAGTGTCATTGTCCGGAACCTTGCAGATGCCTCCAGTCAGGCCCGGAAACTCGGGCCAGGGCACCCTTGGCCTCCATCTCGGCCTTGACTGGTTTTGAGCCTGCCATTAGACTCAGCTCGGGGTCCCAAGTTGGCCGGGCGATCGCGTCGTGCCGGGGTGGAGCGCTGAGCGCTTGCCCTGGTGCGCCGAGGAAAGTCCGCGCTCCAGAGAGCCAGACGCCGGGTAACGCCCGGGGTGGGGTGACCTGCCGGAAGAGGGCCACAGAGAAGATGATTGCCACGGAGCTCTCGGGCCCTGTGGCGAGGGTGAAAGGGTGGTGTAAGAGACCACCGGCGTCGGCAGCAATGTCGACGGCCAGGCAACCCCCGTCTGGAGCAAGGCCAAACAGAGGCGAATCCCAGTGGGTTAGCACCCAATGGGTGCGGGCTGACTCGGCCCGCCAAGCCTCGGGTAGGCTGCTTGAGCCACACGGCAACGTGTCGGTCGAGATGGATGATCGCCGCCGGCCTTGGAGAAGGACGAAGCCGCAAGGCGTAAACTGCTCTGGAGGGTCGTCCCTTCCAGAAGGCCGGCACAGAACGCGGCTTACAGGTCAACTTGGGTGCCCCCACCTGAGAACCGCCGCAAACCCCCTCGGAACCCCGCTAGCCAGCGTCTCCCACCCGCAACGGGCCTAGTTTCCTGACGTATGCCTTAAAACTTTCTGTTGCCACTTGTCCCAGTGGGGCAAATTGCATATACTGTGGGCACAAGTGGGAGAAAGTGGAATGGAGTGGGCTGGGCGCCGGGAAACCCCCGGCGTCCCACGCTTAATGAGGAGGGGCGAACAGATGTTCTTGGGAGAGTTTGAGCATGCTCTGGACGACAAGGGCAGGCTCACGATCCCGGCCAAACTCCGGGCGGGGTTTGCTGCTGGAGCGGTGGTGACGCGGGGATTCGAGCCTTGCCTCGTGGTCTATCCGGTCGAGACCTTCCGCCTTCTGGAGCAGAAGGCCCACGGGCTGACCCCCACGGACCCTTCCCACCGAGCGATCTTCCGACTGCTCTTCGGCGGCGCAGCCGACGTGGTCCTTGACTCCGTCGGTCGTGTCCTGATTCCCCCGTACCTGCGAACCTATGCAGCTCTTGCAACCCAGGTGGTCGTGGTCGGAGCGGGGCAGTACATCGAAGTCTGGGATGCGGGCAAGTGGAGTGAACAGCTGGCCACGCTCAATGATGCCGAGTCCAACTCGCGACGCTTTGTCTCATTGGATCTGGCGACCGGTGGGATCCCGTGAGTGAAGATGCCCTCCGCCTTTCAGGCGGAGGGCAAGCCGAGATGGAAGGGGGCGGGCGCCTCAGGGCGCACGACCCGGTACTTTACCAAGAGGTGCTCGAGTGGCTGGACCCTCAGGGGGGAGGACGGTACATCGACGCGACGATCGGGGGCGGGGGCCATGCCTGGGGAATCCTCGATCGATCGTCTCCGAGCGGGCTGCTCCTGGGGATCGATCGAGACCCGGAGGCCCTGGAGTTCGCGGGCCAGCATCTGGCCCCGTTTTCCGATCGGATCATTTTGCGCCACGAGAGCTTTCGTTTCCTGGAGAGGTTGCTGAAGGAACTGAAGTGGGGGCAGGTGGACGGAGTCTTGCTCGATCTGGGCCTCTCGTCCCTCCAACTGGGCGAGGCAATTCGCGGCTTCTCTTTTCGGGAGGATGGACCGCTGGACATGCGATTTGATCCGGGGGGCAAAATGACCGCCGGGGAGTTGGTCAACACCCTTACGGAGGAGGAGCTCGCAAGGCTCCTTTTCGTGTATGGCGAGGAGAAACTGAGTCGCACCATCGCCCGGGCGATTGCGCGTGCCCGACCGCTCCGTTCAACCGTAGAGTTGGCCGAGGTGATTGAACATTGCGTCATCCAGAGGCTGGGAGGTCGAAGAGAGCACTGGAGGATCCATCCCGCAACGCGGACATTCCAAGCGCTGCGTATCGCGGTGAATGATGAACTGCAGGCTCTCGAGGAGGCGCTTCCCCAGGTGGGGAATGTGCTGCGGCCGGGAGGCCGGCTCGCGGTAATCTCCTTCCATTCCCTGGAGGACCGGATCGTGAAGCAGTTCTTGCGGCGGAACTCGACGCGTTTCGACCGGAGGGGGGACCCAATAGCTGCTCCCGTAGGCGAAGAGCCCGGGTTCCAGTTCGAACCCACTCACAAGCCGATTCGTCCTGGGGAGGCCGAACTGCGCGCCAACCCGCGCTCCCGGAGTGCCAGACTGCGCGTGGCCCAGAAGGTCGATACGGGCTTGACATCCGTGAGGGAAACACTAGGACCGGCCGCGACCCGCCCAAGATGACCACGCCGAATTCCACTCCCAGAAAACCGCAGGCGAGTCGGGCCAGAGCCTATCGTCAGGCTCCTTGGCGGGTCCAGACGCGACTCTTGGCCATGGGTTTAGCCGTAGTACTCACTCTGGCAGCGACCCTGAGCCTGTTCATCTTCACGGGTGCCCAGGCGGCGGAGGCGGGACTTAAGGTGCAGACGCTCCTGACCCAGCGTGACGACTTGCTCCGCCGGATCGACAGTCAGCAAGCCGAGCTGGCGGGGCTGCAATCGGAGAGTTGGATGAGCGCGCGGGCGAAGGAGCTGGGCTTCAGGCCGGTTTCGCCTCAGGGAATGGGGTTTGTCGAAGTCCCGCCGGCTCCCGAGGCCACCCCGGCGTACTTCGGTCCAACCGGGACGCTCTATGTAGAGCCTGCCCTCGCGCTTTCGCCTGCCTATCGGCAAACTCTGCTCGACTGGCTGATCGACCACCTGCGACAGACGGGGAGCACTCAACCTTGAACCCGTCGCTGGCAACGCGTGTGCGCATCGCGATGTACCTGCTTCTGATTCCACTGGCTGCCATCCTGGTCCAGCTCACGCGCTTTCAGATTCTTCCCACCCCGGACCGATCGGCGCTGTTTTCCGTGCCCTACCCGCTGGTGCGCCATGTCGAGACGCCGCGCGGTCTCATCTACGACCGCAACGGAAATCTCTTGGCGGGCAACGTGACCCACTATCGCATCTACCTCGACAGCTGCCAGAATTATCTTTGGGCGGAAGACCTCGCCCCAGCGGACAACCACGGGCAGGCGAGCATCTCGATCGCGCGGGTACTGGGAGAACTGGTTCAGGTTACCGGAGCCCAGATCAACATCCCCCCCGTGGTTCAATCCCTGCAAGGGCTGGACCGCAGTCTGAGCAAGGGATCGGCGAACGGAGTGCACCTGAGCACCTGCACCTTGTCCAGCGATGCGGCCGGGGGGGGCGACTCCCTGGTTGCCGTTCCGCTTTGGCTGGACGAATCCCAAGAGGGCAAACTCGAGATTGCGCAAGGCCAGACCGCGGATGCCAATGGCCATTTCCACAACGATTCCTTGCTCTCGGACCTGCGCTCCGAAGCCTGGTACACCCGCTACTACCCGGAAGGGTCCTTGGGTTCTGAGGCGATTGGCTACAGCCGCCAATCCGGCGACCAGGCGGGGAATGCGGCGCAGGGGGTGCTGCGCTACTACCTCGAGGCGGGGGACTGGGGGGTCGAGAACTACTACAACGACATCCTTCAGGGAACCCGGGAGGATGTCACCTGGACGGTCGTCCCCATCGATATCAGCAACAACATCGATCGCGCACAGCCTCCGGCCAACCTGATTCTTACGATTGACCGGGAAATCCAGGCCGAATCCGAGGCGGTCCTGCGCGAGGGCATCCAAAAGAGCCATGCCTCGCGAGGCTCGATCCTGGTCCTGCGGCCACAAACGGGCGAGATCTTGGCGATGGCTGACTATCCCGCCGCGGACCTCAACGACCCGAGCGGCTTTGAGGCCATCTTCCATGCGAAGGGGAGGTTGCCAGATGATCCCCAGGGGCAGGTGGCCTCGCTCAACTCAGAGGCGCCCTACGAGCCGGGATCCACATTTAAGGTCCTGACGATGGCCTCTGCGCTCGATTCTGGGAAGGTGCAACCGGGGACCGTCTTCGTGGATCAAGGCTCTCTGGAGGTGGGCGGGCTGGTCATTCACAATTGGACCCCCCAGGCCTATGGCCTGCAGGACATGACGGGCTGTCTGGCCAACTCGATAAACACCTGTCTGGCCTGGGTGGCAACCCAGAAGATGGGGCCAGCCGATTTCTACAGCTACATGGATCGTTTTTGGATTGGCCGAACGATTGGGGTGGATCTGCCCGAATTGGCTGGCGATCTGCGCCGCCCCGGGGACACCGATTGGACCGATGCCACCCTTGCCACCAATGCCTTCGGCCAAGGGGTCTCCGTGACCCCCTTGCATCTGGCGGCCGCCATCGCGGCGGTCGCCAATCATGGGGTCATGATGATCCCCCATGTCGTCAAGTCGATCGTCCGACCCGACGGATCGGTTCAGGAGATCAGCCCGGTCCGATTGGGGCAGCCGATTTCGGCGGCGACGGCCGACACGTTGAACAAGATGCTCGTCCAGTCCCTGCAGACCGAGGACTCGAAGGCCCTCGTGCCAGGCTATCAAATCGCGGGAAAAACCGGGACCGCCGACATCCCGCCCTACGTCGGGACGAAGACGATCGCCTCTTTTGTGGGTTGGGGGCCTGCGGACGATCCACAGGTACTCATTCTCATTCGAATTGATGAGCCCACCTCGGCGGGCGACATGCAATACGGATCGATCACGGCCGCTCCCTTGTTTGCCGAGCTAGCCCCGCGGGTGTTTGCCGTCTTGGGTATCCCGCCGGACGCGGTCCGCCACAAGCTGGTTGCTTCGCGATGAGGAGCCGGGGCTCGAAGAATGGACATGTTGGATCTGTCGGTGGTTTTTGAAGCATTGAGGGCTCCGGCCCCTGAGCTCCCGGCCCTTGGGGCTCTCGGCCAGCGGGTCCTAACGGATGCGGTGATTGACTCTCGCATGGCGATTCCGGGGTGTTTGTTCATCGCCCTGCCGGGGGAGAAATCCGATGGTCACCTGTTTGTCCCCGACGCTTTCGAGCGGGGAGCGGCTATCGCCCTGGTGCAAGAGGAGATCCCGGGATTTCGCACGCTGGATTTGAGGGCGGGGGCGGAGGCGGTTGGCCTTCTGGAGGGGCTGGAGGCGAAGGCGCCCCTTCATCTTTGCTTGCGGGTGGCCAACACCCTGGAGGCCATGCACAAGATTGCCCGCCTGTGGCGCGGGCGATTGTCTGAGCTGAGGGTCGTGGGAATCACGGGCAGCGTCGGCAAGTCCACGACCAAGGAATTAGTGGCCAGTGTGCTTTCCACGCGCTATGCGACTCTGGCCAGTGAGAGCAGTTTCAACAATGAGATCGGCCTTCCGCTCACGTTGCTCCGGGCTACGCGCTCGCATCGTTTTGCCGTGTTGGAAATGGGGTTTTACGTTCCTGGCGACATTCGCCTGCTATGTGAAATCTCTCAGCCAGAGATTGCGATTGTGACGATGATCGGGCCCGTTCACCTGGAGCGCGCGGGCAGCCTGGAAGCGATTGCGAGGGGCAAGGCAGAACTCTTGGAAGCCCTGCCCGAAAGTGGAACGGCGATCCTGAACTACGACGATGAGCGGGTGCGTGGAATGGCGTCCTCCAGCCGAGCCAAGATCCTCTTTTACGGGCTCAGTCCAGAGGCCGAGCTGAGGGCGAGCGATGTCTCCTCGCTGGGTTTGGAGGGGATCCGCTTCCAAGTGAACTTCCGGGGAGAGACCCTGCACCTGCATGTTCCCCTGCTGGGACGGCACTCGGTCCATACGGCACTGCGGGCGGTTGCGGTGGGATTGGTCGTGGGTCTGACGTGGCAAGAGATCCTGGAGGGATTGGGGGCTCCCGCGGTGCAATTGCGGCTCGTCACGGTGGAAGGTCCGAACGGTTCATTGATAGTGGACGACACCTACAATGCCTCACCCGATTCGATGATCGCGGCGTTGAACCTGCTGGGAGAGCTCGGTGGACATCCGATCGCCGTGCTGGGTGACATGCTGGAGCTCGGAGGATTTGAGGAACAGGGGCACCGCATGGTTGGTGCCCGGGCGGCCGAAGTGGTCGGCGAACTGGTCACGATCGGGGAAAGGGCCCGATGGATTGCGGAAGAAGCCCACCTGCAGAGTCTTTCCTCCGCGCAGATCTCGACTTTCGCAACCGCGGAAGACGCCCTCCCGTACTTGAAAGGACGAATCAGGGCCGGCGATGTGGTCCTGGTCAAAGGTTCGCACGCGCTGCGCCTGGATCGCATTGTCAGCTCGCTGGAGAGTGACGTGTGAACGTTGGGATGCCGATGGCCTTGAGTCTGGGAGGCGTCACCTTCGCCCTCACCGTGATCTGGGGAGGGCCATTGCTCGAAGCGCTGCGCAGGCTTGGAATTGGCAAGCAGATTCGGATTGAGGGCCCGCGCAGCCACCAGTCCAAGCTGGGAACCCCCACCATGGGTGGCCTGCTGGTGATCATCCCGGTGGTGATCATCACTCTCATACTGAACACCGTCTCGATCTTGGGTCGTTCCCTCTTGGGCCGGTCGATTCTCCTGCCTCTGGGAGTCTTGCTAGCCTTCTCGGTGCTGGGGGCCATCGATGACTGGCTGGGGCTGCGCCGACGGCCGCTTCGGGCCCGGGAGAAATTCGCAGCCGAGTGCGTCGTGGCTTTGATCGCAGCCATTGGCCTCAAATACGTGCTCAATGTGCCTGGCGCCTTCTTGCCGGGCGTTCCGGGCTACTTTGATCTCGGCATCTGGTATCTGCCCGTGGCGGTCCTGGTTATCGTCTCCTCGACGAATGCCGTCAACATCACCGACGGTTTGGATGGGTTGGCCGGATTGGTAGGAGCGACCGCATTCGTCGCCTATGCGGTCATCGCGGGCCTGCAGGGACAGGTGTTCTTGGTGCGCTTTTGTTTCACGGTGGTGGGGGCCCTATTTGCCTTCCTTTGGTACAACGCCTACCCGGCCCAAATGTTCATGGGAGACACCGGTTCCCTGGCCATCGGCGCCCTGCTGGGGGTCGTCGCGCTCATGACGGCTCAGTGGACTCTCCTGCCCCTCATCGCCATCATCCCGGCTAGTGAGACCCTCAGTGTGATCCTTCAGATTGTCTTTTTCCGGTGGACCAAGGGGCGACGCCTGTTCAGGATGGCGCCCCTCCATCACCACTTTGAGCTCCTGGGTTGGAGCGAGACCCAAATTGTGCAACGTTTCTGGCTCATCGGATTGCTCGCCGCAATGGTGGGCGTGGCACTCGCCGTGGCCTGATCGGATGGCTCGGCGGGGTGAGGAATACTCGAAGTCAAGATCGAGGAGGAGGATTGCGATGGAACTCGGAATGCTCTGGTTCGATGCCGACACACAGCGTCCGTTGCAGGAGCGGCTGGAGCGTGCCGCTCGCTACTATTCCCAGAAGTATGGTCGCAGGGCGAATACCTGCTACGCCCATCCGAACACGATCGACCCGGTAAGCAATGGATCGGGCCACAAGGGTGGGAAGCGAGAGGAGCTGGTTGCGGGCATGGTGGTGCGACCCTCTCGCACTGTCTTGCCGAACCACTTCTGGCTCGGCGTCGAGGAGCCTATGGGGCCGATCCCGTTGCCCGCCTCTCTGGGCGCCTTGGAAAGACAACGCCAGGTAGTCCACAGCTGATTCCTGTCCTGCAAGCCGGGACTCTCGAGGCGGCTATCGGATCGAGAGATGGAATACTCGCGCATGAGGGTCGTGATCTTGGGATTGGCACGGCAGGGCACAGCGCTCTCCCGCTATTTGGCGGCTCGGGGGGCGCAGGTGGTCGCCAGTGACATCAAGCCGGCGGAGGCCTTGGGGGACCGACTCGAGGCCTTGCGGGGACTGGACCTTGAATTTGTGTTGGGCGGACATCCCTTGCAGCTATTGGACGGAGCCGACTTGCTCTTCCTATCCGGGGGCGTTCCGGGGGATCTGCCCATCGTGCTAGAGGCCCGCAGGAGAGGGATCCCCATCTCCAATGATTCTCAGGTGTTCCTCGAAGCTTGTCCAGCTCGAACGATTGGCATCACCGGCTCGGCGGGCAAGACCACTACCACAGCGCTGGTGGCGGAGATCGGGAGAGCCAGCGCCGCTTTTGCGAAGCCCGGCGCAGTGTGGATGGGGGGGAACATCGGCAACCCGCTGATCGCGGAGCTCGAGCGGATCCGGCCCGAGGACCTAGTCGTCATGGAGCTCTCCAGCTTCCAGTTGGAGTGGATGACGCGCAGCCCGAACATTGCGGCCGTCTTGAACTTGACCCCCAACCACCTGGACCGGCACGGCACCATGGCCGCCTACCGGGAAGCCAAGGCCAGGATCCTGCAGGCTCAGGGACGCAAGGATTGGGCTGTTTTCGGCTGGGACAGCCCGGAAGCTCGAGGTCTTCTGGAGAGGGCTCAAGGAAGGAGCGCCTTCTTCGGCCTCGACCCACTCGCGGCCAGGGAATGGATCGACGGCTGCTTTCTGGACGAAGGCTGGATCGTCCTTCGCCGGGCCCGCCAAGACGTACGGGTCCTGAAGTCGCAGGAGATACGGCTGCGAGGTCGCCACAACCTGGCGAACGTAGTGGCGGCTTGCATCCTGGCGAGTCTGGCCGGGATCGCCGCGCAGGAAATGGGGGATGCCATCCGCCGGTTCCCAGGAGTTCCCCACCGCCTGGAGTTTGTCGGTCGGATCCAGGGCGTCGACTGGTACAACGACTCGATTGCAACGGCCCCGGAGCGCGCCATTGCCGCGATGGAATCCTTCCCCGAACCCTTGGTCCTCCTAGCCGGAGGCAGGGACAAAAAGCTCCCTTGGGAGGAGTGGGCGCGACGGGTGCGAACGCGAGTGGATCATCTCGTCCTTTTTGGCGAGGCAGCCGCGCTTATCGAGTCCGCTCTGTCATCCATCCCCAATACAGGCCGCCCTATGACGGTCTCACGCTGTGCCGGCCTGGAGGAGGCCGTGAGGGCGGCGGCGAAGGTCGCCCGGCCCGGATCGGTGGTTCTCCTGGCGCCCGGGGGGACCAGCTTTGATGAGTTTCGTGACTTCGAGGAACGAGGGGAGCGCTTTCGAGATTGGGTGATGCAGTTGCGGCGGGAGGTTGGCGAATGATCAAGACGGGTCTAGGCGCGCGCATGCGCGGGTCCGACATCGGGTTTGACCCGGTGTATCTCCTGCTGGTGCTAACGCTCCTGGTTTTTGGATTGATGATCGTTGCCTCCAGCAGCTGGGGGGCGTCCTATGAGCTCTCTCCCAATCACTCCGTCTGGTACCTCTTTTTGCGGCAACTCGCCTGGGCGGCTGTGGGCTTGGTGCTTCTGTTTGTCACCTTTCAACTCGACTACCACCGCTGGCAGCGTTGGGCTCTGCCGGTCGGATTGCTCACGATCGTGCTGCTGATTGCCGTGGTGATCGTTAACTGGAATGGCCCTGTTCGCCGGGGTCTTTTCCAGGAGTCGGTGCAGGCTTCCGAATTGGCCAAGTTCGCCACGGTCATCTACCTGGGCGTCTGGTTGGTCTCCAAAGCCAAGGTCCTCGACAGCCCGTCCCTGGGCATGATTCCTTATGCGGTTCTCATCGGGCTGTTTGCGGGCCTTATCCTGCTGGAGCCAGACTTGAGCGCGGCAGCCACAATTGTCCTTATCGGAATGGCAATGTTCTTTTTCGGCGGGGGCAGCTACCGGAACGTGGCCGCGGCCACCGTCATCATGGTTGCGGGGGGCGTATTGGTGGCCATGCTCATCCGTCCAGCCCGCATCGAGCAATATCTGGCGGGCTGGAGGGACATCCGCGAGTCCAACCTGCACATTTTTGAGGCGCTGTCGGCCGTCTCGAGCGGGGGCCTGGTGGGAGTCGGGGCGGGGGCCAGCAAGTTCAAGTATTTCTCCCTGCCCGCCGCACACACGGACAGCGTCTTTGCCGTGATCTCAGAGGAGCTGGGTTTCCTGGGTGCTCTGATTGTGCTGGCTCTTTTCGCCGTGCTGGTGTGGCGAGGATATCGGATCGCCTTGCGCGCACCCGACTCCCTTGGCTTGATTTTCGCAGCGGGATTCACCACATGGATTGCCGCGGAGGCCCTGATCAATGTCTTGACGATTCTCGCTTTGTTGCCTTTTGCAGGAAACCCGCTTCCCTTCTTCAGCTATGGCGGGTCCAATCTGGTCATGACCCTGGCGGCCACAGGGATCGTGCTGAACGTCTCGCGCACCAGCCATGCTCGGCGCAAAGAAGAGATGACCAATGCGGGGGCTGATCAGCGCTGGCGGTACGGGCGGGGGGATTTTCCCCGCGCTCGCAGTAGTCCAGGCTCTTCTCCGAAGCGACCCTGAGGCGCAGATTCTCTGGGTCGGCGGAGAAGGGGGCATGGAAGGGGACATTGTGCCTCGCTACCACATCGCCTACCAATCGATTCCGGCGGCTGGGCTGCATGGCGTAGGCCTGAGCCGAATCCTGCCTAATGGCCTGACCTTGGCGCGCGGATTCCTCCGGTCAGTCGCGACGGTGCGGGCCTTTCGTCCCGATGCCCTCCTGGTGACGGGTGGGTACGTGGCGATCCCCACAGCATTGGCCAGCTGGGCCAACCGGGTGCCTATCCTGGCCTACCTTCCGGATCTCCGACCCGCCTTGGCCATTCGGTTTGTGGCTCGGCTGGCCAGAAGGGTGGCAATCTCTGCAGCAGAAAGCCGGGCCTGGTTCCCGCGCAGCACAGACACGGTGGTCACGGGCTATCCCCTGCGCCAGGAGTTGATGGTTGCAAACCGGGAAGAGGCTCGGCGCCATTTTCGGATTGACGCGCAGGCGTTTGTGCTTCTGGTCTTGGGCGGCAGCCGCGGGGCCAGAGCGATCAACCGCGCCGTGGAGACCGGATTGGCGGATCTGCTCGAGCAGCTGGAAGTCATTCACATCACCGGGAGTTCAGATTGGGAAGAAGTGCACCAGGTGGTGAGCAACCTGCCGCCCGCCCTCCGAGAAAAGCATCACGCCTTCCCGTTCTTATATGAGGAGATGGGGCTGGCCCTGGCCGCGGGCGACTTGGCTGTGTCCCGAGCAGGGGCCTCCGTTCTGGGAGAGTATCCGCATTTCCAGTTGCCTTCAATTCTGGTGCCCTATCCGCATGCGGGACGGTACCAGGAGGGAAATGCGGATTACTTGGTCCGCGTGGGCGCGGCCATTAAGCTGGCCGATGCGGATCTGGGCACGAAACTGAAGGCGACCGTCCTGGAGCTTGAAGAGGATCGGGATCGTCTGGCTCAGATGCGGCGGGCACTGCGCAGCATCCGGATCGAGGACGGATCTTCCCGGCTTGCGCAGGAATTCGTTCGGTTGGCGAGGGAATCGGGTCAGTCGGGATGACCATCGCCCTGGTGTTTTGGTTGCTGGTTTTCGTCTTCGCCCTGGTCGGCTCGCTACGAGGCTGGGCGAAGGAATTGCTTGTAAGTTTCAGCATGGTGATTGCGCTGTTCATCAACCTGCTCCTAAATAAGTACGGCCAGGGGATCCTCTCCTCCTTGAAGGGAGATGCCCTTTTTTGGTTGAGGGCGGCACTGGTGGGGCTGATGGCTTATTTTGGATACCTGACGCCAAAGATGCCCTGGGTTCCGGAAAACCGGTTTCTGAGGGAACACCTGCAGGATGGGCTTCTGGGCTTTGTCATCGGCGGAGTCAATGGGGCTCTGATCTTTGGGAGCATTTGGTACTTCCTGCACTTCGCGGGCTATCCGTTCCCCGGGCTGGAATTCGCCCGCCAGACCGCGCAGGACCCGCAGATCGTGACCATGATGCACTTCATGCCTCCGGTCTTGCTAGGAGAGACTTGGCTCCTGGTGGTCGTCGCGGTCATTTCTGTTTTTGTCATCGTCGTGTTTGTGTGAGGCCATGCATTATCACTTGGTTGGAATCGGGGGTTCAGGTCTATCTGCCATTGCCCAGGTCTTGCTAGAGCGCGGCCATCAGGTCAGCGGCTCGGATCAGGTGGAATCTGCGTCGCTCAATCGGCTCAAGGAGTTGGGGGCCGCCGTGTCTTTGGGACACTCCGCCGATCACCTGAAGGGAGCTCAAGCGGTCCTGGTTTCTTCGGCAATTCGGCCGGAGAACCCCGAGGTTGAGGCGGCCCTGCGCGCTGGTATCCCGGTCTACAAGCGATCGGAGTTCCTGGCAGATTTGACGAGGGGCTTCCAGACCATTGCGATCTCGGGCACTCACGGCAAGACGACGACCACGGGGCTGATTGCCTATCTGCTGGCCGCGGCTGGGCTGGATCCGTCCTTTATCGTGGGAGGCGCGCTACCGGATTTCGGGGGCGCCAGCGGCCACGCCGGCCGGGGCCGTTACTTCGTCATTGAGGCCGACGAGTACGATCGCACCTTCTTGGGCTTGGATCCGGAGATTGGCGTGGTCACCAATGTGGAACACGACCATCCCGACTGCTACCCGACCTTTGCGGAGGTCTTGGCCGCCTTTCATGAGTTCTTGGCGCGCATTCCGGAAAGGGGATGGGTGGTTCCCTGTGCCGATGCGCCCGGTGCGGTGCGGGCCGCAGCCGGCGTCTCGGCTCATCTCCGCACCTATGGGATCGACGCTTCGGGTGCGGATTGGGTAGCGCTTCGCTGGCAGCCGCAGGTTGGAGGAGGGAGCCAGTTCTTGGTGGAGCGGAAAGACGCCGGAAGCCGGACCCGGGTTCTCGGACAGGTCACCACGCGGCTTCCCGGCCTACACAACGTGCGCAATTGCCTGGCCGCCCTTTGCGTGTCGGATCTGTGCGAGATCTCTTTTGACACAGCCTCGGACGCTGTCCGAAGGTTCCAGGGAGCGAGACGTCGTTTCGAGGTGATCGGTGAGACGCAAGGGGTGCTTGTTGTGGACGACTACGCACACCACCCCAGTGAAATCCGCGCGACGCTGGCCGCCGCCCGTCAGCATTATCCCGGGAGGCGGATCTGGGCCGTTTGGGAGCCTCACACCTTTTCGCGTACCCGTGCACTGGAACAGGAATTCACGGGGTCCTTCGAAAACGCCGACCAGGTGGTCGTGCTGCCGATCTTTCGCTCTCGCGAACCCGAGGACCCCGGCTACTCCGCCCAGGGGATCGCCTCTCGGATTGGCGAGAGGGCGGTCTATTTGGACGGAGTCGAAAGTGCGACTGAGTGGATCATGTCCCGTGCCCGCACCGGGGACCTAGTGATCACCCTCAGCGCGGGCGAAGGAAACCAGGTCGGTACCCTTTTGATGGATCGTTTGTCGTCCGCAGGAGGAAAACCCTCCCCGGTGTCCGGGAACCCGGGAAGGCCGGCCAATCGGTGGGGGAGCGTCCCATGACGGTTGCCTCTGCTCCCGAACTGCGGGAGGCCTTCGGTCCGCGGCTGCGCCTGGATGTGCCCCTGGCAAGATACACCTCCTCCCGCATCGGAGGAAACGCGGATGGTCTCATCGAGGTGAGATCCTCCCTGGAGCTTGCCGACGCCGTTCGCAAGCTCTGGGCCCTGGAGAAGCCTTACCTTATTCTGGGGGCAGGATCGAATGTTCTGGTCTCCGACCGAGGGTGTCGGGCGGTCGTTCTGATTAACCGCGCCAAGAAGGTCGAGTTCGGGGCGGCCGGTGCCGTTCCCTCGTTGGTGCGGTCCGAGTCGGGGGCGGCCATCGGGCTCGTAGCTCGCCAGTGTGTCCAGCGGGGATGGTCGGGTTTGGAGTGGGCGGTGGCTGTGCCCGGGACGGTGGGTGGGGCAATTGTCGGAAATGCCGGGGCATCGGGGGGTGACATCGCGAGATCCTTGCATTTGGCCGAAATCTTGCAACATCCGGGCTGGGGAAAAGTGAGCGAAGGAGATGGTGGGCCCCCGGACTCCTCCATCGCCCGCTTTTCCCCGGTCGAGCTTGGATTTACATACCGCTCGAGCCGGCTGAAGCGGGAACGTGGGTGGGGTGTCGTGCTCTGGGCTGAGTTTCGGATGCAGCCAGGAGGGCGCGCAGAGATCCGTCGACGGGCTGAGGATTCCGTGGCGCAGCGGAAAAGAACGCAGCCGCCCGGGGCTAGCCTGGGATCGATGTTCAAGAACCCCACCGGAGATTTTGCCGGAAGGCTGATCGAAGAGGCCGGGCTAAAGGGGAAGCGGCTGGGAGGCGTTGAGATCTCCCGGGTCCATGCGAATTTCTTTGTGAACCTGGGAGGGGCGAAGGCAGAAGATGTCCTCCGGCTGATGGAGGAAACCCAGGCCGAGGTCCAGAGAAGGTCCGGAATCGAATTGGAGCCTGAGATCGAGTTTGTCGGCGCTTGGGAATCCATTCCTTTCGGGGGCCCGGGTGGCTAAGCTGCGAGTCGCGGTGATCTGCGGCGGGAGATCCGGGGAACATGAAGTCTCGCTGATGTCGGCCCGGTCGATCCTTTCCCAGCTGGACCGAACCAAGTATGAAGTGGTCGAAGTCGGTATCACCCAGGAAGGGCAATGGATCGCCGGGTCAGGAATTGTGGGACTCCTCGAAAAGAAAACAAAGGCCAGACGCGCGGCGCTCCTGGCGGAGCCGGGCCCCGCTCGGATCTGGGCCTTCGACGAAACCCCGGAGGCTGGGACCCTGCGACTCGAGCTGTGGCAGCAAGTCGACGTGGTCTTTCCGGTGTTGCACGGGACGTTCGGTGAGGATGGGACATTGCAGGGGCTCTTGGAGATGGCAGAGGTCCCGTATGTGGGGGCGGGGGTTTTGGCCTCTTCCGTCGCGATGGACAAAGGGCTCTTCAAGGACTTAATGCGTGCCCACGCTATCCCTCAGGCCGAATATGCCGTCTGCCTGCGAAGCGAAGTCGAGGCGAACATTAGCGAAGTGATTCGGCGCGCGGAGGGGCTGGCTTCCTATCCACTCTTCACCAAGCCGGCCAATCTGGGCTCTTCCGTGGGAATCACGAAGTGCTCGAGCCGTTCGGATCTGGTGGAAGGCCTGCGGGAGGCGGCCCGCTATGATCGGCGGATCGTGATTGAGCGGGGGGTGGACGCGAGGGAAATCGAGGCTAGCGTGCTCGGAAACGATGAACTGAGATCCTCCTTGCCTGGGGAGGTCATCCCCAGCCGGGAGTTTTACTCCTACGAGGCCAAATATGTGGATGGGACTTCTCGGCTCCTCATTCCCGCTTCACTCTCCGAGGACAAAATTCGAGAGATTCAGGGCCTGGCCGTCCAGGCCTGCAAGGCGATTGACTGTGCCGGCATGGCGCGAGTCGACTTCCTTCTGGAGCGGAAGGGTGAACGTGTCCTGGTAAACGAGGTCAACACCATTCCGGGGTTCACAAAGATCAGCATGTACCCGAAGCTGTGGGAGGCTAGCGGCATCCCCTATCCAAAGCTCCTGGACAAGTTGATCGAGCTGGCCCTGCAGAGACAGATCGACAAATCCAAGAATGAGCGCTCCTACGAGGCGCCGAGGGGATAGGGGGCGGAGCAAGGGAAGGACATGGGCTTACCCGGATCCAGGCATTTGAATCTGAGCCGCGCGGACCAGATCCGACGGCATAGGGCTGCCAAGGCGAGAACGCTTGCCTTGCCCAGCTCAGCTCCCCTGCCGCGCCGGGTGTGGGAACCCAAACGCCGCAAAGCGGCGCCGCGCGCCAGGCGACGCTATGACATCACCGTCGGACAACCCAACATCCAGGTCCTGATTCCCTCGATCCCGATCAGTTTCAGCGCGCGCTCGCTGGCCGTGATTCTCGCGATGGGATTGGGGGGGTTGTTGCTCTTCTTATTGACGGCTTCCTCCTTCGGGGCGGGGATCCCAGAGGTTCGCGGCAATACCTTCGTGCCGTCGGAAGTGATCGCCTCCGCCTCGATGCTGCAGGGGCAGAACGTGTTCTTGCTTTCACCTTCGAAGGTGTCGGCTCAACTGGTGCTCAGTCAACCCGGGGTGAAGAAAGCGGCGGTTTGGGTGCTTTGGCCGAACCGAGTTCAGGTGGCGGTTCAGGAACGAGCCCCGATCCTCGACTGGATGCAAGGCGGGCAGGAGTACTGGGTGGACGCGGACGGCGTTTTCTTCCCAGTGGCCAAGCCTCTGGACGGTCTGGTTCGGGTTGAGGTGCCGGAGAACGGTCCCAAGATTCCGATGGGCGCGAAACCTGTCGTCTCCCCTGAGGTGGTTCAGGGTGCACTTCAATTGATGGTTGCCCTGCCGCAGGCAGGCCATGTCGTCTACGATCAGCAGAGAGGCCTCGGCATCACCGATCCCCGCGGTTGGCCGGTGTATTTCGGCGACGCAACCGATCTGGCGGCCAAGGCCGACCTGTATCAGCGGGTGGTGAGCGACCTCCTTTCCAAGGGAATTCGGCCCAAGCTGGTGAGCGTGGAGAATCCCGGGCAGCCTTACTACCAGCCCTAGGGTCGAGGGTGGGCACAGGGTTAAGCATGACAGCAAACCTCTACACAGGCATCGATGTCGGCACCACGAAGATCTGCACCCTGATTGCCCAAGAAGTCGGGGAGGGCATTCCGCAAATCATCGGGGTCGGGATCGAGCCGTCCCGTGGCCTTCGCAAGGGAGTGGTGGTCAATGTGGAGGAAGCCGCCCGGGCCATCGCCGCCTCGGTGGAAAAGGCCCAGCGCACGGCGGGATACGAAATCGCCTCCGCCGTCGTCAGCCTAGCCGGAGCGCAAGTTTCCTCAATTAATAGTCGCGGGGTCGTGGGGGTGGCGGGAGACGTGATCACAAGCGAAGACGTGGAAAGAGCCAACGAAGCCGCGCGGGCCATCGCCGTGCCTTACGACCGCCAGGTCGTCCATGTTCTTCCGCGGGGCTATGTGGTAGATGGGCAGGAGGGGATCCGCAGCCCGGTGGGCATGCACGGCTTCCGTCTCGAGGTGGAGACTCACATCATCACGGCGGCCACGACGGCACTGCAGAACCTGGCGCAGTGTGTGCAGGCCTGCGGCGTCGAAGTGGAGGGATTTGTTCTAAACCCTCTCGCTTCGGCCGAGGCCGTCCTGCGCAACACGGAGCGGGATATGGGCGTGGGGGTCTGCGACATCGGCGGCGGGACTACCGACCTGGCCCTGTTCCACGAGGGCACGGTCAGCCATACCGCCGTATTGCCGGTCGGTGGGAACCACGTGACCGCGGACATCGCGCACGGGCTGCGCATGCCCAACGAAGTCGCCGAAACCATCAAGCTGACCCATGGGCACAGTGTTCCGGGCGAGATCCAGGCTGGCGAGAGTTTCCTCGTCCGGCCGTTCGGAGAAGAGGCACCGATTGAGGTCCAGCGTGCGGATTTGGTGGCAATCATCCAGGCTCGCATGGAAGAGATCTTTTCGCTGGTGCTCCAAGAAATCGAGAGAGTAGGAGCGCTGAACTTCTTGCCCGCCGGAATTGTCCTTACCGGGGGAGGCAGTCTCCTTCCGGGCGTCCGGCGATTGGCCAGCGAAGTTCTCAGCCTCCCTGTGCGGGTGGCTGGGCCCTCTGAGCTTCGCGGCTTGGTGGACCAGCTTAATAGCCCGGCCTTCTCCACCAGTGTTGGGCTTCTACTTTGGCTGCAAAACGAGACCCGCACCGAGCTCAGCCCCCAGCCGCAGGCCAGGCGTCGGTCGCATCGCGCGGGACCCTCGCTCGACTGGGGCAAAGTGCGCGAGTTCCTGAGGCGTCTTGCGCCCTGAGCCAGGACAAACGACCGGAGAGGATGGTCACCGATGGATCACCAGCGTCGTCCTACTTATCCAAAACCGACAAGAGGAGGAGCCATGAATTCTGTTCAGCAGGTCGAAACCTTCGCACGAATCAAAGTGCTGGGCGTGGGGGGCGGCGGACAGAACGCCGTCAATCGGATGCTGGCCGAAGGTCTGTCGGGGATCGAGTTCATCTCCATCAACACGGATGCCCAGGCCCTTCTGCTCGCCAACGCCCCCACCCGGGTGAGGATCGGTGAAAAGAGCACGCGCGGTCTGGGCGCGGGTGGTAATCCCGAGGTGGGCCGCAAAGCGGCCGAGGAGTCCGCGGAAGAACTGTACGAGGTGATCAAGGGAGCGGACATGGTGTTCATCACCGGAGGCATGGGAGGCGGCACCGGGACGGGCGCTGCTCCCATCGTGGCTCAGATCGCCAAAGAGATTGGGGCCCTCACCATCGGCGTGGTCACCCGCCCGTTCACCTTTGAAGGAAACCGACGAGCCCAGACAGCGGAAAGCGGGATTGGCAAACTCAAGGAACATGTCGACACCTTGATTGTGATCCCCAATGACCGCCTGCTCCAGCTCGTGGAGAAGAAGGCCAGTTTGCAAGACTCCTTCCGCTTGGCCGATGATGTGCTCCGCCAGGGGATCCAGGGGATTTCCGAGCTGATCACCGTCCCGGGCCTCATTAACCTCGATTTCGCCGATGTCCGAGCCATCATGTCGGAGGGCGGAGCTGCCCTCATGGCGGTGGGCCGTGCCTCGGGCGACGATCGGGCGCGCAAGGCGGCCGAGCAAGCCATCTCCAGCCAACTGCTTGATATCACCATCGATGGCGCGCGGGGAATTCTCTTCAATGTCACCGGAGGATCGGATCTGAGCCTGTTCGAGGTGAATGAGGCAGCCGCGATCATTAAGGAAACGGCCCATCCGGACGTCAACTTGATCTTCGGGGCCGTGATCGACCCGGACCTGACAGACGAGGTGCGGATCACGGTGATTGCCACTGGCTTTGAGCGAAGCGCGATGCCGCGCCGTCTGGAGCGGGCAGCGCCGCGCTCGGCGGTCGCCCGAGTGGGACAAGCCACCAACCTGGCCAGGATTGAGGGAAAAGAGGTGCGGATGGCCCACGTTCCCGAGCCGGCCCTGCGGCCTCAGGCGGTTCCGGTTGAGGACTTGGACGTCCCGGCCTTCCTGCGACGGGGCAGGTCCTAGACGGGGAGAAATCCAAATCCTTTCCAGGGAATTGGTGGCCAAGCGAATGGGTCCTCCGCTAGATGATGCGGTTAGAAGGGTGAAGGAAGAGCATCGGCTCAGGCTGACCTCTCCTCCTCTGGGCCCTGAGTCCCTGCCCTCCATTCACAGACGACTCTGAGCCTCCTCTCGCTCAGGGGTGTCGCGGCAGTCCTCTCCAGCACGCACGGATTTGTGCTGGAGAGGACTGCTTTAAGGGAGGAAGCGGAAGCCGCCAGGCGGCTCGGGCCAGGAACCCTTGCCCCTTCCCGGAGGCGAGGAGCAGGGGGAGGCGGCAGGGAACCGGTTACAATGAGCCGGGAGAATCTCAGTTGATTGAGCAACTTCGGCAGTGGATCACGGCCAACCAAGCTCTGATCTACTTTGTCTATGGCCAAGTCTTTTTTGTCCTGGGCCTGGGAATCGCTTTGCAGTCGCGCAGGTACTCGCGCTTGCAACTTGCCAAGTCCCTGCCCTGGCTCGCGACCTTTGGCATCAGCCATGGAATGAATGAGTGGGGTACCTTATTCATCCCGATCCAGAGCCGTTTTCTTCCGCCGGTCGCGGTGGTGGGGTTGCAGGCGTTCCAGCTTGCGCTGATCGTGGTCTCCTTCTTCGCCCTATTCCAATTTGGGATTGACTTGCTGCGTCCCTTTCCGGAGGGGCGAGGCTGGCTTGCGGGGGTCCCCCTAGGTTTTCTCATCCTGTGGGCGGCTCTGTCCTATGGGCTCGGGTTCCGCTTTGCACAAGACGCCAGCGGCTGGCATGCCGTGGGGGAGGCTCTCTCGCGGTACTTGCTTGGGTTTCCGGGGGCGATGTTGGCCGCGTTCAGCCTGCGGCGTCAGGCGAACCTGCGGATTCAACCCCTGCAATTGCCTCGTATCTATCGCACCTTGCGGATCGCGGGCTGGGCGCTGGTTGCCTACGGATTTTTTGGGGGCTTGGTCGCCTCCCCCGCTCCGTTCTTCCCTGCCAGTGTATTGAACTCGACGCTTTTCTCTCAGGTGCTGGTTGCTCCGCCCCCCGTGTTCCGCTCTTTGGCTGGCCTGATCCTGACCGTGGCGATGATCCGGGCCCTCGAGGTTTTCCAATTGGAAACCGATCGCCTGATCGAACGCATGGAACAGGGAGAGGTTGCAGCGGTCGAGCGGGAGAGGATCGGTCGCGACCTTCACGATGGTGCCCTTCAGCGTGTGTATGCCGCCGGGCTCCTGGCTCAATCCCTGCGGCGGAAGGCACAAGGTGAGCTTGCGACGGGGATCGACGACCTGGTTTCCACGCTCAGCCAAACCATCGCGGAATTGAGGGGGTTTCTGGGCGGAGTCCGCCCGGCCGGGCGGACGGGGGATTTGGTCAGTTCACTGGAAGTGATCATCGACGAGGCCCGCCGTGCCTCCGGTGCCGAGGTGCGCTGGAGGTATCAGGGCAAGCCACGGCTCACTCCAGACCGGATTGCCCACTTGATTGCATTTGGGAGGGAAGCTCTCTCCAACGCGGCGCGACACGCGCATGCCAACTTGATCGAAGTGGATCTGGAGGTGAATCAGGACGAGCTTCGTTTCAGCGTTCGGGATGATGGGGGTGGGTTGCCGGATACCTTGAGCGAGGGCTTTGGGCTTCGGAACATGCGGGACCGGGCTCGGCTCTTGGGAGGGGACTTGGCGATCCGGCCCCGCCAAACCAAGGGAACGGTGGTGACGCTCCAGATCCCTCTGGAGCCAAAGACGTGAGCGCCATTCGTCTGGTCATTGTGGACGACCACCAGGTCGTGCGCATGGGGCTGAAGGCTCTCCTGGGAGCCGAAGCGGACTTCCAGGTCGTGGCCGAGGCGGGGAATGCCAGAGAGGCATTGCTCGAAGTTGAGCGCAACCGGCCCGATGTGGCGATTCTGGACGTTCGCCTGCCCGGACCCAGCGGTTTGGAGGTCTGCCGGCAGATTCGTGAACGCTACCCTTTGACCCGCGTGGTCATGCTCACTTCGTATGCGAGCGAAGCTTTCATCTTCGAAGCGCTGCGGGCGGGGGCCTCGGGGTATGTCCTCAAACAGGTGGGCGGGGAAGAGTTGGTTCGGGCGATACGGGCCGCTGCCCGAGGAGAAATGGCCATGGACCCGAAGGTGACCGTTCGTATGGCGGAGCGCCTCAAAGAATTGGAGAAGCTCGAGGAGGCAAATGCCTTCCGCAACCTCAGCGAGCGGGAGGTGCAGGTGCTCGCACAGGTGGCCAGGGGCAAGAGCAACCGCCAGATCGGGACCGAGCTGGGCCTCAGCGAGGTTACCGTCCGCAACTACGTGAGCACGATGTTGGAGAAGCTTGACCTGCGCAACCGTGTGGAGCTGGCCACATTTGCCGTTCAGAACCGGATTTTTGAAAGACCCAGTTCGGAGTAGTCCCAGGGGAAAATGAGGGAGGGCGGCCGCCGCCAGGCGGCCGCCCTCCCTCATTTCTCTGATTCTTTTGGACCGAACGGCTCAGTTGCCGTGAGCTGGAGCGGGCTGTGCCTTACTGGGGATCCGTGCCGGTTCCTTGGCCGTGGCGGTTCCCGTCGTCCACCAGGGGGTCCCGATGAACCGGATGATGAAGTAGTCCGCGCCGAGGTATCCGGACACCTTCCACGCGGCGAGTAGGAGGAGACCCAGCACCAGAAGGAGAGCATTAGTGCTGGCGGTCCCAGCCATGATGTAGTTCCAGTTCATGAACGCGCCGAAGAAGCCAGAGATGCCCGTGAAAACTCCCAGGATCAATGCGACGCCAACCAGGACTTCCCCCACCGTAACCACTTTGGCAAACCACGTGTAGGCCTGGGTGTTGATCAGCATCTGAATGAAGGTGCGGTACCAGGCGAAGGCGATGGGAGCCCGGCCGTTAGCAGGGACTGCCGCCGCAGCCACTAAGAATCCCTTCAGGGCAGCGCCGGTCTGCATCCAGGCTGGATTGCCGATCTTTTCAATGCCTGCGCTCAGCCACTGGTAGCCCACCCAAATGCGGACCGGAAGCCAGAGCCAAGCCGCCCGGGTGTCATTGAATAGCTTCGAAATCAGGGGTGGATCCTGGATCAGTTCACCTTTGCGCGAAATTGCCGTTGCCATCTTTTCCTCCCGTCTGACCAACTCTAGTGGATTTCTTTGACCTAATTTCACCCATAGATTACAACCTGAATACTCGAAAGGGCAGGGGCGTTCAACCCACTCTGGCTAGGTGCGGTTGTACCTGGTTAGGCGGGAGAAGGTCAGGGAAGGGAAGAAAGGGCAGCTGTTTGGAGGATTGCGGTGGGTCAATTTCGCATAGACACAATGCGATCATGCTCCTGAGCAGGAAGATCTCGAACATTTCATAGTCTATGCGAAATGAGGGGAGAAACCTGATCCCATTCGGCCCTGAACAAGGCTTGCCGGGCGAGGAAGCATTGCTAGATTGCGGTCAAAGGTCTCGGGGCGTGTGGGTCCTTTGTCGGTCAGGGAGAAATGAGGGGTTGTGACTCTAGAGGATCCGTCGTTCAGCGGGCCACGAGTTGGGACCCGTAGGCCCAAAGAGCAGGGATTCCACCCGTGTGCCAAAACAAGACCCTTTGGCCAGGTTCCACCTCGCCCTGTCGGATCATCTGAAGCAAGCCTCCCGCGGCGCGACCAGTGTAGACCGGATCGAGGAGGATCCCTTCTGTGCGAGCGAATAGACGGATGGCCTCGTGTTCAGGCTCTCCCATCACCCCGTACCCTCCTCCTGTGAATCGATCATCCGCAATGATGTCCGGCGGTGCGAACGTGAGAGCCAAGTCCAACGTCCTGGCCGTATCATTGGCCAAGTTTGCTACCCGCGTGGCCAGAGCCGCCTGGGTCTGATCGACGCTCACCCCGTGGATCAGCCCCTGAAATCCAAATGCGCGTGCGCCCACGGCCATGCCCGCCTGGGTTCCGCCGGACGACGAGGCCAACACGATAAGGTCCACCGGGACCTTCTGCTCCAGGAACTCCCGCATGGCCGCGACGTAGGCACTGACTCCGAGGGGGTTAGATCCCCCATAGGGAATGAGGTAAGGTCGGTGGTGAGAGGCGAATTCGCTTTCGAAAGCTCGCTGCAAAGCCAGATCCCGCGGCTCCTCGCCGGCCCAGACGATCTGAGCGCCCAGGAGATCATCCAACAGAAGATTCCCGCTGTCCGTCGCACGCGGCTTCCCGGGCAACACCAGAACGCACCGCAGGCCTGCCCGGGCGGCTGCGGCGGCAGTCTGGCGACAGTGATTCGAGTGAGGTGCACCGGTCGTCAGCAGGGTGTCCGCGTTTCCGGACAGGGCGTCCGCCAGAAGAAACTCGAGTTTGCGGGTCTTGTTGCCACCCAGGGCCAGCCCCGTCTGGTCATCTCGCTTGATCAGAATCGTGGTTCCCAGTTCTTTGGAGAGGCGTGGCAATTCCTCGACGGGGGTAGGTAATTGGGCCAAGTGCAGGCGAGGCAGAGCGTCGAGTTTCATCGTCGGATCTCCGGGGGTCAGGAGGATGGAACGGCTGTGGCGCAGGGCAGATGCCGGAGGGATCGCGTCATTTAACCACGGCACGGACCCGTCGGCGCGCGCCGGTGCGCATCACCGCGAGAATTCTCGGGAGCAGAACGTGATAGGCGCGATAGAGATGAGGCCGTGCCGTGGTGTCCCAGGCCCCAAGGTGACGCACCAGGGTACCGCCAAACCCCTGCTTGAAGCTGTACACTCCCCAAAGCTTGTCCTGCGGGGTGAATTCATCAGGGGCTCCCCACAGGTCGTAGGTATGGCATCCCTGAGACTTGGCCCAGCGAATTGCCTCCCATTGAAGAAGGTGATTGGGCATTCTGTCGCGGTGCCTGTCCTTGGACATCCCGTACACATACCAAGCCCTGGAGGCGAAGCAGAAGAGGATCAGAGCGGCAACGGGTTCGCCTTCGACCTCGGCCAGCAAAGCGTGGCCAAGTCCCGCCTGCAGGAAAAGCCCCCAGGCCATGCGGTAGTACTCGCTGTCCCGAATCACAAAGCCGTCTCTGGCCGAGGTCTCCGCATACATCTGGTAGAGCATGGGATGCTCCTCCGCAGAGGCGCTCCGGATGCGGACGCCCTTCTTTTCGGCCAGCCTCACGTTGTAGCGTGTCTTCTGCTTCATGGCGGAAAGGAGCTCAGCTTCGGTGCGGCGCAGGTCCAGTTCGAAGGTGTTGCGAAATTGGACTTGCTCGGCCGAGTACCGCCAGCCCCGGGCCTTCAGCACCCCTTGAAGGACCCCTGCGAGGGGGTCTTCCGCCACATCGGCGCTCCCCGGAAGGCCCCATCCCTCGACCACATCGGGGTCAATTTTCACCTGGATCGCTTGGCTTTCGCGTGCCAAGGCCTCTAGCTCGGCCAGGACGACGGATCGCAGGGCCTCGTCTCGCCAGGCAAGCAGGGGGCCCTTGGGCACATAGACAACCTTGACTCGGATGGGCCCGGCATGCGCTTCCCGTTCCAGAACCTGTGCAGCCGCCCGGGGGGCATGCGCGCCCTCGAGCTCTTCCCAAAGAACCCGGCGTGCCTTCCAGCCATGGGCGTTCTTGAATTCGCCCCACCGCCAGGACTGGAGGAAATGTGCCCCGGGTAGGCTTGCGACGGCCTGGTCCCAGGCTCCCGGCTCAAATACTTCTCGGCGGCCAATCATGCCAGCGGCTCTTGGCGCTGGGTCATGACTGCCGCGTACAAGGCGTACAAAGGCCAGAAATACACCCGATCCCAGGCTCCCATGGTCCGGTGGAGAGTGCCTCCAAACCCGCGCTTAAACCGATATACCCCCCACAGGTCGCGTTCCTTCTCAAGAAACCTCCGTTCCAAATCCACCTCCTCAAAGTCCGGAACTCCCCAAAGGTCATACTGATTGCATCCCTGAGCCTTGGCCCAACTCATCGCCTGCCATTGGAGCAGGTAGGCCGGCATCTTCTCGCGGTGCTGGTCGGAGGAAGCTCCATAGAGATACCAGGCTCGTGCGCCCTGGCGAAAGGCCATGAGTCCGCCCACGAGCTGCCGCTCGACATAGGCGAGGAACAGCTCGGCCCGGCCGCTTGGGGCGAAGAGTTCGAGGGCCCGGCGGTAATAAGGCTCCGCGTGGGAGGCAAACCCGTCCCTTTGGGAGGTGACCCTCATTAGATTCCAAAAAGATCGGACGTCCTGCGAGCGCTCGATCAAAACGCCATGGCGCTGAGCGAGATGGATGTTGTATCGGGTTTTCTGCTTCATTCGGCTCAGGATCTCCTCTTCTGAGCCGCACAAGCTGACCAGGATCGAGCGAGGTGGTTGCACTGTGTGGGAGCTGCGCCGGAACCCGAGCCCTCTCAAACCAGCCTGCAGGCCGGGGACTTCCGCCACGTCAGGCTCGATCTTGAGCGCGAACGCATGCCGCCGCCTGCAGAGCGCGTCGAGCTCGGGCAGCAGACGCTCCAGGCCTCCCAGGGTGGGCGGAACTGGTCCCAGGGGAAGGTAAGCGAGGCTAAGGCCGAAAGGGAGAGGCCTGAAAAGAACCTGGGCGCCATCGTCATCGCGAAGCGCCCAATCGGTTTTCCAGCCAAATGAAGATTTTAGTTGCCCCCATTCCGGAGTTTGGAGGAGATGGGCCTCCGGATGGTGGGCGATGAAGCGTTCCCAGGCGGCCGAATCGGGCACGCCGGGATTATACAGCCAGTCTCCTCTAGTGAACTTGATTAAAGTTCACGACCAGCAGGTTGTGGGCGCAGTCCGCAAATGTCGTCAGGCTGACCTGATCGGAGATCGGCATCCCCGAGGCATCGTGCACCTGAACCCAAAGGGTCCCCTGCGAGGCCACGGGCGTGGTGCCCAAGACGAATTCATAACCGCCGGATCCGTAGGAAGTCGCACTTCCCGTAATGGCATCCGTGTTGAAGGTTTTCGAGCCCCATTTCCCCTGAAGGTGAATCACTAGTCCTGTGATCGGTGCCCCGTTGTTGGGCCCGAACACCTGCCCAGCCACCCCAGCCCATGAGCACCCACGGGGGTCCGAAGCCTGGGTTGCTAGCACACCGCTCGATGAGAGCGCGAGCGGGTAGGGGGCCAACGTGGGCGTGAAAGTGATGGTGGGAGTTGCCGTGGGTAGCCCGGTGGCCGTGGCCGTCGGAGGAACCGTGGCCGTGCTGGTTGGAATGATTGTGGGGGTCGCGCTCACCGCCACCACCGGTGTCTGCGTGGGAGGCAAGGTCCCAGGCGGGAGAGTTGCGGTGCTTGTCAGGGTGGCCATGGGTGCGGAGGTCGGGGTAGGGGTCCATGTCGGAGGGAGCACCAGCATGGAGGTGGCCGTGGCACTCGGCAAGGCCGCCGTTGGGGGCAGCGTCGCGGGCGGGAATGGGTTGAAGGGGAGATTTGGGTTGATGAAGAGCAGGGCGTACAAGGCAATCATCCCCACGGTGAATAGTACCATCAGCCCGCTGAGAGTATAGAGCGCCACACCTCCGCAACCTGGACCGGAACCAGTCGGGGTGCTTGCGTTGTCATCGGTCATGCTCATTTCACCTTTCTGCCCTCAATGCGAGAGTGCCAAGCGATGGCCACCATCGTCCCCTTGCCGCTGCAGCGGGCCTCATGGTGCGACCAGGATAACCAAGTTCGCGGCCGAAACCTGCTTGCTCAGCCAGGCTTGGAGCGCCGCGGATCTCAAGGTTTGGAGGGCGCCCGGCGAGAGAGGCTGGGAAGACGAATGTTCCAGTGTCTCCACGATCGCGTATCCCATTTTCGTCTGAATCACGGAACTGATCTGATTCACGTTCATCGAGAAGGCGGCCGCTTCCACCTCGGGAAGCGCCAAATAGCCGCGTGGAAACCAGCCCAAATCACCCCCGCTGGCTCTCGTGCTCACATCAATCGAATAGGCATAGGCGAGAGAAGGAAAATCGGCCCCCCCCTGCAACAGGCTCAGCAACTGCCCGGCTCGGGATGAGTCCGCAACCAGAATGTAGCGAGCATGGACTTGCTCGGCTGCTTCTGGAACCTGCCCGACCACCTTGTCCGTCATTTCCTGAATCAGGATCTGCCTCTGCAATTCCGTGGTGAATTCCTCGCGAGTGTAGCCCGCCTGCGCCAGCCAAGCGTCGAAGCCCCCCGGTCCTCCCCGCCCTTGAATGGCCGATTGGAGCGCCTGAGTGAGCTGCTCGGGAGATACTGTCAGGCCTGCCTTTTGCGCCGCCTGGGCCGTGACCCGCTCTTCGATCAACGATTGCAGCACAGTTTTTCTATAGTCCCCAACGGTTGCAAGATCGGTGCCCGACTGTCTCTGGACCTGCTCGTAGCGGCTGACCTCGCGCTGGAACTCGGCCAGGGTGATCGGCTCGCCGTTCACGAGCGCAGCCAGCGGCTCGGGGCTGGCCGTCGGTGAAAGGGTGGGAGTTGACGTGGGTGGAGTGGGGACCGGAAACGGGTGCGGCAAGGCCAGGGAGCATCCCGCTAGGAGACACACGACCGCCACCCCGGGCACTCCGTTACGCAAGAGAGAGATGAGGGGGATCCGTACCGAACCGGCCGAAGGTCGATCCTGGGTTGAGTACAAGACGCAGGAACCTCGCCGCGCGATTATACTGTAGCCCGATTCGCTCGCTCAGGGCCATCGGAGGCGGGCAATGCCAGGGACAGACCTCTTCCAGCAGGCGCTGGAGGCTGCCCGATCAGGCAGGGCGCACCGCGCCAGGGAGCTACTTGCCAGGTTGATTCGGGGCGATCCGAAGAATCCTGAGTACTGGATTTGGATGAGCTCCGTCGCAGCCGATCGCAAAGAGAAGGCGTTCTGTCTTGAGCAGGCACTTTCGCTCGACCCAGAAAACGAGCTCGTCAAACGCGGGCTAGTCATCCTGGGTTCAAAAAGTCCTGACCTCGCAACCCACTCCCAGGGACCCTCCAAGCTCGTTGCCCCAGCTCTGATTCCTTTGGCGCCGCAGGGAAAGAATCCTGAGGGGTGGTGGGCCCAGGGGCGGAGCCGGGTCAATCTAGGGATCGGGGCAATCAGCATGGTTCTGGTGGTTGCTCTGATCCTCGTCTTGGGATCGGTTGCTCTGGGGTGGGCTCAACGAATGTCCATGGGCCCTCCGAGTGCAACCAGGCCCCCGACCGTCTCTCTCACTCCCTCCCCAGCGTTTTCCCCGACGTTAAGGCTCGAGACGACGCCCTCGGCAAGCACTCCCCTGGCAGAATACCTGGGTGTCTCTACTACTCCTACTTCACTCTATCCGGCCACACCTCATCCGATTCTCGGAGCCTATTCCCTGGCAATGCAAGCCTACCAAGATGGAGAGTGGGACAGGGCGGAAACCTATTTCGAGCAGGCGCTGGAGGTCGATCCCAGTTCGCCTGACATTCACTATTGGATGGGAGAGGCCTATCGCCGCTCGCAGCACCCCACAGAAGCCATGTCGGAGTTCGCGACCACGGTCAATCTCGGCGCCGGGTTCGCTCCATCCTACTTGGGGGTTGCGTATCTTGACTTGGCGGCGGGCAAGCCAAATGATGCTCTTGACCAGGCCGGCCGGGCGATCGAGCTTGACCCCAACTTCGCGGAGGCCTATCTCTTGCGGGCAGACCTGTTGGCACGAAAGGGCGATTCTCAGGGGGCCTTCGAGAATCTTCAAAGGGCTGTCCAGGTGGCTCCCCAAAACGCTCTGGCTCTGGCGCTTCTGGGTGGGATGGAGGTAACGCAAGGAAACCTCGACGCGGCATGGAGGGATGCCACACGCTCACAGGCACTCGACCCGACCGAGCTGGAAAGTTATCTGGCTTTGGGAAGGGCTTATCTTGCCATGGGTCTTCCCAAAGAGGCCGTATCGCAACTCCTGGTCTACACAGTCTACGAGAGCGGTGACGCTGCGGGTTGGACGGATCTCGGGGACGCCCTTCTGGCCTCAAAAGACTTCGGATCTGCGGACGATGCCTTTGCGGCCGCCCTGCGTTTGGACAGCCATATCGCCGATGCCTGGATAGGGCGGAGTGAGGCCCTGGGGATGGAGGGAAGATTTGCCGAAGGAGCCGCCGTGGCCGCTCAGGCTGCCGCGCTGCTCCCCAATTCCACCCCGGTTCTGGCCCAATACGGGCGGGCGCTGATTTCAGCGGGGGAGGGGGAAGAGGCGGTCTCGGTCCTGACCGGTGCCATGGGGCAAGCATTGGCCCCCGAGGAGTTAGGGACATTGCTCTCGTTGCGTGCCGAGGCCTACAAACTTCTTGGGGATGCTCGGTTGGCCGAAGGTGATTGGAATGAGCTTGTCGGCCTCAGCGGTGCGCCAGAACATCTTCGCCTCGATGCCTATGACGAGCTGAGGGCGTTGGGGGTGGGGAGTCCTTCTCCAACCCCGCAGTGAGAATCTTGAGTGCCCAATCCGCTGGCTTCCCGTATGGTACAATATCGTGGCGCTCGGCGAGGGAGACCCACCTGCGCTTTGGAGGGATGGCCGAGTGGTCTAAGGCGGCTGTCTTGAAAACAGCTGTGGGGGCAACCTCACCGGGGGTTCGAATCCCTCTCCCTCCGCCATCCTGGGGAGGTGCCGGAGTGGTCGATCGGGGGCGCCTGCTAAGCGCTTGTAGGGCCTATAAAGCTCTACCCAGGGTTCGAATCCCTGCCTCCCCGCTATCTAGCCGACCTTGGAGCTGGACGCTCCCAGGCCAAGGCAAGGGTCGCAGTTCGGAACGTCAAGTGAAGATGCCCTCGTAGCTCAGTTTGGATTAGAGCACTTGCTTGCGGAGCAAGGGGTCGCGCGTTCGAGTCGCGCCGGGGGCGCCTGAGCCTGGAAGTCAGTGACCAAATCGGCCTGATTTCCAGGCCAAACACTCTCACTGGAGGAGCCTCGTAGCCGCTGAAGGATTGGCGATAGGAGGGTCTTCCGTGTCCCAAAGAACACTTGCTTCGACGGTTTCAATTGGCCTGCAAGTCTCCCCGTTGGACACCGCGTACCAGGATTTCGTCCTCTCTCGACAGGCGATGCCTTGCACGGACGCGACCATGCAGCACTACCGCTTCACGGCCGGCGTGTTCGTCACCTGGCTCCAGCTCCAAGGCGTGACAGATCCGAAAGACGTCACGGCTGGCCACGTCCGCCAATGGCAGGCCGAAAATGCAGACCGCCTGAAAGACACCTCGCAGCATGCGAGGGCGAGGGGCGTTCGCACCTTCCTGCGTTTCCTCCACACGGAAGGGACGCTTCCCACGCTCGTGAAAGTGCAAATGCCCAGGCTCGAAAAGAGGCGGCTCCCCTGCCTCGAAGCGGATGAGGTGCATCGGCTCCTGAGGGACTGCGACGCGAGGAAGACCGCCATCATCCGGCTCCTGGCCGACTCGGGAGTCCGGGCCGCTGAGCTCTGCAATCTCAATTGGGGCGACCTAAATATGCAAACCGGCCTGCTCTTTGTGCGACGCGGGAAGGGCCGCAAAGATCGCACCACGGTGGTCGGCCCGAAGACAAGGCGAACCTTGCTTCGTTACCGCAGCACTCTCAAGCCGGCGCCGACCGCTGAGTCGCCGTTGATCCAGGGACGGGGAGGAAGACGGCTCGCGCCGTGTTGGCTCTCGCATCTAGTGCGGAAGTGGGGCAAGCGGAAAGGACTCTACGTCACCCCGCATGCGCTGCGGCGCACGTTTGCAGTCCAGAGCTTGCGAGGCGGCATGGATCTGCTCAGCCTGCAAAGGCTCATGGGCCATGCCGACCTCAGCATGACATCACACTATGTCCAGCTCCTCGACGAGGACTTGATCCGGGCGCACGAGAAAGCCAATCTCGACTCGTGGCTCTGATTCCGCGGGAGTTCGTTCCGCTCATACGGCTGAAGCCGTGTCGCTGCGCGACGAGGGTTAAAGCGGGCACGGAGCGGGGAGGGTCAACTGCCAATGACGTCATCGGACAAGGAGAGGGAATGGGTCACTCCTCCCCGCAGGATTTCTTCGGCAACATGGAGGGGGAAGGGCGTGAATCCGATACCTCTTACCCTCGTGAGATCAACAGCGCCAGCCGCATCTTCGGGACCCTCCAGGTTGAGAATGTACACTTCGCCGTCGATAGGAGCAATCCTATCGCGCCATGCGGCGATTGCTTCGGCGATGGGTCGGAGGAGAGGAAGCTCTGCCTCAGCAACCTCGGATTGAATGGATTCGAGCGACCGCATGAATGAATGCAGGACTGGCGGCAGGTCAATGATCTGGGGTTGTGCAGCGATCTCGGATGTGAGAGGCCCCCAATCGAATTCAGCCAGAAGATGATCGCGCCAGGCGCCGACGTGCACGGAATATTGGTTGGGGGTGCCGGGTTGCTCAGGCGGCAAGGTCTGGAACCGGATATAGCTGGCCGGAAGGCCACAATGCTGGGCGAAGTTGCGCAGCCTATAGGCAAAGCGGTAGGCGAAATCGCCATCGTAGGCAGCGGAGGTGGCCTCCCTGAACCGAGTTGCGACTAGAGAGCGCTCTCCGTATGTGCGCTTGAGCGTGGTTTCTGTGTGGTCCAAGTAAGTCCGCGCTGAGCACAAGAAGTTGAGAACTCGGCGGTTCACCTCGACGCCAATCGTGGCGGCCAAGGCAGGGCGCTTCGTGGGTTCTCTCCAAGCATCCAGTGCTTGCTCGATCGATACGCGGAAATCCGTGAAATTGGCTGGGACTAGAGAGAAGAGGTCGATGGTTGCGTGGAATGAACTGATCCTGCGGATTGCGGCGAGACAGTCGGCGTATTCATCCGGGGTGAGCCTTGCCCTCACATCAACGGTGAAGTCTCCGCCTTCTCGGTCTCCCTTGTCGCGCAGTCGCAGGATGCCTATGGCGGGTTGCACCTTGACCTCAGCAGAACGCGGGAACGTGGGGGCCGGTTGGCGGGCTCACCTCATGGCTTTAGGGGAAGGATCGAAAGCCAGCGCACGAGAAGCCCGCGTATAGCACATGGACTAGAGCCGCAAGGCCCCAGATCACCATGACAATGATCGTGAGCCGTTTGGCGATCCGAGGATCCTCGCTCCCTCGATGCCGATACCCTTGTTCTACTTCGCTCAAGGCACACTTGAGAGCTGGGAAGGTTGGACGCCCTGAGCACGGATCGGGTTCCACCTTCAGGTCGGCGTCGCTGGGCGGAGTGACGAGCCATCTAATAGCGAGGATGCCGGTCGCCCTCTGCCTGTTGGCTGCTACTTCTCGCAGATCGAGCTGCCACCACACAAAGCGAATTGCTGCGACCACTGTGACGATGACTGCAAGAGGGAAGAGCCACCATAGAAATGGGGAAATGCTGAAGCGGGGCAACTGAACGAGGGAGAGGGCAGTGGCCCCCGTTAGAAAGAGCGCGGTGGCCCCCCAGGCCATCTGCTCCTTGTGGTTGTGGTAGCTCCCCCAGTGTGCTATCTCAGCGCGAATGTATTCGGACGCCAAGTTACGTCGGATTGAAAGTGGGCTCTCTCCAGCGGATCCGAACAATGCCTTCAGCATGTCTCCCTCCATCCCCCGCGATCGATTGTAGGTTCAAGCGGGCAGGACGCAAGTCGCTAGGGTAGCACGGGCTCGACTCGTGGCTATGAGAGGGGCCGCGAAAGGGCGAGGTCTAACGCATCCTTCGGTTGATCTTCTTCGCAGTGGTCGTCGTGGAGCAATAGAAATCTTCGTAAGAGAGACCGCTTTGGCGGATCATGCTCTTGATGAGTTCGTCGTCGAAAACATCAATTCCCATGTCGACGGTGACGGTTTTTTCCCCTTGGCGGGTCTCGCGGACGTAATTTCGATGATCGCCGCTTGTGCGGTCCAAAACAAAGCCACGGAAGGTCAAGATCTCAATGACCTCCCGTGGCGTCAATGGCGGGTACTTCTTGGGCACCCTTGCCTCAGGCGGGTGTGGCCTGGCAAATTTCAGAAGACAGCAGTTCCCATTCGAAGGAACCCTTGCGCATTTCTAGACGTGGACGAGGTATCGCCTGGCGCAGAGCGGCTGCTAGGTGATACCTAACGCGGTAGGGCCAGAAGGGCGCCTTGCGCGGAACCAAGTTCTCGAAATCCTGCTTTGAGTGGATTGACTCAATATATCCTCGGATCTGCTCCCCCAACTCGTGCCTTGCGTCTTGGAAGGTCGGACGCCACACCATTAGGTCTAAGTCGATGCATTGTGCGTAGTAGCCAGGGACCGACTCAAGCGTGTGGGGATAAGCGATGCACCGGAACACCAACTCTCGTGGGGTGCGGGTCTCCACGGTCCCTCCTCTGAGCATTGGCCTAAACGCCGCCGCCTAGCTTGACTATAGCATGACTTGGTTAGTCCGGCATAAACAAGTTTTCTCCTTGTTTCTGGCGCTTTCCCCTGGTTTCTGCTGGCCGAACTCACAGAAACGATTGAGAGAGGGCATCTTGCGGCTGGCCGTCCTTTGGGACCTTCGGCGCTTTTGCGACGCCTGGCGCCCTGAGTTTTTCGCGGTCCTGGCCCTCTTGCGGCGGCGGACAAGCCGGTACGGACGCCCCTCGCCAGGAGCGCGGTAGTCGCTGTCAGGGTCACGGTCGGGGCCATACTCGCGGAAACACCTGGCAACTCCTCATAGCGGCCTTCCCTACAGCCCCAGCGGCTCCCGGAGGGGTGACAAAAGGAGACCGCTGGGGCATCCGCTGCCGCAGACTCGCCTTGAAAGAGGCCCGCGGCCACCGCTCGACAAAGGGGAGTTGGGGGAGCCGGCGGGTCCCCTTCTCCCCGCGTCGACTCAAGGAATTTCCTGAACCGCCAAGACAAAGCAGTCGGATCTTGCCGGCACGTCAACCAGCGAGACCTCCCTCAGCCACCCATCGAACGCACGAGGTCTCTCCCAAGGTCGGAGGTTTGGCCCAGGGTCTCCATCGCTCGACGTCACTTCCACATTGGTGGAGACACCCATGAGCTCGCGCCTCAGCACCTTGGCCGCTGCGGCTTTGTCGGTGATCACCAAGAGACCCTCGATCCGCCGCCACGTTTCGTTCGGCCACCATGCTGCCAAGCGGCCAACTTGAAAGCCGGGCTGGTGCTCAAGCAGGAGCATGACTTCTCTCCCTTGCTGCTTGCGGAAGACCCGCTCCAAAGTGCTCAGCGAAACTCGATACGCGGCGCCGGGCTCCTCAGACGCTATGACGGCATGAGCTAGGACGGTCACTCGGCCTCCGGCTCCGGCGGGGGCGGCGGATCGGGGTTCACGTGGCGCACATCGGCATCATCGTGATCCGGACTGCGGAAGATCCGCAAGGGCGGAAAGCTCGGCACGTTCGGGTCGATCTGCGGAACGGTCTGCGGTGTCACTGGTGCCTGCGGATTGTCACTCATGTGCCCTCCTCATGGGGCGGCATTCTTTGGGTCCGCACGGCCTGGCCATGCTCGGCCGGCGGTGGTGTCTTTTCGATCGGCACGATCGGCGGGAACGCGCTGCGGTTTGGATCCTTCGGACTGGGTCCGATCGACGCGCTTTCGCCCTCCAGGGGCCGCGGGTTCAAATTGATTCTCTCAGGCATCGCTCCTCCTCACTACTACGCCGAAAAGAACACCAACGACTTACCGAGAATTTGCGCGATTTCTTGGCGAACGGCTCCCGGTGGCCGCCAGCTGACCATCGAATCGGGATGCGCCAAAAGCGGAACCAGAGCGTGCGCGAACTTCAGGTTGCACGGCGTCCGCTTGCGAACCTCGATCGCGCTTTGCATCTCCCCTTGCAGTTCGTTCTCTAATCGCGCGAGCTCAAGCGCCAAAGCGGAGGCGCGGCTCAAGCAAGCCTCGTACTCTTGGGCGGCAACGTCATAGGCCGCCACGGTAAGCAAGTTTTTCTGCTCAAGGCCCCGCGCCGAAAGGCGGTCCTCAGCGGCTTGCCAGACCTTGAGTGCCTCGCCGGCGAAGCGCTCGGCTGCGGCCTTACTCGGCTCGACAACTGCGAGGCGTTTCTTCGCCGCATCCAGCTGCTCCGCGAGGCCGGCCACACTCGCCGCGTCGTGAGTCGTGGCAATCTCGCCCTCCAGCTGCTTGGCCCGGTCCTCCAGCCCGCGCTGCTCGACTTGAAGTTGGGCAATCGCGGCTCGCCTTTTCTCAAATTCCTCGCGAGTCGCCCTGGCGCGATCGATCAACTCATCCCCGGTCAGCGGCGCCGGCGGCGCTTTGATCTCGGCCTTCGGCTTCCTCTTCGCTACCCGAACATTGGACTCGATGTCAACGATTGGCGCACCCATCTTGCCTCCTTTTTTCGATCCTACGCCGTCTGCAGCATGCGGAGGGCGTTCATGAGCAATTGCAAATCCATCCCTCCGCCCATCACAAAGTTTTCGACGTTCAGGTTCACTACCCGCGAGTTGTCCTGAATTGAATTGTCATCGCCGCCTCCGCCGGCACCGCCAGCACCACCGACACCGCCAGCACCACCGGCCGCCCCAACCATCGCATGCGTGGCCTGCGACACCACATTCGCTGTGCCACCCACCGCACCCGTAACGCCTGAGCTGATGCCGGCCATCATGCTCTCGCCGACTTGAGCAAACAGCGTGGAGGGCGACTTGGAACCGATCGCATCCATCGCCGCCTGCCAGATCCGCTTGACCTCCGCGACGATGGTACTGATGACACCCCCGACCGCGCCCATGAATCCGTTGACCAGCCCAGCGGCCATGTTCGCGCCGATATCGAACCAGCTATCGGCCCAGCTCAGCATGGAGCTAATGGTCGTACCGCACCAGTTCGTGATCGATGTGCCGATATCCCACAGCGCCTTGTCCATGACCACCTTGAGCATGTAGGGCGCATAGGCCAGCGAGAGCATCTCCGCCTCGAATTGCTGGATCGGGTTCAAGGCGTTGAAAGCGTCTTCGCCGATCTGGCTGATGACAGTCTTCCGGCCCGCCGGAACGCCCAGGACCAAGACAGCCGCCTCCAGCCCATAGATTGCCAGCGTCAACGGTCCCGCTGCCAAAGCCGCCGTGACCAGTTGCGCGATAAAGCCGGCTAAACTGATCGTGGCTATGGTCGTGATGGCTGCAACAATCTCATCCTTGTGGGTACTGAGCCAGGAGAAGGCATTGACGATGGCATCGCGAATCTTGTCGAACGTGGGCTGGCCCGTGCTGCTCCACCAGTCCACCAGAGGGCCTAAGCCAAGAGCTTTCACGAGGTCCTTGATCGCGACTCCCAGATCCATGCCCATCGTCAGATTGTCGAAGAACTTTTGGACACCATCGATAGCAGGTTGCACCCAGTTGACCACCGGCTGAATCCAGTCCATGAATTGCTTGGCGAGCTTGTCCATGACCCCGGACTTGAGAAAGGTCTGGATCGTGTTGAATAGCGGCGCCAGCTTGGCGGTCAGCAAATCCACAATTGGCTGGCCGATCCGCGTGAAGAGATCGCTGAACGACGCCTGCATCCGCGCGACCATTTCAACCCACGTACCAGCGACCGCATCCGCTCCGCTTTGTAGCGCTGGAGCCCCTGTGTTTTCGAGGTAGCCGATGATTTCGGGCCAAGCGCTTTTGGTGTGCTTGATGAACTCGTCCACCTGCGCGATCGACGTGATCGACGTGCCCGTGATGCTCGACACCGCCGCCTCTGCCAAGCTGCCGAAGTTTGCAATGCCGTCCTGAGCAGCCATGCGGACGACTCTTGTCGCGGTCAGCCCTTGCTCGGCTGCATTCGTCAGCGCCATGCCGAAGTTTTGGATCTGCGGGCCGCTCAATCCCGCGTTCTGGCCAATGACCCCGATCGTCTCTGCCATCCTCTGTGCGTCAGGCAGCGCCATGCCCAGTGCCATGTAGCTTTTGGTCATCGAAAGCATCGTGTCGCGAGCGATGCCCGTCTTCTCAGCGAAGTCGTTCGCCCAGCTGATGAGTCCCGCCCCCAAGCCCCCAGTCAGATTGTCGAGGACGGTGTTGAGGAACTGCCCCTGCACTCCAGCCTGGAATAGATCGCCAGCAAGACCCTCGACCTCACCTACCAACGCATTTACAGCCTGGACCGCAACCTGGCCCAACGCAACCGCAAAGGCCACCCCCAGCACAGAAAGATTCCCTGCAACCGGGCCAGCCGCGTTCTCGCCCATCGCGGACAATTTATCGTTGATCCCGTTGAGCAAGGCCGTCGCCTCGTCAGTTAACGCCACGCGGCCCAACACCTCAAATGAGTCGCCACCTGTGCTCATCGCTCACCTCCGAAACCGGAACCTAACCGTCAATCGCGATCGCAACACGCTTGAAATCAAGTCGATTTGGGACCCTTGAATCGTCCAGAATTTTTTGCGTGCATGTGTGTATACCTTGTCGGCCGACCATATACAGCCAAACGCCCCCCCACCTTCATCGGGCACCTGCCTTCGCCGCCGTGATCGCCTGGGCCGCCATTGGCTCGTGCTTCGTGAGCTCAGCGACCAAAGCCTCGCGCTGCGAATCCGTCACACCCCGCTGCTCGTTGGCCACGCACTCAGCGACCAACGCTCGGCCTTGCTGCCTGGACTTGCCTAGCGCTCGGCAGATCCTGGCCGCTGCTCGATCGTCGCCGTGCCTCAGGGCCGTCTGCAATTCAGCCGCCAATGCCGTGACATGAATGGCCATGCCGAGCGTCACGGTCGCCGCCAGGTCCTGGCCCAGCTCGTCGGCCGCCAGGACTAGGAGCCTTGCCAGATTCGGCCAAGTCGCTCTGACCTGCAGGATTTCGCGAGCCCGCTGCCAATCGTCCAGAAACGTCGAGGTCATCGCGCCTCCCTTGCCAGAACCGGAGCGACGTCGCAAACGCAGCCGCGATGCAGCGGCGGCAAATCTGACGTGTCCTTGATCGGAAAGATTGCCCGATGGACCGACCAACAAAGCGGGCAGGTGCCATTGCTGCGGATCTGGTATCCCCGGACCTTGCCGCTGGCCTGCCAAACCTCAGCCGCCACCCTGGCCAGGATCCGCGTTGTTTCAGTCACGGGCGCTGCGTCTGCCATCGCTTCGGCCAGATCCAGATCCGGATCCAGGCTCAGTGCGCTCGCGATCTGCCGGCTGAAGGCTTTGGCTCGATCTGTAACGTCCGGCCTGGCGCTCGGGTCCGTGCCAATGGCCAGGGCTTCAGCGGCATAGATTCGCCCCAAAATAGGCGCAATGGCCGCCTCCAGATCCGTGCGAAGGCCGGCCCGCCACTCCCCAAGCCATTGCTGCCGTCGCATCCGCGCCGCGCCTTCGCGCAAGTAGCTCCTTAGAAACCGGCGAAGGACAATCTCAAGCGATTGGCGCTGGACCTCTCGCACCGGCTTCGAAAGCACTGTCACAGACAATTGCCGCGTCTGGATCATGCTTGCCGCCTCGCTAGATTGCTGATTTCGTCCTCGCCCAGATAACCTGACGATCGCCTCTGTTCTAGCCTGTCAATCAGGCCCTTTTCGTGCTCTTGCTGCAGCCGCCGTAAGCGATCGGCCTCACTCTCGACCTCTTTCTCGTCCTTCTCCAAGCGCTCTTGCTCAGTGGGCATGTGGCTGCCCGGATCGGGCGCTTGCGAGGCCTCAGCCGGCTGCGGACCTGTCCCGCCTCTCAGATGCTCGACCCGCTGCGGCAGTTCAATGATCACTTCGCGAATAGCGATTCGGCCGCCGGCGTTGGCTAGGCGTGACCTGTCATAGGCCAGATCTCGCGGCAGGCCGACGCTGTATTTCAAGCAGAGGCTCATCATCGCGGGATTCCCTCTCTCGGCCATTCCAACCATCTTGTCGATAAGCGTCCTCATCCGCTTCCAGTTGTTCGCCGCCAAAACAACCTGCAGCTCATGCTCAAAAGCCTCCTTCATGTCCCGTCGGCGCCTGCCTGGACCGCCAGGACCGCGAGGTAGAAACTTGCCGTGGGCGTCGCGCTCGATCGCCCTTTCAGCCACTGGGGCTACAGCCGCTTCTACGTGGCTTTCATCAGTCATCTCAGTCTCATCCCTGGCCGGACCCAGGACCCCTCGTCCAGCCCCTGCCTGCGCCTCTAGCTGTGACACCGTTCACACCTTGGCGAACGCTCGACAGGTCACAGCAACCGCTCCTGCCCGCTCGCCATCCCATCCAAAAGCCAATCCGCCATCTCGACTTCCTCGGGGGTCCTGGGATTGGTCAGCGCAAAGAGATCGAACGCAAGGGTCCATAGCATCGCTGCCGGCGAGAATGCGTGAACACGGCAGAAATAGTCACGCTTCAGCACCCGGCCCCCGCAGCGCAGACCATCTTTGCGAAGCATCCGGCAAACCCTCATGGCGAAACCTCCGACGCCGGCTTGGGCTGCATCACTTTCGCCCTCGCTGCTTCAGCCAGCGCATGCCGTTCTGCCTGCTTACGGCGAACGATCTCAGCCTCGCTCTCAAACGCACCTTGTCCCCGTGCGCTCGCACCCTGGAACTGCGTCCAGCTCGCCACAACCTGCGCTGGCGTCGGGACTTGCCCTTGTTTCCCGCGCCAGTCTGATTTTCTCCACCACAACCCGAAAGCCTGGACCTCTTCAGGCGTTGCCCCGATCTGCCTCAGCTGTCCGGCGAAACGATTGAGCATCCCTCTCTCAGTGGCGGTCAGTCGCTTCCAGCCCCCGTCTGCGGGAGTCATCTGACAGATACCCGCCAGCGCCTCGAATACCAGATCGGGTGCTCTGACCTTGAGCTTTTCTGGAATCCGCTCAGTTGGAGAGGGTGTTTCCGTGCGCGCGGTTGGCGCACCCTCTTTCTCCCTTCGTTTTTCACTACGTTGTTCAATACGTTGTTCATGGCGTGTAGCCTCCTCATTTGGGGGAGGTAGCCTCCTCATTGTGGGGAGGTCTCCTCCTCTATATGGGGAGGTGGCCTCCTCTATAGGGGAGGTAGCCTCCTCATTGGAGAGTAGGCTCACTTTGACCCGGTACGCCTTCGCCAATGGATGTCCGTCCCAGAGGGGATGGAGCTCAGTCCGAGGGAAGGATTCGATGTAGCCGGCCTTCTGGAGTCCTTCGAGCGTCCAGCGAATTGAGCGCCTGGAGACGCCAAGACCATCGGCCAAGGTCCCTTCGGACGGGAACGCCCAACCACTCTCGGGCTCGCCATCGGAAGAGTGGCGATAGGCCAGGAGCAAAGCGAGGAGGCTTCTTTGAGCGTTCGAGAGTCGGCGATCGGTGAGAACCTCCCACGGGATCCATGCGCCCTTGGGATGGCGCTTCTCGGATCCGTCCGACCTCGCCAGTTGTGCTCCCCGATGGGTTTGGCGGCGTTTCACAGTGTCATCTGTGGCTTGCCCTAGGATCGAGGCTGCAGGCATTGGCAGGGCCGCATCGGATGGATCCTGATAGTCCTCCCGCTGCGCCGCTTCGATATCTGCGAAGATCGCGGCGCCGTCAACGTGGAGTGAGGCTGTCACGACCTGCGGTTGGGGAGAGTTGACAGGCGCATCGAGTGGGGCTACAGTGGGGGCGCCTTGATCTACTCGTTCGGCCAGCGCCGCTCGTTTCCCAGACGGGCGGCTTTGCTTTTTTGCTGTCATCCCGCCTCCTTGCCGTTCTCAGAGGGTTGGGTCGACGGCTGAGGAACGGCCGCGCCTTCTGATGCCAGGTGCTTTCGGAGGGCGAGCCGGATCTCGCTACTCACAGTCCGTTCATTTGCCTGTGCGGCCTGCTCTAGCCGCTGCCGGAGCTCGTGTTCGATCCGAACGAGAATCTTGTCGTCCTTCACCATCTGGACCTCCAGGAAAACGAAAAAGCGCCTGTGAGTCCGCCCCCGACATGGCTAAACACCATCGGGGCGGAGCCACGGGCGCTCTGGGCGCTCTGGGCACCTTGCTAACTATGGTTGCCACTGGCGCTCTAGGCGCTCTGGGCACTTACTGATTACACTGTACCTCCGCTCGACTCGGGAGTCAAGGGGGCGAACCTTAACGTTTTCCTGGTATTCCACTTTACTTGGCGGCCATTCGCCACTTTTGATTGGCTGGTATTCAAGGTTGACTTCGAGTCGAGGCGATGCTACTCTGAGGTCGTGCCGGATAATGGTGTGTGAAGGCCCCCGCCGCCAGGAGCGAGGGCCTTCGCATTCTTGATCGTCGCAGGCTTGACACCCGTTTCGAGTTGCGCTACCGTGACTCATGAGTGGGTTTAGCGACCCGCTCCCTGGAGCGACCGCTGGGAGGATGTGCCTGGCGGTCGCTTGTGTTCCTTCGACGTTGCCCCGCTCATCACCTCTCGCGATCGTCGCCTCAGGCCGCTCTGCGTTTTCATAGCATCGGGACAGGTCAAGAGAAATAGAAAGCCCCCTCAGCTTGAGGGGGCTTGTCGATTTGGCATAGCGCGAATCGCGCGCGTTCGAATTCTAAGTTGAGACAAGAACGCTTTGATAGAGTCGTTGATTCTTGAGGTCCTCTTCTGGCATTTGAGGGACTGAAGGATAGGTGCGCACAATTGTTTGGGCTTCTCCCGAGCTTGTTGATGTAGCTTGGATATTTGGCATTGGCACTGGAAGGCCGCCAGCCAGGAGGCTTTCGATGTAGTCAATCCTTGCCTCCCGCAATTCCTTCGTAGCTTCCTCGATACTCTCACCCTGAGCGAGACAGCCGGGCAATTCGGGAACGCAGGCCAGATAGATTGGCTGGTTTTCTGTCGTCTGATCCAAGTCCACTTCCACAGTGTATGGAAGTTCCGCGAACATTTCCGCCCGCTTTCGCAGAGTCGTTTCCATGCTAAACCTCCAGACCTTTCAGTCGGATGAGTTCTCCGATTAGGCTGAGAGCCTGTCGCACATAGCCTTTTGCGAGGTAATTCTTCCTGGACAGGGTTGTCCGCAATTGAGGGAATTCCGGATGTTCGACTATATCATGCTTTGCGCCAGGCCGGATAGCGAAGCCGAAGCCATTGTACAAGGTCTCCAAATCGCCACGCTTCCAGCCCTCCTGCGTCTGCCGCATGCGAACAAGTAGCTTTTCTGCCTTGGAGGTCATCCCTTGGCACCCTCTGCGGGCTGCGGAGCCTCCACCTCCCTAATGTAGATCGGCAGGTCGCCCTTGAAGTCCTTGTCGATCATTGCCACAAATTGATAGGGACCTGCTTTCGGGAAGACGAGATCCTTGAGACCCAGAATGAAATTGATCTCAGGTCTAGCCCCCCCTTGCGGTTCGGGGACCGGGATTTCGGCAGATGCGGCCATCATGTCATTACCATCAGGGTCGCGCAACTTGACAGTAAGGTTGCGGGTCTGGCCGGACTCCCCGAGCTCCGGGACCAGCTTGACCACAAGGTGCATGGAAGGTACACGGGTAGGAAACTTGATGGCCCGAATCTCGTTGAAGATGCCCATAACGTTGAGCTTCTGGTCATTGGTGACATTTGCCCAGTCGGCAGCCACGAAAAGGATCACGCGCATGTGCTCTCCTTTCCCTTGAAGCGGAGCCGGTATTCTAGGCCCAATGAGGAAATCCCGCACGCCTCGTCAATGAGTCGAACGCTCGCCACTCGACTAACCTGCGGAAACGTGGTAAAACAATTGCCGAGGAGTTTCGAGGGAACAGCTCGATCGGAAATGAGCGAGTTCTACAGTCGCTGAGGTTCCTCACCCTGAAAACCGTTGGGTTGCTTGCGGAGCAAGGGGTCGCGCGTTCGAGTCGCGCCGGGGGCGCCTTTGGCATAAGGCCGCGAAACCGCGGCCTTTTTTCTTGCCTGCCATACGCAAAACGAAAGGGCACGCAGCGGGAGCCGTTTGGCGTGAGAGGCCATTTTCCATGCCCCTGCCTTGCAGCTTGTCTGGGGGGGCGTTCTTGGGTGCCAGCGGTTGTTCTTTCAGCTAGCGTTGTTTCTTCTGTCGGGGGTAGTAGGCGAGGAGGCCGACCAGGATGATTAGTACGCCCAGAAGTAATCCTGAGGATTGCAGATAGCCAAAATGCATTGGCATGGGGAACCGTTCGCTCCCCAGGCCAATCAGGTCAACGATACTGGAGAATGCCGCGAGGAAGTAGCCCGTCGCCATCAACCGGGCGCCCACGTCTTGGAACAGGCTCGCCGCGTGATCTTCCCGACGCATGAGCGTGGCAACGGCGTAGGAGGCGAGTGCAATCACCGCCAGCCCAGTGAGGAAAACCAAGATCTTGAAGTAACCGAAGCCGGGTCGGTGTGGCAGGCCAAGCAACCCAGGCTGCATCCCGAAGAGAAACAAGAAAAGCCCGATCGCGTCTCCGACAAGCAACCGGTTGACCCACCGGGTTTTGGGGGATGAGTCAGTCCTCAAGTCAGCCTCCGAGCGGCTTCATGTCAGCGCCGCCAGATCCTAGTCCCAGGCTGCAGGGCGGGGGTTGAGACCGACCCAGGGGCTCTTGCCTTGGTTCGTCCCGGCCTGAGCGAGGACCCCTATTCTAAGGCAAAGTGCTTTTGCGAGGGGCTCGACCTGTGCATCGTGCTCCAAGGAATGGCAGCTTACCGACTCGGGCTGAGGGCCGTCTCTGGCAAGCTGAATCGGTTGGTTACCCAGCCCAAAAGGTGGACTCCGCGTTTTGTCATCCCCAGCGGGGACCGATCGGCTGACGGAGGATGTGTCATGAAAGTTGCCGTCATCGGCGGAGGCTCGACCTACACCCCGGAACTCGTGGGGGGATTCCTGGCGCGGACTCCCGGCCTCCCCCTGGAGGAACTGTGTTTGATGGATGTCGATCCGGCCCGACTTAGGGTCGTGGGCGGATTCGCGAAGCGGATGGTCGAGCATCACGGCTCACCATTTGCCGTGGTGCTGACGACTGACCAGCGCGAGGCCGTGAGAGGTGCGCACTACGTCATCACCCAGCTGCGCGTGGGCCAGATGGCTGCCCGTCGGAACGATGAGTACCTCGGGAAACGTCATGGCTTGATTGGACAGGAGACGACGGGTGTAGGTGGCATGGCCAAGGCCCTTCGCACGATCCCGGTGATCCTAAGGGTGGCCGAGGATATGGCTGAGTTGGCCGCTCCTGGGGCGATCTTGGTCAACTTCGCGAATCCGGCTGGTCTGGTCACTCAGGCCCTCAGCCAATATGCGTCGGTGCCCTCCGTCGGGGTCTGCAATGTCCCAATCACTGAGAAAATGAGGATCCTGGAGGGTCTCGAAAAGACTGCGGGCCAAAAGATTGACCCGGGCCGAGCCGCTCTGGAAACCCTTGGCCTCAACCATCTCTCCTGGCACCGCGGTTTCACCCTGGATGGAGAAGATCTCTGGCCGCAAGTCCTCAACGGATACCTTCAGGGGCTGCGAGCGGAAGACAGCCCCGAGTGGGAGGTGCGCACAATTGAGGTCCTGCGCGTGATCCCGAACTACTATCTGCACTACTACTACCATACCGACAGGGAACTCGCCCGGCAAGAAGCTTGGCCACCCTCCCGGGCCGAAGAGGTCATGGAAGTGGAGAAGGAGCTTCTTGGCCAATATGCGGATCCTGGCCGGGATGAACCTCCTGCGGGGTTGATGAAACGCGGCGGCGCCTACTATTCGACTGCGGCAACGCAACTCCTCAACAGCCACTACAATGACCTGGGGGAAATCCATGTGGTGAATGCCCCGAATGGAGGGGCGGTTGGGAAATGGCCAGCCGATTGGGTTCTAGAACTTCCCGCCAAAGTGGATCGCAAAGGCATTCACCCAATGCCAGCAGACCCCTTGCCCGTCGCTTGCTTTGGGCTGCTCGCGCAGGTCAAGTCCTATGAGCTCCTGACGGTGGAGGCTGCAGTTCATGGCGACCGGGAGGCCGCCTATCAGGCCCTTTTGGTCCACCCCCTGGGCCCGAAGGCGGACCGAGTGCAACAGGTGCTCGACGACATGCTGGAGACTCACCGGACCTATTTACCTCAATTCTGGACGAAGTGAATGGTCGAGATGCCCTGCGGGGCCCGGCCACACTCTCGAAACCAACGAAGGATCCGATGCGCTACTTCTTAGGAGCTGACTTGGGTGGAACGAAAACGCACTTGGTCGTCGCGGACGAGGGTGGAACCGTCCTCGGATTTGGTGAGTCCGGCCCCGCCAATCATCAGTCGGTCGGCTTCGAGGGGATGTTCTACTCCCTGGACGCGGCCCTGAACCAGGCATTGAGCGCAGCAGGCCTGCATAAAGAGCAGTTGTCAGGCGCCGGGTTCGGGATCGCCGGGTACGACTGGCCCTCTCAGTTGGCTCAAATGAGCGAAACGATTGATCGGTTGGGACTGCGGGCGAGAAAGGGAATTTTCAATGACACCATCCCCGGGCTGGTGGCGGGGGCCGAAGAGGGGTGGGGGGTTGTGGTCGTCTCCGGGACAGGTTGCAATTGTCGTGGTTGGGACCGCGTGCACAGGCGGGAAGGCCGGGTCACGGGCTACGGGGACATGATGGGAGAGGCGGCGGGCGCGACGGAGCTGGTGCACAGAGCCATGCAGCTTGTCAGCTTTGAGTGGACCCAGCGCGGTCCCGCGACGGCTCTCAGCCGTGTTCTCCTTGAGCAATTGAAAGCCCGTAATCTTGAAGACCTGCTGGAGGGATATACCGAGGGCCGGTACACCATAGCAGCCGATCTCGCACCAACCATTCTCGCGGTGGCCCAACAAGGCGACACGGTCGCCCAAGGGCTGGTGGCCTGGGCTGGACAGGAACTGGGAGAAATGGCCAATGCGGTCATTCGTCAGCTCGGTTTCGAGTCATTGGCATTCGACGTGGTGCTTTCCGGCAGCCTGTTTGAGGGTGGTCGGCTGCTGATTGACCCCATGAGGGAGACAATCCTGATGGTTGCCGCAGAGGCCCGTCTGGTCCGATTGACGGTCCCCCCGGTCATCGGTGCCGTACTGATTGGCATGGAGCAAGATGGTCTGCGCCTCGACTCGATGGTGCGAAAGACTCTGGCCGAGACTCTTGACGCGGTGCGTCAACCCTTCGATAGTCACTGACCTTCCCAAGTGGCCCCGGTTCTGTTTCTCTCCTCGCACCCCTCCCATGGCCTGGCAGGTTCCATAGGCTCACGCCCGGAGGGTGCGGCGCTTGAGCGCCCATTGCCGTTTGTTCGGACAGCTGGCTCGGCATGCCCGGACGACTTGGACGAGGACGGTCTCTCCCGCGGCTTGAAGGCGCCAGGCTTGGATTTCTCGAACCCAACCAGAATTCCCCGTCCCATCCATGACGGGAAGCTAGGTATAATCGAGTGACGTCTCCGGAACGGCAGGCAGATCCTTTCGCAGGTATGCGCTATGGGTTGGCCTGCATGTGTCCTGTCCCGGACCCTCAGGAGGATCGATGGCTCAACCCACGATCAACTATGCCCCAGAGACCTGCGCATGGTGTGGGGGAACGGGGCGATTTGGTGAGGGCAACTTCAAGTGCCCGTCCTGCGAGGGCAGGGGAAGCGTGCTCGTGGCGCAACCGCCACACAAGTGCGCTTGGTGCGAAGGGAACGGTCATGTCGGCGAGTATCAGGATCGCTGCCCGACCTGCAATGGCTCGGGATGGGTGCACGTAATGAAAGCCTAGACAACGTTGGTTCTGCCAGTCCCTGGTGGATGGGATGAAATCCTGTTGCGCTTGGTCTGAACCGGGAAGCGAGGCACTCTGCCAGACCGCGCCCGGGCGCGCTCCAGCTTGACAATTTGGAAATCGGATCAAGCCCGGTCAACCAGGAGGGCATCCGCTGCGGAGATCTCCAGTGAATTTCAGCCGGTTATGTGTATTGGGGATGGGGTACATCGGCTTGCCGACCGCGAGCACCTTTGCGACTCATGGGTTGAAAGTAGTCGGCGTCGACGTCAATGACCGCGTGGTCCAAATTCTCCAGAACGGGGATATCCATATCCAGGAGCCGGGACTTAAGACCCTTGTCCAGGCGGCCTTTCATTCGGGCAACCTTCAGGTGATGCCCCAGCCCGAGTCCGCAGACGCGTTCTTGATCTCTGTGCCCACTCCGGTCCAGCCGGACAAATCCGCCGATCTTTCTTACGTAATCTCGGCCGCCGAGTCGATCGTCCCGCACTTGCGGCCCGGAAATCTCGTGGTGCTTGAGTCCACTTCGCCTCCCGGAACGACGGTTGAGGTGGTCCGGCCTGTCCTGGAACGGTCTGGGCTTCGAGCTGGTCCGGATTTCCACCTGGCCTACTCTCCGGAGAGGGTCCTGCCGGGTCAGATTCTGAGGGAGATGATCGAGAACGCGCGCGTGATTGGGGGAATTGGCCCCGCCTCCGCTCAGGCGGGCAAGGATCTGTACGGGATCATCGTACGAGGGGAGATCGTTCTCACGGACGCGACGACCGCGGAGATGGTCAAGCTGATGGAGAACACCTTCCGTGACGTGAACATCGCGCTGGCCAATGAATTCCTGCGACTGGGTGAGCGTTTTGGTGTCGATATCTGGGAGGCTATCCAGCTGGCCAATCGACACCCCCGCGTGAGAATCCTGCAGCCCGGACCGGGCGTGGGAGGGCATTGCGTGAGCGTGGACCCCTGGTTCCTGGTGGAGGCGGCTCCCGATCTCACCTCTCTCATCAGGCAATCGCGGATGGTAAATGACGATCAGCCAGCCTATGTGCTGGGGGTCGTTCGAAAAGAACTAGGAGATCTTGCGGGAGCCACGATCAGTATCCTGGGGCTAACCTACAAGCCCGATATCGACGATGTGCGTGAAAGCCCGGCCCTCCGCATAGTCGAGTTGCTGAGGAAAGCAGGAGCCAAGGTGCGCGCCTACGACCCGTGGGCACCTGTTCATATTCTTCAAGGGATGCGCGCGACCAATTTGGAGCAGTGCGCGAAAGGTGCCGACTGCCTCCTGCTGCTTGTGGCCCACGAGACGTTCAAGAGCGTGGATCCTCGCCTCGTCCGCCCCCTGGTGAACCGACCCTTGGCGGTTGATTGCCAGCACGTCTGGCACCGGTCTCAATGGGAGGCGGCTGGGTTTTCTCTCCGCTCCCTGGGTGTACCGAAGCCCCAAGAGGCAAGAGTTCGATAGGGGTTCTCGAGACGGGCCCAAACCTCGTTCCCATGCCCAGACAGAAGATCCTCTCCATCTTTGGTACTCGTCCCGAAGCGATCAAGATGGCGCCCGTGATCCGCAGCCTCCGTGAGAATCCCCAGGCCTTTGATGCTCGGGTCTGCGTTACCGCCCAGCATCGGCAGATGCTGGATCCCGTGCTGCGCCTGTTCGGGATCGAGGCGGATCATGATTTGAACTTGATGCAAGAAGGGCAGAGCCTCGCAGAGTTCACCTCCCGGGCCTTTCGAGGTTTGGATGAAGTGGTGCGCCAGGAGCAACCCGACTGGGTCCTGGTTCAGGGGGACACCTCGACGGTGATGGTAGCCGCCCTGGTGGCCTTTTATCACCAGGTGAGGGTCGGACACATCGAGGCCGGCTTGAGAACGGGAGAGAAGTACCAGCCTTTTCCCGAGGAAATCAACCGGCGGGTGACGAGCGTGGTTGCCGACCTGCATTTCGCGCCGACCGAACGCGCGCGGGAGAACCTCCTGCGCGAGGGCACCCGCCCTGAGTGCATCCGAGTGACGGGCAATCCGGTAATCGATGCCCTGCAATGGGTGGCGGGATTACCCTTCGACTGGGATCAGGGTCAACTCGCGAAGGTCCCCAGGGGGAAGCGGCTCATCCTGGTGACGGCTCATCGTCGGGAGATTTTCGGGCTGCCGCTGGAGGGGGTTTGCGAAGCGCTCCGCACGATTGCAGAGACTCATCGGGAAGACGTACACTTGGTCTATCCGGTACACTTGAATCCGAACGTCCGGCGCCCCGTTCACCGTCTGCTGGGCAACATTCCCAACATCACCCTGCTTCCCCCCATTGGGTACTTGGCCATGGTGAACCTGCTCAAGGAGGCGTACCTGGTCCTGACCGATTCTGGGGGGTTGCAAGAGGAGGCGCCCGGTTTGGGGAAGCCCGTGCTGGTGATGCGGCAGGTGACCGAAAGGCCGGAAGGGATCGAAGCAGGCACGGTGCGGGTCGTGGGCACGGATCCCCGCTCCATTGTTGAGGGAGTAAGTCTCTTGCTCGCCGATGCTGAGGAGTACGGCCGCATGGCTCATTCGACCAACCCCTACGGGGATGGACGGGCGGCGGAACGGATTGTCGGGGCGATCGAAAAGGCCGCACCCGGGGAGGATCCTCCCCATTTGGCTCGTGGATCGGTCGGTCGGAGGGCAGCCTGATGCTAGAGGGCAAACTGCGCAACCGCGATCGGTGGATATGGGTTTGGGCCTTGGTCGCCTGGGGCGGCGTTTCCGCTGGACTCGCGGCCGCCCAGAGTTACACTCTCTGGGGGCCGACTTGGTGGTGGGCGAGCTTCTACTGGCCCAACTTCTTTGCATTCCTCCTGCCCGTAATCGCTTTTGGAGTTCTCATCGCGGCGACGGGACGCTGGTTGGCTCCAGGGGAGGGGGGGGCCTGGGTGCGCAAGTGGGTCTGGATCGCCTTGGCGGTCCGCCTCGTGTCCGTGGCCCTTTGGCCCATTGCCTTGCGGGAGTGGGGGTATCGATCGCCTGCGGAGCTGGGCGGGTTCATCTCCACGGATGCCTACAATGCCACAGATACCGCCTGGACCCTTTCCCAACAGGCTGTCTCCGCCATCTCAACCTTGCGTCCAGGCCACGGAGACAATACCGGGGGCATTACCTTGCTTGGGGTGATCGTTTTCCGGCTGTTCAGCCCAGACCACGAGCGCCCGATGCTTCTGGGTCTTCTGGCCTCAACCTTCAGTTCATTGACTGTTCTTTTCGTCTTTCTGCTGGGGGAGTCCCTCTTT
>JBEKSY010000013.1:0-80113 GCA_049516595.1 Anaerolineales bacterium
GCAAGGAAGGACATCGGGAACGAATCGGTCAGGCGATAGACTTGGCCCTCTTCGTCTTCGATCCACAGAACCATTCCCTCGCGCGTCGGGTAGAGGTCGAGAATCCAACCGCGAAGATAGAAAGGGCCACTCATCCTTTTTCTCTTGGTGTCGGCTTTAAACGGTCTGCTTCGGGCAAGCGGCCTGCCCTCTCCGAACCCGAAGAAGGGGGTGGCGAAGGCCGAGGGCTTTCCTCCTCGGCGACTGCCTCCGTCTCGAAGAGAGAAAGGAACTCCTCCGCGCGATCGACACGCTCCGCCAGGCGCAGGCAAATTCCCAACACGCCGATCAACATGCTCATCAAGATGCTCTGCATGGGCAACGGGTCGGCGGCCATGGCCGTGGCGGCGATGCGCTTGCGCGCGAAGGCGAAGAGCTGATCGAACAGAATCTGATCCTCCCGCGGAAGCGCACGCCGGAAGCGCTGCAATCGCTCCTCTTCTAGCTGGACCTGTTGGGTGACCGAAGCGAGCGTACGTCCCATCGCATTCACCTCCAGAGCGGGAGTTGCGACGTCGCCTCAGGCTCGGTTGTGAGACTTACCGCGCGGTCGGCCAGCCGCACGAAGGTGTGGTAGAACTGCGCTCGACCCTCCTGCGCAGCTGCCTCCGGAAGCTGCAGGGTGACAACCACCAGTGAGGCCCGGCTGCAGCTATGCAAGGTAGGCCAAGTGCGATTGAGCAGGCGGCGTACCTCCTCGAGGCGTATGTTCTCGTCGTAGAAGGTGTCCAGTAACCCCAATACCACCAGCGGGCTCATGTACGGCGAAAGCGAGAGCAGGCGCTCAACCAGCTGGTGGCAGGTAAAGGCGCGCGAAATGTGAATACGACCAAGGGCGGGACCGGGCGCGAGGCCACTCACGGCAATGTGGCGCGCGATCCACAGGGCATCGAAGCAATTACCACCATCTACCACCCAGACCGGTCCTCTGCGGACGGCCAGCTGCGCGATTGCTGAGAGAGCAATAGCGAGAATCCCGGGCCCGTGAAGCGCCACTAAGCCCGTTGTCGTGAACTGGAGCGAACTGACGATCTGGGTTTCCGAAGGAGCTACGCTCACCTCTGTTTGCATTGCAACCTCATTCCTCCGAAGATCTCTGGAAACAAGGCGGGCAACCATGCCCGATTTCCTCCCTTAGTATATAGAACATATGTTCTATATTCAAGGGGGAGTTTTCTTGGCAGGCACCTGCCCACAAACCCAACCTCCAAGCCTACTCAATCAGAATTAGAGCCTCCAAGTTTTCCGCAACGCGTCCTGCCAGGCTCATGTGCACGCTCAACCACAACCGGTTTGATTCATACCCTGCACCCTGGCACGGACCCGATCCAGCCGGCCTGCATCGTTCCCGACATGAGAAGGTTCGCCCCTCTGGGTCCGACCCGATGCGGGAAGGGGCACCTTTTCACGGACGCTTGACCTATCCATATCCCTCGTGGTATTCTCCGGCGGCCTTGCCAGGAGGGGAGGAGAGGTGCCGAAGGGGGGCGCAGGCAGAGGGCTGCGGTTCAACTCGCCCCGGGGATTGGCCTGCTCACAGGCGCACACCCACCGACGCGTTCGCTTCCTGCGTGGTCGCGGCCACCGACCGGGTTAGATCAATCCCAGCGCGCGATGGGTCGAGGCGGGGCACGGCGACCGGCCCCGCGAGCCATCGGCAGCCAGGAGACTGGGTTTTCCCTCCTGCTCTCAGTGAGGAAGATCTGCTCATCAAGCCGAAGGGATCGCGCGACCGCCACAATAGCCTGGAGCCGTCGCCCGCCATCGCCTCGGGCATGCCCAGGACAGGGGCCGAACCTGAGCCAAGGATTTGTCCATCTCCGCTCGACGCGCGGGCTCCCGCTCTCGGCGGCCCCGGTCACAAAGCTTCCCGACCCGCGGGTCACGGAAGAGACATTGGCTCTCCGCCTCCAACTGGGTTGAGGGGGCGCCCCCGGGGCCTTTCCCAGGGCGCATCTCAAGGGCGGACATGGATACGGGCTCATGGAGGTCGGAATTCGGACGCGGCCCGAGGAGAGGCAACGGGGCGCTTGATCGGGAGACCCACCGGTGGGCAAGTCTGGTCAGAAAGGCGGATTCAGATCGGCTCTGGCATAGCCACTCGCCCACTCTAGCGGAATGAATGGTCAGGGACTCCCAGGGCACTCGGAACAAGAGGACACTTCGATGGAGGCACCATTCTTTGCGGTCATCATGGCGGGGGGAGGCGGCACGCGCCTTTGGCCGCTTTCGCGGCAGAAAAGGCCCAAGCAACTCCTGCCGCTGTTCAACGGGCGCTCCCTGTTTCGAGAGGCGGTGGAGAGGCTTGCCCCGCTTTTCTCTGTGGAGCGCATCCTCGTGGTGACGAATGCGGCCCTGCTCCCAGCCCTGCGGAAAGAGGCCCTCCAACTGCCGCGGGCCAATTTCCTTTGTGAGCCAGAGCCTCGCAGCACCGCGCCCGCGATTGCTCTTGCCACCGCCGAGATCCAGAATCGGTCCGGATCCGCCGTTATGGCCTGCCTGACGGCCGATCATTACATCGCCGAGGAAGCTCGTTTTCGTGCCGTGCTATTGGCTGCCCGCGATGTGGCCCAGCAAGGCTATTTGGTGACGCTCGGAATCGATCCCACTTTCCCGGAGACAGGCTATGGCTACATCGAGCGGGGGGACTTGATCGGCCGCTTTGCCGATTTCGAGGTCCACACCGTGGCGGCTTTCCGAGAGAAGCCATCTGCAGAGGTGGCACGAAGCTATCTGGCCGATGGCCGCCACTCGTGGAATTCAGGAATGTTCATCTGGAAAACAGAAGACATTGAAGCAGAGTTCCGTCGGCAACTGCCTGCGGCCGGGAAGGCCCTGGAGGAGATGAGATCTGCGCTCGGGACCGGCAAAGCCAAGCGGGTGATCGAACGGGTTTGGGCATCGATGCCCAAGCAATCACTTGACTACGGTATTATGGAGGGGGCCAAGCGCGCGGCAGTGATCCCTGTCCATGGATTGGGCTGGACCGACGTGGGCAGCTGGGATGCCCTCCTCGATCTTTATCGGAGTCATCCGGAACTGACAATCCCCGGGACATCCTTTCATCTGGATCAGGACTCGGACGGGCTGGTGGTGCTCGGCGAGGCGAGCGACGGCCGATTGCTCACCACGGTCGGCCTGAAGGATTTGATCCTGGTCGAAACTAAGGACGCGATCCTGGTCTGCGCTCGAGGAGCATCCCAGGGGGTCAGGCGAATCGTCGAGAGACTGGCCGACCTGCCAGGTGGATCGAAGTACCAGTGAGGCCGCCAACGGCGCATGTGATGAGATGAGGAGCCGCGGAAGATCCAATGGAAGCATATTGCGTAAAGTGCAAAACCAAACGTGAGATCAAAGACCCTCAGGCGGTATTCCTAGCCAACGGCCGTCCCGCCATCCGGGGGACGTGCGCCGTCTGCGGGACGAGGATCCAGCGTCTGGGCAGGACACCCGACCATGACCGCCTTCCCCAGCCGCAGGCTGTGGCCCGGCCTGTTCCTAAGAAGACCAAGAGGTCGGGCAGTCTGGTGATCGTGGAGTCCCCAACCAAGGCCAAGACCATCGGTCGCTTCCTCGGGCGCGGATACAACGTGAGGGCTTCCGTCGGGCATGTTCGCGACCTTCTACGCTCGCAGCTCTCCGTGGACGTCCACAACGGATTCACCCCGAAGTACCGCGTGCCCAATGAGAAACGCGAGGTTGTGCGCGAACTTAAGGCGGCGGCCGGGAAGGCACAGCAAGTGTACCTGGCGACCGACCCGGACCGGGAGGGGGAAGCGATCGCTTGGCACCTGCTCGAAGCAGCCGAGCTCGACCCCGAGAGGACCCGACGCGTAGCCTTTCACGAGATCACCCGGCCTGCGGTCGAGGAGGCCTTTGCGCATCCGCGGGGCATCGACATTAACCTGGTGAACGCGCAACAAGCACGTCGGATCCTCGATCGACTGGTCGGCTACTCGCTCAGCCCCTTGCTCTGGGCGAAGGTGCGCAGCCGCCTTTCCGCGGGTCGGGTGCAGTCGGTCGCTTTGCGGCTGGTGGCCGAACGCGAGCGCGTGATCCAATCCTTTGTCCCGAACGAATACTGGACCGTCGAGGCTGAGCTCGCCCGCTCTTCGGATGAGCGGAGCTTCCGCGCGCGCTTGAACCGAATCGATGACGAGGAGCCCGGTTTTGGTAGCCAGGCTGAGGTCCAACCCTATTTGGAGGACCTGCAGGGAGCATCGTTTGCCGTCCTGCGTGTCAAACGCGGAGAGCGTCGACGCAATCCGTCAGCGCCCTTCACCACCTCCGCCCTGCAGCAGGAAGCTTCCAAGCGGCTTGGCTTCTCCCCCAAGAAGACCATGGTCTTGGCGCAGCAGCTCTATGAAGGGGTGGATCTGGGCGAGTCCGGGATGGTCGGGCTGGTCACCTACATGCGCACTGATTCCACTCAGGTTTCCGCGCAAGCCCAGTCTGAAGCGCGAGAATACATTGAGGGACGATTTGGAAAGGAGTATCTTCCCGAGGAGCTCCCGCAATACAAGACCCGCACCCGGGGCGCCCAGGAGGCCCACGAAGCCATTCGCCCCACCTCCGTGCAACGCACCCCACAGGGAGTGGAAGGCTATCTCAGCAAGGATCAGCGCAAGCTGTATGCCCTGATTTGGCAGCGCTTCCTGGCCTCTCAAATGGCACCCGCTCTCTATGACACGATATCCGTGGAAATCGGAGCCAGGAATTCCCACTCCTATCTCTTGCGGGCCTCGGGCGCCACCCTGCGCTTTTCAGGCTACTTGGCAATTTATGAAGAGGCAAAGGATGAAGATTCGCAGGGGCAGGAAGAGGAAGGCAACAGCCTGCCCAACTTGGCTGAGGGCGATGCGCTGCTCCTCAGGCGCCTCTGGCCCGAGCAGCACTTCACCCAACCGCCGCCCAGGTTTACCGAAGCTTCCCTGGTACGAGCCCTGGAGGAGAACGGAATCGGTCGGCCCTCGACCTATGCCCCGATCCTTTCTACCATCCAACAGCGGGGATACGTAACCTTGGACAACCGGCGTCTGGTCCCCACGGAAACAGGCTACCTCGTGAACGACCTGCTGGTGCAGTACTTCCCCGGGATCATGGACGTGGGCTTCACGGCACAAATGGAAGAGACCCTCGATGCGATTGCGGCTGGGGATCGGGATTGGGTCAAGTCCCTGCGGGAGTTCTATGGGCCTTTTGCTGAGCGCGTGGCCGCCGCCCAGGAGGAGATGCCCAAGGTCAACAATGGACCTGAGCCCATCGGCCGGGATTGCCCGGTGTGCGGCAAACCACTCGTCATGCGGTATGGACGTTATGGCCAGTTCATTGGTTGCTCCGATTTCCCCAAGTGCCGTCACATTGAGCCCTGGCTCAAAAGAATCGGCGTACCCTGTCCGAAGGATGGGGGCGATCTCGTGGAACGCAGAACCCGCAAGGGGCGCACATTCTTCGCCTGCGCCAATTACCCGACCTGCGACTTTTCTTCGTGGAAAAGACCACTGCCCTCCCCATGCCCTGACTGCGGAGGGCTGCTGGTACAGGCCAATCGGCACCTCGCCGAGTGCACAAACTGCCACAAGCAATTCGCCCAAGACGAACTGGCCCCCGAGCACGAAGCAGGCTGAACCACTGACCCGGCCCGAGAGCCACCATTGGCACAGCTCCTGCATCGAAGCGTCTGAGTGCCCGGCGGAGGGTGGCTTGGCGGAATGAGCAAAGAAATTTGCCAGCGCAGGCCCATCTATGTAGAATCGGATGAGGGGGTGACTGGGGGAACGAGCTTTCTCAGAGGCGGCCGGGGAGGCCGACGCCCGCGGTAGGGTCGTCGTCCGCAGGCTCCATGGCGGAAAGATTCAAGCTCATCTCGGCGGTCCACCTCTTCTTGATCCGGGAGGGGAGAATCCTTCTCCTGCGCCGCTTAAACACGGGTTGGGGCGATGGGCTGCTGAGCGTTGTGGCCGGACACCTTGAAGGAGGGGAGGAAGTGAAGGCGGCGGCCGTGCGCGAAGCCTGGGAAGAAGTGGGGATCGAGGTCGAGGCAGATCGGCTCCAGGTCGTGGGCGTGATGCATCGCAGGGAGGGGGACGAGAGAATTGACTTCTTCCTCACGGCCGAGACCTGGAAGGGGGAGGCCTGCAATCGCGAACCTCAACGTTGTAGTGAGCTGAAATGGGCCGAATTGGCGAACCTGCCGATGGATTTGATCCCGTATGTGCGGCAGGCCGTCGACAACTACGGCCGCGGGATTTGGTATCAAAGCTACGGATGGGGGAGCCGGGACGGATGAACGATTTTGTGCGGGCAGGGAACGGCTTGAGACCCCGGTCAGCGCCGAGGGCCTCGTCCGCTAAGGAGGCAGGATTCTGATGGAATCATTACCCAACCGCATTCGGAATCCGTGGGTCGCCGCTGCCTTGGGTTTCCTCGTGGGCTTGCTCATCGGCCTGCCTCTTCTGGGCTGGTGGGCTTGGCCGATCCAGTGGACCGACGCCACCCCCGCACAGCTTCGTGAGGACTACCGCTTGGACTACCTGCGCATGACGGTGATCTCCTACAGCCTTACCCGGGATGGCAACCTCGCGCGACAGAGGTTCGCGGCTCTGGGGTCAGGCAGCGCGGGATTGCTCGGCCTCCTGCAACAGGATCCTAGTATGGACCCCCAGCGTCTCAGCGCCTTCCTGCCCGTGGTCTCCGACTTGATTCCCACCGGCGGGGGAAAGGCGACCCCTCCCGCGCCCGCCCCCACACCGGCCCCAGGCCCGGCGGGGAGTTCCGCCGTGGTCTTGCTGCTCGTGGTTTGCTTGGTGACTTTGGCCTTGGGGGGCGCCCTCCTGTTCTTCCTCAGGCTACGTCGATCTCGAAAGGAGACATCGGGGCTCGGGAGCCCGAACCAGGACAAGGCCGCTCCTCCGATCGAAGGCGCGAATGCCAGCGGAGGAACCGCGGCGGCCCTGCCGATCCGTGCCGCTGAGCCGTCCCCGGCCGCGAGTGCCGCTCCCTTGGAACGGTTCGTCACCACTTACGTCCAGGGAGACGAACTCTACGAGGACAGCTTTACCATCAACTCACCGGTAGGAGAATTCCTGGGTGAGTGCGGGGTGGGAATCTCGGAGCCGATCGGGGTGGGGGAGCCGAAGAAGGTTACGGCCTTTGAGGTCTGGCTCTTTGACAAGCGCGACACGCGGACTTCCACCTACGTGCTGATGAGCGAGTATGCCTTCACCAAAGAGGATCTTCGTCTGCGCCTGGCCCCCCGGGGAACTCCCCTCCAAGCCAGCTCGGGCTCCGAGTTTCTCATGGAGACGCAGACCCTGCGGGCCCGAGTCCAGATTCGCGAGCTGCAGTATGGACGAGGCCCCCTTCCAGCCAATTCCTTCTTTGAACGGCTGACCCTTCAACTCGAAGTTTCATCCAGGGGCTGAGCGCCGCGCCGCCCCCCCTCTTGGCTGCGACCCGTGGAATCGGCCGATCCCCTGAGGATGGGGGGGAAGCCGGGGCTCTATTCGATCCGCAGGATCTTCAACTGAAGGATTCCCGCCGGGGTCTGCACCTGGACGAGTTCGCCGACCCGGTGGCCGAGCAGGGCGCTGCCAATAGGGGATTCGTGGGAAATCCTTCCAGCCCGGGGATCGGCCTCCTTGGATCCGACCAGCACGAAAGTTTCCGGACCGGCATCCATCTCAGCCACCGTCACGCGACATCCTAGCTCGATCGCCTCCTTGGGCCCCGGGCTCGGCTGGATGATGCGTGCATGTCTCAGGATGCCCTCCAGTTCCTGGATCCGTCCCTCGAGGAAGGACTGCGCCTCCTTGGCGGAAGCATAGTCCGCGTTTTCCGAAAGATCCCCCTGTTGAACCGCGGAGCGTAGCCGCTGGGCTAAGGCCAAGCGGGCCGGACCCTTGAGATTCTCCAGTTCCTCCTTCAGGCGGCGCGCTCCATCCGGAGTTAGTAATGTTTCTTCGCTCATCGCGTTGCCCTAACCGATTGGTTCCTCTTCCCTCTCCTATCCCCGGGAGGCCGGAGCCTGGCCAGCCATCGGCCCTCAAGGTCTGGTGTAGGGATCAAACAGCTTCTGGTGTTCCTCTAAGGCGAACCGATCGGTCATCCCGGCAACATAGTCGCACACGACCCGCGGCAGGCCCGCTCCCGTCGCGCGGGCCTGTATGCTCGGGGGAAGCATTTCGGGCGCCTCAATGTAGGCGGTGAAGAGATCGCTGAGGAACCGCTCCGCCTTGACAGCCATCCTCACCACTCGAAAGTGTCTGTACATGTGAGCATAAAGGAAAGACTTGAGCTGCTTCATGGAGGAATCCAATTCCTCCCCAAAGCCAATGGCATTGAAGTCGAGTTCTTGCAGCTGCTCCCGCGTGGTCGCGCCGCTGCGGACGATGCGCCTCTCTGTGGATTCCACCACATCGGTCACCGAGCGGCCGATGAACCGCCGGATCAATTGGTGACGGGTGAGCTCATCCAGCGGCCCGGCATGCCATCCGACGCTCTCGCGTAGGGATTGCCAGATTGCCAATCCCTCGAGATCCCCGGAGCGAATCATCTCCGATCGCAATCCGTCATCCAGGTCGTGAGCCGTGTAGGCCAGCTCGTCGGCCAGATTGGTGATTTGCGCCTCGAGATGACCTCTCAAGCGTGGATCATAGCTCGCGGCGTCCGCCATGTCATACTCGGTTTCGTGCTTGACGATCCCCTCTCGAGTCTCCCAGGTCAGATTGAGCCCGGGGAAATCGGGGTACCTGCGCTCGAGCTCGGTGACAATGCGCAAGGACTGTTTGTTGTGATCGAATCCGCCGTGGCCCTTCATGAGCCGCGCAAGAGCCACTTCCCCCGAATGTCCAAAAGGGGGATGACCGAGGTCATGCGCCAGGCAAATGGCTTCCACCAGGTCCTCATTGGCGCCCAGCGCTCGCGCGAGAGACCGCCCGATCTGAGCCACCTCGAGAGTGTGGGTCAGCCGTGTGCGATAATAGTCGCCCTCATAGGTGATGAAAACCTGGGTCTTCTGCTCAAGGCGCCGAAAGGCCGTTGTGTGCAAAACCCGGTCGCGATCCCGCTGGAAGGCCGTGCGATAGGCCGGCTCGTTCTCGGGGTACTCGCGGCCCTTGGACTTGCCGCTCAGGCAGGAATAGGGGGCCAGCCGTTCGACCTCGCTCGCTTCCATGGCCTGTCGCGTGATGTACATGCTTCCTCCGGAACGGAGGCGCAGTGTAACAGAGCGAATCGGGCTTGTCAACGGGGTGCGAATCAATTATGCTTATTGAGAGAGGAAATTCCTCATTCCGCATGAGCCGAGAGACATGCCGAGGGAACGCGCCGGTCTGATCAAAGTTGGGGGTCGAGAGGCCACGGTGATCGGTGACGACCTACAGGTCGGCGATCCAGCCCCGGAGTTCCAGGCGCATTCCCCGGAGTGGGAAACGGTCAACGCGCTGGAGTCCACGCGCGGCCTGGTGCGCATTATTGCCGCCCTGCCCTCCTTGGACACTCCGGTCTGTGATCGGGAGACTAGGACCTTCAATCAAAGGGCCGCCGAATTAGGCCCGGACATCCGCATTCTGGTGGTCAGCACGGACCTGCCCTACGCACAAGACCGGTGGTGCGGGGCGGCGGGAATTGACCAGGTGGTCGCCCTCTCCGACCACATGACAGCCGAATTCGGCATTCGCTACGGCTGTCTGATCAAGGAGCGTCGTATCCTGCGACGGGCCACATTCGTGGTGGACCGCAAGGATCGTGTTGCCTACGCCTCCTACCTGCCGAAATTGGGAGACGAACCAAACTTCAACGAAATCTTCGAAGCGGCGCGGCGCGCTCTCTAGGCCGGGTCGCGCTGGGGAGGGGGCCCCATAGGGGGGAAAGGTGCTGACATGCCGCATCAGAGAATCGTGTTGGTCGACGACCATGAGGTGGTTCGTCTGGGGTTGAAGTCGCTCTTGGAGCGCCATCACGGATTTGAAATCGTGGCGGAAGCAAGTACCGCGCGTGAGGCGGTGGAGAAGTGCGTAGCCTACAAGCCGGATGTGGTCGTCATGGATATCCGCTTGCCGGGAGGCTCGGGGATCGAGGCCTGCCAGGAGATCACCCAGCGACTACCGGACACCAAGGTGATCATGCTCACCTCGTATGCCGAGGATGAGATGCTTTTCTCCGCTATTCGTGCAGGGGCAGTAGGGTATGTCCTCAAACAAATCGGAGGGCAAGATCTGGTGCGAGCCATCGAAGCCGTCGGACGTGGGGAGGCCCTTCTGGATCCAGCCGTGACGAAACGGGTTTTCGCGGAAATGCGGAAGGTGGCCCGGGAAGAGGAAGCTTCGGCCTTCGCGGAACTGACCCAGCAGGAAATGCATGTCTTGCAGCTCGTGGCGGAAGGCAAGACCAATCGCGAGATAGCTCAGGCCCTTTTCCTGGGAGAGGGGACGGTTCGCAACTACGTCTCCAGCATTCTTTCCAAACTTAATGTAGCGAACCGCGCCGAGGCCGCGGCCTATGCCGTCGCCCACAACCTCAAGGATTACTTGTAGAATACTGGGCAATTGAGAATAGGTTTGGGAACACGGCCAGCCGGGAACGAGCCGGCCGTTTTTCATCGACTGGGTGCCAGTTGCGCGGGGAGCGGGGCTGCCTATAATCGGCGGGCTAGGACAGTATTCGGGGGCACCCTTGCTGGTTGCGCGCTGGACCGGCTGGGAGGGTGTGACCGCCGGAGGGGGGAGGTCGGCTAGGTCCCGAATGGAAAGGTCTGGGGGCAGATCCACTACTGGTTCCTCTCCCGCGGCCCAATGGAAGCGAGCTGACAGGCCCTCTCACCTCGGCTCCAACCTCAGGACCGCGAAGGCTCCCGCCGTTTTCCATCCCTCCTCGCGTCAGGAAAAGCGCGAACGTATGCGCTGGGCGTGTGAGCCATTGCTTCGCTCGGGACTACCCTCCGGTGACTTGCCGAACGATCAGGCGGAGACCCTGCTGGATTGGGGGTTGCGACAGATGGAGCGCAGCGTGCGGTCCACCTGCTACCTTTTGCGGTCCCAGGCGCGCATCCTGATTCGATCGGATCTGGACACCGTCCGCAGCTGCATGCACCAAGTACGCTTCCTCCTGGCCCGACGCGCGGAACTCGACGGTCAAGAGCTTCAGGCCCGGCTGGCCAAGTTGGCGGCCCTCTCCCGAAATCTCCCCCCAACCCGGCGAGTGGCTCGCACGGGATCGGCCCAGATTCGAAGGCGGGACCGCCCGGATAGAGAGTCGCTGGTTCGGTCCTCGAGGGTTGGTCTTGCGCGGGCCCGCGAGCGCGCACCCGCCAAGGAATGGCTGAGGCTTCTGCTCAGGTACATGGAACGTTGCCGAAAGGCGGCCGGTCCGAGGCGGCGGCACCGCCTCCCTCGGTCTCCTGGCCCAGTGCCAACTATTGAGAGAAGGGGCTGAGTCGGAAGGAGAACGTGCAAGCGGGGTCGCCGCGGGCGCGGCAAGCGGTCTCTTCAACAAGAAAGTGCTTTCCGCCACTGATCCAAGCCAAGCCCTCCTGCAGGGAACCGATGGCCATGTGGCAGCATGGATCGTGCGTCTCGCGGCCCCAGCAGTGGGGACAAAGTTCGTTGATCCACAGAAGGTGATCGTTCTTCCGCTCGATCTGGACGTGCTGGTCGGTGTAGCGGTTGAGCAGCCCCGAGAGCAATTCCGCTCCCCGGGTGATCCGGCGGGAAAGCGGAAGCACGCGGATGGCGCTCAACTCGCGCGTGGCCCGCGGGTGACGGGCTAGCGTGCACAGCCCTTGGCGCAAGGAGAGTCTTCCGGCGCGTTGGCTCAACCCGCGTCCGGTTTGCATTCCGTAAACCTCGTCGATCGCGCACTCCAGCGACGCCAGCGTTTCAAAGGAGATGTCCGCTCCCCAGCCTTCTGCAGGTAGGGCACGGAGGCCAGTGTCCCAGCCGGCCTGGAACACCACACGGCTCAGCCCCTCTCGTCCCAGCACCTCCCCAAATGCTTGAAGAATGACACGGCCCAGTTGATCTGGATAGGCGTACTTCATATGGGTCGACTCCGCCCCCTGCCTTGAGACAGTCTAGGGTTTCGGCGATTCCTGCTTTATTTCCGCCAGGATGCAGTCCAGAAGTTCGAGAAGTACGGTTTTCACCATTTCCCGGTCCGTGGCAACGCATTTCACGCAAGGGATGTCGGAATCCAGGCGCAGCGCGATTCGCAGGTCCTCGACCGACCAAGCATCCTCTTGATCCTGCTTGTTGGCCGCTACGACAAAGGGCGTGGGGGCGTAGGCCCGAAAGGTTTCCATGATGTAGCGCGCCTCCCGGAACGTTTCCGGCCGAGTGCTGTCGATAATTACCACAAACCCCAACATCCCTTCCGAAAGAATTTCCCACATGAAATCGAAACGCTTTTGGCCGGGTGTGCCGAACAGGAAAAGGACCAGGTCCTGGTCGACCGTGATGCGGCCGAAGTCCATGGCGACCGTCGTGGTTTCCTTGACGCGCTCGGTGGCCGACGAAATCTTGCGCTCGGTGGACACCACGCTGATCTCGCTGACGGCCCGGATGAAGGCCGTCTTGCCAGAGTTAAACGGGCCGGTCACCACCATCTTCACGGTCTGCGGCGGCACTCAAAGACCTCACAGAGAGCGGATGCGTCCGATCAGGCGATTGATGAGGGATGCCTGCTCGGGAGTTTTCGGAATCGGAGTGATACGGGGGGCGGCCGGTGAGGTGTCGCCCTGCAGGCGGACCACCTCCACCACCCCAGCCTGCATCAGACCGTAAACAATCCGCCGGATTTCTACATCGCTCAGCCGATTGGTGCGAGCGATTTGGCGTATGGTGTTCTTGGGGTTCACGTAGGAGACTACCCGCCATTCCTCGACCGTCAGATTAATGCCGCGCAATCGCGAATCCGGCCGATCCGTGAATTTCAAGGCGAGATCAAGGTTGGGGATTTCTTCTTGGAGCGTCTCCCACTCTTTCATCCGGCGTGCGCCCTCCAGGATCAGGTTCTCCAGATTCAGGTGCACGGTGATGCGGTCGTCGGGTGGAAGGACGCCGTTGAAGAATTGGAAGGATCCCTCACTCCAGGTGAATAGTCTCAGAACGAGATCTGTGATGTACTGCTGAACGGCCTGAACGATGGTCGGCTGGTTGAGATAGCCTGTGTGGATCAGCAGCAGGCCCAACTCTTTGTCGTTGTTGGCCTGCGGCCGAGTCATCAGGAGCCGCGCCTGTTCCTCCGTCAAGTGCTTGGTCTGCCGCAAGATCGACACTAGATGGCCGTCGGTCACGCCGCCCTGGCCATAGATCAGCTTGCCCTCCGAGAAGGAAAGGCTGGCCTGATCGTTTGTCCCGTGAACGGTCAAGGTTCCGGTCTTATGGGCCAGATGAACTAGATTGAGGAGTTGAGTAAGGCTGAAATCGTGCAGGTCGCCCTTAAGGGCCATTCTTCGTTATCCGTTGCAAGGGGGGAACCATCGGCAACTAGGAAAGCGCTTCCCAAAAGGGAAGCGGGAGAATTATAAGCTCGCGGGTGAGGGCAGTCAAACCGAATCAGGACCGTCAAGTCATGGCGGATGAAATGGATGGGGAGAACCTCGGATGCCCTGGGCCGCCTTGTCCTTGGAGAGAACCCGATTCCCGGCCGGACCCGATCATGTGACGAATGTGGCGGTTTGACAAGGGAATCCTAAGCTGATACAATGCGTCCGGTTGCCCCGGCGAAAGGTGCTGGGGCATCCGTTCGCCTACTCTTCCCCGGCGGCCGAGCCTATGGGCGTGACCCCGGAAAAGTGAAGGAGAGCCCTCGCCATGAAGTATGCCATCGTCCAGAGCGGCGGGAAGCAGTATCGGGCCGTTGAAGGCGCGACCATCGAAGTCGATCGCCTCTCCGTCGAATTGGGGGCCAGCCTCAAATTGGAGGAAGTGCTTCTCGTTGCGGATGGAGGGAAGATCGAGGTGGGTGCCCCCTATGTGAAAGGGGCGGTGGTGAGCACGAGCGTCCTCGAGCATGTGCGCGCTCCGAAAGTGCGGGTCTTCAAGTACAAGCCCAAGATGAGGTATCGGGTTCACCAGGGGCATCGTCAGAACTATACCCGCCTGCGCATCGAGGAGATCACGCGAGGCGCCGCCCGCAAGGCTACGAAGAAGACCGCCGAGGCATAAACCCCCGAGGGGGTAGGCGGGGAATCACCAGAAGGGAAGGTCCGAATGGCTCACAAGAAGGGTGCCGGATCGAGCCGCAACGGGAGAGACAGCCGCGGTCAACGGCTGGGGGTGAAGCAGTACGGGGGTCAACGGGTGCGAGCGGGAAGCATTCTCGTGCGTCAGCGCGGGACTCGTATCCATCCCGGGCTCAATGTGGCCCGCGGAAAGGATGACACGCTGTTTGCGACAGCGGACGGAGAGGTCCGATTTGACCTGACCACAGGCGGCCGAAAACGGGTCAACGTCTTGCCGATGGAAGGTCAACCTTGATCCAAGTGACGATAGGGGACTCGAACTGCACCCCGGGCGTTCAAGCCGCCTCGCCCACGGAGTAACGACCGGGGAAAGGATGTGGCATGAAGGCGGGTATTCATCCAACTTATTATCCCAATGCGACGGTCATTTGCGCCTGTGGAAATACCTGGCACACAGGCTCAACCGTGGAGGTTATCCACACCGACATTTGCTCCAAATGCCACCCGTTGTTCACGGGCGAGCAGCGGATTGTCGACACGGAAGGGCAAGTTGACCGGTTCTATCGCAAGCTTGAGGCGCGCTCCGCCTATCTGGCCGAGAAGGAAGCCCGTGACACAGCCCGCACCTCCCCCGACCAACCGCTGGCCACGCTTGAGCTCAGCGACCGGATCGTGAACACCCTGTCCCGTGCCGGAATCAACACGATCGCTCAGGCTCTCTCCAAACTCGAGGAGAGCGATGATGCGATTCTTGCCGTCGATGGATTCGGGCGCAAGAGCCTGATCGACCTCAAGAAGCGGCTTCGCCAACGCGGCTTCCCTCTTCCCGGCGAAGAGGCTCCGGCGACTCCCGAGTAGCCTGAGGGCCCAGTCGATGGAAAGGGGCGATTCCTTGGAATCGCCCCTTTTTGTTCTCCTTCAGGATTGCCCATCTTTTTGTGAAACGGTGGAGTCTGAGGTAGACTCATCGCCGACATTCCGCGACAGGATCACACCGTTCTCGGAGGAAGGATGCCAAAGGACGGCTCTATCGAGGTCATCACCGGGTCCATGTTCAGCGGGAAAACAGACGAATTGATCCGGCGCCTGAGGCGAGCACGCATTGCCCACCAGAAAATCCAAGTATTCAAACCCGAATTGGATACCCGCTTCAGCACGGGCAAAGTCACGTCCCACGCGGGCACCGATTTCGACGCCACGGCAGTGAAGTCGGCTCGGGAGATACTAGCGCTCCTGGATGAGGATACGACGGTAGTGGCGATCGACGAGGCCCAGTTCTTTGACGATGAGATCATTCCGGTCGCGGAGCGGCTGGCGGACTCGGGATTGCGCCTCGTCGTCGCGGGGCTCGATACCGACTTTCGCGGGGAACCCTTCGGCCCCATGCCGACCTTGATGGCGCAGGCGGAGATCGTGGACAAGTTGCATGCCATCTGCATGGTCTGCGGAGCGTCCGCGGCCCGCACGCAGAGGCTGATCAACGGCAAGCCGGCGCGATACTTCGATCCCGTGGTCGCTGTGGGTGCCAGCGAGCTCTATGAGGCCCGCTGCCGCGCTCATCACCAGGTTCCCCGCGAATGATTGCCTCCGACTATCACGACTACCTTGAGCAGATCCTGATCTCCTCTGAGCAGATCCAGGCTAGGGTGGCAGAGCTTGGCGCGCAGGTCAGCCGCGACTATGCAGGTCTCGACCTGCTTCTGATTTGTATCCTGCGCGGGGGAGTGTTGTTCCTCTCGGACCTGATGCGGCACATCACCGTGCCGCATGGCGTTGACTTTATGGCCCTCGCCTCTTATGGCTCGGGCGCGCGCCAGTCGTCCGGGCAAGTGAGAATCACGCTCGACCTGAGCACCTCCATCGCCAGTCGGGATGTCCTGATTGTGGAGGACATCATTGACAGTGGGCACACGCTGACCTCGGTCATGGAGTTCTTGCGAACCCGATATCCGCGGAGCTTGGAGGTCTGCGTCTTGCTTGACAAGGCGGAGCGCCGGGAGGTGCAAGTCCCCCTTCGCTACCGGGGTTTCGTGATCCCCAACAAGTTCGTTTTCGGGTATGGCCTGGACCTCGACGAGTATTACCGCAATCTTCCATTCATCGGTGTGGTGCGCGCGGACAAGCTTGCTACCTTTTCCAGGTGACCAGGAGGGCAACGGGCGGCTCGCCGGTGAAGGAGATGACCGGGTCGAGCAGCGCAGAGCATGTGAGCTGGGCGGGATCGGTTGCGCTGAAGCCCGTTCTTTTCGGATGACATTGAGCCGCGGGATCTTTTCGGGTTGTAGCCCATGAAGCCCGCTAACCCTCCCCCGACCGCCTTTCCCCTGCGGTTGCCTCCCTTCTTCGACGAGACGGCTGTTGGACAGTTCATTCGCGGTCGGACCCTGTACCTGGTAGGGGGTGCGGTGCGAGACCTTCTCCTTGGGCGAGCGGCCTATGACCTCGACTTCGCCACGGAGGAGAGCGGCCTCCAGATCGGGCGAAGGGTTGCCGAGGCACTGCAGGCCCACTTTTACGCCCTCGATGCCGAGCGAGATGTAGGGCGAGTACTGGTCACGCGAGAGAACCGCCGTTGGACCCTTGACTTTGCCTCTCTGCGAGGGCTGACCATCGAGGAGGACTTGAGAGCCAGGGATTTCGCCATCAACTCTATGGCGATCCCCGTCCATTCCCCTCCGCGCCTCATCGATCCGCTGGGGGGGGAAAGCGATCTCCGCGACCATCTGCTCCGGGCCAGCTCGCCGTCGGCTATCTCCGACGATCCTGTTCGGTCTGTGCGTGCGGTGCGCCTCGCCGTCCAGCTCGGCCTGCGAATGGAGCGGGAAACCCGCGAACAAGTGCGGTCCGGGGCCAGCCAACTAGGAGCGATTGCCCCCGAGCGTTTGCGGGATGAATTCTTTCGGATCCTGAACGGCCCCAAGGTCGCCGCGGCGATCCGCACCCTGATGTCTCTCCGCCTGCTTCCCGCCATGGTGCCCGAAGTGGTTGGACTGGATACGATTGTTCAACCTCCGCCGCACGTCCATGATGTGTGGAATCATACCCTGCTACTCATGGATCGCTTGGAGCTCCTTCTTGCGGTTCTGGGCCCAATGCCCGAAGAAGAGGCTTCGGCGGACCTGATCCTGGGCTTGGCCTCCTTGCGCCTCGGGCGGTACCGAGAGCGAATTGGCGGTCATTTGCAGGGGAGGCTCGCTGACGAACGGCCCGTGCGTGGTCTTCTATTCCTCTCTGGGCTTCTGCACGATGCCGGCAAATCGGAAACGTCCTCCGCGAGAATCTCGGGGGCTGGTTCTTTCAGCGGGCATGAGGAGCTGGGGGGCGCATGGGCGCTTCATCGGGCCTTGGCCCTGCGGTTTTCCAAGGAAGAGGCCGAGCGGATCACCCGCACAGTGCGAGGGCACATGCGTCCCTTGCAGCTGTTGCGAGTAGGCGAGGTGTCGCCTCTCGCAGTGTACCGCTACTACCGCAGTCTGGGCCCTGCTGGGGTTGACGTAAGCCTGCTGTCTCTCGCGGACTTTCTCGCCACCTACGGCACGACACTCCCGCAGCAGGCGTGGGCATCCTTGCTCGATGTGGTCCGGACGCTCCTGGAGGGCTACTTTGAACGACGCACGGAGATCGTTGAGCCCCCGCCCTATGTCAACGGCGATGAGCTGATGGCCACGCTCGGCCTCCGTCCTGGGCCTCAGGTGGGCGAGCTGCTCGAGGCGCTGCGGGAGGCCCAAGTTGCCGGCGAGGTGAGCTCCAAGGGCGAGGCCCTGTCCTTTGCCCGCGGTCGACTGGGCCTTGCGGGTGCGACCACCGCCATCAGCCAATAGGCGGGTATCGCCAGGCCGTGATGACCCAGGCCATCCTGGGAGAAGTCAAAGCAAGAGCTCTGCAGGAGGACGAGGCGGCCCAACGGGGGATCAGGCTAACCCTTTTCGGTAAGGGGGGTTCAGTCGCCGTCGCCTACCGACTCCTCTCCCTCCTCCTGGAGTGAAAAGGCTTTCACTTTCACGAGCTCGAGCATCCTCTGGATATCCTCAAGCCGACACTCCGCTGTGGCCTCGGTCGCCACGACCGCCGCCGCCGCCGCGAACCCCTGACGGAGCCCCTCCTCCAAGGGGCGCTGATTCGCGAGGGCAAATGCCAATCCGGCCAGGATGCCGTCTCCGGCCCCTGCGGTGCTTACCACCGGCACAGAGGGTGTTTGAACGCGCAGGACTCGGTCCCCCAGTGCGGCCAGCCCGCCTCGCGGTCCTAGGCTCACCACCACCCAGCTCTGGTTCTGTTTTCGGACCTGCTCGCATGCCTCATAGACCTCTCGCAAGCTGGACAGGTGGCTGCCGATCAGGACCTCCAACTCGTGCTTGTTCGGCTTCACGATGGTCGGATGGCCGGCGAGTCCCGCTGTCAGGGGCGCTCCTTCGGCATCGAGAATGAAGGGAACCCTTCGGTCCCTTGCTTCCCGCGCGCGCTCGGCATAGAAATCCACGCCCAGGCCAGCAGGCAGTGTGCCTCCCGCGACGACGCAGCTCGCGCCTTCGAGGGCCCGCCGATAACGCTCGATCAGGATGGCCGAATCGGTTTCTCTTAGTTTGAGGGTGTCGGCCGAGATTGTGCTCTGTCCCGATCCATCCTCACAAACCAGCACGATGTTCGTGCGCGTCTCCCCGTCCACCCAGATGAAGTCGGGTATCACCCCTTTGACCTTTAGAAGCCTCTGGAGCTGACGACCCGTGGGCCCGGCTGAAAAACCCAGGGCCAGGCTTGGCAGACCCATCTCCGCTAGGATCCACGAGGCATCCGCGCCCTTTCCTCCCGGTCCGAGAGCCGAACGAGAGGCGCGGATTGCGCGGTTGGGGCTCCATCTGGGAATGAAGTAGGTCCGATCGATCGCCGGGTTGGGCGTGAGGGTGACGATCATCTGAACCTTGCCGCGGCCATGCGAACTACTCCATTGGATAGGTCATCGAGCTTCGTTTCAAAAGCTCCTGCTGGGCCGACCGAACCCACGCCGAGCCCCCCATGAGGAGGTTCCCCAGGAGGACGCATCGTGCGTTGGTATCCACTCGCTCGGCGACGTCCAGGGCCGCGTCCAAATCCTGGGCGACAACGAAGATCCCGTGCCAGGGCACGAGCACCGCCGCCCGCGATGGACTCTTCTGCCATTGGGTGCGAATGGCCGAGGCCACATTCTCGGCGAGTTCCCGGCTGTGGGTGGGCGCGTACTCCGCCAGTTCCACTGCGCCCAGCTTCAAGGTCGTTTCCAACACCGGCGGGATCGCTTGCCGAGTGGAGCAGAAAACCAGCACGTTGCGAGCATGGCCGTGGACGACCGCCATCCCCTCCTCGGGCATGTCGGCATGCAGGCGGAGGTGGACCTTCACTTCGCGGGACACCTCCCCCGTCCCCTCCAGCCTTTGGCCGTGGCTATCCAGCACAAGTACCTGCTCAGGGCGGAGGTTCCAGTGATGCCGGCTTCCCGCGTAGCGAGGGGTCATGCAAATCCTCTCCCCGACGCGCGCGCTGATGTTCCCTCCCGCGGTATCAGTTAGTCCCCGCGTGTATAGGAGAGCCCCGATCTCGCAGATCTTGGCCCGGGTCAGGGTTAGCTGATCGTTCATCCTAGTTCCTCCCGCCCAACCTTGAGTTCCCGATTCGAAGCCGGGCACCGCAGGATATCTTCCCCCGCCGAATCCAAAATCGATTATCGACCTGCTGGAATCATTCGAGCCGCCTTTTGAGCGACTCGATCGTAGTGCCCCCAACGAGTTTCGAACTCGTGTTTTGGCCTTGAGAGGGCCACGTCCTGGGCCGCTAGACGATGGGGGCCCACTAAGCACTTGGATCCGATTCCTGCGCGGGCGCATTCTATCATGGTGACCCTGCAAACACCACCCTGGGAGTTGCGCCAGCCCCTCCAATCTCCGGGGGGAGGCTTCTTCCGGAGGTTCGCCTCTTGTAGGGAACCGTGCGCCCTCGCAGGAATTCTCATCTGGCTTGACACGACTGAGCCCGCACCAGTATAGTCTCGAGGCGAGGACCTTGGGGGGAGAGCCAAGTCACCTTCTCAACCGAGAACTGAAGTTCTGTTTGACAACTGGCCCCTCGAGACCATCGCGCATAGCTTCGGATGGCCGGTATCAGATCCTTCCCTTCATCCCTTGCTTCCCCGCCGGAGGGAGATAGTCTTCCTCCTCAAGGATCTACGGATTGGACGAATACCTCCCTTGGGACGGGACGGAAGAGCCGCCAGGCTGGGACCGCGGGTCTCTCGATAGACGCCTCCGAGCTCGAAATTGCATCGGCGGTTCGGCCCTCTCCTGGGGCAGAGACAGGCGGGTACAAGGCGAGGCGTTTGACCTGCTCGGCGCCTGCGCCACCCCTCGTGGAGGCGAAGGTCGCCTTCACTGAAATCAGAGGGTAAGCCGAGGAGAGGGAGCCGTCCGCGGGACGTGAGGATTCTTCGGTCGCCCGGCTCAAGACGCTAACCGTTGTCGTCCTGCAAACGAGGTCTGAATCGTGGAAAAATCAATTGAGGCTCAAGTCGGGGAATTGCTCAGGAGACACGGTCTTACTCTGGCGCTGGGAGAGTCCTGCACGGGAGGACTCTTGGGGGATCGCATCACCAACGTTCCCGGGTCCTCCGACTACTTTCGGGGTGGGGTCGTGGCCTACTCCAACCAGGCTAAAGAACGCCTTCTGGGAGTCCGGCAGGTCACTCTTCAGGATCAGGGTGCGGTGAGCAAGGAGACTGCGCTGGAGATGGCCCGCGGGGCCCGTACTGTGCTGGGCGCCGATATCGCAGTGGCCGTCACGGGGATTGCCGGTCCGGGGGGGGCTCTCCCCGGCAAGCCGGTGGGCCTGACCTGGGTCGCTCTTTGCGGGCCGAACAAGGAATGGGCCGGGGAATTCACTTGGGAGGGGGAGAGGCTTTCCAACAAGCGCCAGTCGGCCGAGGCCGCGCTGCAAATCCTGCTGGACTATCTCAAAGGTCTGGCCGCCAGGGGTGGGTAGAACGAAGGCGGACTCGGTGCAGAATGGGGGATGGGTGCGCGAGCCTGATTGGGACGCTTGGGGTGGGGGGGTCTCTTCCGCGGTGGCGACCACTCCCGATTCGAGCTCAGCCGGAAGTCTGCCCGAGGCGCGCGCGTTCCTGCTCGATGAGTTCGGGGGGCAGCTTTCGATAGAGAGGCTGGGGCTCCCGCAGGAGCTGACCCGGTCGCAGCGTGCCGGGTCTCCATGCCCCCGTAGCTTGACCCGCCTGGTAGAGAAGGATGGGACGGGCCCCCAAACGGTCGTTGCTTTCCTCCAGCCGTTGCGTTCCGAAGCAACTTCCCTCATTGCCGAGCCAGCGGCCGACCCTTTCGGCCGAATCCGGCAGGAAGGGGGCCAGCAGAGTCTTTAGCGAATCGATCGCCCGCAATGCAGTGAAGATCGTGCGAGCGGCCGCAATTGGGTCGCTTTTGATTTGGAACCATGGGCTCTGCTGGTCCAAATAACGGTTGACTTCCGTCGCGAGCCCCATGGCCTCAAGTAGCGCGGCTCGAAGCTCCACCGCCTCCAAATGCGCGCCGACGCGCGGGAACCCGTCCTCCATCCGGGCGAGGAGGGCTTGGTCTTGCGCCTGCAGCTCACCCGGGTCCGGCACCTGGCCGGGCCAATTTCGGTAAGCGAACGTCAGCACCCGGTTGACCAGATTGCCCCAGGTCGCCAACAGCTCGTCGTTGTTGCGCCGAAGGAAGTCCTCCCAGGACCAGTCCGTGTCGTGCGACTCGGGCATGTTCACGGTGAGGTAGTAGCGGACGGGATCCATCCCATATCGCTCGATGACGTCCTGGCCCCACACGGCCCAATTGCGGGAACCGGAAATCTTCTTTCCCTCCAGATTCATGAACTCATTGGCTGGGACATCAAAGGGCAGGTTCAGGGTCCCGTCGGTCGGGCGCGCATATAGCTTGGAGGCGCCCATCAACTGAGCTGGCCAGATCACGGCATGGAAGGGAATGTTGTCCTTGCCGATGAAGTAGTAGCTGCGGGCTCCGGGGTCATACCACCAGGCCCTCCAGGCCTCGGGATCTTGCGCGTGGGAAGACCATTCGATCGAGGCAGACAGGTAGCCAATGACCGCTTCAAACCAGACGTAGAGGCACTTCCCTTTCCAGCCCGGCTCGGGGACCGGGATTCCCCATTCGAGGTCCCGGGTGATCGGCCGACCGTGCAGTCCCTGGGCAACCATGTTGCGGGCGAACTTGAGGACGTTCGGCCGCCAGTGATTCTTTTCCGTGGACAAATAGGAGGAGATGGCGGGGCTGAGCTTCTCCAGGTCCAGGAAATAGTGCTCGGTCTGGCGAGGGACCGGGCGCGAACCATCGATTCGGCTGCGAGGGTTGATCAACAGGGTCGCGTCCAGAAGATTGCCGCAGTTGTCGCACTGGTCTCCTCGCGCGTTGGGGTAGTGGCACAGATAACATTCCCCCTCTACGTAGCGATCGGGCAGGAAGCGCCTATCCTTCTCCGAGTACATAATGAGCTGCTTGCCCCGATAGAGGTAGCCGTTGTCGCGCAGTTGCAGGAACAGATCCTGCGAGACCCGGAAGTGGTTCTCGGTGTGGGTGCTGGTAAACAGATCGTAGGTCAAGCCGTAGGCCAGGAAGAGATTCAGAAAACGTTTGTGGTAGCGCAGATAGACGGCCTCGGTGGGAATCCCTTCCGCGTCGGCGCGAACCGTTACGGGGGTCCCGTGGGCATCGGTGCCGGAGACCATCAGTACCTGATTGCCCTTCAAGCGGTGGTAGCGGGAGAAGATGTCTGCAGGGAGATACGATCCGGTGAGATTCCCGACGTGAATATCCGCGTTGGCATACGGCCAGGCGACCGCGACGAAGATGTTCGTCATATTCCACTCAGCACGGTGAGGGTGTGAGCGGATTGTAACATGGGGGGTTCAAGGGGCAAGGAACTTCAGGCTAAGTAGTCGCGAAGTTGACGTGCCCGGCGGGGGTGGCGCAACCGGCGGAGGGCGCGACCCTCGATCTGACGAATGCGCTCTCGAGTCAATCCGAATTTCTGTCCGACCTCTTCGAGGGTATAGGCGCGCTCGCCCGAGAGTCCGAAGCGCAGGCGCAGAACGCGGGCTTCGCGTGGGCTCAGGGTCGCTAGGACTTCCTCGACTTTCTCCCGGAGGAGGCGGGTGAACGCGCTGTCACTGGGCGTCGGGGTATCGTGATCCTCCACGAAACTGATCAGTTCCTCGTCCTCCTCCTCGCCCACTGGGCTCTCCAGGGAGATGGGCCTCCACGAGACCTTCAGCATCCACTCCACCTTCGAGGTTTCGATGCCCATCGCCTGACCGATCTCCTCCGTCGTGGGCTTGCGGCCCACCTGCTGCTCCAGTTCGTGGGCGGTTCGATAGAGGCGACGGATGCGGTCTGTCATGTGGACAGGGACCCGGATCGTCCGGCTCTGGTCTGCAATCGCGCGAGAGATGGTCTGGCGGATCCACCACGTGGCGTAGGTGCTGAAACGGTATCCGCGGTGGTAATCGAATTTCTCGACGGCCTTCATGAGGCCCAGGTTCCCCTCCTGGATCAGGTCGAGGAAGGGGACCCCGCGTCCCATGTACCGCTTGGCGATGCTTACCACCAGTCGGGTGTTGGCCTTGATCAGGTGCTCGCGGGCCTGTCGCCCGTCTTCGGCAATGCCTTCGAGCTCGGCTTGCCTGTGGACCTTGCGCAAAGTGCCGTTCCCCCGGTGGTTCCCGTTCTTGCGTTCCAAGCTCTTGCGTGCCGAGTTGCCGTGCTCGATGCGGACCGCAAGGGAGACCTCCTCCTGGAGGCTGAGGAGAGGCACGCGGGCCATTTCTTTCAGGTACAGGCCGACGGTGTCGTCGATGGAAATTCGAGCAAGATCAAACTCGCCTTGGGCGCCTACAGGGTCCGGGTGGTGAAGGCTGGCCGGCACCTCTTCTGGACCGTCGAACACTTCGATCCCGGCACTGCGCAGAAAGGTCAACAGCCTTCCGATGTCCCCTCGCGATCGTTCCGCCTCGGGGTAGGCCTCCATGATGTCTTCGGTGGTCAAGTAACCCTGGAACTGTGCCTTCTCCAGGAGGTCCGCAACCTGCGCTCTGTATCCATAGCGCTGCATCCCGCGCCTCTCCTCACCGCCTTCCATTCGGGCGACTTGATTCTTGGGTCAAGCGCTCGCTCGAAGGACGGTCTCACCCAGCCTGCCAGTCCAGACTCCCCAGGGCAGAGCTTCGAAGGAAACGGCCCCCCAGGCCGTCACCATCTGTTTCCCTTTCTCAATCCCCAGATGCAGATCGTAACTTGCGCCGGGACCCAGGCGGACGGCTGTGGCGACCGGAGCCGAACTCACTGGGCGGCCTGTCCTTGGTGTCGAGAATCTGAATCAGCTGCGTGCTGAGCCCGCCTCTTTCCTCCTCGACCTGCGGATGGCTGCAACTGGACGTATTCAGATCGTTCCCGCATACTGGACACAGCCCCTTGCAGTCTGGCTTGCAGACGGGTCGGAGTGGAAAATCGAGGATCATGTACTCGCGGAGCAGCGGGTCAAGGTTCAGGATCGCGTTCTCGCCAATCGCCAACAAGGGGTCGCTCGGGTTGGGTGGCGGGTAGAGGAACAGATCCTGCAGCGTCGCGCTCAGCGGAAGCGAAAAGGGGCTGAGGCATCGCACACATTCCGCTGGCGTGCCGGCACGCAACGTCCCGGACACCAGGACCCCTTGCGGCGTTCGATCTAAGGAGAGAACCCCATGAAGATTGCGCAGTTCCAGATCAGTGCCGAGGATGAGCTTTTCCTCGTCAAAGTCCATGGTCCGGACATATCCAGCGGTCTGGCCAAGCAGGAAACCAACATTAATGCGAAGCGGGTGATTGTGATTACCCACAACGGCCTCTATGGAAAAACGTACCGTTAAACACAGGGATTATAGCATGGGGCGATTCTTAAGGTCAATCTTCAATCTTTAGTGTTTCAGTATATAGTCTAGCAATCTGTGTTGTATCAGCCTTATGGGCCCTGCCGCGGCCTTGTCGGAGGGTTCCCGCTACCCGGCGAAATATGGACCTTGGGCTCGCTGGCCAGGTCCGCCCCCAAGTCGACCGCGGCCATGGACCAAACACGGGAATCGCGCTTCAGGCTCCATTCCCTGCGGGTCAGAAGGGCCCCTCCATGTCTCGGTGAGGGAGGAAAGGAGGGCCTTGACACGTGGGGCTGATCTATTAGAATTGGGATCGAACTTATCCGAGTGAGGGCCTCTGGCCATGCAATGGTGCAGGTGTCCTAAGCGGGGGCCATAACCGCTCTGCGCGTGAAAAGCCAATAGCCAACCGGCCAAGGGCGGTTTGCCTCCGCGAAACTGAAAGTCGGGTTCTCGCGCCGAAGGCGATTGCCCTTTCGTGTCGGTTGGCTATTTGTTTTGGAGATCGACCGTGGTCACCGAAGTAAGTTCCCAGATTCGTCTTGGCCTGCAGCATCCCCTTTGGGTTGGGAAAACACCCCTGCTTCCCCTGCGCAGGCTGGACCCGGGATTGCCCTCAAGAGTGCGCTTATTCTGCAAGGCCGAGTGGCTCAATCCCAGTGGGTCAATCAAGGATCGACCCGCCTGGTATATCGTCCGCGAGGCACTCCAAACTGCCGAGCTCAGGAGTGGGAAAGCGCTCTTGGACTCAACCTCGGGCAACATGGGAATCGCCTATGCCACGTTGGGCGCAGCGTTGGGCTTTCGCGTCCGCTTGGTGATTCCTGGAAACGCCAGCCCGGAGCGGATCTCGATGCTCCGCGCTCTTGGGGCAGAACTCCTCGTGAGTTCGCCCCTCGAGGGATCCGATGGAGCCCAGGAGTTGGCCAGGCACGAGTTCGACCAGGATCCGGACCGATTCTTCTACGCCAACCAATACGGCAACCCGGCCAATTGGAAGGCCCACTTCGAAACCACGGGGCCCGAGATCTGGAATGAGACCCGCGGTTCAGTGACGCACTTGATCGCAGGTCTGGGGACGACGGGAACCCTGACGGGCACGGGAAGGTTCCTGCGAATGCAGAACCCGAGGATCTACCTGGGCGCGGTTCAGCCCGACTCGCCGTTCCATGGCCTGGAGGGTCTGAAGCATTTGGCGACTTCCCATGTCCCAGGGATCTACGACCGGGGGCTCCAAGACGAGGTCCTTGAGGTGGAGACGGAGGGAGCCTATGCGATGGTCAAGCAGCTCGCCAGGGAGGAGGGCCTTTTTGTGGGGGTTTCTTCAGGAGCCGCCGCCCTCGCCGCACTACGAGTTGCGCGTCGCCTGTCGGAAGGCTCAATCGTAGCCATCTTCCCGGATTCCGGTCACAAGTACCTGTCCGAAAAGTTTTGGAGTCAGGCATGAACAAGATCGCTATCAGTTTGGAGGCCCTAGAGCAGATTCGCGCCCACGGCGAGTTGAGCTACCCGGACGAAGGCGCTGGCCTTCTTCTGGGAAAAACAAGGGATGGGGCCAGGGTCGTGCTCGGCGTTCATTCCCTTGAGAATCGGCGTGTGGGCGAGGCCCGCCGAAAGCGCTACCTGATCGAAGCCGCGGAGATCCTGAGGTCAGGAGAGCAGGCTGAATCCAAGGGTTTGGAGGTCGTCGGCGTTTTCCATTCCCATCCGGACCATCCCGCCCGGCCTTCCGACACCGATCGCGAGTGGGCCCTGCCTTGGTATTCGTACGTTATCACCTCGGTCGAAAGGGGAATAGCACAGGTGACCAGTTCCTGGCGGCTGAGGGAGGACCGATCCGGGTTTGAGGAAGAACGGATTGAAAGCGGGGACGGGGCCGTCTCGGGCTTGGATCCGGCGGTCCGCTGGAGGCTGGGCAGAGAGCAAGGAGCTGGCTAGTTCGTTCTTCAGCAAGGTGGAGGGAGCATGGCCATCGTTGTCTTGCCCGCACCATTACGACCGTATGCATCGGGAAACAAAGATGTGGCGGTGAGAGGCGGGAGCGTGCGTGAGGGGCTGGCCGACCTCGTGCGCCAGTATCCGGGTCTTGAGGGTCATTTGTTCAATGAAGAAGGTGAACTCCGGCCTTTCGTTCACCTTTTTCTCGATGGAGAGGAGGTCACTCAGCGCGAGGATGCTGGCGTGACTCTGAGGGAGGGTTCGCGACTGATGCTCGTCCCCTCGATTGCCGGCGGCTAAGAAGACCGTCCCTGGCCTTTTTGGTCGAGTACAACTGGATCAGGAAAGAATCCCAATCTGGAGGTATGGAAATGTCACGGTATGTTGTTCGACATCAGCATGACTCGGAGCATTGCCCAGCCAAGGACCCCAAGATGGGAGAGATGTTGCTCTCTCACCTGAGCCCCGCCAATGCCAGTAAGTATGGCGTGAGGCTGGAGGGGGAAGGGGTGATCGATGGTCAGCATACTTTGTACCTGATCTTAGACGCCGAGCGAGAATCGCAGGTGGAGAACTTCATGCAGCCGTTCGCGCAGGCAGGACCGATTGAAGTCCTGGCCGCCTCGCCGTGCGAGGCGGTGGTCGAAAGGGGGGGCTGCTGAGGTCTATAATCGCAGCCGGGGAACACGAGGGGCGAGGCCCGCTATCCGCAGGCGATCGCGCGGTTGTGGCATTCGTCGAGGGAAGGCATTCCGCCCTGCGCAGAGCGAATGAGGCACGGAGGTTGGAAATGATCAGTTCGGTGCTTGAGAGACACGCGGAGTGGCGCGGGGCGGAATTGCCGGAACTGACCCGGGAGGAGATCCTGCGCTACAGCCGCCACTTGCTCATGCCGGAGGTGGGTCTGCAGGGTCAGCGCAAGCTCAAGGCAAGCAGCGTCCTGCTGATCGGCACCGGAGGCCTGGGATCGCCTCTCGCCCTGTACTTGGCCGCGGCAGGCGTGGGGCGCATCGGCATCGTGGATTTTGACGTGGTCGAGGCCACCAACCTGCAGCGTCAGATCATCCACGGGACATCCCAGGAGGGGAGACCCAAGGTGGAAAGCGCGCGCGAGCGCATGCTAGATATCAATCCCCTCATCCAGGTGGACGCCTACAACGAAGCATTCACCTCGACAAACGCGATGGAGATCGCACGCCCATACGAAGTAGTCGTCGATGGGACCGACAATTTCCCGACCCGCTACCTGGTCAACGACCTGTGCGTGCTGTTGGGAAAGCCCAACGTCTACGGCAGCATCTTCCGCTTCGAGGGGCAGGTCGGGGTGTTTGACTCCGGCCGAGGTCCCTGCTATCGCTGCCTCTTTCCTGCGCCACCCCCGCCGGGCGAAGTTCCCTCCTGTGCCGAGGGGGGCGTATTCGGCGTTTTGCCCGGCACCATCGGCACCTTGCAGGCAACCGAAGTGATCAAGCTGTTGCTGGGGATCGGCGATCCCCTGATCGGCCGCTTGCTCCTTTACGACGCGTTGGAGATGAGCTTTGAGGAGCTGCGGCTTCGGAAAAACCCGGATTGCCTGATCTGCTCAGAGCACCCGACAATTGACCATTTGATTGACTATGAGGCGTTTTGCGGTGTGCCAAGCCACGATCATGGCCAGGAGACTGTCGCCTCGGATTGGGACATCGAGGCCAAGGAACTGAGCGAGAGACTCCATCGGGGGGAGCGCCTGCGTCTCATTGATGTTCGTGAGGCCCATGAATGGGAAATCGCGCACATCGAAGGGGCTGAGCTCGTCCCGCTTGCCGTACTTCCCGAGCATATGCATGAGTTCGACAGTGCGGAGAACATGGTTTTCCTCTGCAAATCGGGCAGCCGGTCCGCTCGGGCGGTCAAACTGCTGCGGACGGCCGGCTTCCGGAAGGTGCGAAACCTCCGCGGCGGCATCAATGCCTGGTCTCGGGAGGTAGATCCCTCTGTGCCGATCTACTGACCTGCAGGAGAGAATGGCCGCGGAGGGGGCGGGACCCAGCGCCCTGGGCGCCACCGTGACGCACCGCGGGCCTTTCATTAGGGCCAGGCTCCCCGGAGGTGCGGTCACTCCGCGGCGAATGGATCCTGGGACGAATCTAATTGGCCCTTTCGAGTTTGGCAAGTGACAGTGCGGAAGTCTCTGATTAATCAGCTTGTGTTGCGACATCTTGGGCGAGGGGACCGAGAGAAATCGTTTGATTCCAGGCAAAGTCAGTCCGTTCCTCCACGAGCCAGCGTAGGACTCCCGTCAGGTGCGCAGTGCAGGCGGGTGGTATAATCCAATTCCAGACCCGTTTTCCCCTGTGGAAGCGGGTCCTTCCGACCCAAGTCCCATTCGCATTCTCGACATCCGAATTCCTGGAGAGAGGTCTTGAACTTCCTCGTGACTGGTGCGGCAGGTTTCCTGGGGTCCGCGCTCGCCAACCAACTGGCCCGAGACGGAAACCAGGTCCGGGGGTTGGACGATCTTTCAACAGGTGATCCTTCCCGTCTCAACCCCTCGGTTCTATTTACTCGTGGTGACGTTGCCGACCGGCCCAAGTTGTGGACCCTTCTTCAAGATGTGGAGTGTGTATTTCATTTGGCGGCGCGAGTCTCGGTGTCCGAATCGGTCTCCTATCCGCGAGAGTACAACGCGGTGAATGTGGGTGGGACCGTGAGCCTGATGGAAGCCATGCGGGATGTCGGGGTGAGGCGGGTAATCTTTGTCTCTTCGGGTGCCGTCTACGGCGAGCAAGAAGAGCAACCCCTGAGCGAATCGACGATCCCCAACCCTGGCTCTCCCTACGCGGTGTCCAAGCTCGCGGCGGAATATTACGTGCGTACGATTGGCGGACTGTGGGGGATTGAAACCACGATCTTGCGAGTCTTTAATGCCTACGGGCCGGGTCAGCCACTGCCCGCGGCTCATGCTCCGGTGATCGCGCGGTTCCTTCGACAGGCCTCGGGGGGTGGATCCCTGGTGATCCACGGCGAGGGTCATCAGACGCGCGACTATGTGTTCTTGGATGACGTGGTTGAGGCCCTGGCCGTGGCGGCCACCGCGCCAAAAATGGACCGGCGCATCATCAACATCGGCAGTGGAATTGAGACCTCGGTGATCGAGCTTGCGCACCAGGTCTTGCAAATCCTCCCTAACGGCGAGGTCCTGCACAATGGAAGCGAAGGGGCCGGCGTCTCGCGCATGTGCGCCGATATTCGCTTGGCGGAAAAGACGCTGGGCTATCGGCCACGCCATTCGCTGGCCGATGGCCTGCGCCTGACGGTGGAGCGCGATATGCGCTTTCAGCCCACCCTTGTGCGTGAAGCCCCTCTGAAGTAGGGACGGCCGGATCGAGCCTTCTCCCGCCCACGGGTAACCGCAGGTCCCCCGATTCAACGGAAGAGCCCCCCTATCCTCTCCGTCTCAAGTTCTCGGGATCGGCGGACAAACGGCTGTCTCCACTCCCCGCTGCAAGCGCACGTCTCCCCAACCGAAGGAAAAGGGAATCCTCCCTCGTGTCCTTTGAGACGGACGGGTCCTGATAGAATTGCCGCCAGGCTGACAATCATCGACATGGGTAACCGCCGACTGTCTCGCTCATTCTTTCAACGCCCCACACTTCGCGTGGCACGCGACCTTCTCGGGACCCGTCTGGTTCGGCTCGAACGGGTGGGCAGGACCTCGGGATGGGTCGTCGAAGTGGAGGCCTACGTCGGCGAAGAGGACTTGGGAAGTCACGCCAGCCATGGACGAACGGCCAGGAACAAGGTCATGTTTGGTCAGGCAGGCCGTGCCTACGTATACTTTACCTACGGGATGCACTGGATGCTGAACGTGGTGACGGAGGTGGAAGCATTCCCGGCGGCTGTCCTGTTGCGCGCCCTTTGGCCCCTGGAGGGGGTTGCCCGCATGCGCAAGAGGAGGGGACGACTTCCGCTGGCGGACGGGCCCGCGAGACTTTGCGAGGCTCTGGCGGTCGACAGACGGTTCAATGGGCAGGACCTGTGCGAACGGTCATCCAAGCTCTACCTCGAAAGAGGGGTTGACATCCCGGACCGCTTTGTGACCAGGGGTTCCCGGGTGGGGTTATATTCCGTACCCGAGCCATGGAAGAGTCGACCTTGGCGTTTTCGCGTCTCGCCAGAAGGGACCGCCCTCCTTCGCACGGGTGAGGGGGCACACCAAACCTAGGCTAGAGGAGGAGATCAATGGAGCTACTGAAAGAGAAGACCGCTCTGGTTTTTGGGGTTGCAAATGACCATTCGATCGGCTGGGGGATCTCGCGAGCCATGCATGAGCAGGGCGCCCGGATGGCCTTCAGCTACGCCGGAGAGGCCCTGGAGCGTCGGGTGCGCCCATTGGCTCAATCCGTGGGGTCGACCTTCGTGGAGCCCTGCGACGTCTCGAGTGATGAGCAGATCGCCGAGCTCATGCAGAAGGCGGGAACAGCTTTCGGAAAAATCGACATCCTAGTTCACTCCATCGGCTTTGCTTTGCGTGAGGAGCTCAGCGGTCCCTTCTACAATACCAGCCGCAAAGGGTTCCAGACAGCGTTGGAAGTCAGCGCCTACTCCCTCACGGCGTTGACGCGCGCCGCGTTGCCGATCCTCAACCCAGGGGCGGCCATTCTTACACTGACGTATTACGGCTCGGAAAAGGTCATGCCCAACTACAACGTCATGGGTGTCGCCAAGGCCGCGCTGGAGGCCTCCGTTCGCTATTTGGCGGCGGATCTAGGCCCCCAGAACATCCGCGTCAATGCCATCAGTGCCGGGCCGATTCGCACTCTGGCGGCCGCGGGGGTTTCTGGATTCCGAGGGATGCACTCGAGATTCCGTGAGGTCGCACCACTGCGCCGGAATGTGGACATCAGCGATGTCGGAGCCGCCGCTGTCTTCCTCTGCTCAGGACTGGCCGCCGCCATCACCGGGGAGGTCCTGTACGTGGATGCCGGATACAGCATCATGGGCCTAATCGAACCCATGGAAATCTCGGGCTCATAGCAACATCCCGGCCTGCGCCCTGGGCTCAGCCCTCGGGGTTCCCCATTTCCTCAGGCTGGGAGGGCCGTTTCCATTCCCGCGCCAGGGCGGAAGCTGGTTTGTGGGAGTGTGGGCCCACAGGTCGATCCGCAACCTCCCTGACGGTCAAGCGCAACTCGAGCGTGGCCTCCGTTCGCGGACGGCCGATCCCTGCGAAACTCCCGCCGAGGCACAGGTGGGGGCTCTTGCCGAGGGAATGCAGGCGAGCGTGGCTCGCGCGGCCTCCACCTTGGACGTCCAGCCCACAGTCTGAGACTCATCGGACTCTAGGTCGACGGGGACCTCGTGCCAGGGGCCGGACGACTTATGCGATCCGGGACCGTGCGCCCCGACGGCTGAGGAGAATCGCATGGTTACGGCAGGAAGAGGTGGCTCGAGGCGCCATTCGAGGGGAGCTGGCTCACGCGTCAGAGGTTATCGGCTGACAAGGATCCGGATCTAAGGCCATTGATACTGCACGCTGATGAACTGCCAGGAGGTCTGATCCAAGAGGACGTCCATGCGAGTTTGGGCCGCGAACCCGATCACTTGTGGATTCCCCCAATCGGCAAGGTTGATCTCTCCTCCAAAACCATAGCGCTTGAGGGCGACGTCTTCGGGTGTGCCTTGAATTTTCACATTCTGCCCGTTGGGCAGTTTCAATTGCAGCGTGTAATTGACCCCCGGTAAGAGTTGACCTCGCGTCTCGGCCGCGATCATGATGAGATTCCCAACTCGCGCCGTGTCCCACCCGACGAGATCGCTGCCGGCAGACAGCCACAGGCGCGTGCTGTCGTCGGTCGGTTCGGTGAGAGGCGGCAGGTTGGGCATGCCGGAGGCCGTCAGAGGAACTCGCGCGAAGCCGGCGGGCGCCACTTGCAGGAGAGGCATTTCGAGGTAGACCTCATCCTCTCTGACGAAGCTACTCAGGAAGGACCCGGCCAGCCTCTCCTGGGACCGATAGGAGCGCAGCGCCGCGGACTTCGCGGCCAGTTCCGCTGGACCGAGAGCCAGCTCCGTCCACATCGCCCCATTCTGGAGCAGCGAAATGGGGGGGACAAGGTCCTCCTGCAGATGGAGTCCCCGAGGTTGAGGATACTGGCCATAGTGGATCAGGTAGGCGAGGACCAGGGGTTGGTAGCCGGGGTTCTCCCCATTCTGCAGGATGATCGCGAGGCGGGCAAAGTTGCTGGTCCCGCGATGGTCGGGATGGCTGTCATCCGGATGGGGGAGCAAGATGGCATCCGGGCGGTAGACTTTCAGAATGGTTTGCAAATCCGAGACTAAGTCTGACCCGCAGTAGGTAGAGCTCGGGTCAAACGTGGTCGGGTAAGGGCTGCGCACGACTCCGGTGTAGGCGGATCGATAGGGACAGTCGCGGGTCCAATCCTGATCCCACATCTTCCCCACCCCTCGATCCGGGTAGCCAAGAAAGAACACATCTTGGGAGTCAACCCTCAGGTCCTGCAGGGCGGCCAGCGCCTCTCGCTGACGCTGTTCGCCAAGGATCAGGTAGGCTTGAGGGTCGGAGCGCACGTGCTCATCGGCGATAAACGGTGCGAACCTCTGTCCGTCGCCGTTGGTGACGAAGACCACCTTGACTTGACCCCCGCTCCCCAGGACTCGCTGGATCAGGCCTCCGGCCGCAATGATCTCGTCGTCGGGGTGAGGGGCAACTACCAGGAGTCTGCGAATCCGGTCGATCGGCAGATCTGGGAAGGGGTGGGCCCCCTGGGGAGCCGGCACTTCCGCGAACTCGAATCCCAGCCTTCCCCCTCCCACCAAGAGGATCATACCCGCCATCACCAGCCCTGCCCGGGCTCGGGCCGCCACCCGAGGGACAATCGATCCCAGGCCTCCGGCCAAGTACCAGGCGCGCACGATCTGCGCATACATTCGTGCCCGCGTGAGCGCCCCGCGGATGAATCCTCGATGGATCTCGCTTGGGGGATGCCAGACACCCAAGAGGGGCACGAGCGTAACGCGCCAGTGATTCATGGAGGCGGCGACGGTCCAGGCGGTCTCTAGCCCATAGCCGCTGGCGGCGGCCTGCGAGAGCTGTGGAATGAGAGACCGTCGGATGCAGCGCTGACCGGTGAGCCAGGGAGTCAGCCAATGCGAGAAGTCGGTGTTCCAGCGCCCACCGCGAAAAACCCCCAGGGTCATGTCGGTGTGACCCGCAAGCACGGGATCAATCAAGCGGGAGACGTGATCCCTGGTGAACCCTTCGAGATCGGCGTCGAGGAACAACACCACCTTGCACCCGCCGGCCTCGTGGATCCCTGTGAGAACGGCCTCCCCTTTCCCCCGGTTCCGGTCATGGCCAACGATGACCAGGCGAGGATCGTTGGAGGCTGCGGAACGAGCTTCCGCAACTGTGGCGTCGCTTGATCCATCGTCCACAACGATGATTTGGTCCAGAGATTTAGCTTGGACGGCAGCACGAATCACTTGGCCAATGTGGTTGGCCTCGTTGAAGGCGGGGATGATGCACACGACCCGTTCCGGACCAGGGTGGGGAGAGTTCGCTTGGAGTTCCGGTTGCGAAGAGGCACGGCTCATCAAGGGTCTCGGCGGACGTTGCGGAGCAGGTCAGCCAGGAACCGACGCGGCGCGTTCCGCGCATGGCCCGCGAAGACCAGGCCAAGAGGAGGGCGCCGCCCAACCCGCTCGGGCCCAAGGCACGGTCCCTGCCAGGGGTGAGGAATCGCGATCGGCGTCAAGGCCCCGATTGTATCTCAAAGTACGTCAGATATAATGCCTGTCACCTCATGAAACGGATCGCATCTCATCTTATGAAAGCGCCTGGATCTCAGGCGGAGTTGCTTCAACTCCTTCGCAAGAGGGACCCGGTGGCCTGTGCCCAATGCGTACAAGAGCATTCGGATGGACTGTATCGCTTGGCGTTGCGCATGCTCCGGGACCGGCAAGAGGCGGAAGACATCGTTCAGGAGACGTTTCTGAACGCTTTTCGCAATATCGACTCGTTTCAGGGACGATCCAGTGTCGGGACCTGGCTTTTCCGCATTGCGTACAACGCCGCTCTCATGAGGCTTCGCAAAGCCCGACCCGAGACCCTCTCGGTAGAGGGAAGCGACTCGGGCGAAGGGGAGGCCGAACCTTTAGAGCTCTTTGACTTCTCCAGCATTCCCGAGAATGAAGCCCTGAACCACGAGGTCCATGACCAGATCGAGGCAGCGATCCAGGCCATGCCTTGGAACCTGAGGGTAGTCTTCGCTCTCCGAGAGCTAGAGAACCTTTCTACGGCAGAGACAGCAGAAGTCCTGGGGTTGTCTGAAGAGGCTGTCAAGACGAGGTTGCACCGCGGCCGGCTGTGGCTTCGCGAGCGCCTTTCGCATTACTTTGCGGAACGGGAGGCGCTTGCCGGGGACAAACCAAATGGAACGAGATGAATGTCGCAGGCTGCTGGGATCTCTCTCGGCCTACTTGGATGGAGAGATAGAGGCCCGTGTCTGCCAAGCGATCCAGGCGCACTTGGCCTCCTGTGAGGATTGCCGGGTCGTCGTTGATACCCTGCGCAAGACCATCTCGCTCGTGCATCAGTCACCTCAGCCCGTACTTCCCCTTTCGGCCCGGCAGCGCCTCTTCCAGGTCCTTGAGCATGAGGGCTTCATCGCGAAGGATGGTTTCTGGGCCGACTCCGTTTAGGTCGCTCCATCCCAGCCATCCGGGAATTGGCTCCACCGGCAACTCCCGGTGCAGAGCAGGTAAGCCGCGCGAATCGGGCCGGTCCATGGCTGGCCTGCGCCAAGGGACGATCTGCTCTGGACGAAAGCAGTCCATGATCTCGAGCCCAGGGTTGGGCGGCAGACCCGGCATTGCCGCCGAGGGGCTGGGGCCCAAGCAGTCGGGGTGCGAGTAATCCTCTGAACGAATGGGCCGCCGGCGGGAGCGAGGGTCACACGGGCATCGGTTATACTCTCTCGATGGACTTAGTTTCCCGCATCGAGTGCGTGGGGTAGCTTCTTAGATTTCCGGCTGGTTCCGAGTCGCGGTGATCTCCAAGGGTTGATACCAGCCAGCGGTGCAAACAGGCCGAGGGGGCGCATCGAGGGAGATCTCAGTGATTGACGCTCGTCTATTCCTCGGCACGAGGGGGCTGCAGCCCAGAACCGAGAAGGTCGGAGGTCATGCGCGTTAGTGGCCCCCTTGCGCTACTCAGAGGAGGTCGGTTGTTAAGGATCGGAAAGAGGAGCTCAATTGGACCGGTAAGGGGGAAGGGTAAAGGGTAAAGCGCGGAGGATAAGGGATGGAGTCTTCCACAGGTGCTGGCGACAAGGTACCTAAGGAGGGGGTCGGTGCAGCCCCCCTGGACATCCTGGTCTTAGGGTCCGGGCCGGCTGGCCTGGCGGCCGCATTGTATGCCGCCCGAGCGGATCGCGTGCCTCTCGTCCTGAGTGGACAGGAACTGGGTGGCCAGGCGAGCCTGACCAGTACGATCGAAAACTACCCGGGCTTTCCAGAAGGGGTGGGTGGTGCGGAATTGGGGGCGCTCTTCCAGAAACAAGCCGAGCGGTTTGGTGCCCGGATAGAAATGGACAGCGCCACCGGCGTCGATCTGCGGAGCTGGCCGTTCCGAATCAAAACCTATTCGGCGGAGTATCTGACGCGAGCGCTGATCATCGCCACAGGAGCCAACCCACGAAGGTTGGCCGTTCCCGGAGAACAGGAGCTGGTGGGCCGAGGGGTGAGTTATTGTGCGACTTGTGACGGGTGGTTTTTCAAAGGCAAGGCGGTGGTCGTTGTCGGAGGGGGGGACAGCGCGCTCGAAGAAGGCCTTTTCCTGACGCATTACGCCACCCGCGTCACCATCGTCCACCGCCGCCGGGAGTTGAGGGCCGGCAAGATTCTCCTGGAGCGGGCTAAGGAGAACCCGAAGGTCTCCTTTCTCTACGATACCGTGGTCGACAGCATCAGTGGCGACGCGGCGGTCGATGAAGTTCTCCTGAGGGATCTAAGAACGGGACAGCGAACGACGCTCAAAACTCAAGGTGTCTTCATCTTCATTGGGCATGACCCCAACTCTGCCATCTTCCGCGGACAGCTCGAGATGGACGCTCGAGGTTACCTGACCGTTGATTCCCACATGCGAACCAGTGTGCCTGGGGTCTTCGCCGCGGGTGAAATCGCCGATCCGGTCTTCAGGCAGGTTGCGACCTCATCGGGCGCGGGGGTAGTGGCTGCTATCGCCGCCGAGCACTGGTTGGCCGAGCAGGAAGGTCAAATGGTCCTCGCGCGAGCTGCCTAGATCCAGCCCCTGATGCGCAACGGCCCACAGGAATCGCTGCGGGCCGTTGCGTTATCCGCCGGTTTCTCAATGAGTCAATCGCCCATCCCGGGTGCAATCAGGCCCTCCGTTTCCGCTCCAATCAACCCCCTGGGATGCTTTCAGGAGCGGAGGCCAGATCCGCAGGGAACGAGGAACTTCGGAGGGCACAAACCCTCAGCCCCCTACCACCACGAGAGGGACCGGGGTGAATACGAGCAGGAACACGAGCAGTCCGACGATAGCCAAGAGCTTGCGCCGGTCGTCCAGCGGAGTGATCTGGTCAAGCGGCTCGGCGTGGGACTGCCCGAAGACGAGTATCAGGAAGGCCCAAAGAAACCAGCCCGACCAGACAAAGCCTAAGGCCACCAGTCCGACCAGGATGACCGGAAGCACGCGGTTGGTTTTCTTCCCGATCAGCACATAGAGAAGATGCCCTCCGTCCAACTGGCTGGCCGGAATGAGATTGAGCCCCGTCACCAACAGTCCCGCCCATCCGGCCCAGGCAACGGGACCCAGGAGCACATCGAGACCGCCGGCCGGGATCGGGAGGCCGAGCACAAGATAGCGCAGCCAGTAGAGGAGGGGAGCAAGCGTGTAATGGGTGGGCGCGGGCAGAAGCCGCCCGAACACTAACCATTTCGCAATGAGATAGAGCAAAGAGTTGCCCTCGAGAATGTACGATGTAGCGCTTGAGGCCCGGAGGGGCAGGGTGCTCAGGGATGAAGTCGACAAACCGTAGAGCATTACCGGGATCGCGACGATCAGGCCAGCCAAGGGGCCTGCGATGGCAATGTCCAAAAGCACGCGACGGTTCCGGGGTGGCTCTTTCATGGAGATGAAGGCGCCGAGCGTCCCGAAATAGCTGAACGGCATAGGGATAAAGTAGGGCAGGCTCACGGCGGTCCGGTGATACCTTCCAGCCAGATAGTGGCCGAATTCGTGCACACCCAATATCGCCAGAAGACTCACCGCATAAGGCAGACCCGAGTCCAAATGCGAGAACATGTACTCAAGGTAGGCCACGATGCTTCCCACCAATGTTTGTCCTGCGGGGATGGGTCCGGTGTTGACCATCGAGGCTCCCACGAACAAGACACTAAGGACGGTCAGCCCGAAGAGAGCCACGTTGATCCAGACATTCGAGGGGCGTGCCGCGAAGACCCCGCGGGACAGAATCACGACATGCTTGTCGCCTTCCGTACGGAAGAGGGGCGTCAGATTGAGCGGGCGAAGGGATTCCGCCAGACGGTCATAGGCTTCGGCCGAGTCCAGCAGAAGTCGGCCGCGCGCGCGGAGCACATAAGGCTCCCGGGGTGTCCCTGCCGTTGTGTCCTCAATGGACATCACCCGGCCAAGCAGAGAAGTAAGTTGGGTGAGATCGCTAGCGCTTGCGTCTTGTGCAGTCATCAAGGCCTCAGGCGGGGATGGATGGGAGTCGAACCCACCGCGGCTCGCAAGGCGACCCGCCAGCGGTTTTGAAGACCGAGGGGCCCACCAGGACCCAGCCATCCCCAAAGGGATACGTGCATTCCAGGAATGCGATGATCCTCAACGTGCGATTCCTTGATTCCGAAGCGCCAGCTGCCTCGCGCCGCCAGCCCCGCAGACGGGCACGTCCCTTTCCCGTCCGCCCGAGATCGCACGCCGGGATCGGTTGGATTCTATCACCGGGCTAATTGCCGAGCAATGATTCGGCCGTGCACGGAAGAGATCTGTGCGGATCGACCTTCGACTTCGAGATCCGTAATCTCGAGCCATTGATCTGTGATCAGATCCAGAACTCCAAAGCCAAAGCCTCTACTGGGTGAGGCGACAGCGTACTGGTTGTCGATCCACAGGACCAAGCCAAGCGGTGGAACGGGGGTGCAGGGGGTGCTGAGGACCAACCTGTCGTCCACGCGAAACTCTGCCGAACCCGGGCTCCAGTCGATCTCATAACGGTGCCAGAGGCGGGGATCCTCAGGAAGCAGGGTTTCCTCAGCCATATAGAAGCGCTTTGCCTGGGCGAAGACGATCCGGCGCAGAAGGGGAACCCGTCCCACGACGACCCCAGCCGCGGCCAGCGGGGCCAGCAGCAGGGTCGGGACTCGCCGGCTGCGAAGTGCAGTGGCCTTCCACCCCCAGCCGGGCAGGCCCGGGACCAGCGCGATGTCGGTCGGTGGCGAGGCATAGAAAAACCAGAGCGCCTGTGGCGCAGCCGGCAGGCGCCGCGCGGCCCCTCCCTGACCCAGGCTCAAACTGAAGGGATCGTTCCATAGCCCAAAGCCAAACGTGCCCAGCGGCTGGGAAATCGAAGTCCGAGCGCGAAGGCTCAGTCGAAACGGTGGCCTGTGGGGGAATCCCGTTCGTGGCGAATGCCGGTGATCATCGAGTTGGGCATCGGCATAGCCCCGGGTCGAGGTGGTCAGCAACCTTCCATGCCATCGGCCTTCCTCGTCGCATTGGGCCTCGACCCTGCCGCTACCGAGTTCGAGAGGCTTAAGCGAGACGGGGAGAGAGTCGGCGGTGTGAGAGACTGTAATCATTTCGATCGAGTATAATGCACGCGGCTTGCAGGAGGAATCATGGAGATCACCTGGTACGGCCATTCCTGCTTCCGCTTGACTGAGCGCGGCCTGGCCTCCGTGGTAACCGATCCGTTCGACGATACGATTGGATACTCCACCCTGCGGCTGAAGGCGGAGGTCGTCACGGTCAGCCACGACGCACCCGGGCACAACAATGCGGATGCAGTCAAAGGGGAGAAGCGCATCATCCGCGGGCCTGGCGAGTTTGAAATCGGGGGCGTCTTCATCACCGGAGTGGCGACGCGACGGGCTGCCAGCGGTCAGGAAAGCAAGACGAAAACGCCCGAGAAGGCCATTGAAAACACGCTGTACCTGTTCAACTTCAATGGTCTGAACGTGGCTCACCTAGGGGATCTCAACTATGTTCCGACCCAGCAACAAATTGAAAGCCTGGGGGCCGTTGATGTCCTGTTGGTCCCGGTGGGAGGCGGAGGGGCCCTTACCGCTTCGCAGGCCGCGGAAATGGTGAGCCTGCTGGAACCATCCGTGGTGGTCCCAATGCACTACAAGACTCCCGAGGTGGACGTCAAGCTCGAGTCGCTCAACAAGTTCCTCAAGGAAATGGGCCTCTCGGGTATCAAACCCTTGGACTCCCTCAAGATCGGCCATTCGGATCTTCCTGATGAAACCCGAGTCGTGGTCCTCGACTACAAGCGGGGGTAAGCTGAGGCCCAGCAGAGGTCGCTCGTCGCCGGGGACGGTGAGGTGATCGTTCCCCTTGGGGGGGGCATCTGGGTGTCGAAGACGATTGAGCCATGGCAGCTGTCAAACTCCTCATGACCTGGGACATTATCCCAGGCCAAGAGCAGGAGTACTTCGAATTCATCATTCGTGAGTTTCTTCCCGGCCTTCAGTCTTTGGAGATCGAGCCGACGGACGCTTGGTACACGGCATACGGAGAGGGCCCGCAGATCATGGCGGGTGGTACCACACCGGACATGGCCGCCATGCAGCGTACGTTGTCTTCCAAGGAATGGCAGGAATTGCGCGAGAAGCTGTTGCGCCACGTCGAGAATTTCAACTTCAAGCTGGTCAAGGCCCGTGCTGGGTTCCAGCTTTGAAGCCGGAGGGGAAAAGCGAAGAGGGCAGCGTGAGCTGCCCTCTTCGCTTGTTCATGACTTCGCTTCCTTGCTTGTCTCCGTTCCCGATTCCTTTGCTGGGTCGGCTTTGGCCTCGCTGCCTCCGGTGCCGTTCTTGGTGCGGCTTGGGGTCTGACCCGAGGCAGAACGATGATCTGTGGAATACCACCCGGAACCCTTGAAGATGATGCCGGCTGGAGTGTAGATCTTCTTGAGCGAGCGCTTCCCGCACTCTGGGCACTTGACCAGATGGGGATCCTCAAAGTGTTGCTGACGATCAAACTGGACCCCGCACGAAGAGCACCGATACGTGTAGATTGGCATGCCTCACCTCAGAACCTGCCTGTCACAAAACAGTATTATATCGCCCTCACTCCCGGGCCAGCAAGGTGTAGGCTGGCTCTAGTTCATGGCTTCATCACAAAGCCAGCAGCGTAGTGGGCGGATAGATCAGCAGGGCGAGAGGGCCGCAGGGCCGGTCGAGGCGCTCGGGTACATAGTCGCAGAGCCAAGACGCGGCCGATTTCCGGCCCGAACAGGAGGAGATCGGACCCGGGAGGAGGATCAAATCGGGACCGCGCAGATCTTCCCGAGAAGGGAGAATTCGTGGAAGGTCCAGGGGCTGGCAGGAATCCGAGCAGCAGATTCCTGCCCGTCGTCTGGGCCTGCCCCCGGGTGAAAAGGGCACGGGCGGTTCCTCCGCCTTCTGAAGGACGAGCCAATTCCGAAGTCAGGGCCTCGTGGCACGTGGACCGTTGATCCACAGAAAGGATGGGCTGGCTCCTCCTGGACCGCCCCAGAAGTGAGATGATCTCCTTCGCCGAGACCGTGCCTTCCGAAGCGGCGATCTGGGCTACGATTGGAGCGCGGCAGATTGGCCAAAGGAGAGAGGTCTGCCTTGCGGGGTGGTGAGGTACGCCGGTCCGTGAGTTTCGATCGGGCCGCCGAGATCTATGACCAGACCAGGGGGTTTCCGCCAGGAATCCCACAGGCGGTGGTCAGCCCTCTGCGGGACCGCCTTCCGTCCCAGGACAAGGTCCTGGAGATCGGGGTGGGGACAGGCAGGATCGCCCGGCCGTTGCGGGCTTCGGGCATCCCCGTTGTCGGCATTGATCTCTCCCGCAAGATGTTGGCTCGATTTGTGGAGACGGAGGCCGGGGATAGGGGCTTCCTCGGCCTGGTCGAGGGAGATGCCGTCTACCTCCCCTTTGCGAACCAGTCGTTTGCGACCATCGTGGCTGTTCACGTGTTTCACTTGGTTGGGGATCTGCAGACCTGCGTTGAGAGTGTTCTTCGGGTTCTTAGTCGGCCGGGGATGATTGCCATGGGTTGGCAATGGCATCCGCCCGATTCGGCTCCGGCGCGGGTGCGTGTGCAATGGCGCTCGATCGTTCAAGCCCACGGCGTTGACCTCTCTGGACCTGGGCTAAGAGGAATGGGACCAGCGGCGCAGCTTCTCCAAGCGCACGCCCTGCACTCGGAGGAGGCCGTTGCGGCGGAATGGGATGTGAGCCGTTCGCCCTCGGAAATCGTAGACGAGATCGGCCGGAGGGCTCATTCCTCTGCCTGGGCTGTTCCCGATGAGATCTTCCCGCAGTGCTATGAGGAGTTGGTCGCGTGGGCTCGAGAAGCCATCCCCCATTGGGACCAGCCTCGAGCCGATCTTCGCAGATTTGTTTGGCGTTTCTTTTGGATCTGATCCCTCGACCTCGTGGGGCGCGACCTAAGGCTCGCGGAGGTCCGGAATGTCAGGGGGAGTTTGGGGCTTTGGTCGGGGACGCACCCTCGCCAGCAACGAGGCGAAGACCTCGCCACGGTACTCCTTCCACAGATGGATGAGGCTGGGGAGAGCGGATACGATGATGACAATCGCCACGACCAGGAGAAAATAGCGATCGATTCCTGGGACGATCTCGCCAACGAAGTAGCCCGCCAGTGTGACGCCCATCGCCCACAGGGCGCCGCCCATCGCATTGAAGAATACGAATCGGCGATACTCCATCTCCACGGCGCCTGCCACAATCGGAGCAAAGGTGCGAATGAATGGCATGAACCGGGCGAGAACGATCGTTTTGCCACCATGCTTGTCGTAGAAGGACTTGGCCGCCAGAAGATTCTGCCTTCGAAAGAGCAGACTGTTCTCGCGCTTGAATATTGGCGGCCCGATCTTCTTCCCGAACCAATAGCCGACGTTGTCCCCCAAGATGGCCGCCACCGGGAGGGATAGCAGGAGTACCCATAGGGCCAATTCACCGTGAGAGGCCAGTAGGCCCGCGGTTAGCAGGAGGCTATCTCCCGGAAAAAAGAAACCGAAGAAGAGGCCGGACTCGGCAAAGATCACGGCAACCAAGCCAATGTAGCCGATCGTCTGAATGAGCCTTACGAGATCTATGCCCAACAAAGAGGATCTCCGTTCCATTTCGGTTTGCGGCTCAGGGGCGCGCAGATTATAACCCATGAGAGCAGGAGCCTGCGGGCTTGGCTTCACACGAGTCAGGAACTCCCAAAAGTCGTGCCAGGTCTTGGATTCCCCTCGCCCCTTAACTCCCCCTCGATTCATTTGACATGCCCGAATCTTGATCCTATACTCCCAATACCCGCGGCCGATCTGCCCCGTCGCCTTTCCCGGCCCGATGGACCTGAGCGGGGAATGGGCGCTCAACCCAACCAGCATGGAGAGGAGAAAAGGTCATGGAGGAGAGACCCTGGTTAAGGCATTATGACCCTGGAGTTCCTCAAGAACTCCATTACCCGGAAGTGCCCTTGTTCGGATTGTTAGAGGGAGCGGCACGCGATCATCCCGCAGTGACCTGCACCCTCTTCCGGGGCGCCCGCATCTCCTATCAGCAGATGGACCAACTCACCGATCGGTTGGCGGCAGCCCTCGCGGACCTCGGCGTGAAGAAGGGCCAGCCGGTCGCGATCTTCATGCCCAACATCCCGCAGTTCGTGCTGGCCTTTTTCGGCATCCTCAAGGCGGGGGGAGTGGTGGTGGCCACCAACCCGCTCTACACGGCTCCCGAGATTGAGCATCAGATGAAAGACGCGGGCGCCGAGATCATGCTGGTCACGAGCAACTTCTACACCAAGATCAAGGAGGTCCAGCCGCGCACTCCGCTCAAGAAGCTGATCGTCACCAACATCAAGGAGGCTTTGCCGCCGGTTCTCCGCCTGTTGTTTACAGTCGCCAAGGAGAAACAGGAGGGGCATCACGTCGAACTTGCCGCAGGGGACTACTGGCTCCAGGACCTACTGGCGAGGCAGGAACCTTCCCACCGTCCGAAGCTGGAAATCAGCCCTGACGATGTGGCGATTTTCCAGTACAGCGGAGGCACCACGGGGCTCTCCAAGGCAGCGGCTTCGGCGCATCGGAGTCTGGTCTCAGACGCGATTGCCATGCGCGACTGGATGCCCAATATCCGCCCGGGCAAAGAAATCATGCTCATGGCCATCCCGCTGTTCCACGTCTATGGAATGGTGGCCGGGATGTGCTGGGCGATCGCCGGGGCGTGTCCCATGGTGATGATCGCCAACCCGCGGGACATGGGGGATCTGCTCGGTTCCATTCAGAGGTATCGTCCGACGATCTTCCCGGGCGTTCCCACCCTCTACAATGCCATCAACAATCACCCCGCGGTGAAAGCCGGCAAGTACGACCTGAGCTCGATCACGGGGTGCATTTCCGGCTCAGCTCCTCTGATGAGGGAAACCAAAGAAACCTTCGAACGGCTCAGCGGGGGCAAATTGTGCGAGGGCTACGGACTCTCGGAGGCGCCCACGGCTACCCACTGCAACCCGCTCAACGGGGTCAACAAGACTGGCTCCATCGGAATGCCACTTCCCGGGGTGGATGCGCGCATCATCAGTCTGGACGACGGCCTGACCGTCCTGGGAGTGGGTGAGGTCGGCGAGTTGGTGGTCAAGGGCCCGATGGTGATGAAGGGCTACCACAACATGCCCACGGAGACAGCCAACTCTTTGCGAAATGGCTGGCTGTACACGGGGGACATTGCCCGTATGGACGAGGATGGGTACTTCTACATCGTCGACCGCAAGAAGGAAATGATCAAAGTCAGCGGCTACCAAGTCTGGCCACGGGAAGTGGAGGAAGTACTCACAGCGCACCCCAAAGTAATGGAAGCCGCGGCGGCGGGAGTACCGGACGCCTATCAGGGCGAAACCGTGAAGGCTTGGGTGGTCCTAAAACCGGGCCAGACCGCCACGGAGGATGAGCTGCGGACTTGGTGCCAGGACAAGTTGGCAAGGTTCAAGATTCCTAAGCAGATTGAGTTTCGCTCGGACCCCCTTCCCAAGACAACGGTTGGTAAGGTGCTGCGCCGCGAACTGGTCCGGGAGCACAAGGAAAAGGCGATACCGCGATAGGTTGTGCCAAGCCCACACGACAAGGCGCGCCGGAGTTAACTCCGGCGCGCTTGTCTTTGCTTGAAAGATGAAATCTTGCTCAGCCAGCCACCGGAACGGCTCGCGGAATCGGAGTTCCGCCGCGCACCTCATGGGGGCTGGGGAAGATCTTGTCGAACTCCAGCTGGTCAATCGTTTCGAGCTCGATCAGACGCTTGGCCACCGCATCCAGCCGGTCCCGATACTCGACCAAGACCGCCTTGGCCCGCGCATAGGCGTCGTGGACCAAGCCGCGTACTTCCTCGTCGATTTCCTCCGCTACCTGTTCAGAGTAGTCGCGTTGCTCAGAAATTTCGCGGCCCAGGAAAATCAGCTCCTCTTTCTGCCCATAGACCATCGGTCCGAGGCGATCGCTCATGCCCCAACGCGTAACCATGCTGCGAGCCAGCTTGGTCGCTCGCTCCATGTCGTCTGCCGCACCGGTCGTGATGTCGTTGAAGACCAACTCCTCGGCGGCTCGTCCTCCCAGCATTCCGGCCAAGTCGGCCCGGAACTTGTTGCGGGAATGCAGCGCCCGGTCTTCCTCGGGCAGGGCCAGGGTGTAGCCGCCGGCCATGCCGCGAGCGATGATGGACACCTTGTGCACGGGGTCGCATTCGGGGATGGCCTGCATGACCACCGCATGGCCGGCCTCGTGATAGGCAATAATGCGCTTCTCGTTCTCGCTGATGAGGCGGCTCTTGCGCTCGGGGCCAGCGATGACTCGTTCGGTAGCCTCCTCGAACTCGCTCATGCCGATCGACTTCTTGTTGCGGCGTGCGGCCAGGATGGCAGCCTCATTGACCAGATTCTCAATATCTGCGCCCACAAATCCGGGGGTCGATTTGGCCAGCGTCATGAGTTCGACGTCCGAGGCCAGTGGCTTCCCGCGTACGTGAACTTTGAGAATCGCCTCCCGCCCCCGCATGTCTGGGCGATCCAGGACGACGCGACGGTCAAATCGACCGGGCCGGAGCAAGGCCGGGTCCAGGATATCAGGCCGGTTGGTCGCGGCCATCACGATGACATTCGTGTCGGTGTCGAACCCGTCCATTTCAACTAGAATCTGGTTGAGGGTCTGCTCGCGCTCGTCATGACTCCCGCCCAGTCCGGATCCGCGCTGGCGACCCACCGCGTCAATCTCGTCCACGAACACAATGCAGGGGGAGTGGCGTTTCGCCTGGTCGAACAAATCGCGCACCCGGCTTGCCCCCACGCCGACGAACATTTCAACAAACTCAGATCCAGAAATCGAGAAGAAAGGCACGCCCGCCTCGCCGGAAACGGCTTTCGCCAGCAAGGTCTTGCCCGTGCCAGGCGAACCCACCAGGAGAACGCCCTTGGGGATGCGAGCCCCAAGCGAGATGAACTTCTCGGGTTCCTTCAAGAATTCCACGACTTCGTGCAGTTCCTCTTTGGCTTCGTCGACACCTGCAACGTCGTCAAAGGTGACCGTGGGCTGATCCCCAGTGAACATACGCGCCCGGCTCTTGCCGAAGGCCATGGCTTGATTGTTAGTGCCCTGGGCCTGACGCAACATAAAATAGATCAAGCCCCCAAACAGAAGGACTGGAAGCAGATAGGTCGCTAGGTTGAGTACCAGCCCCCAATCGCTTGGCTGCTGTACTTCGATCGTCACTTTCGATGGGGCCAGTTGGTCGCTCGTTACCCCATAGGTCGCGAGCTGAGCTGCCAGACTGGAATCCGATTCCTTTCTGGAGCGGGCCACATGACTGTCGTTGTAGGTGATTTCAAGGTCGTCGCTGTTGACCACCACCTGTTTGACCGTGCCGGCTTTGAGGTCAGCCGCAAGCTGGTTGATCGTAATCGTCTGAGTCTTGGCGGTCGAGGCGTTGTATTGCTGGTAAACCAGGAACGCCATCGCCCCCAGCACGATGAGTATGGTGATCAGATTGCGCGTACGGGTGGAATTCACTTCGCCCTCCGCCGAATCCGGCACACACAAACTGCGATATGAATATGGCAACTCATTATACCAAACCGGACATCAGAAGGCTGTAAACACGCCGCCGGCGCGTTTGCGGCGGTGCAGGGGGCCGTACGACCGCCAAACCCCTGAGAATCAGGCCTAAGGCGTGGGGGGCTGATACGCGAGGTAGACCCAAACCCACAAGGGGACTAGGCCGCCAACGGCCACCAGGGCGAGAAGACCCAGCCCCACCGCCTTCCAGTCAATTCTCCCCTCGCCCTCCGCCGCTGGAACCTCTTCCGGCCCAGCGGAATCCGTCTGGGCCTCCGTTCGGGCCGGCAGCGAGGGCAGGAGATCGAACCTCATGATAGCGGCTATCCTGCGGAGGGTGGTTGCCGCCTCGTTTCCATCCTGGTATCGAGCCCCGGGGTTCTTCTCCAGCATTCGGTCGACCAGGGCTTCGACGGACCGAGGCAGATTGGGCACCAACGCTCCCAACGCAGGCGGAGCGTGACTTAGGTGCTCGAGTGCGAGGGTGCGTGGATCCTGTCCTGGGAAAGGAAGTCGGCCGGCTAGCATTTCAAAAAGGACAACCCCCAAAGAGTAAATGTCACTGGAAGGGGCCGGTTCCTCGCCTGCCGCCTGCTCGGGGGAGAAGTACTGGGGTGTGGCCCATGGCTCGTCTTGTGGAACGTGAGCCTTGTCCGAGAAAAGCTGGGCGACGCCAAAATCGGTCAGCTTGGCCTGGCCGGATTGAGCCAGGAGCACGTTCTGCGGCTTGACGTCGCAATGAACCAGCCCTGCGGTGTGCGCGTGGCCTAGGCCTTCGCTGATCTGCCGGGCAATGCTGAGTGCTTCGGCGACTGCAAGTGGGCCGCGCTGTCGAAGGCGCGCCTTGAGATCGACACCCTCGACCAGCTCAAGGACGATGAAATAGTGGATTCCCTCGACGCCGAAATCAAGGATTGTCACAAGATTAGGATGAGAGAGCCTGGCAAGGGCCTGGGCTTCCCTGAGAAACCTGCGCCGAAATCGAGGCCAATGGGTGAGTTCCTCGCGCAGCACCTTCACCGCGACGGGCGCGCCGGACTTCAGGTCCAAGGCTCGATAGAGATGTGCGGTCGCGCCCGAGCCTATCAGCTCCTTGAGCTGGTAGCGGCCTCCCAGGGTCGGCAGTTCATTCATCTCGGCCCCATTCTATACCCAGGGGGTGGAGGGGTAGGGGGCCAAAGCGCTTCCTTTCGCGGATGTATAATTCCGGCGCCGATTTCCGTGAAATCTAGTCTATGACCATTCGCGCACGGCTCCTCCACAACCCTGTGGCCGGCACCATGCCATCTCGTCGGTTCGTCCAACGGGCCGAACGCGTGCTGCGCCGCCTGGGCTGGGAGATCGAGGTGTCCTCGACCTCTTCCCAGGAGGAGGTGGCGCAGATTGCCAGGCAGGCAGCCAAGGAACGCTTCGACGTGTTCGTCGTGGCGGGGGGCGACGGAACCATTGGACAAGCCGCGAGTGGCTTGGCGGGGAGCAATACGGCGCTGGCCGTACTCCCCTCCGGGACGGCCAATGTTTGGGCCCAGGAATTGCGTCTCCCCCGATTGGGGTGGTTGAATTGGTTTGCTCTGGAAAGTGCCGCCAATCAGCTGGCCCATGGCCAGTACTTGCGAATGGACCTCGGTTCTTGCAACGAGCACGCTTTTCTGCTTTGGGCGGGAGTTGGGCTCGACGCAGAAGTGGTCCGAAGACTGGAGCCCCTCCGCAAGGGCGAGCGCCAGTTTGCTTTCGCCTCGTACTTTGCAACCGCAGTCTGGAGGGCCCTGGATTGGCGTGGGGTGGACATGCGGGTGACGACCAACCGGGAAACTGTTCAGGGTCACTTCCTTTTGGCCGTTGCCTCCAACATTCACGCTTATGGCGGGGGCTTGTTCCGGTTGGCGCCCGAGGCGCGAGTCGATGATGGCCAAATGGACCTGTGGTTGTTTGAGGGGCACTCCTTCCCCGAGACCCTCCAGCGTGCCTGGGATCTGTACACGGGGCGGCACGTGACCGATTCCCACGTCCGGCGCCTGCGATTTCAAACCCTGCGCCTCGAGGCCGACGGGCTGGCAGGGGTTCAAATCGACGGGGAGCCGAGAAGGGGGACGTTCCCGATTGAGATGGGTGTGCGCCCATTGGCCCTCAAGGTGTTGGTCCCCAGAGGGCTTCCTACTCGCTTGTTTGTCCAGGAGAAGGGTGAGGCGGTGTCGGCTTGAAGTTCCGCGGGAGGCAACGCGGCAAGGGCCGCTTGGAGGTGAGACAGACCCTTGGGCAAGGACTGATATAATCCGGCTCGACTTGAGGTCGTTTGGGTTCGGGAGGCCTTGTGGGAATCTATCTCAACCTGGCGCAGATTGTTATGGGGATCGCCCTGATCCTGTCGATTGTTCTGCAAAGCAAGGAGGCCGGGCTGGGGGGCCTGACGGGGGGCGAAGCCGGGGGTGTGTTTCGAGCCCGTCGTGGGGTCGAGAGGTCTCTCTTCCAGATCACCATCGTGCTCAGCGTCCTCTTCTTCGCCCTGGCCATGGTCAACGTGCTGTACGCGGGCTAGCGGGATCCAGCCTGCTCTGCCTCGCGACCGGGGAGAGCAGCGGTCCATGAGGCCCTCCAGTTCTCCCTGACCCCTCCCAACGAGTTCGCTCCCAGGCAATGACAAGATATCGCTGGCAAATCCTGATCGCGGTTGTGGGCGTGGTCGTCATCCTCTTGATTCTTCTGGTTCAAAAGAGCCCGGGCAGCCGCCCCGCGACTATTGCCCCTCAGGGAATTCGGGGGGGCAAGTATACGGAGGCGCTGGTCGGCCATCTGCAAAGGCTGGATCCCTTGTTGGATTCGGGCAACCAGGTTGATCGGGATGTTGACCAGCTCATCTACTCCGGCCTCGTCGGATTCGATGCCCAGGGAAGGCCCGTTCCCGACCTGGCCCAAGGCTGGGTCATCAGCAGGGACGCCCTCACTTACACCGTGATTCTCCGCAAGGATGCCCGCTGGCAGGATGGGACCCCGGTCACCACCCGGGACGTGCTATTCACATTTGGTTTGATGCAGGACTCGAATTATCCTGGCCCGGCGGATTTGGGCCAGATGTGGAGACTGATCAAGATCCAAGCGCTGGATGATTCCACCGTCAATTTCACTCTACCCGAGCCCTATGCGCCGTTCCTTGACTACCTGTCGCAAGGATTGCTGCCGGAGCATCTGCTCGCAGGGGTAAAAGCTCAGGATTTGGCGGCCCAGACTTTTAACATTGCCCCGATCGGCACCGGTCCATTTCGCCTCGACCACTTGATCACCGGGCAGAACCAGGTCACGGGAGTGGTGCTGTCTCCATCAGCAAACTACTATGGCGCCAAACCTCTTTTGAGTGAAGTGGACTTCCAGTACTTCAGTTCGCTCAACGTGGCCTTTCAGGCTCTCCGTACAGGACAGGTGATGGGCTTGGGAGGGTTAACCCCGCCGATGGTCGAAGAGGCTCTACAACTCCCGAACCTGCAGCTGTTCACCGCCCGGCTGCCGGATCTGAGCCTGGTTCTTCTCAACCTGAAAAACGATGGGGATCCGTTCTTCGGGATCCGTGAGGTGCGGGAGGCGCTCTTGCTCTCCCTAAACCGCGAGCGCATCATCAACCTGACCCTTGCAGGCCAGGCCTTCCCCGCGGCGGGCCCGATTCTCCCCGGCACATGGGCCGCGGACCCTGGTCTGGCTTCCGCATCCTTTGACCCGGTGCAAGCGGCCCAGCTCTTGGATGGGTCCGGCTGGCAGCTTCCCACGAGCGCTGCTCCAGGTACCGACGCCTATGTTCGGGCGAAAGACAACAAGGCCCTGCAGTTCTCTCTGGTCTATCCCGACGATCCGCTCCATGCTCGCATCGCGCAATTGATCCAGTCGCAGTGGGCTGGCATCGGAGCAAAGGTCGCGTTGAAAGGTGTCAGCGGAAGTGCCCTTCTTGAGGATTATCTGCAGCCGCGATCGTATGACGCCGCCCTGGTGGACTTTGACCTCTCCCGATATCCGGATCCCGATCCTTACCCCTTCTGGCATCAAACCCAAGCGACCTCGGGACAAAACTACTCGCAGCTAGATGATCGTTCCATCAGCGAGCCCCTGGAAATGGCGCGGACCAATCCCGACCCGGCCACCCGCGCCCAACTCTACCGGACCTTTCAGGATCGCTTTGCCTACGAAGTCCCGGCCATCCTGCTATGGTACCCGACCTATGCGTACGCGCTGGACGTGAGCGTGAAGGGAATCTCTCTGGGGCCGCTGCTCGATGCGAGTGATCGTCTCCGCACTCTCGGTCAGTGGTATTTCACGACAGCTCGTTGAGGTTGAGGCTTGCCGGGCCCGCCACTCGGGATCCCGTTCGGGGTGCGGAGCACCCGACGGGAAGGATATTGCTCGGGGTAAGGCGCGCTGGCGCAGGATGGCGCTCGGCCAGAAACGAAGAGGGGGGTCGAGCTCAATCGACCCCCCACTGGGTATGGCAACGAAGAAAGGCTTCCTCAGGCGCCGCAACCGCAGCTGCAGCTTCCTTCGCACTCGCCTCCGCAGGTACAGGCCGAGGATCCCTCCGAGGCCTCCAGGTCCTCCGCCGTACGGAAGGACTTCCCGCATCCACAGGTGGAGACAACGTTGGGATTGTCAATGGCGAAGTCGCCGCCGGATGGATCAGAAACGAAGTCGATGGTGGAACCGCGCAGGTAGCGAAGCGAGTTTGAGTCGATCACAATGGGGAACCTCTGAGACTCAAATCTTTGATCCCCGCTTCTTGACCCGCCCTCCGAACTCATGCCGTATTGGTACCCGCCACAGCCTCCGCTGTAGACAAAAACCCGGACGGCCTGGCCCTCGCGGTTGCTCTTTGTATAAAGGTCTCGAAGCGCACCTGCGGCGGCTGGGGTCAAGGTTATTGCCTCAACCTGCGTACCAATCACCATGGGTCCTCCCTGAAGCTGTCATTCTACAATAATAAGATATAGTTTATCCGAGTATCTTGCCAATGTCAACCAACGACGCAGTGGTGCTAGACGCAGTGGCTGGCGAGCCGAGGGCGACCGGCGACCGCAGGCAGGGAAAGGCGGTCAGTTGGCGCGTCGACCCGACCCGGGCCTCTTGGAACGACGGTTCCTGCCCCGAACTGGGCCACGAACCATGGACCAATGAATGAATAGGGGAGGGATAAGCGAGTGCGACCGCTGGTGAAGGGCTGACCGAATGGGAGAGCCGCCTGCGACAGACAGTGCAAAAGCCTGCGGCCGCAGACGCCGAAGGGGGCCAGAGGAGCCGAATGAGGGAGCGCGTCTTCTCATCCCTGTGGAGCGCTCCATGCGGCGGAGGCGCCGCAACTGCCGGGAGAGCAAAGGGGGAGCCGCCCCGCGGGTCGGGATCATTCCCGGGAAGTGGGATTGAAGTTCGATTGGCTGCCTGGGACCTGCCCTCACCGAATGGTCGCTGACCGGCCTAGAGGAAGGATATCTGGGAATCCATCTTGCCCAAGGGATCCAGGCCCAGCCTCTGATCGACGGTTTCCCAAGAAAGCATAGTGTCGGCGAGCAAGCGACGCACATGTCGGAACTTGAGGAAACGCCACCCGTTTTCTACCGCATGCCGGATCAGCCAGTTTCTTCGCATCTTGTACTCAACTAAGCTCGAGCGTCCACCGGGAAGGACGATCCACGAAGCTTGCGGATCCAGACGAGGATCGAGCAGGAAGTGACCGAGAGCGCAAGACGTCAGAACGCAATAGCGGTATCGCACCTCATCACTCGAGTCCCGCCACTCCAGCGGGTTGACACCGGTGACGGTGTATCCCAGTCGCTTCCCGAGCGTTCCCAGGCTCGAGCGAACCGTTTCCAGTTCCTCGACCCTGCGCTCGGTCTGGTCCTCCTCACGCAGGCTCCACAGTTGGGTGGATGGGTCTTCCTTGCCGTAAGATCGCAGGCAGGCCCGAAGGAGTCGCGCCTCGGGGGTCAACATCCCCGGAAACAACGTGCATACCAACGCGTCCAATCGCTCGGAGGCTATGGGAGGTTCCACGGTGAGGACCCTGCGAACCTCAGCCTCCACCCGGTCAGAAAGGGGGATCCCCGCCAGCGAAGGATCATGGATCCACCAGGTGTTTCCCAGCTCGCTCTCTTCGCCGCGCGCGGTTGCAATTTGGGGATGCGTCTCAACCGCTTCGGCGACCACGGCTTGGCATCTTGAGAAATGGGCGTCTTCTTCTCTCGGCTCCACCGGGGGCAGAAGATGGTGGGCGGCCGCTTCCCTCCAGGCCTCGGCTTGCAGCACCTCCCAGGGCGTAGGCTCCGACCGATCCAAGACTAGTTGGAAGGCGCATTGCCGTACTTTAGCCATGAACGGCCCAAACGACTCGGAGCTTACAGATCTTGGGACAGACGGGGTTCTCCCAGGAATGCGCCAGATCATTTGGCAGATGCCGATATCCGGCCGCAATGCCGTGCCCTCCAGATCAAGCCCACCACGCTCGAACGCCCAAGCCGATGCGGCCAAGAACCCAGGTTCCGACTCGCCCAAGATGGAGATCACTGCCGCCCCAGGCCTGAGCCTTGCGGCCAAGGCCTCGATCGAGGATCGCAGCGCGCGCGCATGCCAAGCCCAGTCGTATCGCCTCCGGTGAAGCATCCCGCGGAGTGGAGCCACAGACTCGGGTCCCCAAAGCCATCCCGCCCACATTGCGGAAAGCGTCCAGAGAGCCTGATTCGGCCGGGGCAGGAGGGAAACCACGATGGAAGGGGGCGACTGGGGCAGAGCCATCACCAAGTCACGAGCCGAGCCAGCGAAAAGGGACAGGACCCCGGATTGCAAAGGCTCCCCGGGTTTCCAGGAGACCAAGGGCACGCTGCCCTGAACGTGACCCCAATAATCCCCGGCCCGCTCGAAGGCACGCCAGACATTGATTTCCCGGTAGTGGGCTGGAACTTGGAGGGAACGCGGCCGCAAGCGTGCGGAGGGGGGATGTCCCCGCAAAACGTGGGCCTGGTCCAGTACCGCCAGGAGTAGCCCTTCCCCACAACGTCGCTGTTTCCCTGAGAGGTTCAGAGATTCCATGCGGGTGAGGATCAGGAACAAGGCATAGAGGGAGCGCAGAGGGTAGACGCGCAGGGCCTCCACGGCGTGCGTTCGGTCGGGATGGTCCGGCGGAGCCAGGCGCTCGAGCGCGAGGTGGAAATACAGACCACGCGAGAGATAGGGGGCGACCAGCCGCTCATCCTCAGCAGTGACCGGATCAACGGCTTCCCTCCCGCAGCGGGGGCAGTGATAATCCCGCAGCGTCAACCGGTGGCGCTCCGAAATGCCAACGAGCGATTCGGCTGGGCTGTCCTCAAGCGAGTCCGGGAGCGACCAAATAAAGGAGTCCGCCTCAACGGCTTGTCCACAAGAAGCACAGGATGTTTGGTACAGAGCCCGCAGAGACTCCTCCACAGTCTCTCCTTCCCGGTACGGCTCGGCAGCAATGGACCGCGCTCGGGCTGAGGCTTCCCGCACCGATCTGCGGGCAGTCCTGATCAAGGCCAAGGTGCTGGCTACCAGCTCTGAATCAGGGGGATTGGCATGCAGATCGGTCAGGAACCGCTGGATGGGATTGAGGCAGCCAACCAGGACTCCCGCGCCCTCGCGCACCAACTCCAGAGCGGGCCAAGGCGACTGGCCGAAGGGGTCGATGACCTGCTCACTACCTTCTGCGTACTTGCGGAAGAAGTAGGTCGCGGATCCGGCGCTGTAGGGAGGCAGGAAGATGGAAAGCGGACCAGCCAGCTCGATTCTTTGACCTGGGTAGAAGGCAGTGTTCATATCTCTCCCGAGTCTAGTATAGCCTTCAGCCCTCGCCCGGCCACCCGGCCGGGCGGTCGCAGGGCAGGAAAGAATCCTACTTCCACCCAAAGGACCCGAGCGACAGGGAAAGGATGACCTGTCCCGGGACTCCCTCGACCTAGCCGCTGGGTTAGCTCGGTCCGGCGAGCCGGAGGAGGTCCGGGTAGCTGGAAATCATTGCCACGGTTCGCAGGAAGTCCCCGAGCGAGAGGCTGCGGTGGAATAACCGTTCGACCGCCGGGCCGACAGGGTCGGAGCCCCGTTGACCGGGCTGGTCGGCGTATGCTCCGTAGAACGCAAAATAGGCTTGGTTGAGCTTGCGTAGGAAGTAGCCGTGCTGCACGAAGACCTCCCGTTGCCTCTCCATGTAGGCTTCCGCCTCATTGATCTTTTCCTCGGCCAGGAGCTGGTCGGCATGGACGCGGGTCGCGTGCATTTCAGTCTGGAAATCAAAAGCTGGAGGCAGAAGGGTAGGCACACTCGGAGGAGAGGGTAAGGAGGGCGAGGGCGGTGGAACCAGATCCGGATAGAACTGGGCGATGACTTCGCTGCCGATGCCGGTTCCGACAATGTCGGCCACGGTTTCATTGATGGTCCGCATCTGCGGGGAAGCATCGTAGTTCCAACCAAGCGGTCGAACGCCCAAGTAGTCGTGCGTCCACTCATGGGCAATTGTCTGAGTTGCCCAGTTGAGGCTGCTGGTCTCCTCTATCATGGTTGGATAGGTCCCGATCCCCCCGAGCGGGACCACCAGCGCGGAAACGTCCAGATCCTTTGCAACCCGATCTTCTAGGTTCACCTGCTGGTCCAGGGGCAGGTCCGGACTCAATTCGATGCTGGCTTCCTCCCGGATCACCCCGCGCGGGGAAATTATCAAGGCGAGTGGAATGGAGCTGAAGTGGAACAATACCGGGGGCATGACCTGACCGGCAGCTGCAAATCCCTGCAGGGCAAGCTCGTAGGCGACCTGCTCCTGGAGGATAGCCTCCACCGTGGTTTGCCGGGCGGTCGCCTGAGCTTCCATATCCTGGAGATGGATCCGCAGGAGTTGGCTGGCCTGCAAAGGATCCCGCCGGGAGGGATCCGCGTAGATTTGCTCGACCTGCCCTTGAAGATCCTCGATCTGGCCGGTCAGGTGGAAATACTGCTCTACGAGTTGCTGCTGCTGGCTGGAATTGAGGTAGTATTCCTCATGAAGTGTCGATTGGGCGAACTTGATGGCGATGGCATCGAAAGTCCAGCCTGCAAAGTCGAAGAGATTGCTGGAAGCCAGCCAGGTAGCGCGATCCGGAATTCCTTGAGGAAGCCAGGCCCCTCCGCCTGTCAGACCGAGGAAGACCAGGAGCACGAGGCCCAGGCGAGCCCAGCGAACAAAGGCCGCCGGGAAGTTACGAGACATGAGGTCATCATACCGGCTCGGCTGGGCCGCGTCAACGCAACACACTCGGGGGCCAGGGCGCGCGGGACCGATCTGCGGATTGCGTGAGGACCCATGAGAGGACGTCGGCAAGCTTGGTGATGGGAGTAGCGAGGCACAGAGTGGTGCGACAGAAAACCAAAAAGCCTGTTAGCCATCGCATTCTGGTCGGGGAAGAGGAAGCCATCTTTGGTGTTCTGCCCCAGAACCTCCTGGGGAACCTGTTCAAGCCAGCTTCTGAGACGGCGATCGTCTGGAATCTCATCTACCCTAGGGCCCGGCCGACTCTCTCCCTGGCGCCATGGATGGCAATACCTCCTCTGGCGGGGACGCCCTCCCTCCGGGACGAGGACGAGCTAACCCCTTTCTTTTGGGGCCATGGAGTCGACGGCGAACGGTTGCAGGTTCTTGAGGAAGCCTTGCGTAGGGTCGATGGTGACGAGGCTCGCACCGAAGTGGACATGATTCTGCTGGGGAGCCGGAATGTCGTGGTGATTGAAGCAAAGAACTTGGCGAGCCTGGGGCGGTGCACGCGATACCAGCACGGACGATGCCCGGAGATCCACTTTCCTCCTTTTGCTCCCGGAGCAGTCGCCTTCTGTCGATACTGGGAAGGCAGAACCTCGAGATTCACGGAACACCTTGAGTTTGGCAGCAGGCCGACGCCCAATCAAGTGGGCCCGCTGTGCAACCGCCACTATCAACTCGGACGCGTCCTGCTGGTCGGAACCGCGATCGCCAGACTCCTGGACAAACAACTTCATTTATGGCTTCTCACCTCGAGAAAGAGGTGGCCTACACTCAAGCGCGATTGGGAGGATTTCACAGGGCGAATTCGAGACGACGGCCTCTGGCGAAGATCGCGTGCCTTGGCCTGGGAGGAGGTTGTGACAGTCCCCGTCCGCTGAGCCACGGGTAGAAGAACCGAATCGTCCGGAGGGCAACGGGGTTCCATTGGAGCGAGGTGCCCTTTGGATGGTCTTCCTGTTTGCGCACGCTACCCAGCCCAGAAGGTCTTCTCCAGATCCTCCTGGGGAGCCTTCGGCCGACCGATGACAGGGTTGAGGCAACGGGCCTGCGGCAAGTGCCGAAGCCCGGACCAAGCCTGAGCTCGCGCTGATTCTAGAGACCTTTTTCAATAGCTGGCTCATCGCTCACCCATGTCCTAGCCCCAGAGCTTCCCTCAGGCAGCAGCGCCCGTCCTCAGAGCAATAGCTGGAGCATCCTCGCGAAGTCTGGCGTCGGAATTGGAATGCAGCCTTGCGGCGGACCCCAGGCCGTTGATCGCCTGAACCCTCCCCTTAGGCAAAAAGCAAGCTCCCCATCGGCCGCCATGCGGCCACACCTAACGCCCCAACCTATGCGCATGGGTGCTGAAGGGAAGGGGAGCCAACGTCCGTCGTGGGGGGGCTCGGCCCAAGGTAGCTGGACCTCCGAAAGCGGTTCCTGCTCTTTCCCCGCTTGAGCGGACTGTGTCGTCGTGAACGCAAATTGGGTTCTAGATGGCAGACTTGTCCCCCTGTCAATAGCCGCCCACCCAATAAATATGTGAAGTTGGGAACAAACTCAACTCCAGGTTGTCACATCGAGAGCGATACGAGTGAGACCGTGCTATACTTCGGGTTGTCCCGGACTATTGGCATCTGATTGCCCATAATTGTTTCGTGGTCTGAGGGGCTCCTATAGGATCCATCTTGACCGTGAGCTGTGATCCACCCTGACTCTCTGGACGAGGGCCAGGCCTACTTGCCAACTTCCGGAGGAGTGACCCAAGGCATTCAGGTGACCGGAAGGGGTCTGGCTGGGGACGGCATAACTGATTCGCCAAGGACCTTGCCGCCCCAGGGAGGTGTCATGTCGGGAGGCCATGGCAAGTCGGTGGAGGTTGGCGTGAGATTGCGGGCGCTGCGTGAGGAGCGTTCCTTTTCTCTCCGGGCCCTCGCCCGCTCGGCCGGAATGTCTGCCAACGCACTCAGCCTGATCGAGCGGGGGCGTACATCGCCGAGCGTCACCACCCTTTCGCGGCTGGCCGAGGCGCTCAGGGTTCCGGTGACGGCCTTCTTCCGCGGGGAGATTCGTCAGGTCCCGATCGTGTATTGCAAGGCCGGCGAGCGCAGTCGCATGCTCTTTCCGGGAGGATTGTGGGAAGGGTTGGGGGGCGAGCAGTTTGTGGGGCGTGTCTTGCCCTTCGTGATGACCCTGGAAGAAAGAGCGACGAGCGGCCCGCATTTGATGGTCCACAGCGGGCAGGAGTTCGTGTTCTGCTTGCAAGGGGGGCTTGAATACTCGGTGGAGCTGGAGACCTTTGCCCTCGAGGCGGGTGATAGCCTGCTCTTTGGTGCCCACATGCGCCACCGCTGGCGAAACCCAGGTAGCGTGCCCTGCCGCGCAATGCTTCTCCTTTCGGGAGGGGGAGAAGATTTTTCTCCCGCGCACCACGTACCACCCGAATCTCGCCTGGAGAATCTGGAACGGTCGGTAGGTAATGGAGGACTGGGGGACGAGCTTTAGACTCCCCATCGGACTCGTGAGGCCGGTTTCTCAATTGGGATCTCGCCTCGGCTGGGTGCAAACCGTCAGCCTCTCGGGCAGAGGAATAGCTCAGACGCGGGTGGTCCACGCTGCTGACCGGTACTTGTCCTCGGTCAGTAGGGTCGCCCTTGATAGCTCCTCCGGGGTCAAGCCCCCTTCAACCCAGGCAAGGGAAAGCGCCTCCGCAAAGCCTTGGGCGAGAGCGTTTGCCGCCGCCTCCCATGAAATCTCTTTCCCCAAGGCTTCTGCCAGAGAGACGGCCCTTTGGCGCACCCGAGCCATGGCGGTCTCACGATCCTGTTCATCGATCCGCATGCCCAAGATGATGCGACCGAGATCCCCTTGCAGCGGAAGGGAGCCGTGTTGCAGCACCGCTCCCATTCTGCGGAGCTGAGCGCTGCCAACGAGCTTGCGCCCCTTTATGGTGATTTCGTAGTTGGACGGAATCTCAAAGCAGACCCCCCCCCTGGACCCCTCTCGGACCTCAAGCGCATTGGCTTCCGGTTCGAGGCCGAGAAGCGAGAGCCCTCGAATCAACCCGCGGCTAAGGCTACGGTAACTTTCAAGGATGCTGCCCGTTACCCGCATGTCGTCCTGCGGAGAGGCGATGGCGTAGGTGAGCTCCTGCGTGTGCAGGATCGCCCTTCCCCCCGTGGGGCGTCTCACGAGATCCCAATCCATTCCGCGCAGGCCCTCCGCATTTGCATCCGATGCTGGCTGGGCATACCCTAGGGAGAGACAGGCAGGCGTCCAGGCGTAGAGGCGTAGCGTTGGAGCAGAGGTTCCGCGAGCCACGGAATCCAGGATCGCCTCATCTAGGGCCATGTTCTCGGGGCCCGAGTGCGGAGGGGAGAAAAGCAGACGCCAAGTGGCCGGGGCAATTGGATCGGATTCCACCGAGTCTCTTTTCAGGCAGGCTTCATCCGCCGGCGAGAACGGGGGCTTGCCCTGGATTGGACGGGGAGGGTTATTGCGGAATTGACCTGTCGCGATTCCATGCTAGAGTCGCCTACCGATGACATCTCCCCTAACGAATCTCTCCTCCGTTCAAGCCCACCGGGGGCTTCCCGGGGAGGGGATCGTCGCCCTGCCGCGCAACTCCTCGTCTGGCTATCGCCTGCTCGCTTCTCGCGGACAGTGTCCAGGCTGAACATGGCCATGAGTCGCACAGCCTGCACAGGGCCGAGTGCGACGCCTGAGCGCGTTGCTCGGGCCACCCCCGGTGCGGCGCAGGGAGCCAGTGGGGTGTTGACTCGCCTCCCCATTATGCCAGCAGGGGACCCCTTGTGGCGAATCGGGAGAGGATCTGCCGGGGTTCACCGCTTGGCTGCCCTTGGTCAGGGTAATCCCTCCGCCTTGGCCCGGGACTGGCTTTCCTTGAATCTGCTCTTCGCCGCACGATCGCAGCCGAGGCGAACTGGAGCGGCCGAATGGTAGCGCAGGGGGAGGGTCTTCGCGTCACTTTTGCAAATGATTCCATAATCCAAGTCCTAGCGACATGACCCTCTTTCGCAAAGGAGGAATGTGATGAAGACGAGACTGTCCTTGGCCCTCGGCGCTCTGGTCGCCGCGGCCCTGCCTCTTGCCGGTTGTGCGCCCCAGATAGCTCCTACCCCGACCGAAGTGAGCGCCCCGATTCCGACCGCGACCCCTCAGCCCACGCTGCAGGGCAAGATCACGCTGTGGCATGCCTGGACGGATCCGGAGATCGAGAGCCTGAATGAAGTGATCAAAGGATTTGAGGCGGACTATCCCCAAGTGAGCTTTGAGGTTCTGTATGTTCCCGTGAACGACTTGCAAGGCAAATTCGTGACGGCTGCCCCTACAGGCGGCGGGCCGACCATAGTAATTGGGGCGCAGGACTGGGGGGCCCCTTGGTTTGACGCCAAGCTAATTGCGGATCTGACGGACCTTGTACCCCCCGGTTTACTTAGTTCCCTAAACCCCACCGCGCTGGAAGCGGTCAAGTACCAAGGGGCTCTGATCGGCCTTCCGGAGACCATCAAGGGTGTCTTGCTTTTCCGCAACAAGAGAATCATCAACACCGCACCGGCCAGCTTCGATGAGCTGGTCAAGACGGCAAGAGCTGCCACCAAAGGTGGGGTGGTTGGCGCGGACCTCGAATATGGGCTGTTCTACTCGGCGGCCAACTTGACCTCGGCGTGCGGCGGCCGGCTCGCCGATAACCAGGGCAAGCCAGCCTTCAACACCGACGCAGGGGTCTGCTTCCTTCAGTTGCTCACCAAATTCAAGACGGCCGGACCAGTTGAGAACAATACCGACAATGATGTCAACGCCTTCAAGGCGGGCAAGGCCGGCATTATCATCGACGGCTCCTGGAACACCTCCGCCTTGGCCCAAGCCGTGGGCACGACCAACCTGGCCATCGACCCGTGGCCTAGCTACGGATCGGGCAAGCTGTCAGGGTACCTGCAGACCGAAAACCTCTATTTGAACGCTCAGGCCAGCGGAGATGAGCGGCAAGCGGCTCTGGCCTTCATGCAGTACTTCCTTTCGCCCGAGTCCCAGAGACTCCTGGCGGATCCGACGAAGGCAGGTCACGTGCCCTCGGTAGCCGGGGTAGATATTGCGGATCCGCTAATGCAACAGGAGGTCGCAGCCTTTGCAACCAGCGTAATCTACCCGGCGCAGATCTGGACCGATTACGCCGATCCGCTCAACAACGCGATCAAGAAAGTCGTGACAGCGAATGCAGATCCCCGGGCTGCCCTCAAGGAAGCGGAAGACGCGGTGAACCGGAAGATCGCAGGCGGCTAAACAAGCTTGCCCATTCCGGATTCCCGATCTGAAAGTCCAGGTTCGCCGCAGGCCGACTTCTCCTTGGGCCCAGGCGCGGCGGGGGTTTGGCCACCGCTGAACGAGACGTCTTGCCCGGGCAGTCAGACCCTTGCAAGAGGCTCCCGAACCGGATCCAGAGCCCGATCCGCCCTTGGTTGGACCCTCGGGCCCAGGCGACAACTTCTCGGGGGATGGCGCTCGAGGCTAGAAGGACCCCCAGGAGCGCGCCTCCTGCTCGTCCTGGTATCTGGCTACAGACGTCAAAGACTCCCACGAATCCGGGCAAGGCAACCGAGCCTGGCCTCTCTTCCAGGACACCCCGAGGGCCGGGGGCGGCCCTGGGAGAAGTTTCCTGATCCCCTCTGAACGTGAGGTGATGCGACCAGCCCCTTTCTTCTGACAGCCGCGATCAGTTCAGGCTCTCTGACGTTGGGCGAGGATCAGAACAAGGATTCCGCATCCGGTGAGGACGGCTGAGGTGGGGAAGATCGCGAGCAGTCCGATTCTTGTGATGACGCTCCCCAGCCCCGGCCCCAACGCTGTGCCCAGGTTGAGCGGGAGATAGGCAAAGGCCATCACCCGTCCACGCCCTTCGCTCGCGACCGAGCCGGAGAGCACGCTGAAGGAAAGGGCAAAGACTGAGGAAGCCACGCCGTTGAGGGCCGTCCAAGCGACGTCGAAGGAGAGAAAGCTGCTCGCCAGTCCTGGGATCGGCCAGAGGAACACCTCGACCAATGCGGCATGCAAGAGCACCTTCCAATGGCCCAGGCGATCCGCTGCCGCGCCCAGGATGGGGCTAATCAGCAGCGTGAGGAGTGCACCGGCGCCCATCACCACGCCCACCGTGGTGGCCGGATGGCTTCCCCCGCAGAGTCGGGTGACCAACAGGGGCACATAGGTGAAGGAAAGTTGCCATCCTGCCAAAAGAAGAAAGAGCGCGGGAAACAGGGCCCTCAAGCGAGGGGATCGGCTGATCACCTCCAAGGAGCCAAGTGCCATGGAGAGGAGGGCTCCCTCGTCTTGGGCTTGGAACCAGTCGCGATAGCCCCGACTCAGCGCCAGAATGACCAGCGCCATCAGCCCGACATCGACGGCAAGTAGCGATCGGAATCCCAACGAGTCGACAACGGGCCCTCCCAGGAGAGGCCCGACAAATGCTCCCACGGGCGAAGCGCTGTTCATGATCGAAAAGGCCAAGCCGACCCTGCCGCTGGGAACGCTTTCCGAGAGGGTGGTCATCATCCGCCCGCTGTTCCCCAGGGAAAGGCTTTGGATAGAACGGGCGATCACATAGATCCAGATATTGCCGGCGAGCAAGGCCAACAAACCGGCGACCAGGTGCGCGAAGAAGGAGCGCACAATGATCGGCTGCCGAGAGTAACGGTCGGCGAGAGCGCCGCACAGGGGCAGAAAGGGGATGCCCACGGCACCCGCAATCGCCACGCTGGCGCCAACCCAGAACGCCAATTCCTGCTTAGCCACACCCAAGTGGGGCAGGTAGATCGGCGTGAAAGCATTTAGGTGACCCCAGAACACGGTCTCGAGGAAACCAGCGAAGGTGAAGAGGAAAAGGACCCAGATCCACGAGGCCCGGAGGTCTTTGCGCCCAGCAACTATTCGCACCTTTCAGCCGATTGACCATCAAGCAATGGGGAGGCCTGAGAGGAAAGCAAAAGGCTCTTGGTTTCAAGCCGGCCAGGATGCAAAGATCGGCCTCCGGTCCTCGATGACGCCTGGCGATCCTGAGGCCCTTGCCATGCAGACTTGTTCACTCCGCTCCGGGGCAATCCGGGCCCGCGTGGGTCGCAAATTCTACCCAAGCCGGCATTTGCGGTTGTCGCGCATTGGGAATTCGATTCCGCATTGGGTATAATCAGGATTCCCGGAAGCCGGCAGCAAGTGAGCCGAAAGTCCAAAACCAACTAACGGCTGCGTTGCGATGACCCTGCGGTTGGCTCTCTGCTTTCACCTTAGCCAGGATCTGAGGGAGTACGCCAAGGTTGCCAGCCGAGCTTGCTATCGGGGCTTGCTGGAGGTGCTCCTGTGTCACCCGAGCCTCAAGTTCAACCTGAGCGTTTCCGGAACACTCATCCACGCTCTGCATTACCTCGATCCGAAGCCTCTGGAGCTGGTCCGCGAAGGCCTGGCGCGGGGACAGTTCCTCCTACTGGGAAGCACATATTCCCAGAATTTGCTCTTGCCTTCAGATGACTGGGACAACGCCCAACAGATCGGTCTTCAGCGTGCGGCATTGGCCCGGACCTTTGGGGTGCGCCCGACCGTCTTCTGGAACCCCGAGCGGACTTGGCGCTCGAACTTGGCGCGCCTGCTCCTTTCTTGCGGATACCGATCGGTCCCCATCGAGAGCCATATCCTGCGAAAGTCCGGGGGATCCCTTCCGGGCAGCTACTCCTATCCGGAAGAGGGCGGGCCTCTGGTCCTGCTCTGGGACGATGAGGTTCTTCGGGCACGATTCAATTTCGCCACCTGGTTCCACCGACCAGAAAACGTGCTAGCCTATCTCCAGGAGTTGGCTTCGGATCCTCAGGCCCATCGATTTTTCCCGGTCTATGCTGAGGACGCAGAGGCCATGGGCCTGTGGGGTTATGAGCAAGGGTTGGATCCTCGTGCGGATTGGCAGGGACTGGATAGTTTGCTCACGGAGATGGAGCGACATCCCGAGTTGGAGCTCAGGCACCTAGGGGACGGTCCTGATCCGGTCGCCACGTTGCCAGAGCTAGCGGAAGGGTGGGCGGAATGGATGGATCGCGCGTTAGCCAACCCCCAGGCTCCCTACCACGAGGAGGGCTTTGAGGATTGGGAAGATTTCATCAAAAGGTCGCCGAAAATCCAGCGTTTTCGGCATGTCTGCGCGGCCGTGCGCAACCGTTTGACCGGTTTGGGCTCAGCGTGGTCTGATCCGGGGTGGGATGGGGGTGAGTCGGGAGAGGGAATTTCCTCGTACTCACGCCTCTATCGGATGGCGATCCATACCTTCTGTCTGCACCAGTACCGCTTTGGCTGCGTCGGGATCGGAGCCAAGGGGGACCCGGGGTGGGATGGGGTGGTATCCAGCCTGGCGATTCTGCGGGGCGCGGAATTCGCCGAAGCTCGTTCCCGCAATGAGAAGTGCCCAACGGCTTCCATCGAGGATGTGACAGGGGATGGCGAGGACGAGATCCTGCTCAGTGATGGGCGTCAATTGGCTATCCTCAGTCACTGGGGAGGCCGCCTATTGTATTGGTTCGATCTGAACGATGGCCGTCAGTTTGTGGGCAATCAACTGGCCGTGCCGGAAGCACGCTTTGTCACCGACGCCCGGCTCCCCGAGTTCCGTCCTGTGTTGACCGACTGGCTCCCGGACAATGGATCGGATCCTGCTTCCGCCGAAATGGAGGCCCCTCCCTCAAGGCGAGGCAAGCATCTCCCCGGCTGGCTGATTGAGGAGCTAAAGGAACCGCTCTCCGTCTGGCCGAGGCCAGTGAAGCTGGCCTTGGGCCAGCCTTTGGCCGCCAGGCGCCGGGCCCTGAATGACTTCATCTCGGTGGAAGGGCAGGAGGCCCAGGCGGACCCCCAGATGGACTTTCGCCTGGAGGGAGACCGCGTGAGTTTTCTCAGGTTCTTTGGCTACCGCCTCGAGATGACCAAACAAGTCCGCCTAACCCCGGATGGACTGCGGGCGACGTATCGATTCCTCAACCGCGATGACACCTCGCGGAGCATCCAACTGAGGGTCGTTTCAGAGTTCTGCCCTGACCTGGAGGCGCTGGTTCAATCTCCCCAGGCCAGCCTGCAACCCATTCTGTTGGGAAGGAATCGTCCCGGAGTGGTCAACACCATCACGCAAACAGCGATCGTGGTCCAGGCCTCGCGCCCGACGACCGTAGCTCCTGATTTCGCGCATGCTCTCCTGGCCATCGAGGTGGGCTTGCGGTTCGATCTGCTTTTAGAGCCCAGGAGAGTCGAAACGCTAACGGTCAGCCTGCGCATCCATTCCTTACACCAACAGGATGTCCTCGATCGAGCCTTCCGTAGGGTCACGGGCGGGACGGAATCTTGGCCGAGATGAACTCCCCCATCCTATGAGCGTCCCCTTCTGGATTCACTCTTCCGTCTTCTACCAAATCTTTCCAGACCGCTTTGCCAACGGCAATCCCGCCCTCAATCCGCCAAACGTCCAACCCTGGGGATCTCCTCCAACTCCCCGGGGTTTCCAGGGCGGGAACTTGGCAGGGATCATGCAGAGGTTCGATTACCTCCTTGACTTGGGAGTCAACGCCCTCTACTTGAACCCAATCTTCCTTTCTCCTTCCAACCACAGATACAACACCACAGACTATTACCAGCTTGACCCCAAACTAGGGACCCTGGAGGATTTTCGTTCTTTGCTCGACCTGGCTCATCGCCACGGCGTGCGGGTTCTGCTGGATGGCGTCTTTAATCACTCCGGACGCGGGTTCTTCGCCTTTGTCGACTTGCTCGAAAATGAGATGGATTCGCCTTATCGAGACTGGTTCCATGTGAATGGGTTTCCCGTGGACGCCTATGGATCGGGCGAGGCAACCAAGTACGAGGCCTGGTGGAACTTCAAGAGCTTGCCCAAGTTCAATATCGCGAACCCGAGAGTCCGTCGCTACCTGCTCGGGGTAGCGCGCTACTGGATGGAACAAGGCATTGACGGCTGGCGCCTGGACGTTCCCAACGAAATCCCGGACCGCAACTTCTGGTCCGAGTTCCGCGATGTGGTTAAGTCAGTTAACTCAGACGCGTATCTGCTGGGGGAGATTTGGACTGTGGACCCCAGCTGGGTAGGCGAACATGCCTTCGACGGGCTCCTGAACTATCCCTTCCGCGATACGGTCTTGTCCTTCCTGCGAGGCGAGCTTAAGGCGGGCCGATTCGCCAAGCAGCTGGGAACAATCCTAGGTGCCTACCCACGGGAGAATGGCTGGGCGCACTATCTCCCTCTCGGGTCCCATGACACCCCTCGCCTGCGCACCGTCCTGGGGGACGTCTCCCTCGTTCGGAGTGCCTATCTGCTGCAGTTCTTCTTTCCGGGAGCCCCCTCGATCTACTACGGGGACGAGATTGGGCTCAAGGGAGGACCGGATCCCGAGTGTCGCGGCTCTTTCCCCTGGGATCGGAAAGCCTGGGATGAGGAATTGCGCGGGCACGTGGCGGGGTTGGCGCGGCTCCGCAGGTCCGTCCCCGCCCTCCAGGAGGGCGACTTTCTCGTTCTTTGGACGAACGATGCGGACCAAAGCTTGGCCTTTGGCAGAAGGTCGGAGGCGGGAGCTGCGGCCCTGGTCCTCAACAATTCTGAGACCTCTGTTCAGGTCCGGGTTCCGATATCCGCCATGGGGTGGGGAAAGGGATCTCTCCTTCGCGAGGCCCTCGGGGGCCGAGAGGTCCAGATCACAGGGGATGAACTCGTCCTTCAGCTCCCCGCCAGGTCGGGGCAGATTTTCCTTCCGGCTTGAGGCAATGCGCTCGACCCCCTGGCATCAGAGAATGTGCCCAGCGACTTCGACCTGCGGAGGGGGAGCCGGCCGCGATTATCGGCCCGGGCGGAGACCAGCTTGGTTTTCCTCGGCAAAGGTCCGTAAGGCCGCAATGTGCTCATGCGGCGATTTTGGCCCAGCCCCCATCGTATTCAGGGAGACGCGCGTCGCCCCGAGCGCCTGCCACTGTTCCAGTGTTGCGATCCACTCGGCCGGATTGGCGTCTCCATAAGGGATTCGCACCTCCACCCCAAAATCAGCTCGAGTCCGGCCCTCCTCCCGCAGGAATCGCTCCAACGTCTCAAGGGTCGGCTTGGAATTCTCGGGAGTGCGCTGGCTGGCCATCCAACCGTCCCCAATTCGCGCGGCGCGCCGAAGGGCAGGCTCGGCGTATCCCCCAAGCCAGATTGGAATGGGTCGCTGGACCGGAAGAGGATTGAGGCCGGCGCCTTCGATGGTGTGCCATTTCCCATGAAAATCGACGAGCGGATGGGTCCATAGCTCGCGAAGGACGGCCACCTGCTCCTCGATCCTTCGACCGCGGTTATGGAAGTCCTCACCCAAAGCGGTGTATTCCACGCGGTTCCATCCCAGGCCGACCCCTAGTCGCAAACGCCCAGCGGAAAGCACATCCAAGGTTGCTGCCTGCTTTGCAACGAGTGCCGTCTGCCGCTGTGGAAGAATGAGTATGCCCGTTTCAAGGACAAGAGTTCGGGTATGGGCCGCCATATGGGTGAAGAGAACAAAGGGCTCGAGAAAGGGATCACGAAATGTGTACGCGCCAGTCCAGCCCTCGGGGCGATCGGGATTGGCCCCCAAGACGTGATCGAAGGCTACCACGTGCTGGTAGCCTAGGCCTTCCGCGGCCTGCGCAAAGTCTCGAATCGCAAGCGGGTCCTGGCCGAAGTCCGTCTGAGGAAATACAGCCCCAATCTCCATGCTTGTCTCCTTCTCCTCAAGGGGGTTCCCCTGTTGCCTGCAGGGTACCACCTCCCTCCCAGGCTCGCTCAACCGCAAGAGCTTCCTTTCTGATTTCGTCAACCGGCCCCGCTTGGCCGAATGGAGAGCGTCCATCGGCCCGTCTGGGGAGGCCGGCAAGAAATATGCACCCCTAGAGAGTGTCCTGGGGGCAAGTGCCCCTCTTGTGGCATTCGGGACCAGCGGGTGGGGCGCCGTGCACAAGCACAAAGAAAGGGCATCTTGACTGCCCTCCGCGGAGGGCTTATTATGCGCCGGATGACCTCTGCCTGGGCTTGCCCCCCTCAAGTCTGGTGCGGAGGCCATCGATTCATGGGCCGACGGCAAGATACTTGCTAGTTGCTCCTTCAAGCTGGGCGCCTTACAATGGGATCAAGTGAATAGCCCACTGGGGGGCATAGCTTAATTCATACAGGGCCTCTTCCCCGTGAATCATCCGTCCCAGAATCGCCAGGCGATTGAAGCGTTCAGCGATCTCTTCGCGCCCACCGATGTTCAAGTTGCCGAAGAGAAAAAGTCTTGCCCCAATTGCGGCAAGGTGATCCTTGCCGATTCGCTCTATTGCCCGTTTTGCGAGCATGATCAGAGCCAACCCGCTCCGCTTTCCCCCGAGCAACAGCCCGGATTTCACTTTGCGGCCTTGGAAGTGTTCGCCTCGCTGGTGCTGCTCGACCTAGGCTTGCCCGTTCTGTTTCTCCTTGTGCTCCAGCCCTTCGGCGGGCATGAGATCGTCGTCGCCGCTGCCGGGGCCTTGTGGCTGGCCTTCAAAGTCCTTCTGGCGAGGCGGGTTGTGGAGGCTCGATCTCCGCAGGGCGCGCCCTCCTTCTGGAAGGCCTCCGGCCTCTTCCTCATGTCTCTTCTCCCAATCGCCTCATGGGTGGCCATTGGGCTTGCCTCACGAAAAGTGGCCTCGGCCAGGGCGGCACGCTACACCCTTCCCGCCCTAGCTGTCATGCTGCTCCTGCTTGATTTGGGGTTCGCCGCAAATCGAATCCCTATCAGCGATGGCACGCGGCTGCTTTCGGCTCTCTCGACCCGTCCGCTGTTATCGTCCCCCGCTCTAACCCCCGGGCGAAACTCTGGCTCAGCGGCGCTTACGCCCACCCCCGCCGCGACTTGCCGGAGCGTTCAGGCCATCACGCTTGAGGATGTGGGAAGTACTCTCTGCGTTCGCGGAGTCGTGCGCGCCGGCATCGGCACGGGTGGGAACTATTACGTGTCCTTTGGCACGGGTGCGAATGACTTCTACATGGTGGGCTACGACTGGCCAGACTGGCCAGGCAGTGGCGTCAACCCGGGGGATTGTCTCCAGGTGACGGGTCAGATCGAGCAAGTGGGATCCGCTCCCGTCATGGTGGTGGAGCTTCCGGATCTGAAGCAGCGCTGCCCATAGGCGAGGGTCACCATCTCGAGGTGCTTCCGGCCAGGCCCTGGCGGATGACCCCTCCCAACCGGGTGGACCGGGATAGTTCGTCTTCCCTTGCAGAATCCGCCTTTCCCTTCCTGAACGTTCGTCGAGAAGGACAAGTTCGGCCAGCCAGCCAGGGTGAAACGGCGGCCAATGACCACGCCGGCTCCACCTCTCCGCACCCCGGCCTCGCGGCATTGCACCCCGATGTCACATGCCTGACTTGCCCTGTTCTTGTCTGCGACATTCCTTCTTGACCGTGTGCGAATCGCCTCAGTAGAACGACGTCTTCGCGAGGGCGTCGTGTCACCCTCCCGGACTCAACGGAAGCGGGTCCTTCGAGCAAAGGGCCGGGCTGTCGGGGACCTACACGCTGGGATACTTACGAATCTGGAAACTTAGACCAGCATGCTCGTCGGATGGGCCCCGGCCTGCCAGAGGGAAATTCGGTCCCAGCCCCAGTGGCTTCTCCGGAGGGGACCATTCGACTGTCCTTCTGCGGGTGTCGGCCTAGACGCGTCTTTGTCCAGCTCGGCGGTCGCTGCCGGGCGAAAGAGATCGCGGTCCACTGGAAAGGTGCGCGGAGGGACCCGCGGCGAATAGAAAAGGTCGTGAAACCGGACAGGCCGTGTAGTATACTGGCCCCGCGGAATCCAGGTGGACCTTCCTGGCCGAAGAGGAGGCGCCATGCCGAAAATTGGGGCATTCACTTTCGTCCTCCACTCGCACCTCCCCTACTGCCGAATGGCGGGTCGTTGGCCTCATGGCGAGGAATGGATCCACGAGGCGGCGGCCGAGTCCTACATCCCCTTGCTGAACGCGCTCTACGATCTGCGTGAGCGGGGTATTTCTGCTCCGCTCACGATCAGCCTTACCCCGGTCCTGGCGGAGCAGCTGGCCGACGCGGACATCCAGGTCCACTTTGAACAGTATCTGAATGACAAGATCGAATGCGCCCGGCGGGATTTGCCTCGCTTTGAGGTGTCAGGCGAGGCGTCCCGGCGATCGCTGGCCAGCTTCTATCTGGATTGGTACAGCCGAGTGCTGACCAGCTTTGCCGATCGATTTCACCGAGATCTCGTCGGCGCCTTTCGAACGTTGCAAGAGGAGGGCAGGATCGAGGTCATTACCAGCGCGGCGACCCACGGCTATCTCCCGCTCCTGGGTCGGGATGAGTCGATCTCCCTCCAATTGAAGACGGCCGTAAGCTCGTATCGGCGCCTAATGGGTCGAAATCCGCGCGCGATTTGGCTTCCGGAATGCGCCTATCGCCCGGCGAGTCGCACCGGGAGCGGGGTGTTACGGCCCGGACTCGAGGAATTCCTCCAGCGAAACGGGCTGGGTCTCTTTTTCAGTGACACCCAAGCTGTTGAAGGCGGGGAGCTGAGTGACGTGGCCGCCGGCCATGCGATCGGCCCCTATGGGCAGGTGGTGCAACGCTATGGATTCCCCCTCCAAGTGTCCGGTCCCAAGCAACCTGGATCGTCGTATCAGCCGTACTACGTGGGCCAATCGCAGGTTGCGGTCCTTGCCCGCAACCGGGCCACCGGTCTCCAGGTCTGGAGTGCCGACTGGGGATATCCAGGCGAGGCCGCCTATCGGGAGTTCCACAAGAAAGATGGAATCTCCGGGCTACAGTATTGGCGCGTCAGCGGAGCCCGAGTGGATCTCGGTCAGAAAGAGGTTTACGAACCCGAAAAGGCACAGCAACGTGTCCAGGAGCATGCTGACCATTTTGCCCATCTGGTCGAGAACCTTCTAGCGGACTTCCACCGGGAAAGCGGCCGGGTCGGGATCCTTACGGCAAACTACGATACCGAGTTATTTGGGCACTGGTGGTTCGAAGGAATGGACTGGGTGCGCGAGGTTCTCAAGCGATTGGCCAATTCGTCCCAAGTGGAGCTGACGACATCCAGCGAATTCCTGACCCACCACCCTCCCCAGGAATGGGTCAATTTGCCGGAAACATCCTGGGGCGCTGGGGGCGGCCACTTCACCTGGGATAACGCCGACACCCATTGGATGTGGGAACCGATCCATCAGGCCGAGGAGCAGATGGCCCGTCTGGTGGCAAGATATCGTTCTCCAGCACCTGACTCTCGAGCTGCGTTAAATCAGACGGCGAGGGAGTTGCTGCTCCTGCAGTCTTCAGATTGGCCCTTCTTAGTCTCTACCGGGCAGGCCAAGGAGTACTCGATCCAAAGGTTCCGGAGCCATCTGGATCGGTTTGGTCAGCTCGCCCGCGCGCTGGAAACCGGGCAAACGCCCACCCTGTTGGCGCATGAATTCTGGCAGCTGGATCGACTCTTTGAGGATATCGACTACACATGGTTCGGGGCCTGAGGGGAGCCTCGCCGAGGGACGGGACAGGGGGAGCACCCCGGTCTGGCCTTCACGTCCTGTTCCTGGCGGCTGAGGCGGCCCCGTTCTTGAAGGTCGGCGGCTTGGGGGATATGGCCGCCGCTTTGCCGGTCCAACTCCGCAAGATCGGCCTGGACGTTCGGTTGGCGCTCCCGCTCTATCCTCAACTGAAAGCCTTAACCCGGGGGATGAGCCCACTTGCCAGCTTCGCGGTTTCATCCTCGGCGGGGCCGATTGCCGCCCGAGCCTTCGAGATGGGACTCGATGACCTCCCGATTTATCTGGTCGACGGGGATCCCATTCGCACTAGCGATGCGGTATACCATTCCCTCCCGCAGGAGGACGCGCCCAAGTTCCTGTTCTTCTCTCTGGCCGCGCTCGAGCTAACCAAGACCATCGGGTGGGCCCCCGATGTGGTTCATGCGAACGATTGGCACACGGCCGCCTCGATCTACTGGCTGGGAATCCGAGGGAAGAAAACGCCATTTTTCGCCAGAGCGGCCACGCTCCTGACGGTCCACAACCTGCCCTACTTGGGAGATGGTATTGGAAATGCACTGGCCGTTTATGGATTGCCATCCGGTAGCGAGGTGCCAGAGTGCCTCGACACCAGCCTCCCGGACTGGGCAGGCGATGCGATCCTGCCTTTGGGATTGGCCTGCGCTGACTTGGTCACCACCGTCAGCCCGAGCTATGCCTCGGAAATCCTGACCTCCGAGTTCGGCTGCGGGCTGGAGCGGTTCCTTCGCTCCCGTTCTGACCGCCTCTTCGGGATCCTCAATGGTCTGGACATGGAGAAATGGGATCCAGCCGCCGACCCCGACGTGCGAACGCACTTCGACGCAGCCCATCTGGAGCGCAGGGACGAAAACCGTCTCGCCTTGCTCCAGGCGTTCAACCTCGTCGGCGAGGGTCGCGAACCCATCGTGGGAATCGTCTCCCGGCTGGATGCCCAGAAGGGGCTCGACCTGGCCCTCCCGGCACTCGAAGAGTGGGCGAAGCAGGGCGGGCGCGTCGTGATCCTGGGAGCGGGTGATCGCTCGCTGGAGGAGGCTTATCGAGCGCTTGCTGAGGGGCATCCGGCTCAGGTGGGAACGGTGCTGGGCTACAACGAGCACTTGGCGTCGCAGATCTATGCGGGAGCCGACCTCTTCCTCATGCCCTCGCGGTACGAACCGTGCGGGCTGGGGCAGATGATCGCCATGCGCTACGGATGCCCTCCCGTGGTGCGAGCCACGGGTGGACTGCGCGACACCGTCCGCGACGTCTCCTCTCCCAGAGGAACGGGATTCGTATTTGACGCGGCGACCCCCGATGCGATCTGGGAGGGCCTGAGCCGTGCCCGAGAGTGGCATGAGTCGCCGAGTCGCTGGCGAAGGCTGCAGAGAACAGGGATGAGGCAGGATTTTGGCTGGGAGAATCCTGCGCGAGCCTATCTCTCGGCCTATCGGCGGGCGATCCGGTTTCATCGTCAAGGGGCGGCACAACCCAAGGAGGGGCGATGAAAGTCCGAGCGGTGATCCTGGCGGGCGGGGAAGGGTCTCGCCTGGGAGTATTGACCGTCAAGCGGGCCAAGCCCGCCGTGCCCTTCGCCGGCAAATACCGCATCATCGACTTTACCCTGTCGAACTGTATCAACTCTCATATCACCGATGTGATGATCTTGGCCCAGTACCGGCCGCACTCCCTTATCGAGCACATCGGGGATGGGGGTCCGTGGGACCTAGACCGAAGTTTCACCGGTGGGGTGAAGATTTATCCTCCTTTTACGGCCAGACGCCGAACCGATTGGTATCGCGGAACCGCGGACGCCGTTCGGCAGAATCTTTCCTTCGTGGAAAGCACGCGACCTGATCTTGTGCTGATTCTGTCCGGGGATCACGTCTATGCCATGGACTACGATCCCTTGGTCTCCTTTCACCGCGATCACGGGGCGGACGCGACCATCTGCACGATTCGAGTCCCGATCGAGGAGGCCAGCCGGTTTGGAATCATCACCACTGATGACCAGTATCGCGTGACGGGATTCGTGGAGAAGCCCAAACGCCCGCAGGGCAATTTGGTGAATATGGGCGTTTATCTATTCAACATGGATGTGCTCGACCGGATGTTTGATGAGGACCGCAGTCGCGAAACATCACGGGATGACTTTGGTAAGGACGTCTTGCCCAGCATGGTGGCGGAGGGATGCCGCTTGTTTGCGTTCCCCTACACCGGGTACTGGGTCGACGTGGGGACCTTGGAGTCCTACTGGAAAGCCCATATGGACCTCTTGGAACCCTCCCCTCCCTTGGACTTGAACAATCGCGGCTGGGTTATTCATACTCGCTCGGAGGAAAGACCGCCTGCGATGATTCGTTCGGGTGGGGTGGTCCAGGACAGCCTGGTGTCAGACGGATCCGTGATCCAGGCCAATGCCCGGATTGAGCGCAGCGTGCTTTCCCCAGGTGTCGTCGTGGGCGAGGGCGCGCGCGTGCGCGAGTCCATCCTCCTCACCGGTACGGTGATCGAGCCCGGTGCGACCGTCGAGCGGGCCGTCATCGACAAACGGGTTCGAGTGGGTGCAGGGGCCCAGGTCGGAGAGCGCCTTGATTCGGCGGAAGGGGCCCTGGTCAGCATCGGCAAGGGAAGCGAGGTGCCGGCCGGGGCTCGCATCGGAGCCGGTGCCATTATTGGGACGGAGGTCCCCGCCGATCGAGTTCCAGCGCATCTGGAGCGGGGCAAGCAGGTCTGGGTCGAGAAAGCGCGCATCGAGTGACTCGCGAGCCCAGGAGATCGGGGATCCTACTCCACCCGACCTCGCTGCCGGGACGGTTCGCGATCGGCGACATGGGACCGGGGGCCCGGAACTGGATCAGTTACCTGGCCGGGTCCCAGCAATCCCTGTGGCAGGTCCTGCCCCTGGGTCCCACCGGGTACGGCGACTCCCCATATCAGAGTTTGTCCGCCTTTGCGGGGAACCCTATGCTGATCAGCCCGGACCGCCTTCAGGCGGATGGGCTCCTGGGGGCAGGCGACCTGGATCGCCTCCCCAACTCTCCGACGGGCCGCATTGATTACGCCCAGGTGATTGATTACAAGGGTCAATTGCTGGATCGGGCCTTCGAGAACTTCAAAACCGGCAAGGCGCATGGGCTAAAGGCGGCTTTTGAGGCCTTTCGGCACAGCGAGGGCGAATGGCTGGAGGATTTCGCCTTGTTCATGGCCATCAAGCACGAGAACGGTGGGCGGGACTGGGGTCAATGGCCCCGGGAGCTGCGCCTGAGGCAAGCGAGGGCTCTGCAAACCGCGCTGCAGCGCAATGCTTACCGTGTCGAGGCGAATTGCTTTCAGCAATTCGTTTTCTTCAGACAATGGGATGAACTCAGATCCCTGGCCCGGGGCGATGGGATCCGTCTCATCGGAGACGCTCCAATCTTTGTGGCCTATGATAGCGCTGATGTCTGGACACACCCCGAGCTCTTCAAGCTGGATGAGCAGGGGAGGCCGCTGGTGGTCGCTGGCGTCCCACCGGACTACTTCAGCAGTGTTGGCCAACTCTGGGGCAACCCTCTGTACCGATGGGACCGCATGAGGGAGAATGGGTACCGCTGGTGGATTCAACGTGTCCGGGCTGTGCTGCGTACCTGTGACCTGGTGAGACTGGACCATTTTCGTGGCTTTGAAGCCGCTTGGGAGGTCCCTCGAGGGGAAACCACGGCTGAGCGTGGCGATTGGGTGCCGGGGCCCGGAGCGGACCTATTCGATGCACTCCGCGCCTCGCTAGGTGCCCTTCCGCTAATCGCCGAAGATCTGGGCCTCATTACTCCTCCTGTGGAGTCCCTGCGGAAGCAGTTCGGCCTGCCGGGCATGGCCGTTCTCCAGTTCGCCTTTAGCGGTGACTCGGCCAATAGCTATCTGCCCCACAACTATGAACCGGACACCGTCGTGTTCACCGGGACGCATGACAACGACACGACCCGGGGTTGGTACGACTCGGCTTCAGAAGCGGAGAGAGACTTCGCTCGGCGATATCTTGGCACACAGGGGACAGATATTGCCTGGGACTTGATCCGGCTGGGCTGGGAATCCGTGGCAAGAATGGCGGTGATTCCCCTCCAGGATGTGCTGGATCTCGGGTCGGAAGCTCGAATGAACTTTCCGAGTCGTCCTTCCGGCAATTGGACTTGGAGAGTCCGGGAGGAGCAGCTGACCCTTCGCCAGCAGGAAAGGTTGGCGGAACTGAGCCGCTTGTACGGGCGAGGCGAGGTGGCCCCGGAAGCCGAGCAGGCCTCTGCCCCCATCTGAGAAGACCGCGGCAAGCCTCGGGCGATCATGCGTTTCGCCCGGCTGGGAAGTCAGCATTAGTCAGGCTGGCACGAGAACGCGCAGTTGACCCCAGGAGTCGCGCGACTTCCCAGTGGGGGGCGGGGTCAGCTCACGCACCCGGCTCACCAGTTCTCGGCGATAACGATCGCGTTGGAGGGCCGGGCCCGCCAGGACGCCCAGTCCGAGGGCCGCAAGCACCCATGTCAGTCGCGGATCCTTGGTTCAGGAACTGTCCGCCCCGGCCGCACTCCTGCATTTGCACAGCATGAGATGATTGCGCGCTCCACGGCGCCGGTATGCCACGCGGTCCATGGAGCGCTCGATGATCAGGCGGCCCAATCCGCCGACGGCGAGCTGGTCGGGGGAAGAATTCCAATTCGGGGCGGCAGGTGGGCGAGGATCCCAGGGGGGCCCGAGATCGACAAAAGATATCAGCAGCCGGTCGGCGCCCCGCCGAAAACGCACCACGATGGGGGAATCGCTTTCACCGCCGTAGGCGTGCTGGACAATGTTCGTGAAGGCCTCGTCCGCGGCCAATTCGCAGGCGAAGGACTCCCGCTCGGAAAACCCCAGGGCTTGAGCGTTCTCACGCACCAACCTCCGCAGTGACTTCAATTGGTCGAAACGCGCGACCGTTTGAAAGCGGTGGGCAGGTGTGGCCATGGGGGCGGAGGGATCAGAGCGGGTCTCAGATGCTAGCGATTGCCGCCTCGCGGGTTTCATAGATCGAGAACACGCTGTCCAGCCCGGCGAGCCGCAGGACGTCTCGCGCACGCTGATTGGGGGAAGCGACTACCAAGTCGCCGGCGCTCTTACGCAGGTTCTTCATGGTCAACACCATAACCCGCAAGCCGGCTGAGGATAGGAATTCGATCTCGGACAAATCGAGGACGATGTGATTTTGGCCCTCGCCTTGGAGTTTGACCAGGGCCTCCTCCAATTCGGGGGCCGTATTGGAGTCGACTCGTCCCTTGGGCTGCACGGCAGCGACCCTCTTGTATACTTTGATCAGGAGATCCATGGGTTTCCTCCACCTGAGGCCCGGCCAGGAGAATCCGCGGCCAAGCCCCAATGTGATCGGGCGGGCTGGGATGCTAGCTAGAACTGGCGATCCGCTCAGAGGTCACGGCTGACCACATATTCGGTCAGATCCAGCAAAGCCTGCCGGTACCGGTTCTCAGGCAGACCCTCAAGCAATTCTTTGGCTTCCGAAGCGTAGCGATGCGCCTGCGCCAACGATTCTTGGATGGCCTCCGACCGGCCAATCGTTTCGACCAGCTGATCCACGTCTGTTCCGGAAGGCCGGTTGGGGTCCATCAGGGCCGCGAATCGAGTGTCCTCGGGGTGGCGCTTCTGGTAATACAGCACCGGCAATGTGATCAGACCCTGCCGAAGGTCACTCCCCACTGGCTTGCCGATACGAACGCTTTGACCGGTGAAATCCAAGACGTCGTCCACAATCTGGAAAGCCATTCCCAGGCATCTTCCATATCGCCCTAGGGAATGGACCACTTCGGGCGACTCGTTGCAAAGTAGCGCCCCTCCACGGGAAGCCAGTTCGAAAAGGGCGGCGGTCTTGGCATAGATGCGCCGTTCGTATTCTTCGCCGGAAATGAGAGTGGAGCGCTCGAACATCTGGCCCAGCTCGCCGCTGATAATGGTAATGAGGGTGCGCGCGAACTCCTGCATTACCTCCAGTGAATGGGTCTGTGTTCCCAGGTAAGCCGCGCACGCGAAGATGTAATCGCCTGCGAGCACCGTGGCCTCCGTAGACCAGCGGGAGTTCAAAGTGGGCGTGCCCCGGCGCAACGTGGCCCCGTCAATTAGGTCATCGTGGACCAGGGTCGCGGTGTGGAGCATCTCGATTGCGGCGGCGAAGTCCAGCAGGCCATCGCGCGGGGCGCTGAGCATCTGACCCGCCAGCAGTGCGACCGTGGGGCGGATGCGCTTCCCGCCCGCCCGAAGCAGGTTCTCCAGGGCGCTTTGCAGGATCTGGTCGCTGGGATGCCTGAAGGCGAGCATTCGGGCTTCCACCTCCGGTAGCTCTTCTCGCACCAAGAAGAAAAAGCTGGCCTCAGTCAACGCCTACTCCCAATCAAACACCCGCTGCGCATTCCCTCGAGTGATCTCGACGACCCTATCCATAGGCAGTCCTAATTCCCGGGCGACTTGGTCGGCCACACTCGCTACCAGCGCCGGCTCATTCCTCTGGCCCCGATGCCCCTGCGGCGGAAGGTAGGGGGCGTCGGTCTCCAGCAAGGCCCTTTCCATGGAGGTTCGCCCATCCGGCCCAGCCTTCCTGATCCTCTCGCGCAGCGCATCGGCTTTGGGGTAGGTGATGATTCCACCGATCCCCAGAAACAGCCCCCAGTGCCCTGCGAAGTCGGCTATCTCCGGGCTGCCCCCATAGGCGTGAAAAACGCCCCGGACCGCGCGCAGGTGCCGAGACTTGGCCCAATCCTCAAGCGTGCGGAGCGTCTCTTCAACTGAGTCGCGCACATGCACAACGATCGGGAGATCGAGTTCCCCGGCCAGGTCCAGTTGTTCCTGAAAGGATTCCCTCTGAACACCTCGCCCGGGGAAGTCGCGGCTGTAGTCCAGCCCAATTTCTCCCACGGCGACGACCTTCCCGGTCTGGGCCAGCTCCCGCAGGCGAGACAGCGCCCTGGAGTTGAGTTCCGACGCGGAGTGCGGGTGGATACCGACCGCCGCAAAGACCTCCTCTACTCTCCCGGCGAGCTCGACCGCCGCTTGGCTGGAAGCCAAGTCCACCCCGGGGACGAGCATCCGCACGACACCGCTCCTACGGGCACGCAGCAGAACCTGCTCGAGATCCTGGGCAAAGGCCGCTGAATTGAGATGGCAGTGAGTGTCCGTCAGGCCCGGCCAGGCCCCGGCAGGCAGCGCGGCCTCTTTCCAACGCGCCCCGGCCTCAGGGCTGGAGGCCGACAAGCCGGGTTCCCTCTTCCAGGAGCCTTTGCACTTTCTCCTGGTGCGTGGTCTCGCAGTACACGCGCACGATGGGTTCGGTCCCTGAGAAGCGGACCAGCAGCCAGCCTCCGTCCTCCAATATGTACTTGAAACCATCAACCGTGAGTCGATCCAGGACGCGCAGACCCGCAAGGTGCGCCGGGCGCGCAGACGCAACCTTTTCCATGGCCTCCCCCCGGCCAGCCTCATCCAGCGGCCAATCGACGCGGTCGTAGTAGTAGGCACCGCCCACTTTCTCGTAAAGGGCCATCACCAACTCGGAGGGCTTCTTGCGCAGAGAAACCATCATGTCGAGCAGGTACAGGCTGGCCAAGAGGCCATCGCGCTCGGGGACGTGACCCCGAAAGGCAAATCCTCCGGACTCCTCGCCCCCCATCAAGGCGTTGGTCTCAAGCATCTTAGGAGCAACGTACTTGAAGCCGACCCCGGTTTGGTGAACGGGAACACCGTAGCGAGCACCCAGCTTCTCGAGCATGGAGGTTGTCGAGAGGGTCTTTACGATCGGTCCGCGCAATCCTCGGACTTCGAGCAGGGAAAGCGCCAGAAGTCCAAAGAC
>JBEKSY010000014.1:0-74387 GCA_049516595.1 Anaerolineales bacterium
GTTCTGTCGCATCATGAGAATCCAATCACGATGGGCGAGCTCAGCCATGAGCTGGACGTTCCCCTCAGCACCGCCACGCGGATCATGGATTGGATGGTAGACAACGGATACGCCCAAAGGCTGCCTGACCCGGAGGATCGGCGCGTTGTGCGAGTCGCCCTGACCGCGGTCAGCCTGGAGGTTTACCGCACGATCAATGAGTTCATTATGGAGAGGGTGGAACAGATCCTGGGCCAGTTCACCCCAGATGAATGTGACATCTTCCTTTCGCTCTTGCGGAAGGTTCTGGATGCTCTCGAACAAGCGACCTGAGGTGACCTTTCGGTCCATGCCTTCCGAATAGAATATCGGTTCTTGTGAGAAGGTCCGTCCCGGAAAAGGCCGGGCCAGGGGCGCTCTTCCCACCCGTCCGACCAGGAACTATGGGGATCATGCCAATGAGACGCTTCAGAGCCCTGATCAAGAAAGAAATCTTGCATATGCTGCGGGACCCGCGCACCCTGATCTTCATCTTTATCATGCCGATCCTGCAACTGGTACTGCTCGGCTATGCAATCAACACGGACGTCAAGAACGTGCCCACTGTGGTATTTGACCAGGACAACAGCCAGCAGAGCCGATCCCTACTGGACGCCTTCCGGGCCACAGGCTATTTCTCCCTCGACTACGCGGCTTATAACGCAACCGACGTCAACAACTTGATTGAGGGGGGAAAGGTCAAGGTGGGGATTATCATTCCCCCAACCTACAGCAGTGATCTGGCATCCCGAAAGACCGCTCAGGTGTCCGTCCTCATCGATGGTTCCGACCCGACCACCGCAACCCAGGTGCTCGCCGCCGCCACTCTGGCTGGCCAGGCTAAGGGAGTCGCCATCCTCTCCCAGCAGTTAGGCTTGCTGGGGTCGACGGCCAGCCTGTCTTCGCCCATCGACGTCCGCACTCGGGTTCTCTACAATCCCGACCTGCTCAGTACCTACAACCTCGTCCCGGGACTGGTGGCGATGATCCTGTTCATGACGACCGTGAACCTGACGGCCCTTTCCATCGTGAGGGAGCGGGAGCGCGGGACCATCGAGCAGCTCATTGTGACCCCCATTCGCAACTGGGAGCTGGTGCTGGCGAAGATTACGCCGTACATCCTGGTTTCCTTTGCCAACACGGTCTTGATCCTGGTGATTGGGACGTTCTGGTTTGGCGTCCCGATCCGAGGCAGCGTGATTCTTCTCCTGGCGGTGACGGCGTTGTATCTCTTGCCCAACCTGGGCCTGGGCCTGTTCATCTCGACCGTAGCTCGCACCCAGCAACAGGCGCAGTTCATGACCATGCCGATCATGCTGCCGTCGATGATGCTCTCGGGCTTTCTCTTCCCGGTCAGCTCGCTGCCCTTGGTGCTGCAATTCATCGGGAGCCTCCTTCCGCTGACGTACTACATCTACATAATGCGCAGCATTGTGATAAAAGGGGCGGGCCTCAATCTGTTCATCCCCCAAGTGCTCGCGTTGACGGCTTTTTCCATTGCGCTGCTGGGGCTTGCGGCCTGGCGGTTCCAAAAGACCCTGGACTAGGGACGAGTTCGAGGAAGAAAAGAGGAAGTGGCCATGAAGAAGAATCGAGCATTTCGATCAGTCTTGATCCTCCTGGTGCTGGCGGTTGGGGCGGGCGGGGTGTGGTACTTTCTTCTGCGACGGTCGGCGACGGACACCGCCGCGCTGACGGCCTCAGGGACGGTGGAGACGACAACCATCTCCATCGCGCCGCAGCTATCGGGGAAGGTGGCCTCGGTGAAGGTGGAGGAGGGGGACAGCGTCAAGGCGGGGCAGGTGCTCTTTACGCTGGACGACAGCCTGCTGGCGGCGCAGCGGAAGGTAGCGGCGGCGAACGTGGACCTGGCACAAGCGAGCTCGCAGGCGGCGCAGGTGAGCGCGCAGGAAGCGCTGGACAATCTGCTGCGGTCGAACACGCCGCAGGCGCAGGCGCAACTGGCTCTGGCGAATGCGCAGAAGGCGCTGACGGACGCGACGACGAACTACAACAACGTGGTCTTGAACCCGAAGAAGGGTGCGCTGCTGGACGCGCAGGACTGGGCGGACAAAGCCAACGTGCGGTTGCACTACGTTCTGAACCATCACGATGCGGGCTGGCAGGGCTACTTTCAGGTCAAGGCGGCCCAGGTGGAATACAGCCACGCCTTGCAGGCGGAGCAGAAGGCCTACAACGACTACATTCACACGGGGTATTCGGGGTTGGCGGCCTCCCAATCGACGCAGGACATTGTCAGCGGGCAGTACGCGCTGGCCAAGGCGGCGGTGGACGATGCGCAATACAACCTGAGTCGGGTGGCGAACGGGCCGAACCCGGAGGACGTGACGGCGGCCCAGGCGCGGGTGGAGGCGGCCAAAGCGACGTTGGCCCAGGCCCAAGCGAATCTGGGGCTGATCGATGCCCAGATCGCAGAGTTGACGGTGACGGCGCCGGAGGACAGCATTGTGCTGACGCGCTCGGTGGAACCCGGGGAGACGGTGAATCCGGGAGGGGTGGCGCTGGAGCTGGGGCGTTTGTCAAACCTCACGATTACGGTCTACGTTCCGGAAGATCGGGTAGGGGAGATCTCGCTGGGGCAGGGGGCGGAGATGACGGTGGACTCGTATCCGGGGGAGAAGTTCAGCGCGACGGTGAGCTACATTTCGGATCAAGCGGAGTTCACGCCGCGCAACGTGGAGACGGTTACGGGGCGGCAGTCGACGGTCTTTGCCGTCAAGCTGCGGCTGAGCGACAAGACCGGGAAGCTGAAGCCGGGCATGCCTGGCGATGTGACCTTTGACCGGTAATCGGGATGGAAGCCGAGATCCTGCTCGAAACCGAGAACTTGGTCAAGACCTTCGGGGCCCTGCGGGCCGTCGATGGGCTTAACCTGCGAGTGCGCGCTGGCGAAATGGTCGGGCTGGTCGGGCCCGATGGAGCGGGGAAAACTACCACGATGCGGCTCCTGTGCGGAGCGTACCAGCCCACCAGCGGCCGCATTCGCGTGGCCGGGTACGCTGTCCCCTCCCAGGTTGAGTTAGCTCGAGAACAAATCGGCTACCTGGCTCAACGGTTCAGCCTGTACGGGGACTTGACGGTGGCGGAGAATCTGAACTTCTTTGGGGAAGTCTTCGAGGTGCCTGCGGCCGAGGTCGCGCAACGCTCACGGGAGTTGCTCGAGTTCGCTGGCCTGACAGAATTCGCCAACCGGCCGGCCGCGGCGCTTTCCGGCGGGATGCAGAAGAAACTCGGGCTGGCTTGTGCCCTGGTCCATCGGCCGAAGGTTCTCCTGCTCGATGAACCCACTGGCGGGGTCGACCCGGTTGCACGTCAGGAATTCTGGCACTTGCTGATCGGCCTGCTGCGCGCTGGATCCGGCGTATTGGTGAGCACTCCCTACATGGACGAGGCGATGCGCTTCCATCGGGTTGTTTTCATGAACCACGGGCGCGCTTTCACCCAGGACGCGCCCCGCGACCTTGTGAAACGCCTTTCCGGACGGATCCTGGAACTCGCCGCGGAACCGCAGATGGCCGCACGCGAGATCGCCGTCGAAGATCCCGAGGTGGAAGACGTGCATACGTTCGGCGGGTTCTTGCACCTGCGTGTCCTCTCCGCCGCAGGACCTTTGGCGAGGATTCCAGGACGGCTGGCCGCTGCTGGGATTCCTCTGGGGCACCTTTCGCCGGTGGCCCCCACGCTGGAGGACGTGTTCATTCAATTGCTTCAATCGGAAGGAGCGCCGTATGCAACCCCCGGTCCTTCCGCTTGAACTGGATGGCCTGACGAAGAAGTTCGGCGACTTCGTTGCCGTGGACCATGTGTCCTTTTCGGTCCAGCCCGGTGAAGTGATCGGGTATGTTGGTCCGAATGGGAGCGGAAAGACGACAACCATCCGCATGCTGTGCGGATTGATCAAGCCGACCGAAGGGACGGCCCGGGTCATGGGTATCGATGTGGCCAGGAACCCCGAGGCGGTCAAACCGCATATCGGCTACATGTCCCAGAAGTTCTCCCTCTACGACGATCTCACCGTGCTGGAGAACCTGCAGTTCTACGCTGGGGTCTATGATGTTCCGGCAGCCGAGGAGGGGAGACGCATCGAAGAAGTACTGCACCTGGCGGGACTGGAGAATCGCAGGTCGACCTTTGCCAGGGAGCTCTCGGGAGGCTGGCGCCAGCGCCTGGCCCTAGGCTGTGCTCTGATTCACCGCCCGCCTTTGCTGTTCCTGGATGAACCCACGAGCGGGGTGGATCCGGTGGCCCGGCGCGAGTTCTGGGATCTAATCTACTTGCTGGCCTCCCAAGGAACGACAGTCCTCATCACCACTCACTACATGGATGAGGCGGAGCATTGCAACAAGGTCGGGTTCATGAACCGAGGAAAGCTCCTGGCCTTCGACACACCTCATCGCCTCCGGGCGACCTACCTGCATGGAGCAGCCTGGAACCTTGATGCCAGCCCGCTGCTGGAGGCAGTTGAGGAGTTGAGCCGGACGGCCGGAATCACCCGGGCCAGCCTGTACGGCGACCAGGCTCACGTGATCATCAACACCGGGGAATGGAATCCCCAGAGCGTGACCCGCCTGCTTGCCGAAAAGGGGATCACGGTCCAATCCATCAGCCCGGTGGAATCCACCCTGGAAGACGTATATACATTGCTGGCAAATCAGGGCCTGGGATCCTCGCTGGCGGGATGAACGGCGTGGGGGCGGCTGGCCACTTGTGACCGACGCCTGGTCCGGGAAGGGGGTGCAATCCCTCGCCTCGTATCGCCTCGTCAGAGGCTCCAAATCGACGAGAGCCCATCTCGGAATGCACCCCGCCGCGCATTCCGGGCCTACGGCCAGACCCGGAGCAGGTCGGGACCTCTCGCTAGCATCTTCTGCCCGGGGGGCTTCGACCTTCTCGCCATTTGGCCCGATCAACTTCCTTGGCCAAAGGGGATGAGCAGGATTCTGGAACGCAGACAGGAACGGAGGAACCGGGCTCCGGACCCGGGCCGGCGTAGCCTCGGCTTCACCTTTTGGATTCAGCCTTCGCTGATCCCCGTGTCCGCGACCTTCCGCCGGGGCGTCTTTGGCGATCCGTCCACAGGGCGTTCGCCTGCCTGAGGCGCGAGAGGCAGGAGGCCACGGATCCCTGCGAGAATCGTTTACTCTTTGGCCAGGCCTGTACCTCGCACGGGACCCTTCCATTCCGTTTCCAACAGGAAGTGAGGGCGAGGCTTCCGTCGCCCGGATCGGTCATTCACCTTCCCCTCTCTTCGGTGTCTGCGGAAATAACTTCGCCTCGGGTCCGTCCCTCGTAGGCAGCATAGTCCGGAACATTCCTCTGATACTGGTCAGACATGAGGGGAGAGGAGATCATGAAGTCGGCAGATGCCCGATTGCAGGCTACAGGAATATTCCACACCACGGCGATTCTCAGCAGAGCTCTCACATCCATATCGTGCGGAAGAGGTTCAAGAGGATCCCAGAAGAAGATCAGGAAATCGATTTCCCCTTCGGTGATCTTTGCGCCAACTTGCTGATCTCCTCCCAGAGGGCCACTCTGCAGTTTGGTTACCTTGACCGAGAGCTCCTTCTCCAGGAGCCTACCGGTCCTGCCGGTGGCAAACAGGGTGTGTTGAGCCAGGGTGCCTCGGTTGTACTTTGCCCACTCCAGCAGATCTTCCTTCCTGTTGTCGTGAGCCACAAGAGCGATTCTCTTTTTCGTTCCCAGTGCCAGCTCAGTTTGTGCCATCGTCCTTCCTTTCTGTTGGTCGCCTTCCGGTTGGCCGCCGGAGCAAGCGCATCCGACCGCAGGAGGCGAAGATATCCTCCCTCCATCTCAGTTGCTCTCCCTAGAAGTTGAGGAGGGCGGTCACCCCTTTCTGGCTGGGGTCCGGGAGGCCCTTGATAGGGCGGCCGTGAGAGGGGGCTGAGCAGGAAGGAACTCCCCGATACCACCGCGCCCTCGGGGTTCGCAAGGGTCAAAGGTGGTCGCCGCGCAGTCCCGCCAAACCACACCGACAAGGAAGTGCCAGCCCGAGAGAAGGAACCGCCACCGAAGGAGTCAGCCCGCCAGCAAGGATAACATAGGCGGGGCTTGTAAGCCTTTCTGCGGCAATCTGACCGAGGAGGTTTTCCTCCAAGGAAAGGGAATCTTGCCTCTCGGCCCGACGCCCCTACGGTGCAATCGGGGCCGGAGGGGTGATCTGGCCCCGAAAGGAGGCAGGTCCATGGAATGAGACCGGCCCGAACAACTGCCCGGCAGACCTTGGGCGAGGTGCGCCAACAGACGAATCGTGAATCCTCTGCAGTCCGCGCTCGGAACCCTTCGTGGAAGGGCGAGAAATGAGGTATATCATTTCCGGCACCCGCTGGCATGGAGTGCCTCTTCCAAGGTTGCACCTGGACGATTTCCCGGTCCAGACTTAGACTTGCATTCCCGGAAGGTTGTTCAGCCCTTCCCTCGGACCCTCGAAGGCAGCCTGCCCGAGCAGCGACCCTGATATGGGTGTGGCCTTGCCTCCCCGGCCATCTTGCACAGGTCGCCCAGGATCGCCCCATGGCCACAGCAGGGGAACCGCTCCTCCGGTGCAAGGAGGCAGTGCCAAGAGGAATGGGATTCTTGAAGAATGATTACGTCGGCAGAGGTGGGACATGACCTTGATAGTCCTCGCGCGTCATGGAGAGACGGAGTGGAATCGGGTCGAACGCTATCGAGGGCGGGCGGATGTGCCCCTTAACGCAACCGGGCTGGCCCAGGCCGAATTGACTGCCAAGCGGCTGGCCTCGGAGTGGAAGCCGAGCTCCGTTTACTCCAGCCCCCTGTCGCGCGCGGTGAGGACGGCGGAGGCCATAGCCAGGCACTGCAACTTGGGAGTCCAGGTGGAGAGTGGCATTGTGGATATCGACTACGGCCGGTGGCAAGGGCTGACGCCCGAGGAGGCCAGGGAACGGTGGCCGGAGGTCTACTCAGCCTGGTCCAACTCCCCCCAGGAAGCGCAGCTGCCCGATGGCGAGAGGCTGGACGACCTGCGGGCCCGGGCCATGCAGAGCGTGCGGGATCTGGTCGCTCGTCACGCCTCGGAGACCATCGTGCTGGTCTCTCACACGATTGTCAATCGGATCATCCTCTTGAGCGTGCTGGGCTTGGACAACAATCATCTCTGGCGCCTGAAGCAGGATACCTGCGCCATCAATGTGTTTGAAGCAGATGGGAAGAAGTACACGCTTGTGTCCTTGAATGACACGTGCCACCTGCGGTCGGGTGTGACGGGGTGAGAGTAGCAGCGGCCTGCAGTCTCTGCCCGCAGGGTGGTCCCCGTAGTTTGCCCCTCGCTGCCTATCTCGTCCGTCCATCTCTCGGCGTCGAGGCCACGGTGCGGCTCTGGCGGCCCCCATCTGCGAGCAAGCCGCCAGGGCGCATTCAACCCACCCAGGCTTGGAGCAGGGCCGCCTTCCTGAATAAGGTCCGCAGTCGGCATTTGGGCTCCTGCAGAGGTCAGACAGCTATATGCTTGCTTCGGTTGCCGCGCTTTGCGGCGATGGCCCTCGGCCAGATGACGGTCGATGGGCTCACGGCATTGGCCGGACGGATGCTCGCCCCCATCTGAGCGATACCCAAAGGCGAGCGCGCCGCCGCCCGGTCGTGGGGGCCGCTCGCCAGTTGGGGGAGAAAGCCCGTCATGGGAGGGCAACCACCTGGACTAGAGGTCGCGCCGCTGAAAGATTCGAACGGACACCGCCAGGGAAGCAAAGAGATAGATCACCGCATAGGCGATCATCAGGAAGCTGGGAACGGAGATGGTCCCGAATGGAGACATGCCCAGTGCCCCCGCCAGAGGGGTTTGCATCTCAAAGGCCGCACGGCGCCAGAGCGATTCGCTGGGGATGATCAGACTGGTAATGATTCCGACCTTGACCGCGGTCGGAATTTGCAGGAGCGAGCCGAATTGCTCAATCCATCCGCCCATGAAGGAAAGGCCCCAAAGACCGAACACAATGCCTCCGGTCGCCAGCGCCGGAAATGCACTGGAGCACGCGAGCGAGATGGTCATGATCAGTGCGGCTTCGAGATAGATCAGGGCCAGCCCAGCGACCAGGTGATCGGGTGTGTACCCTGTCTGAACGAGCACGCTCAACACGGTACCGCCGGCCATGAGCAGGACATAGAGTGCCAGGAGCCCGACGAATCCCAGCCACTTTCCAAGGACGACGTCGGACCGGCGGATCGGCTTGGTGACGATGGTCTGGATTGTGCCCGAGCTGATCTCCCCCGCCAGGGTGTCTGCGCCTAGCAGAGCCGCCATGGCGACGGAAAGGAAGGTGACGGCATAGAGCCCCGAGAGGAGCAGCAGGTTGATCCCCTCGGTGCGGGCAATCCGGGCCAGCCCCGGGCCGTTGCTCTGCGCGGAAAGGTTCGCCGCGCTCGTGCCGATCTGGGAGATGATGAAGTGAAATCCGGCGGTAAAAATGATCAAGAAGCAGACTCCCAGGACGACCCCTGTCAGGACAATCCGACGTCGAATGGCTTCCCGAAATGTCATGCGCGCCAGGACCCAGATGTTGTTCACAGCCCCCCATCCTTCCCAATCGTCTCCACGAAGATCTCCTCCAGGGACTTGCGATTGGGCACGAGGCTGTACACGGCCGCCCCGTTCGCCACGAGGTGACGCACGATCTCCGGCAGGGCCGACTCGCTTGGGACGGAGAGGCTCACCTGTTCGCCTTCCGCGTGGATGTCCTGCCCCCACTGCCTGAGCCCCTCGAGCGCTTGGGCGGAGAGGTTGCGCACGTGAAGGGTGGCCACGGTCTGCCCCGCCTCCAGAGAGCGCCACTCCATGACCCGGACGACTTCCCCATGGCGGATGAAGGCCACCCGGTCGCAGGTGACTTCGATTTCGCTGAGAAGATGAGAGTTCAAGAAGACGCTGGTGCCGTCGGAACGCAGCTCGTGGATGATATCTCTCACTAGGCGGCGGCCGATCGGATCCAGTCCCGAGGTCGGCTCATCGAGGAAAACCAGGGAGGGGCGGTTGAGCAGGGCCTGAGCCAGCCCGATCCGCTGCAACATCCCCTTGGAGAAAGTGTGCAGTTGTTTTTGGCGATACTCCGAGAGGCCGACTCGGTCCAGCAACTCGTCGATCCGCAGTTTCAGGTCGTGCGGGTTCATGTTCCAAAGCTGACCATGGAGCTCAAGGAACTCGCGCGCGGTAAGCCACTCCTGGAATCGGAAGTGCTCGGGGAGAAACCCCATGCGAGCCAAGGCCCGGCGATCGCCAATCGGCGCCCCCAGGACGGAGGCTGTGCCGGAGGTGGGTGCAATCAACCCCAGCAGCATCTTCATGGCGGTCGTCTTCCCCGCGCCATTGGGCCCCAGGAAACCGAAGACCTCACCCTGCTCCACCAGCAGGGTGAGGTCCTTCACCGCGGACCGCTCGCCGAAAACCTTCCTCAGCTGGTCTGTACGAATCGCCGATCCGTCAGGCATGAGAGACCCCTACGGGAGTGAGTTCGCCATCTGGATCGCCCGTTGGGAATCGCTGCCCAGGCCGCTGATCCCGTAGATGTCCCCGCCTTTGACCCACAGCAGCCCGAATTCGGGAGCGTCGTCCGCCGGTCGCTGGATGAGGGTTCCCACCACCCCGTCCACATTCACCTGCTCGTAGGTCGCGGCATTCTTGGGAATGGGGATCACGAGCGTGGACGTCCAATCGACGGTTTTGGTAAAGGCCGCCGCCTGGTCACTGGTCATGCCCGTGAACTCCAGGCCGATTTGGGCTAGCTGGGCAACATCCAGGCTGGGTGTGGCGGTGACCGTCGGACTGGGGATCTCAGCCAGAATGACACAGTCCGGGTAACGGCGGCCGGCGGAACCGCCCGCACTGAGGTCGATTCCGGACTCGTCCGTACTTGGCGCAGGGCAGGTGCCGTAATCGACGCTGACCGCCGCGGGGATCTTCACGGAGACCAGCGCGCCGTCAATCGAGGCAGGCAGGCGAAGATCGCTTCTCCCGGCCTCATCCAACAAGGCCTGCGCCTTGGTGCGATTGACCTTAAAGGTGAAGGCCGACGCGCCGACCACGCTGATGCGCGAGGGCGTCATACCCTGGGGAAGACGGACCTTGAACCCTGCCAGCGGGCTGGCCTGAACCGCATCGGAAACCTCGACAGGGGCCCCGGGCTTCTGAGTCATCGTGACCGAGTCCGAGATCAGTTCACTGAGTTGCTTTCCAACCGTCCCCTGGCCCGTGAGTTGCTGCAATCCGGTAAAGTCGACCGGGATGACCGCCACATGCTCCACCCGGAACAGATTGAGCAACTTGTCAGCCAGGGCACGCGTGGTGGGAATCGTCAGGATCAGAACCAAGAGCACCGCAACCGGCAGGCCGTACTGGACTACGGGTGAATGAAGCGCTTTTCTTGCCATGCTTGAGCTCTCCTTTCGGGCGAGTCTTCGTTCGTGGAAATGGCTCAGGGCGGTCCGGGAGGAGAGATCCGCTGGCGGGTTGGCCTGGGAAAAGAGGGCGAGCCTGCCCGCGGTCGGTTGCCACTCCCGCCGCACCGCCTCGCGTCGTTCCTGACACCCTGCGCAACTTTCCAGGTGGCTCAGATTCGCTGAGCCGAGCTCTCCGTCGAGCGCCGCTCTCAACTGGCCATCGCTCAGGTGTTGGCTCATGCATCCTCCTCCATCAGAGACCGGTAGCATTTCTCGAAGGCGCGTTCCGCGCGGAGCAGCAGTGGACCGACCGAATTTGGCGAGAGGCCCATGGCAGCGGCGATCTCTCGATAGGTCATGCCCGAGTAGCGCAGGATCAACAACTGGGCCTGATGAGAATTCATCCGGGCCAGCCCCATTCTGGCTAGGCGGCGCTCTTCTTCGCGGGCCTGGATCTCCGCCGGCCGATTCTCAGGGGCGTCCTCCAGGACGCCCACGCCAGCCTCGAGCTCGTAACGCTGGCGCCGCCTGTAGCTTCGAATTGAGCGAAGTCCCAAATTGCCCGCCACACGGGTGAGCCAGCCTCCCACATTGAAGCCTTCTGGCGGCTGCGGGCTTCGCTGGTACAGTTTCAGGAAGGCTTCCAATGCCAGATCCTCCGCTTCGGCTGGGTCCCCCACCAGCCCAAGGACCATCCGGTAAACATGCGTCCAGTGCTCCAAGAACAGGTTCTCAAAGGACGGGGACACCGGCATGGTCTGCGGGCTTGCGCGCGCGGCGGCAAGACTCTTGCGGAATCTCATCGTGTGAAAGACGCCCTTGCGACCAATGTTTGTGCCCATCGCCTCGGAGGCCGCCCTGCAAGGATAATCCCTTTCAATGAGAAATTGAGACATCGGGCATCTGTGCATGAGCCGGTTCAAGGGACAGGCCATCTAGGCGATGGGCGGAGGCGGCCCGAGAGCTCGGGCGCAATTGCAGTCCGCCAAGGTGGGGATCGCTGAGGGCCTTTCTCCGGGCAAACCCCTCAGGGCGCCCCTTGCGCCTCCAGGTACAGGGGAATAGCCCGCTCATTCTCGTCGCACGGAGGCTCAAGAAAGATCGAAGGCGCAGGCGAGACATCCGGGGCGGGCGTTCATCCGCCGCCCGCTCTGATCCTCACCCGGGGCCCCAAGATGGGAGGGTTCCTCCCCCAGAGAGCGGCGATGTGCCCTCGGCCCGGTTCGCCCCGATTCACTCAGAAGTGAACCGTCGTTTGCTGCTCCCCTTCCACCGACGGCGGAAGCGACCCGAGCTGCCGGGGGGAAATCGGCCCCCCGCGAGCACTAGGCGACACTCAGGCGATGCGTCCACCCGGCAGCGGCGGTCCGCCGGCATAGATCTCTCGGACCTGAATCGCGCCGCTGCGTCCGGAGGCGCTCCAGGTGCCTTTCGCTTGATAGGAAACGGCCTCGAGGGTCAGGATGTTGGTCGCCACCAAGGCGCCCGGGGGCGGCTGGGGCAGCTCAGGGGCTCCGTTCCAGCAGACCAGGCCCGTATTTCCGCTCGGCTGCATCGAAATCGCCGGGACGACAACCGGGTAGCCCGTCGGACTCACCCAGGCCAGGACCTTCACCGCCGCCATCTTTGCGAATTCGCGCCGAACGGGCAGGGGCACCGGCACCCCCCCATCCCCACGCCCCCAGCCGCGGATCGCGCTGAGGCGGGCAAGAGTAAAGTCCCGCAGGACCTCCAAGCGAGGAATGGCAAAGGTCGCCTCGGCGGATCGCAGCCGGATGACACCGGCATTTCGGATTCCGGTGTACGCGTTGTAGCGCAGGAGGGAGCTGCTCATCTGGCGATCCACGTAGGGCCCGCTGCGTTGAAACTCGAGAAAATCGCCCGTGAGAATCCAACCCTGCAGATCGGTGGTGATCACCAGAATCCCAACGCGCCTGTCCTCCTCCAGGTTCTTGATACTCTTGCGCAGCAGGAAATTGCCGAAGGTGAGCGTGTCAGGCGCATCCTCGGCTGGCAGGAGCGTTATGCAGGGAACCACATTCGGCGCGCCGTCGGCGCTTCGGGTAGCCAGAAACTTAGGTGTCATCTCTCCGCGCAGGGCATCCAGCAAGCCGGGGGTGTCATTCAAGATGGACATGGTTGCCTCCGCTTTCATTGGGTCGCTCCGGACCAGCGGGCACACGGGACCAGATCGGCGGCGGTCTGCCAGGTGGAAACCATCGACTGCCGAGACAGCAGCGCGGCCGCCTCCAGCGGATAGGGAACATCCAGGCGGTGATACTTGGGCCGCCCCAGGTTGGTGTAGGCCAGCAGATCCCAGCGCTTGACCGTAGGCAGTTCCCGCTGGATGAAGGCTCCCAGGGCCCGTATGTTTTCCGGATCGTCCGTGTAGCCGGGGATGATGGGTGTGCGAACCCACAGAGGAACACCTTGGGACGCCAAGAGGCGCGCGTTGTGCAAGATCAGATCGTTGGCCGCCCCAGTGGCGGCTCGGTGTCGGTCCGGATCCATGATCTTGAGGTCATACAGGACCAGGTCCACCAAGTCGAGAATCCGTTCAAAGCGTTCGGGTGAGGCGGCGCCGCAGGTATCCAGCGCGATGTGCAGGCCCGCCCTGCGGCAGCGCGGCAGGACCTCGCTCAGGAAATCCTCCTGCAGCATAGGCTCGCCCCCGCTGAACGTGATGCCGCCGGCCGAGGTCTCGAAGAAGACCTTGTCCTTCAACAGTTCCTCCATCAGCTGCTCCGGGGTCCAGCGACGGCCAATGACCTCCAGTGCGCCGCCTGGGCAGGCCTGGGCGCAGTCGCCGCAGACCGAACAGCGCTCCCGGTCAATGCGCATCCCGGAGGGCGTGAGGGTCAGCGCGTCGGCAGGGCAAGCGCCCAGGCAGGCGCGTGCTCCGATGCAGCGCACGTCGTACCACACCAGATCGGGCGCGGCCCGCAATCCCTCCGGGTTGTGGCACCAGGCGCAACGCAACGGGCAGCCTTTCAGGAAGACAGTCGTGCGGATGCCCGGTCCGTCTTCGGTGCTGAACTGCTGAATGTTGAAGATTAACCCGGTCGCCATACCCGCTACAGCCGGTGGGCCTCTCGGGCGATGATCTCGTCCTGGATCTCCTTGCCCAATCCCACGAAATAAGCGTTGTAACCGGTGACCCGCACCAGCAGGTTGCGGTACTCATCGGGATGCTTCTGGGCCTCGCGCAGGGTGTTCGTGTCAATGACGTTTACCTGCAGACAGGTCCCGCCCACTTGGCCGTACGCGCGCAGGAGCCCCGCAATCTTCTCCCGCTGCTCGGGATCGCGCAGCAGGGAGGGGCTGAAGCTCATGGTGTGGCTCGCGCCGTTGGGGGCCGTTCTCAGATCCAACTGCCCAACGCTCTTGATTACGGCGGTCGGTCCCCTGCGGTCTGCCCCGTTGACTGGGCACACCGCGTTCGAGAGGAACTGGCCGCGGCGGCGGCCGTCGGGTGTGGCGGCGGTCGCGGGGGCATAGGCGATCCAGTAGTTCCAGGAAAGGTAGCCGGCGCGATAACGCTTGCCGGTGGGAGCCGTGTGGCGGAAGGCTTCCTCCGTCCAGAAGCGGCTCACCTCGCGCGCCAGCTCGTCGGCTTCCGGGTCATCGTTGCCATACTTGGGGGCCTGATGGAGCAGCATCTGGCGCAGGCTCTCGTGCCCCTCGAAGTTGGCGCGCAGGGCGGCCAGGAGCTGAGACATTCCCAAGCGCCGATCCGCAAAAACCAGCTTGCGCACGGCGGCCAGGCTGTCGGCAGCGGTTGCCAGAGCGACCCCCTCCACCGTCAGGTAGCTAAAGCGGGCACCGCCGGCGTTCGCATCCCGGCCTGTTTCCAGGCAGCCGCCCACCAGGGCGCTGACATAGGGCACGGGCTCCCAGCGCGCCCGCCCCGCATCCGCGAGGTTGTTCACGCGAATGATCCACCCCAGCAGGTGGCGGAGCTGCGTCAGGAAGGCCTGGCGGAAGTCGTCGAAGGAAGCGAAGGTTGTAGGGTCACCGGTGCGAGGGCCAATCTGGCGATCGGTTTGCATGTCGCGGCCATCATTCAGGGCGAGTTCCACGGCCTTCGCCAGATTCAGGTTGACGTCCACGGTCCCGGAGCGGTCGTCGCCCGCCAGGGTATTCTCCAGGCAACCCACCGGGGCGTAGTCCCACAGGCGGCCTTCGGGCAGCCCTTCCCAACGGAGTCCGGCGATCGCGTTTTCGTCGAAGTTGAGGAGAAAGGGCGAGCCCTGTGCCCCCGCCAGCATTTCCACGATGCGCCGAAGCAGCCGATCCGGGGTGCGAGCGTGGAGGCGGATATTGGGCTTGGGCTCCAGCAGGTTAATCTCCTGGATGACCTCCAGCATCAGGTAGGTGAGATCGTTTGAGGCGTCGTCCCCGTGCTCATCGGTCCCGCCGAGGGTGATCAGTTGACCAAAGGAGGAGTTGATGCCTTGACTTGTTCCTGTCCAGCCCTGGTAGTCGTAGACGTAGTTGTGCTTGATCCACCAGCATTCAAGCCACTCCTTGGCCTGGGCGCGCGTCAGGCGGCCTGCCACCAGGTCCGCCTGGTAGTAAGGTCGAAGGTACTGATCCACACGTCCTGGCGAGACCCCGGGGCCCGGATAGCTTTCCGCGGCGAGGAGCAGCATGTGGGTGGTCCAGAGCGCCTGCAGGGCTTCGGGGAAGGTTTCGGGCGGAAGCCAAGGGACCTTGCGCACGATGCGGGCGATTTCCCGAAGCTCTTCCCGGCGGGCCGGACTGGCTTCGCCCTGGGCCAATCGATCCGCTTCCGCGGCATATCGCTCGGTGAGCAGGCGCACCCCCTCAGCGCAAATGACGACGGCGCGGGCCTGGTCGCGCTGTTCGCGCGTGCTGGCCCGATCGTCAGCCATCGCTTGAGCCTCATCCCGAATTCCTTTCCAGCCGAGGCGCAGAGCCTTCGGGTAGTCGGGCACGAGATGACCCGGCACGGCCGCGCAGTTTCCAACCCCCACGTCGTTGAGCGCGTGCCATTCTTTGAGGAACCTCTGCTCCTCCCGATCTCGGGCGCGGGCCTCTCCTTTCTTCAGGCAGCGAGAGAGGGCCGTGGAGAAATGGGAACCGACGATCAGCTCCCCTTCCAGAATCTGGACCGGCAGATCGTGGCTCACGACCTCACGGAAGAAAAGAGCTTGTCGCACGGCGAGCGGCTGCTCCCAGAATGCTGCTGGGAGTTGCACCCGCGCGGCCGCAGCCAGGAGATAGGACCGGAATCCTTTCTGGAACAGGGCGACTTCTGGAACGTTCGTCCAGCTCCAGATCGAATAGACCATATCCCAGGGTGTGCCGGTGGTGTAGGACCGGACCTCGTTCGTATACTCCCGTTCGTAGAAGGACCAGAACTGGTCGCGCAGCTTCTTCACGCGGGGCGAGAGCGTGGGCGCGGCCGTCCATAGATCGGAAGGGGAAAGAGCGGCGCAGGAATCCACAATCATCGGAATCCCTCCACGGATACTGAAACGGATCAGAGTGCGGCGGTTGCCGGGCGCCTGGCGTCAGCCTGCCCGCATTTCGTGATAAGAATACACCGAGGCCGGGCAGGAAGGTAGTGACGCGCATGACGGATTCGATCGCCGAGTGTCAGTCCGCACGCGGCAGGTCAAACCTGCGGGGAACGGCCCGTGACGGTAGGTGCCTGCCGGCGCCAAGTCGGCCGTGGCAGGCAGAGCCGCCTTGGGTGGCATAGATCAGGCGCAAGACCCCCGCGAGGCATAACGCCGGACGATGCCGGGCAGGCCGGGACCCCGTCGCGGAGGCCGGCAACTGGGATCCTCAGGGCGGCGTCGGTCACAGCCCACCCTGCCGCGGACGGCAAAGGCAAGTCGCCTGGCCGTGAGGAGGCGGGCATCGGCCTCAGGACTTCGCGGGTCTCCTGAACCCCCAGAAGGCTGCCGAGAAGATGGCCAGGGCGCGCTCCGAGCCCCGTCGGCCTTCGGACCCTCATCCAATCCGGTTTTCAGGCTGGCGGGATCTTGCCTGCCGCCCCGAATACGACGGGACCATGTCCCGGACAGATGATCTGGGCGCCCAGGGCCGCTTGCGTCCTCACCGAGCTGTCCGCCTGGGCCTGATCCCATGTGTTGGCCCCATGGGAGCCGCGCAGGCCGTCCTTTGTTGAGATGATCGAGTCCCCCGAGAAGAGAATGCCGGTGGATTCCGAGAATAGGGAGACATGTCCCGGGGTGTGACCGGGGGTCGCGAGAACACGCAGGCCACCCAGGGCCTGCAGTTCCTGGGCGTCATTCAAGAATCCATCCACTTTCATGGGGGAGACCCTGACGAGCTGGCTGGTCAGCCGGAACAACAGCCTCAGCAGAGGATTCTTGGGCTTCAGCTCACGTGAGGAGTGTCCGGCCGCAATCGCCTCGGCTTCAATTGGGTGGGCATACACCTTGGCCCCGCTCGCGGACTTGAGAGCCGCAAGTCCACCGACGTGGTCAAAATCGGCGTGGGTAATCAAGATGCATTTCAGATCATCCGCGCGATGCCCCAAACTGGCGATGTAGCGCAGGATCTTCTTGTGGCTACCCGGCAAACCCGCGTCGACCAATGTCAGACCTTCTGGATCAGTAATCAGATAAGGGTTTGCAACGATCCCGGGAATGTGGTGCACGTTGCGAATGACTTCCATGGAATTCGGCCTCCTGTGCGGAGAATCACGGCGGAGATGTCGGCCGGTTCCAGGGATTTGAGGGGCGGTCTTGCCCCCTTGGGACCAGCCCTGCCGCATTGCTTGAGATGGATCGGCCCGGGCCCGGTAGACATGTCAGGCGATCCGGTCCCGGGCGGTGTTAAACCCATCCCACAAGCTCAATCGCGAACCGATTGCGTTTCCCCCAATGCTGGAATTGTTGCTCCAACAAGAGATTCGGTCAACCGAAGGGTGGACGGGGAAGCGCTGGCCGAAGTCGAAGGCCGGTCCAACGCTGGATCGGCTTGCCCCGGACTGAACGGGGAGATTCCTCGGTCAATTTGAGCGAGGTCCACCGTGTCTCTCCCTGAAGACAGGTCCAGGGTGGACGCGCGCAACGCAGGCCACATTGGAAGGACCTGGCGACGGTGCTTTCGCGGAGAGCCCACTTTGACATCGCCTACAATCCGGGATCGAAGCGCAAGGCAGATCAGGTCGAGGCCCTCGACGGGGGAAGATCGTCGTCTGCTGTCTGCTCCGCTAGCGCGGAAATGAGGGGAGTCCGTCCATTTCCGATCTCGCATGGAAGGGCACGCCACTGCCGAGGTCGAGCCAACTAGGACAAAGTGCCAGCGGGCAACCGCCTTGCCGCCTAGGTTCGGTTTCGGCGAAACCGGGTGTCCGGAATAAGGAAGGCCACCCGCCTTGGGGTGGCCTTGCCATGCGTTTCTTGAGGGCAAAGGACATCGAGGGGGGTTCCGGGCCGCCTACCCAACCTGAAGCCGGGTGCGGTGGCCTGGTCCACGCGGGACACGTGCATCGGCCACGAGCTCCTCAATCCAAAGAACCCCGCGCTGCCTCGCGGTCTCTCTTATCGGCTCGCACAGACCTGCATCGGCCTCCGACTGGGTCCAGGAAGGCTTCCCGACCCTAGGCGATCGCGACATCCCCCACAGTCTCCAGGGGGGATCCCGCCTCGAGCGTATTCCTCGAGCGCCGGTCAATCGCCTTTCGGCATGGTGCCGAAAACGTAATCCCAAAGTGGGAAAGTCACACCAAAGCGCATGAAATCGTAGCGCCCATGATGGCGCAGGTGGTGGTTGCGAATCGCCAGGAACGGACCCCTCTTGATCGCAGCATGATGAATGGCGTAGTGCATGAGATCATAGACCAGGTAGCCGCCCACGAAACCCGCAAAGACCGGGTCAAACCACGCTCGGGCACCGATCACCTGGACAATGAGGAGCTGGAAGAACCCATAGAAGATGATCGCCATGGGAAGGCTGACGGCCGGAGGCATCACCAACCGGGTGCGGCACATCGGCTGCGCATGATGGACGCCGTGCATAATGAAAACCAGCCTCTTCAGTCTCTCGCTCTTCGCGTGATAGTGAAAGACGAACCGGTGCATGACATACTCGACCAGTGTCCAGGCGAACCAACCGAGAAGAACCCCCAATGGGACGTACAGGAGCGACCCGCCGGGTGCTCTCTGCATCAGCGAGGAGGCGAGAAAGAAAACGACGATGGGTGTCCAGATCGCTGCGACGACCCATGGGCTGATGTGACTGAAGAACTCCAGGAAGTCCGAACGGAAGAGACGGATCGGCTCTTCCCTGATTGAAGATCGATAGGCGCCCACAGAGAACTCCTTTTCCTCGCACGCAGCGGTTATCCTTTTTGGATTATACGACTCCAATTAGCTACGGGGGAGGCAAAGAGCCTGGCTAGCCGATGGCCCCGGTTCTCCAGGGGAGCAGTTGCAAAGCGTGCAGGATCTGGCAGAGCGGAGAGGCTGGCAGGACGGGCCACGGGTGTGTGCTAGTACTCATCCTTCCCCGTATCACCCTAGAGTCCCTCGAACAATCTCAGCCCGCCTGTGGGCGCCGGAGGGGTGAGATATCTTGCGCAGGTTGACCGAGCGCCCTCCAGACCCTCGGAATGAGGGAGGCTCACATTGTGGGACTGCCCTCCCGCCTCATCCCCGCAGAACCGCGACCAGTACGATCAGGGCGGCCAGCCCCCAGCGGTAATAGACGAACAGGTCGGTCGAGTGTCGCCGCAGGTAGAGCAGCAAGTAGCGGATGCAGAAGAAGCCGCTGATGGCTGCCGCAAGAACGCCGATTGGGAACAGGATCCATTCGGCGTGGCTGAAGCCCCCTCCCGCCTGCACCTGCTTGTAGATGTCCCAAAGGCTCTTGAGACCTGCACCCGCAATGATGGGAGCGCTCAGCAGAAAGGAGAAACGGGCAGCCGCCTCTCGCTCCAGCTGGACCCCCAGCCCTGCGGTGATCGTGCTGCCGGAGCGGGAAACGCCGGGGAATATCGCAAACGCCTGGGCCACGCCGATCACCAGCGCATCCCGCAGCGACAAGGAATCCATTTTTCGCGTGTGCTTTGCCAGCCGTTCGGCGGCGAACAAGAACAGAGCCAGGAGGACAATGATGATGGCCATCACGATCATGGCGGATGCCTTGATGGGGGCATTCGGCTCGTGGAACACTTGCTCAATCTTGCTTTCTCCCAGGACCCCGGCGATCCCCCCCGGAATGCATCCAATGACCAGGAGCCACGCCAGGCGACGGTCCGGGTCCTTTCCGATCCGCCGCTCGACCAGGCTTGCCACCCCTGCCCGGATGAGGCGAACCCAATCGGAGGCGAAATAGACCAGTACCGCCAGGAGCGTCCCCAGGTGCAAGGCCACATCGAATTGAAGGCTGTCCAGGAGGGGGTCCTTCCAGCCAAAAAGCCAGGGGACAATGATGAGGTGGGCAGAACTCGAGATGGGCATGAACTCGGTCAAACCTTGAACGATGCCAAGAATAGCGGCTTCTACGGCGATCATGGCAGCGGCGCTCCATCGTCACGGATTTGTGGTCTTACGGGGCCATTCTACCCGCGTTTCTGCGCCGCGTGGCTCCCTGAAGTCCGGGCCCGGGAGCGTGCCCGGCGGGAACTCGCCAAGGTTGCCGGTCAGGATGCGCCACGAAATCGCCTCAAGCTTGCGGCCTCACTTCGGTCGGATTGAGGATCCTGCGCGTTGGATGGAAAGACCGACCTCGCCGGTTCCTGCTCTTTCCGGAAGGGCCTTGGCTCGCAGCCATTCGCCCTGCAGGGCAGCGGGGTTGGGGCGCGACAAACAAGGAGCCCACGCGCTTCTGGCGGTGGGCTCCTTTCAAAGTGGCGAGGGTGGGCTTAGCCGGTGGGGTCCAAGACTCGCCCCATGAAAAGAAGGCTTCCAGTCTGATCATCACGGATGAAGAAGATGAAGGGTCGGTCGACGGTGAAGATGATTGGACCACCCGCTTCCGCCACACTCGCCTCCATGACTACCGCCGTGGCGGCTGCCGCCTCGGTGCCGTTCTCATCGACCGACACAAAGGCCTTGTGCATCACGTTGCCGATGTACAGGTCGTGTTCCCCATCCATACCTGAGAAGTCGGCCCGGACCGGATCAAAGGCGTCTGTCATCCCCAGGGTTTTGAGCGTCTCGTTCAGATTGAAGGATGATTCGTAACTGAACTTCGGCAGGCTCAGGTCGACGGAGCCGTACTTCACGCTGCCGGCCAGGTCCGTGATCATGCCGGGATTCAGTTGCTGTTCGACCGATTGGAACTGACCCGAGTCCGGCAGAAGAATCCACATCGACAGGCTCCCGGTTTGGTAAGGGAGATCAATGGCCCTGTACCCGCTCATCAGCGCGTATCCAAACTTCCCCTTTTGGTTCATCATCGAGACCTTCACGGTCGAGCCATCCAATAGGTGGAAGGGTTCGGACTGGCTTGCTTTCTTGTCAAAGGAGCTCTGCCACCCGGCCTTGAAGTAGATGGCATTGGCCAGCACGAGACGCGTCAACGGGTCGATGGCACCGGCCGGGATCAAGTCAAGGATCTTCTGTTTGGTCTCATCGCTCACCCACTGGTTGATTGCCAGTCGAGCCGCCTCGGGGTTGGAAGTGAAATCCACCAGCCGCAATCCTGCCCCATAGTTCTCCGCGAGCAAGTCCAGAAAGTCGCTGCGGAACGGCAGGCTCTTTTGGCCCCAGAGGGAATTGGCAATGGTCAGCTCGAAGGGCGTACCTTCTTTCGAGGCCGCAGCGCGGCCCTGAAGGTCCTGCGAGTAGGCGTTGAAAGCCGGGTGCAGTGAGGATGGGGGAAGGGCAAAGTGCATGGTTCCGGCCATCTGGCTCGCGGTGTCTCCTTCGGCCCCGCCGAAGGTCATCGCGAGGGCGAGAGAGATGCTGTAGGGAGAAAGGAAGAGGTTCCCCTTTCCAGCGCGCAGCGATCGGTAAAGGTCGAAGGCGAACTGGGTATTTCCGGCTGCCAAAGCCCTGAGGTCCTCGGGTGGTACGGGCGGGTTCTTGGTGCGCGGCGCCTTCGACTGGGCGACCGCAACGCTGGCAGGGCGAATATCTCCTGTCCCGGAAGGAATCGGCGTGCCGGCCGCCGGCGGGACAAAGGGCCTGGGTCCGCAACTGCTGGCTATTGTCAATGTGACGAGCGCGAGGGCAAATAGGGGTTGGCGGGTGTTTTTCATGGCGTCCTCCGCTTTAACACAGAGACGAGGCATTGTGCGAAAAGGTTCCCAACCGGGAACCACAGCCCTCCCCGTTTCTCCCGTCAGGGCGCCAAAGGGTGACGGTGGAGCTGGGGTCAAGGAGCGAGACGGAGAGGGAGCCAACGTGGGGTGGGCTGAAGGCTATGGACCGGGTCGTAACCAACCCCTCTGCGGTGGTGACCACCCAGGCACCCTCTATCTTGCCCTGATCCACCTGCCAGCGAGGAATCCAGCCCCGGGCGCGACATCACTTCCTGCGGCCTTGTAATCTAACTCTAAGGAAGGAGTTCATGGGACCGTCATCTTCTCATGGGAAACTGCAAAAGAAAGGACCGGAAGGCATCAGAGAGGCCCCGGGCCAGCGACGGAGGATCCGGATCCTCGGAAAACTGGAACCCGGGACCCCGGGAGGGCAAGAAACTGGCCGCTGAAGGCCTCTTGCCGGTTCGACATCGCGGTCCGGGGAGGTCATGTTGATCGTTGTGCCATTCAACCGATTCTGCAGTCGTGACTCCACCTGGAGATCACGCTTTGTCTGAGAGGGGGGATCCCACATTGAGGAAACGATGCCTGCCGGTCGGCTGATCAAGTGAAGGACCGGCCCAATGGTTCGGAGAACCATCAGAGTCTCGGTAGACACAAGGCTGGAAGGCTGAAACAGACATCCAAAGGAGAATCAAGAATGTACAAGAATCTCAAACTCCTCAGCGTCGTTGCAATTGCCACGCTCGGCTCAATCATGGCCAGCGCTTGCTCCGCCTCGGCATTCGTTGACGGAGCGGTTCCGTCGTCTTCGCCGACCGCGGTGGCCCAGTCCGCTCCCGCGGTCGCGACCAGCGGCTCCTCCCAGAATCCGGTTGCAACCTCCGCAACGACACTGGATGCATATCAACAGGTGCTGGAGCAAGTCTACGCGCGGGTCAGCCCGTCGGTCGTGACGATCAATGTGGAGCAGAGTGCCCAAACTCCCTTCGGAGGTTCCCAGCAGGCCCTGGGGTCGGGTTTCGTGTGGGACATGCAGGGACACATCGTAACGAACAATCACGTCGTGGACGGCGCTCAAAGTGTCCAGGTAACTTTTCCAGATGGCACGACCCTGCCGGCCAAGGTCGTGGGAACCGACCCCAACACTGACCTGGCGGTCATTCAAGTCAGTGCTCCCTCGGGATTGCTTCACCCCGTGCAGCTGGGCGACTCCTCGAAGGTCGTGGTGGGCCAGATCGCAATCGCCATTGGCAATCCCTTCGGGGAGCAAAACACGATGACCGTCGGGATCATCAGTGCACTGGGGCGCAGTCTGCCGGTGCAGAGCAATTCCTTTCAGGGAGCCAGCTACTCCATTCCCGATGTGATTCAAACGGATGCGCCCATCAACCCTGGTAACTCAGGCGGGGTCCTTCTCGACGAGAATGGCTACGTCGTCGGGGTGACCTCGGCCATTGAATCGGCCTCGCAGTCTTCTTCGGGGGTCGGCTTCGCTATCCCGGCGAGCATCGTGAGCAAGGTGGTTCCCTCGTTGATCCAGTCGGGTCAGCACCAAACCCCCTACCTTGGGATCAGCGGCACGACCCTGACCCCAGCTCTGGCACAGGCTATGGGGCTGAATTCAAGCGCTCGAGGTGCCCTCATAGAGGATGTCGCCCTTGGAGGGCCGGCGGCCAAGGCCGGACTGCTGGGCAGCAATCAGCCGATCACGCTGAACGGGCAGGCGGTGCGCGTGGGGGGTGATATCATCACCGCGATCAATGGGACCGCGATTCAAGGCATGGACGACCTGCTCACGTATGTGGCCGGCTCGACTGAAGCCGGGCAGACGATCACCCTCACGGTCCAGAGAAACGGAAAACAGATGGACCTGCCCCTTACCCTGGGGGTGCGGCCAACTGCCTGAGTGAAGACCCGGTTCACCCAGACGGGGATCCATCCCGGTAGAGAAACAGCTGCAAACGATTCTCCCTGGCGCGTCGAATGACGTGCCAGGGAACTCAGGAGGTAGCGGATATGAACAAAGCGGTATCGATCGTTCTCATTGTGCTCGTTGTGGTTCTCGTGCTGGGAGCCGCCGCTGCGGTTATTGTCCCGCTGGCAACCCGGGCTCCTCTGGCGTATGGCTACCGAGGCATGATGGGCCCCTATATGATGGGTGGATTTGGGCTGGCTGGTACCTTGGTGACCTTTCTTTTCTTCCTGTTAATTGTCCTGGCCGTCGTTTCGCTCGTGCAGCCTCGGGGACGCGGTGCAGGGGGCGGAGTGCTTCCTCCGGATTTGGAAACGCCGATCGAGATTCTGAAGCGCCGCTATGCCAGGGGGGAGATCACCAAAGAGCAGTATGAGGAAATGAAACGCGAGATCGGGTCCTGACCTGGCGCAGACGCCCGGAGCGGCCCTGGCCTGGAATCCAGGGCCGCTCTGTCTTCCTGATCCGTCCGTTGTGCACCAGATGGACGGCCTTCCCCCAACCCTGTCTTCCTAAGCAAGTCCTCAGCTTGACCATGGACAGAAACTAGAGGCCACGTCAAAGGCGAGGGTGCCGCCTTGTCGAGGTCTGTCCTAGCGCCCTAACACCCAGACATGGCGGCAGCGTTGGGTATCCTGCTCTCCTGACATGCCGACGGGCAACGCACTTTGCAATGGGAAAAGGGTCCAAACGCTCGGGGGCATCTGGGCCTTCTGCTGCGCACGTCCCTCGCGGGGGATCGGCATCTCGGGGACCCAGGCCGAAGAGAAGCCGGCCACCGCGCTGGAGGTGCGTCTGCGGACCCTCGTTCCGGGGGCTCGGAGGCCGCCGGGCAAAAATCCTTTTGCCGGCCCGATCGCTGCCGGACTCCGGGGGAGTGGACGCGGACCTGCAACGTGCCTCCTGCGTTCTTGGAGGCCGGCAAGGCATGGCTGGTATGATTCCGGACATCGCGGACGCATTGCGCGAGGCCGCGATCCCAGGAAAAATGAATGGTGCAAGGCGGCTGGCAGCGCAACCAACAACGGACGGCCACGCACAACCCAGGGGGACGTATCCGGCCTGTCGGGCCCAGCCTCGCTGCTCTTTCAAAGGATGAAGCTCCAAGCTTCTCTTCCCAACACGATTGGTCGAGGGGTGGCTATCCCATTAAGGTCCGGAGGGAGGCATGAAGACTACAGGGAACACGATCTTGATCACTGGTGGCGGAACCGGGATCGGTCTTGCCTTGGCTAGGGTCCTCTTGAAGGAAGGCAATCAAGTATTGATCTGTGGCCGACGGAAAGAGGTTTTGGACGAGGCGCGGCGGCAGCTGCCCAACCTGCATACTCTGCAGTGCGACGTCGCCGACGCGGCAGGGAGGAAATCCCTGCAGGATTGGGCGACTCGGGGTTTCCCTGACCTGAACATCTTGGTCAACAATGCAGGTATTCAACGGCAGATCGACTTCCGCAAGGGAGTGGCAGACCTCTGGGCAGGAGAGGATGAGATCACGATCAATCTTCTCGGACCGGTACATCTCACCGCTCTATTCATCCCTCATCTCATGGAGCAGGAGTCGGCCGCGATCGTCAACATCTCCTCCGGGTTAGGCTTCATCCCATTGGCGATCATGCCGGTCTATTGCGCAACGAAGGCGGCGATCCATTCCCTCAGCCTGTCCCTGCGACACCAGTTGAGGGAAACGTCGGTCAGGGTCTTTGAGGTGATTCCCCCGACTGTGGATACGAACTTGGACAGGGGCGCCAGGCAAGGCCGAGGGCAAGCGGAAAGAGGCATCCAGCCCGAGGAGGTCGCGACTGCCACCCTGAAAGGCTTGGCCGAAGATGAATATGAGTTGGCGATCGGGCAGGCGCAATTGCTGCGCAAGGGCTCACGGGAAGATCTGGACCAAATCTTTCAGAGGATGAACAGTCATTAGTCTTGCCTTCCAGACCCAATTCGACCAAGAAGGCACGGATGGGTCTGCGCGGAAGGTGCCTTTTCTCGGGTGTGGAGGAAGCATATTCCGGAGGGTCAGGAGGGAGATGGAGATAGGCTTCCCAGGTGGCCCCCCAGGTCCGCGCAGAACGGGGATGAGGCCTGCACCTTTCCTTTGGCGAGAGGGGGTCGGGACCGATGGTCGCTCGCGGACGTGGGGAAACCGAGCGGAATCTGCCAGCTCACCCGTGGGGATGCTATCCGCGCCCCGGTTATCCAATGGCAAGAACTCAGCATTCATCCTCGAGTTGGCCAACAGGCCCGCACACCCTTCGCCAGGTCTCTCCGCTTGATTCTTCCAGCCCAAGCGCGCCAGCCTCTTGAGTTGCCCGCGCATTGCTCCCCAATATCCCCAAGCTGACGCTCGTTCCCCTCAGCGTTCCCGCCAAGCCTTCGATGAGCCTCCCAGGCCGACCCAGGTCGGGGTGCGCTATCCAAGGCCCCACGGCTACACACTCAGCACCCACATGGCCCATGACAAACCCGAGGACTTGCCCCTGTTCCTCAAGAACGGTACAGAGCTCCGGGTAGAGCGCGAAGTTCCTGCGAAGGAAGAAGGACCGATCCGCTCCGAAGGTATCCTGGTCAAGACATTCGACCTGATGCAGATCTTGGGCCAGCATTCCCCGGACGGCTCGGTCCGAGCCATGGCCAACCGGTCCCCCAAACCGAGGACGGCGAAGAACTTGCGGAATCCGAATCGCTCATACATAGGAATAGCGTTCTTGTCTCCATTGAGGAGAATCCTTTCGGCGCCCTGATCCTTGAGATGCCTCAGCGCGCGCTCACAATGGGCCGATCCAATTCCAATTCGGCGGTGCGAGGGCAGAACGATCAACTCCCCAAGAAAGCCGACGGGGCCATAGCCGACGGAAATACACAGGCCTACAGGCTCCCGCGACTCCTGGGCGACAAAGCAACCCAGGGGATCATATTCGAGGAACACCCCGAATTCGGGGCCAGTCTCGGTTCTCCAACCTTGCAATCCCGCGCAGCGGCAGGCGAACTCTATGTCGTCCGGCTGCATGGGTCGGATGTGCACAGGCTTCACTCCTCGTGCCCAGGAGGGCAATCCTGGGGGGGGCGCGACACGAGGGGGCGAAAGCCATCTCGCCGGCAAGCGGCGCGGATAAGCCTGCACGAGCTTCGCGTGTTCTCTGGCTTGATCTTGGAGCGAGTGTCTGGACTCATCCCAGACCTGCCGCGATGAGCCAGGGACCCGGCCTCGCTGGGATGAGGGGTCATCCCTTGGCCGGAATGCCAGAGGCCAGCTTTGGATCTGCCCGAGCCCGGCCCAACCGCAGATCCAGGTCCCCGGCCGTCATCCCGATGGGTCGGCAGGGACGGCCTGGGCGGCCCATGCCTTCCTGCCGCGATGGTCCCTCTCTTGGTCTGAAGGCGGTCACGTGCAGTTGAGACAGATGCGATCGGGGCGACTCGCCCCAGGAGGTTCTCTTGGGGGACCGCCTCTCCTTCTATTCTTACGAGCCAGACCTCACTAGGCCCGGAACTGGGCGCCGCCTTTCGATGCGGACGGCCAGGAAGATGCTGGCTTCATACAAGATGACCAGGGGAACCATGACCGTGAGCGGGGCCACGATCGGATCCGAAACGGGCGTGATGATCTCGGCAAAAACAAAAAGCGCAAAGTACGCAATGCGCCGCTGCTTCCTCAACAGATTGGAATTGAGAATGCGAAGTTGGACCAGGATGACGATCAACGTCGGCACCTGAAAGGCCAGGCCGCAGGCCAGGAGGAAGAAGGTCACGAAGGAGATGTAATCGTCCGCGGAGGGCAGGAATTGAACTTCCTTCGGGTAGAGGGCGATCAACACGCGGATCATGCCCAATAGCAGGTAGAAACCAAAGGCGGCGCCCAGCAGGAAGAGCAGCAGCGATCCTCCCAGCAGCGGGAAGATGATCTTCCTTTCATTGGGCATCAGGCCGGGGGAGATGAAACTGTACAGTTCGTATGCCCAGACCGGGAAGGAGATCACCACTCCCGTGTACAGGGCAATGCGCCATTTGATCATGAAGCCGTCGAGGAGACCAAAGGCCCTCAGCTGAAGGCCACCGGAGGGCAACAACAAAAGCTTCAGGATGGGGTCCGAAAAGAAAAAGCCGGCGGCCGTGACCACAAGAATCGCCAGCGCGGAGATGAGAATTCGAGTGCGGAGCTCCTCTAGATGCTCCAGGAAAGTCATCCGCTTTTCAGCCATCGAGGCCCACCGGATATCTCCAACGCCCATCTCTCGGGTACGGCGGCCCGATCGTGGCGACAGGCAGACTGGGTATTACGCTGTCAGCTGCGCACCACAGTTGCTGCAGAAGCGAGCTCCGGCAGGGTTTGCGCCACCACATTGATGGCAAAAGGGACCAGTGGGTGCCGGGGGATTCGCAATACTGGTCGTGGGAGACGAGGTGGAAGGCGCGTTCGGATTTTGGCTGATCTCCTCGCGGAAGGATTCAGTCATCTCCTTGGTCCCGTTGCGGAACTCTCTGAGAGCTCGGCCCATTCCCCGCCCGATGTCAGGGAGACGTGAGGGTCCGAAGACCAGCAACGCCACGACGGCAATCACGATCAGGTGCCATGGCTGCAATCCAAATGGCATAAGTCCCTCCCGCAGTATCCTCAGCCGACAGGAATGCTGCCTTAAAATGATTATACATCATCCCTGTTTGGGTCTTCCCTGGAGCGGAATCTGTCTCGGGGCGCAACACATGGATAGCGAGGGATCCGCTCACGAATCTGCTCACACCCTCGGGCAAGCGCGCAGTTTTGCTCAACCGGTTCCCGTACTGCCTTCCCCGCTCAGAGAAGAGCCCAAGGCCAGGGACTCGTCGTGTCCGCCATGGGGTGCGACCCGGAAGACGCGGTGGCAAGTTCCCGCCGGGCATGGGATCCCATGTCGTGGCAAATCGTTCCCAGGCAATGCCCCGGAGGCGAGAGTTATCCCTTGGAACAGCCCTCTCTAGGTTTTTCCTTCGACGGGAACACGGGGGCCTGCGAATAAGAGCGGACGATTCGTGTCAGCCTATCAGGGCCGAGTTTCGGATTCCGCCCCCGGGTGATCGTGACCCATCGCTGCCGGACGCCGGATCGAATTCTGCTGGATTCGTGCGATCGGGCGGCGCGGGATCTTGCGACCAAGTCCTTGGCCTTCCATATGATAATGGTGGGAGTCCGCATCCAGGTAGACTACTGCCCGATAGGTCGGGGGTCTGGGGTGCATGTTCCGCTTTGAACTCTGGATTATGCCGCAGCCGGGGCAGCATTTTCTCGCGATGGAGGGCCAACGGCAGGATGGCTCTGAGTGCTCACCGCCGTGATGTTCGGGGCAAGGATCCTGGCAACTGGGGCGCCCAGAAGAAGAAGACACTGGTTGTCTACTACTCTAAGTTTGGGAACACCCGAAAGGTTGCGTAGGCGATCAGAGGTGTTCTGCAGTCCCAGGAATCGGCCCGCTTGCTCAGTGCCGACGAGTTGGATGCGGGGGACTTGGCCAAGGAGAACCTGGTGGTGGCCGGCAGCCCGACGCGCAAGATGAATCTGCTCCAAGAGTTGCGGCCCATCCTTAGGAGCCTGCCTCGCCAGGCCTTGAAGAGGAAGGCCTTTGGCGCTCTTGACAGCTCTGGCAGGATGTCCGGTTGGCTTCCCACTGGCTCGCCTCGAGACTCCGACATCTTGGCGACAAGCTGATCGCCAAACCTCAGACCTTCCACGTCCGGGCGAGAAAGGGGCCGCTTTGGGAATACGAGGTTGAGAAGGACGCGAGGTGGGCAGATGAGCTCGCCCGTATTGTTCAGGAGGATCTGATCAGAGCTGGCCTCTTAGGGCCCAAATCTTGACACCGCTAAATACCTCCGCACAGGTGCGTCATGGTCCCCGCCTCTTCCTCAAGGCGCGAGACCGACCCCAGCCGAAATGCGGAGGCCGATTCCAAGAGAGAACGGTCAGCGCGGTTGTGCCGGTGGGCTGATCTTCCCTGTGCCGCCCGGCAAGGCGAGTGGCTCGCCGGAGCGAATGCCTTCATGGCCCCCGAAGGGCATGGCACAGCGCAGGCTTCTCGCGGAGTCCCGCCTTCGCTCTTGGCAGGAGGGACATGACCGGGCAGCGTCAGGAGGATCGTGAGATAAGGATCCAATGACCGACACACCACATCGAAGGCTGGCGGAGGTGGCCTGGTACTATCTGCGACTTGGGCTCACCGCGTTCGGAGGTCCCGCGGCCCACATCGCCATGATGCATGACGAAACCGTTGTGCGGCGGAAATGGCTGACCGACCAAGAGTTTTTGGACTTGCTTGGGGCAACGAACCTGATCCCCGGGCCCAACTCCACAGAGATGGCAATTCACATTGGTTTTCGCAGAGCCAAATGGCAGGGGCTGATCGCCGGGGGGGTATGCTTCATGCTGCCGGCCATGCTGATCGTACTCGCGTTGGCATGGTTGTACGTTCGATTCGGAAGCTTGCCTCAGGTCAGCTGGCTGTTGTACGGCGTGAAGCCCGTTGTCATCGCCATCATCGTGCAGGCTCTCTGGACCCTCGCGAGGAATGCTCTGAAAAGCTGGTTCTTGGGCTTGGTCGGGGCGACCGTCCTGGTGGCCTTCTTGCTGGGCCTCAACGCCGTCATCCTTCTCCTGGCCAGCGGGCTTGCGGCCATGTTGGTTGCCAACTGGCGTCGCAAGCGAGGGCATCTTCCAGCCGCGATCCTGCTTCCGGTTGCCTCCGCCGGTGCCTTGGCGTCCCTTTCCTCACCCTTCAGCCTTCCTCTTCTATTCCTGACCTTTCTGAAGATCGGCTCGGTGTTGTACGGAAGCGGCTACGTCCTCCTTGCTTTTCTTCGAGCCGATTTGGTTGTGCACCTCGGCTGGCTGACCGATCGGCAGTTGCTCGACGCGGTGGCCGTCGGGCAGATCACTCCCGGTCCGTTGTTCACGACGGCGACATTCATTGGGTACCTTTTGGGAGGGGTGCCTGGGGCGCTGCTCGCGACCCTCGGGATCTTCCTTCCCTCCTTCTTTTTTGTGGCTGTGTCGAACCCTTTGGTCCCGCGCATGCGCAACTCGCCCTGGGTGGGCAGCCTGCTCGATGGGGTGAACGTGGCTTCTCTGGGGTTGATGGCGGCGGTAAGCGTGCAGCTGGGAGTGGCCTCTCTCACCGACCCGGTGGCCCTCCTGATTGGACTGGCTTCACTCGTGCTCCTTACCCGGTCCAAGGTCAATTCGACCTGGCTGATCGCAGGCGGGGCCCTGGTCGGTATCCTCACGAAGGCTCTCCTGCGATATTGACTCGTCCGTACAATTCCGGACGGCAATGAGGCCCTGGGGTCTCAGCCGCTGGACGACCCTTCTTGCCACCAGGCGAGAGCCGACCCCGGGGTTTAGTCCCCCCTGCATATGCCATCCGCTCTGTCTCTCCCCATGGTCCCCTCTTTCTGGCGGTACAAGGTCCGGTTCGATCGCCCGGGTTGAGAGGGAAAGAGCACCAGGAGATGCTCATCTCTCGCTGGAACCTGGAGGATGGCCGTGATACGATCTCGAGGCACCAAGGGAGCGCAGCGCCCCCGGATGGTTTCCGGCCGGGTGAGGTCTGGCTTCTATCCTTTTTCCCAGAGTCTTGCCGTCGAAGTTCTGCCGTCAACCCAGGCCCAGGCATGCAAGCAGTCCTTCCGGAATCGTGGGGGGACTCCAGCCCCGGATGCGTGTGGCGTGGCCGCTGGCCATCGCGAAGGCCTGCAGGGCGCACCAGGGTTGCCGGGAGGGGATCTCAGGCATCGCCACCCCGCCAGGATTCGTCAAGGGCCTCCCACACGAGCTTCAAAGAACGCGGTCAAAGATCTAGGCGACGGGCAGATCGAACAGACGCGTGCTCAGGTACTTCTCGCCACCGTCCGGGAAGAGTACGACGATCGTCCCGGTTCGAATCCTTTCCGCCAGCTTCATCGCTCCCCACAGGGCGGCCCCGGAAGAGATTCCCACGAAGAGCCCTTCGGCACGCGCCAGTTCCCTGGCTACCCTGAAGGCCTCCTCATCATCGAGCATGATCTTCTCGTCCAGGAAAGACTCTTGGTAGATGCTGGGCACGTAAGCAGCCATGTTCCGGAGTCCCTGGATGGCACTGCTCGCCACGGGTTCGAGCCCGACAATGGCGACCTCGGATTTGTGATCCCGCATGTAGCGAGCCACTCCCATCAAGGTGCCCCCGGTCCCCATGCCCGCCACAAAGTGGGTGACCTCGGGTACGTCCTTCAAGATTTCCGGCGCCGTGGTCAGGTAGTGGGCCTCGGGGTTAGCGTGATTGTTGAACTGGTCCAGCATGAGATAGCGATCGTCCTCCCGTGCAAGGCGTGAGGCCACTTCAATCGCCCAGTTGGTTCCCTTCGTGCCGTCGGTCAGGATGAACTTTGCCCCGAAGGCGGCCATGATCTTGCGGCGTTCGAGGCTGGTGCTCTCAGGAAGGACGGCGACGAATGGATAGCCACGAACGGCTGCGATCATCGCCAGTCCGATGCCGGTGTTGCCGCTCGTCGCTTCGAGCAGGATTCTCTCTCCTCCCGGGCGAAGCAGGCCCTGGCGCTCGGCAGCCTCGATCATGGCCTTGCAGATCCGGTCTTTTACCGACCCTCCCGGGTTGTGTCCCTCGAGCTTAGCATAGATCCTGACCTGGGGATTGGGATTCAGGCGGCGGATCTCCACAACGGGGGTGTTGCCAATCAGCCCCAGGAAGTCTGGCGGGGGCGATCCTAATTCTGTAGCTCTGTTCATGATGTCTCCTGACGGCCTCGGGATCACGGAACCGGAATCTACGGTCCAATCGACACTGCGGAGAGGGCATTGACCATGGAGGAGGAGGCAACACTCCAGTGCCCCCGTGATCAGGATGGGCGCATGGCCGGGCGGCCACCTCGCCAAGGGAACCCGGATTCTCCAATCGCAAACCCCGGGTCGAGTCGTTTCCCTGCTCAATTCTACATCCAGGAGCAGCCCGCCATTCTCGAGCCGGGGGGAGCGGCGGGGTGTCCGCCTGCCTGTGAGCGGCGAGGCAACGGGTCATCCTTCTGTCCCCTCTTTTTTCCGGAGGACCTGGGGCAATCCCAGCCGGTTCCGGCCATCTCCTTGGGGGGGTGTCCTGCGCTCGGCTCCCTTCCAGTTCCCGGAGGAAACATGGGGTGAAGATCGCGCCAAGCTGCGGGAGGGACCAAAGCGCCGATCCCCTCAGCCCTCGAAGCGACTGGCAGGGGGGTGGACCGTTATGATCGGGAGATCGGCAGGGACGGCGAGGGGGTGTCTCTTCCTTAGTACCGACCTCCGTGAAAGGAGGCCGATTGGGGACCATCCGATTATGATAGATTCAATCCACCGGGAGCAGACCTGAGTTCCCAACCACGGTGTTAGGTGCCGGATTTGCGTGGTGATCGAGCTGCCCGTTTCACTTGGATCTGGTGATTCCGGGGGAAGGCGCGGGGGATGCGCGGGCGGGGGGCACAGGGCCATCAGAATCTGAGGACCTTTTCATAGATGTACTGGACGCATCTGAGAATGGATGGGCACTATGGGAGAGGCACGATGAACGGGGTAATTGCATGTCGAGGAGAGAGGGTGGGAGAGTAAGACCTTCCCGTTGGCACGATCGGATCTGACCTTGATACCTCCGGCGATTCACATCCAGGATCTATGCAAGACCTACTCGGTCAGCGAGCGGGAAGCGGGCGTCGTGGCTGCACTCCAAAGCCTCATACACCGCAAGAGGCAGGATGTTCCTGCCGTGGACGAGCTCTCCTTTGACCTCGTCCCCGGCGAGGTGGTTGGTTTCCTGGGTCCCAATGGAGCCGGGAAGACCACGACCCTGAAAATGCTCTCCGGCCTCTTGCATCCCACAGCGGGCGAGGTGACTGTGCTGGGTTATGTCCCCTGGAGGCGCGACAAGGCGTTCCTGCGTCAGATTACTTTGGTGATGGGGCAGCGGAACCAGTTGGTTTGGGATATCCCTGCCATCGATTCGTTCGAATTGAACCGGGCGATCTATCGCATTCCAACGGTCGACTATGCGCGTATGCTCAACGAACTGACCGAACTGCTGGATCTCGGGCCCCTGCTGCGAAAGCCCGTCCGCAACCTTTCCCTGGGGGAACGGATGAAATGTGAAATCGCAGCGGCCCTGCTCCACCGACCTCAGGTGGTCTTTCTCGACGAGCCGACCATCGGGCTCGATGTCACCATGCAACGACGTATTCGCGCCTTCATCGGCGAGTACAACCGCCGCTTTGGGGCGACGGTCCTGCTCACCAGCCACTATATGGCGGATGTCGAAGCGCTTTGTCGCCGGGTGGTCGTGATCCATCACGGCCGGCTCCTCTTCGACGGGGAATTGGCGGATCTCGTGCAGCAATTCACGGCGCATAAGACGATCGTGGTGCAGTTGGAGGACTGCCGGGTTGACCTGCGGTCCTACGGCGAGGTGGTTTCCTGCGCCGACGGGAGCTTTACCCTGCGGGTGCCCAAGGCGGAAACGGCCCGGGTCACCGAACGATTGCTCGCGGACCTACCGGTGATCGATCTCCTCGTGGAGGATCCTCCGATTGAGGAGGTAATCGAGAGCGTTTTTGCGCAGGGGGACACGTGAGAGCCCTGGCCGGTTTATACGTGCAGCAGTTCAAGACCACCCTCGCCTCCACGCTCCAATACCGCGCCTCGCTGGTCATTTGGATGATCGCCCACATCCTGGAACCGCTCGTGTACCTGATCGTGTGGTCGACAGTCTCGAACACGAGCGGCGGGAGCGTCGGCGACATCACAACCCGAGGCTTTGCCGCCTACTACATTGTGCTGATGCTCGTCAACCATGTTACCTACACCTGGATCATGTACGAAAACGAGTATCGGATCCGGGAGGGCAGCTTGTCGTTCGCTCTGTTGAAACCCGTGCACCCCATCCACTCCGACATCGCCGATAACATCTCCTCCAAACTCATCACCCTGCCCATGATGCTGGCCGCCGCGGCGGGTCTGGCACTAATCTTCCGACCTTCCGCCTCCCCGGCTCTGTGGTCCCTGGCCGCGTCCGTGCCAGCCCTGGTGCTGGCCTTCCTGATCCGGTTTCTGGTGGAATGGACCCTGGCCCAGTCCGCCTTCTGGACCACACGCGTCAGCGCGATCAATCAGACCTACTTTGTCCCCCTGCTATTCCTCTCCGGCCAGATCGCGCCCCTTTCGCTCTTCCCCGTTCCGATCCAGGTTCTGGCCTCAGTCCTTCCATTCCGCTGGATGATCGGATTTCCAGTCGAACTTCTCACTGGACAACTCAGCCCGCTGCAGGGATTGATCGGTCTGGCGGCCCAGACCGCATGGCTGGCCTTGAGCATTGCCCTGGTGCGGATTGTTTGGCGGGCAGGCGTCCGGATCTATTCGGCGGTGGGCGCATGAACTACCTGCGTCTCCTTGGCGTTTTCTTCCGCGTCAGCGTCCTGGACGAACTCGCCTATCGGGTCAACTTTTTCGTCCAGTTGTTCCAGTCGTTTCTGGAATTGGCGACTGCCTTGGGGGGCCTGGCCGTGATCTTCTCTTTCACCGCCACGCTGGGCGGCTGGCGGCCCGACGAGGTGCTAGCCCTGGTAGGGGTGTACTTCCTGGTCGGGGGGATAATTGGGCTGGTAATCCAGCCCGGCATGGAGGATTTGATTTCGTCCGTTCGTGACGGATCACTCGACTTCCTGCTCACCAAGCCAGAGGACGCGCAGCTTCTCATTAGCATCCACCGGGTAGAGATCTGGAAGCTGATTGATGTCGCCCTGGGCCTGGGAGTGCTGGTCACTGCAATCATTCGATTGGGAGAGAAAGTGGGGGCGGGCCAAGCGGCATATTTCGCGGTCATGGTGACCGCTGGCGCAGCCATCATCTACAGCTTTTGGCTCATCTTGGCCACTCTCTCGTTCTGGTTCGTGCGGGTGGAGAATATCCTCGAGATCTTCCAGAGCATGTATGAGGCCGGCCGTTGGCCGGTGAGCCTGTACCCCGGGTGGCTGCGTTTCGCGCTGACCTTCATCGTGCCGGTTGCATTTGCGACGACGGTGCCGGCCGAGGCTCTCATCGGTCGCCTTTCCGGGGGAACCTTGCTCAGTGGGGTGGTCCTGGCGGTGGTGTTGCTCGCCGGTTCTCGTCTCTTCTGGCAGGTTGGGCTGCGCCAGTATTCCGGGACGTCCGCTTGACGGGAGGCTCGTCGAGTCGTCCCACCTTGGCACACCCCGCAGGCCAATCATCGGGTCCCGCAGGGGGCGGGGGAAAGCGCGAGGGGTGGGGATGAGGCTTAGCCTGACCCAGTTCGTATTTGCTTGTTTGGGGGGTTCTTCTCCGTCTGGCTCGTCTTGGCCTTCCGGGACCGACCGAAAGCCGAGCGCCACGAGTCGTTGGTTTCCCGGCTGGGATATCTGGTGCTGGTCGGGGCGGCGGCCGGGTTACTTGTCTTTGACCCAATCTTCTACGGCCTCTTGCTCACACGGTTCCTGCCTCAGGGGAGGTGGATCGGCCTGCTCGGCGTCTTGCTCGCCTGGCTGGGAATGGCCTTCGCCATCTGGGCCCGGGTGCAACTGGGGCGGAATTGGAGCGCGCGGATCTCCGTCCGCATGGACCTTCAACGGATCCGAACAGGGCCCTATGCGCTTTTCCGCCACCCGATCCACACCGGAGGACTCGTTGCGGTGATCGCGACAGCCCTCGTGATCGGGGAAGTCAGGGGGCTTCTCGCGCTCGGACTGGTCGTCGTCGCCTTGGCGCTCAAGATCAGACTTGAGAAGATCGGGATGCTCGAGCGGTTTGGTGCGGACTATCGCCGGTATCAAGGGGAAGTCAATGCCATCATCCCGTTCCTGCTTTGAGCCGATCACTGCGGACGGAAGTCACGACCTCGGACACGCGGGTGGCGGATTCAAGGAGTCCGCCGAGGGGGCAGGACCCTGTGATGTGCGCGGGGGCCCCGCCCACGGCGGTTGTTTGAATGAGGGGCCATCCGCAGGGGCACAGGTCGCTGGGGAGTGACGGTCATGGGAAGCCCAAGCAAACTAGCGTCCTACGACAGCGTCTTCCTGGAGTTCTGCGATTGCATTAGGTCTGTACCGGATTGTCTGTTCTTGAAACCAATGAATGGCTGGTCACCTCGTGATGTGGTGGCGCACTTGGTAGGCTGGCACTACCGCATGATCCAGGCTTGCCAGGAGATTCGGCGAGGTCAGGCCCCGGGCTATTATGCCGATGCTGCCACCGATTACGCCAACCTCAATACCGCCTCGGTCGCCCAGTTCATGTCCCAGTCGAAGGAGGAGTTGCTGAGAGAGCTTACCTCTTCTCGACAGGAGTTCCTGAACTATCTGGGGACCCTCGATCCGAGCGAGTGGGATGCAGACCACGTTGTGGTCCACCATAGAGGCGGGCCGGCCACCGTGGGCAGGATCGTAGAGGCCCTGCTTGGGGATTACCGCCAGCACACAAAAGAGATCGGGAAGTGGCTGGCAGAAAGACCGGATTAGGACTCGAGCAAAAAGCGGTCCCGCTCGAGCAACGGCGGACGGATGCGCCTCTTGCACGAAGGTGGAGCCGCTTTGTCGCCCGGGTCCACACGACCGAATCTGTGCGAGCAGGGCGAGCCCACCGACCGACCAGGTCTTCATGACCATGCCGAGATCAGGTTCAGCAGAGAGTTTCCTTGCAATCGCGGCGGCGCTCGCCTGCGTGTTGGTCACGGGGATCCTTTGGCCCGTGATCGCTTCCCGCCAGCCCATGTGGCCTCTCCCGGGCATCTATCTGATCGAGATTCCCATGCTCGCCCTGGCGGCCGCGTCCGCCGTTCTCCTGGATTCCCCCATGGGGGGGGCAATTGTCTGGATCGCCTTTGGGGCCACGGCTGCTTTTGCGGGCTTGGCGGCGCTCAGCATTGGGTTCCTTTATTTTCCCGAGGCGGCTGCTCTCGGACTGGCGGGGATCCTCGTCGTGAGGAGAAGGCGGCTGAGTGCCAGTCTCCACTTGGCTCTGGGTATCGCTGCGCTGGCGGGCCAGACAGGCCTCATCCTGGCCCTGTCCCGCCTATCTTAGCCAGAAGGGTTTTCTGAATTCGCTCGGGAATGGACCGATGAGACCGGAGTTTCTTCGGTCTCTCTCTGGCCCCCAAAGCCGAGGCCTGGAGGCCAGAAGGGTTCTTTTCGCCCTGCGACTACTCGGAGCAAGCGCCGGGTTCCCCTCAACCGTCCGGCGTGGACGGATCGGGCAAGTCGGTCTAATATTGCCTATTTGAGAATCCCTGTCGCGTCTCTTCGAGGGAAAGGTCTATGACCAGTTCAGTCTTTTTCGGATCGGCCCATCAAACGCGCATGGAAGCGAAGGAGACCCTTCCGGCCAAGCTCGACCTGATTCTTGAGCGGCTGGGCCTCAGGGAGCGGGTGAAGGGGGAAACTGTGCTGATCAAGATGCACACGGGGAACAACATCAACTACTCCACCATTCCGCCGCTTTTTGTTCGCAAGGTGGTGGAGGTTGTCAAGCAAGGGGGCGGCAAGCCGTTTATCGCGGACGTGTACTGGGACGTCGAGGGTGCCGAGAAACGGGGCTACTCCCAGGAAATGGTTGGATGCCCCGTTTACTTGGCGGCAGGAATTGACGAGAAGTATTCCTACACCTTTGTTCGACCCTTCAAGAACCTGAAGGAGTGGAAGGTCGCCGGAATGGTGAATGATGCGACCTTCCTGATCAACTTCGCCCATGTCAAGGGGCACCCTTCGTGCGGATTTGGCGGAGCAATCAAGAATCTGGCACTGGGATGCATGATCACCGAGACCCGCAGCGCGATGCATGACAGTTGCCACTTTGATCGATATTGGTTTCCTGAAATGTGCCCAGACGCCGAGACGCGGGGGAAGATCGTCGCCGCCTGTCCCTTCGGGGCACTTGTTGAAGACAAGGATCGACCTGAGGAGCTGCACCTGCACTTCGAGCAATGCAATCAGTGCGGCCGCTGCCTGAAGCTGGCCCCGGCTGGAAGCCTGCGGATTGACCGCGTCAACTTCGATTCTTTTCAGGAAGCTTGTGCCATCAGCACCGCGGTCACCCTCTCCACTTTTGCTCCCGGCAAGAGCGTCCATCTCAATCTCGCGACCGACATCACACCGTTCTGCGATTGCTTCGGGTTCACCACGCTCCCCATCCTCCCGGATGTGGGTCTCTTTGGATGTGATGACCTGGTGGCGCTCGAACAGGCGACCCTTGACCTGACCTCGACTTGCCTGCTGATTGAGGAAAATATCCCTTCTTCCATGGAAGTGTTCTTCAGGGAGGGCCATCCCTTCCGCCAGTTGCATGGCCCGCTCAAGGACCCGTATCGAGTTGTGGAATATGCGCAGGCTCTCGGCATCGGGTCCCGCTCATACGAGCTGGTCGATGTGCTGCCGCTGGAGTCTGTGCCCCGGTCGCCCATTGGCTACATTCCTGCGCGCTGAACGGATTCTTGCGTCGACTGAGAGGTCTATTTCCAGGCGCTTCCTCACAGGGGCGGCTTGGCACATGCAGGGCTGAGCCATATGAGCGGGGTGGTGCTGGACCGTAAGCTTGAGGAAGCCGGCGGGGGACCAGCTTAGGCTGGTAAGGATTCCTATCCGGTCATGGACCGTGGCCCCATCGCTCGGGGAGCTTGCGCCTGGGTCCGCTTTGGGCCGGCCCCCGTCGGCCGAGCGCGGTCAAGCGTCTCCTCGCGACAGGCGTTGCTTGGCGTGGGGCGGGGACGGACCTTCGATGGGTTTGCGGGAGTCCTGAACCCGGCTTGGCGCATTCTAGCGGTCCGGCTGGATCATCCTTCCCTCGAGACAGGCGGCGCGGCCGAAGTCAACATATCTCTCACCCGGCTGAAGGAGATGGCCCATATACCTGCCGGTGTGCGGGAGGCGGATCGTGGAAAGGGTGCCTCTTCCGTCCCGAAGCCCTGGCGAGAGGGCTTTTCCTCCAGAGTTGCCCCCAGGACGGTTATCCCGATAAGATGGTGTCCTCAAAGGCGGAGGTAGGCTTCGCGTCGAATGCTGGTCCCTCGTGTCGAAAGGACGTTGCCATGGATCTGATGATTGACTTCCCTGGGAGAGCGCGGGTGGATGCTCACTTTGGCCCTTTTGTCGTGGCCACAGACCAGCCGACGCAGGGAGGGGGTCCTGGCTCGGCTCCCACCCCGTTTGAGATTTTTCTCGCGTCGCTGGGGACGTGCGCCGGCTTCTATGTCTTGGAGTTTTGCCACCAGCGAGGGATAGCTGCGGCGGGAATACGGTTGCACCAGCACATGGAACAAGACCCGTCGAGCGGACTGGTCAGCAGGATCGACTTGGATATTCAACTCCCGCCGGACTTCCCCGAGAGATACAGAGCGGCCGTGATCCGTGCCGCAGAGCAATGCACCGTGAAAAAACACCTGGAGCACCCACCGGTCATTGATGTCCGCATCTTCGTTTCCGGATCGGCACCATCCTGATCCGTTCGGTGGCGTTTGGGTCCCCCAAGGGCATTACGCCGGCCAAGAAGCCCCCGCGCGGCGCAGCCCTCGAGGGAACCTTGAGGCCATTTGACTTGCACCACTTCGAACGGAAAATGCAGAGGCCCGCTTCAAGATCCGGGAATTCGGCTCAGGCCATCAGCAACGGCCGCTGCTCGGCCATAGCTCTCTTTCGATTGTCAATCAAGGAGTAGGTAGCACCTATCGCGCCCGCCAACTTGGAACGTAAGACATCGTGCGGACGAAGCGCCACGCTCTCGCTGTCTGCGTGAGGAACGCCACACAACTGAACGAGGTACTTGGAGGTGGCTGGCCCGGATAGGGGTTGGGTGACATCGGATGACGCCACGCCGGCGGGCCAGTTCTTCGAGGGGGCACCGCGGAATCCAGAGGCCCAGACCCCAGAGCATTTGAGGTCCCACCCGTCACGAGGGAGGCAGACCCGGCCGTTTCCCTTCAACACGGGACTTCGGCGTCTCATGTCCGTCCCCGGTGGATATCCGTGGCGAGCTTAACTTCATTCCGCAGTCAAGATCCTTGCTGGGCCCGCGGAGCCCAAGGCGTGGCGCGCGTTAAGGAAAGGACAGGGGCAACTTTCCCGACCCATCACGGCTCAAAGACTCCCCGGTGCGGCCAATATGCGTGACGATCGGGGAGTCGCGCGAAATCGAACGAGGTCGCGGTCGTTCGGATACAATTTGAGGCGAGGGGTCCTTGCTCAGCATCAAGGAGCCGGGAAGGGTCCTTTGCAGCCCGGGAATTGCGGCGGTTTCAGTGACCGCCCGGTCTGTGGTCCCATTCGCTTCCAAATTCCCGGCCTTGGGGAGCCTGCGGGGAGATCGGCCCTCGCCCGGTAAAGCCATCAGCTCTGCGGCATGGCGATTGTGCCATGAGGAGGCGGATGCCCACAGACCCTGCGGTCGAACTCCGCGATGTCCTCCAGCGTTATGACCTGGGGCAGTTGGTCGGGCTGGAGCGGAACGAGCGTGGATATGTCAACACCAGCTTCGTGGTCGACGTGGATAGACAGGGGGTGAGCGCACGCTATTTTGTACGCAAGTACAAGAAGGGAATCAACGAGTCCGACGTTCGATTTGAGCACTCCGTGATCAACCGTTTGGTTGCTGCGGGAAGTCCGCCTGTAGCGCGCTTGCACCTAACCCAGAATGGCAGCACCTACCTGCATCGCTTTTCAGGCGAGGATCGCAAAGGAGATTACTTCGCGATCTTCGATTTCCTGCCCGATGAGGATCGCTATACCTGGGTCGGCCCTCGATGTCTGCCGAAGGAATCCCGCAGCTCGGCGATCGTCCAGGCTCAATTCCATAAAGCAATGGAGGGCTTCCAGCCCGAGGGGCAAAGGGAGGAGCCCAGGATCCTCGATCTCCTGCAGCTCATCGCCACGCGCCTGGCCACGGCCGGCGGGCGATCGAAGCACACGGTCTTCGATGCGTACCTGGAGGAACACCTGGAGCTTCTGGAGCGTGATCTGAGCGAGACGCTGGAGTATCTGCAGGAGCCTCCAGCACGCGCATTGCCGCAAGTCGTGATCCACTGCGACTATCACCCGGGCAATCTCAAGTTCCGCGGCTCGGAAGTGACCGGGGTGTTCGATTTTGACTGGTCCAAGCTGGACCTGCGGGCCTTCGATGTCGGCCTGGCCCTTTGGTATTTCTACACTTCCTGGGATGGAGAGCACGACGGTGAGCTGAGGCTGGAAGATGTGGCAATCTATCTGGGTGCCTACCAGCAGTATATGTATGGCCGCCCAGGCCTTGGACCTCTCTCCGCCCAAGAGAGAGTCTACCTGCCGTATCTGATCAATGCGGGGAACCTGTATATCCTCTACTGGACCGTCGAGGATTACTTCAACAAGGCGGCCGACCCCCAGGAGTACCTGGTCTACCTGCGCCACAGCGTCAACTTCACGAAGTGGATCCGGGCCGAGGGGAACCTGGACGCGCTGAGAGTCACCCTCTCGCAGCTGCCGGGCAGCGAGCCCAGGTGACCGCCTGGGTGTGACACCCTCTTCGTCGAAAGATGGGCCCTGATTGGTTCCTGCCCTGGTAAAGGCTAGGGGGAAGGGGAAAAGAGAGCCTGCGGTCGAAAAAAAAAAGGGCCCTCCTCCTGAGTCCCGGGTGCTCACCTGCCCAAGACCCCAAGACCCCTTTGGGCCCGAATGGCGAACGCGATCCGGCAGGAATCGCTCCCAGATCCAGCGCTCTGTCGGAGCTGGAGCTGAAAGCGGCTCCGGAATTGGTTGCCTCCCTCGGCGGAGACGCTGGGGTTGGCGCACCCAGGCCCCGCATCTGAGAACCCCAGCTCTTCTCAACTTACGCGTTCACCCAATCCGTTTGGAAGCCTCATCCGATCGCCGCGCGCACGCGCTCTGCCGTAAAGGGGACTTGCCGGACTCGGCCCCCGGTTGCACTGAAGATAGCGTTGGAAAGGGCGGCAGCAGTGGTTATGCTGGCAGGCTCCCCGGCGCCCAGGGCGGGCTGATCCGGCCGATTGATCAGGACCACCTCTACCTCTGGGGCCTCCGAGAATTTGAGTGTTGGATAGGTTTCCCAGTCGAGACTTGTGATGCGTTGGTCATCAAAAGTCACCTGTTCCTTGAGAGCCCGGCTGGTGGACTGAATGACGTTGCCTTCGATCTGATTCCTCAGCCCGTCGGGGTTGATGACCAATCCGCAGTCGTGAGCAACCACAAGGCGTTTCACAAACACCCTGCCGGTCGCGCGGTCCACCTCCACTAGCGCAGCGGTGGCCACGTAGGCCTCCTCATTCTCGTACTGCGCGAAAGCGATCCCTCGTCCTTCGCCGGGCGCGAGCGGCCTGCCCCAGTCGGCATGCTGGGCGGCACCCTTCAGGACCTCGACCCCGCGCGGATCCGGCAGGTGGCGCAGGCGAAACTCCAGGGGATCAACCCGGGCTGCGGCGGCAAGCTCGTCCATGAACGACTCGTTGGCGAAGGTGTTGGCAGAACCGCCCAGGCTGCGGAAAGACGAAGCGCGCAAGATCGAGTCGGAGAGCCAGTGCATGGTCACCCGCTGGTGGGGGAAGGAGTAGTTCGTCGGCGCATTGCGGGCGCCCCCGAAGAAGAACGAGCTGGCTGGCGGCCCCTTTCCCGAGATCAATTGCCCGGCTAGCAGGGAGTCCCCCGTCTGCGCGCCTGCCACGTGGGTCGGGGACCAGGCGTGATAGTCCCAGGCGACGACGTTCCCCTTCTTGTTCAGGCCAGCATGGATTTCCAAAACCATGGCAGGAGCGTACGGTTCCCACCGAAATTCGTCCTCGCGCGTCCATTGAACGCGGACCGGTTTGCCGACCGCGCGCGAGAGCACAACCGCGTCGGCGGCGGCATCGTCGGTGCCGTTTTGCCCGTAGCTGCCCGCACCCTCAACATGGGTCACCCGTACCTTCGACAGGGGCAGTTTCAAGAGATCCGCCAGCGCCCGGCGCAGGGGATAGGCCCCCCGCGTGTTGCACCAGACCTCAACCTGATCGTCGTGGAAATGCGCAACCGCGCAGGATGGGCCGATGGAGGCATGGGCCTGGAAGGGCTGGCAATAGGTCGCGCTCAATCGCTGCGCGGCACGACGCAGAGCGGACCGGATGTTCCCCTGATCCTCCACGACCTCCTCGGTCGCGGGCTGGCTGCGCAGCTCCTCGTACAGATTCTCCATCCGAGGCAGGTGGGCTGTTTCGTGCCACTCGATCCGTATCTGCTTGGCCGCGCGAACGGCCTGTTCCTCGCGAGCCGCGACTAGGCCGACGAAGTCGCCCAGACGCACCACTTGCGCGTCCTGGACCGAACTCGCGTCCAGCGTAGCCAGCTTGGCCTGGGGACTAGGAGGGCGGACGACGCGGGCGTGCAACATACCCGGAAGGCGCATATCCTGAATGAAGCACGGAGCACCCGTGACCTTCCCGGGAAGGTCCACTCGCCGGAGGGGCTGCCCGACGATGGTGTACTCCTCCGGCCGTTTGAGCGGGGCCTGGAGGGTGATCTTGCGGTTAAATCGCTTCCCGCCCATCAACTCCGCATAGGAAATGGACCGCGCGGGGTCGTCCCGCACGGAGACGATCCCTTCCCGGATGACCAGCTCGTCCAGGGAGGCATCCAAAGAGTCCGAGGCCTGCTCCAACAAGGCTTGGCGGGCCTCCGCGCTGGCGTGGCGGAGTGCGAATCCGCCGTACTGAATCGTCATGCTGCCCGCGGTGTAGCCTTCGTCAGGGGTGAGGGCAGTGTCCCCCATGACCATCTGGACGCGCTCAAAAGGGACGTCGAGCTCTTCCGCCACGATCTGGGCCAGCGCCGTGCGGACCCCCGTTCCCAGTTCAACCCTGCCGCTGAAGGCCGTGACCATGCCGTCCGGTCGAATGGCCAGCCAGTTGTCGACCTGGTTCGCCTTTTCCAGCGCGCCCGTTTCACTCCACTCTGACGAACCGCCCCATGAAGATCCCTGTGCATCCATCGCCTTCAGCCCCATTCCTGAGCCAGCAATTCCGCAGCTCGCTTGACGGCGCGGAGAATGCGCAAATGCGCGCCGCAGCGACACAGGTTTCCTTCGAGCGCCTCCCGAATCTGTTGATCTGTGGGATGCCGGGTCTTCCCCAGCAATGCGGCGGCGGCGATCATCATCCCGTTGGTGCAGTAGCCGCATTGCGCGGCTTGTTCCTCGAGGAAGGCACGCTGCACGGGATGCAGTTCCTGCGCCGATCCCAATCCTTCCAGGGTCGTGATCGCAGCGCCAGTGGCTTCAGAGACGGGCAGCTTGCACGACTGCACCGCCTTGGCACCCAGGAGCACCATGCAAGAACCACACTGCTCCAGGCCGCAACCGAACTGCGGGCCGTTCAGTCTAAGTTCGTTGCGCAGCACATAGAACAGCGGGGTGTCGGGCGAGGCTTCGACGCGATGTGCCTGGCCGTTCACCGTAACCACAATTTCGCTTGCCATTCGAATACCTCTCCTCTCGAGTCCCTCTCGCCCTGATTCTCTGTGCTCTCCGCGATCTGTGATGCACTCGCGCGCTACCTGTTTGGGGGGACCGCCTCGGCCTCCACCTCATCCTCGGTGGGACAAGGGACAAACCCCGCCTGAGAGAACGGCTTCGGCAAAGGGCCTAAAGGGGACGGTCCCGAGGGAACTCCTCCGCGCGCAGCCCAAAAGGCTGCTCCAGGTCCTCCAATCCACCCCGAATTGGATCTGTTTTCCGCATGGGCAGGAGGGCGGGCGGGTTCCACGGATCGTTGGCCTGGGAATTCTGATCCCGGTTTGCACGTCCCCGGCCAACCGTGAAAAGGGCCCGTCAAGAGGCTGGCCCTTGCAGTCATTGTATGCCATCGGACCCAGGGAAGAAAGGGCCGGGTCGCGCAGGATCACTCTTTTTGGCTGACCTGGTAAGCAAAGGAACCCAAGATCAGAAAACAGCTGAGAGGATCCAGAGGGTCGCCATCCCCGCTGCGATCGACAGCCAGGTGTTGCGCGTGCGCCAGGCGATCGCGCCGGCCAACAGGCCGGCAACCAGGCGCGGATTGGTCGGGCTCAGGTTGAGGCTCGCGCCCGAACCGACGAGTCCGGGAAGGATCAGCGCGGCCAACACCGCGGGCGGGACGAATCGCAGCGATTGATACAAGCGTGGGGGGAGTCGATCACGGGGCAGAAGTCCGATGAATGACAACCGCAGCGCATAGGTACCGAGCGCTCCGGCCATGATGATTGTCCACAGGGCAGGACCGCTCACTGGGAGCTCCTCCCGGGCAACCGGCGGCACCCCTCGAGCAGAATCCCTGCTCCTACTCCCGCCGCGGCGGCAATCAAGAGTCCGATTCGATCGGGCAGCCCCCCGAGGATGACCGCCAGACTGCCAGCGGCAGCCGCAGCGGCAATGGCCGGGCGATCTCGCAGCATCGGGACGAGGAGGGCAAGGAAAGTGAGGGGCAAGGCGAAGTCGAGCTGCCAGCTGGTCGGGACGCGAGCTCTCAGCAGAATTCCCACGGCGGTACTGGCCTGCCAGGCGGACCACAACGTCAATCCGGTCCCCAAGAAGTACCAGTGGGCGAAGCGCAAGTCGCCCCCCTGATATCGGGCGGAGCCAACGGCGAAGGCCTCGTCGGTGAGCAGCCAGGCGAGCGGGATTCTCCAGCGCGCGGGAAGGGGGGAGAACTGTGGCGCCAGGCTCGCGCTGTAGAGCAGATGTCGCAAGTTGACGATCCAAATCGTGCCAATGACGACGACCATCGGCGCAGCGCCTGCGATTAGACTCACGGCCACGAACTGGGCGCTACCCGCAAAGATGAAGAGCGAGAACCCCTGTGCGACAAGTGCAGAAAGCCCCGAACCAACAGCAAGCGCCCCGAAGATCAAACCGAACGGCACAACGCCCGCCAGGATCGGCAGCTGGTCACGGGCTCCGGCTGCAAACTCACGCCAAGCGGCGCGGGAGAGGGCAGACACCTGCTAGTCCCTCCCGAGCGTCCGGACTTCCAGACTGGGCGGAACAAGAAAACAAGCCAACATCATCCCGTCACTGTCCGTTCGCGTTCCGCCGGTGGTCTGATTCTTCCTATCCCATTTCAATTCTCCCTCCATCTGCACCCGCGCCGCCGCGCATCGCCCTTCGCTTCATCATGCCGGAGTGACCGTCCCGTTCGGTTGTCCCCCCAAAGGCTTGTATTCGACAAGCCGTTTGCGTGGAATATCACAACGGCCTTCGAGACCGAACTGGTGCCATTGTATCTGTAGACCACAGGAGCAGGAAAGGATGCTCTGGCAGCGAGGAGCACACGAGCATATGGCCTGGGTGCACCTCTTCCCGACCGGGAGAAACCCCGAGGCTGGGCTGTCCCGGTGGATCTTAGGTCGTCCGAACTTGATCGTGCCGGGGTTGGGATTTCAGGTCAGCCTTATCCGGCTTGAGCTCCCTGGCTGCCAACTCCCAAGTCCTCTGGTGGGTCTGGTGAAGATCGGCTTCGTTGTCCGTAGTTGCGATTGACCCATCTGTCACCATCCCCGTCTTGCGGAAGCGGGAGGGCAGCCAAGGCAGACGTGCCATGTTCCCTGGGCATTCCCAAGGGCTCATTCATTTTCCTCTCATCCAGCAGTTCTATAGTTTCTAAATTCCCTGAAGATCGTCGGGTTTTCGGTGCGCAGCGGCCCGCCCGCTGTTCATATTGACAAGGTCCCCTTTCCCTATTGGTGGAAGAGATAATGAACGAAGCACCCGTTTCGCGTCCCGAGCTTTGGCGCGGCCGCCTGCAGCGGCTGCGAGCCCGCCTGCGCAAGGCGCTGCCGTTTGCTCTCGGGACAGCGGCGGCGCTGGTGGCGCTCCTGATCTACAGTCTTCTCTTTCCCGGGCCCCATCAGCTGACCGAGCGCGACGTGAACGACGCAGTCGCACAAGCCCTCGCCTCGGAGACGCCTCCCCCGGCTTTCTCTGAGCGCGTGTACGAGATCATTCAACCCTCGCTCGTTTTGATCCAAACCAAATCCCTCGCCGCAGATGGCGACCCAGAGACCGGCTTGGGGAGTGGTGTCGTCATTGACGATAGCGGCGATATCCTGACGAGCCTGCACGTGGTCGCTCAATCCAGCGATATTAGTTTGACCTTCGCGGATGGCACGCAGTCGAGTGCGGAGGTGACGACCCAGCAACCTTCGATTGACATCGCCATCCTGCGGGCGAGCCACCCTCCGGCGCAGCTTTACCCGGCCACGATTGGCAATCCGAACGCCATGCGCGTTGGCGACGAGGCGTATGTCGTCGGCAATCCGTTTGGCCTCTACGCATCGATGACGGCGGGAGTAATCTCTGGTTTCGATCGTTCTTTCCAACCCCCCAACAGCAATTTGGTGCTTCAAGGGCTCATTCAAATCGACTCCGCCGTGAATCCCGGCAATTCCGGAGGCCCGCTGCTCAATCGCGACGGAGAAGTCATCGGCATTGTCGAGGGGATAGTCAACCCGACTGGTCAAGATGTGTTCATCGGCATCGGTTTCGCCGTGCCGATTAACGTCGCCGGCTCAGCCTTCGGCTCCCCGCCGGATTAGGAGAAGGGTGATCCTGCGCCACAGGACCTAGCTGGCGGCTTTCAGCCTCAACGGGCGGGCGCTATCATCCAATTCTCAAGGAGGACTTCAGTGGAAGGAAGAACGGATCCTGAAAACAGAACGCCGATGGAACGCGTCCTGTACGAAGTGAAGAAAGTGATCGTTGGGCAGGATCACTTGCTGGAACGGTTGGCGGTCGCCCTGCTGGCACGCGGACATATCCTCGTGGAAGGGGTTCCGGGGCTGGCGAAGACGATGGCCATCAAGACGCTGGCGGAAGCGATTGGCGTCGAATTCAAGCGCATCCAGTTCACGCCGGATCTGGTGCCCGCCGATTTGATCGGCACACGCATCTACAACCAAAAAACAGGCGAATTCAATACCTCGCTGGGCCCGGTCTTCACCAACCTACTGCTCGCGGATGAAATCAACCGAGCGGCGGCGAAGGTGCAGAGCGCTCTGCTGGAGGTCATGCAGGAGCGGCAAGTGACGATCGGTCGCGAGACCCACAAAGTGCCGGATCCCTTCTTGGTGCTGGCCACGCAGAATCCCATCGAGACTGAAGGAACCTACCCGTTGCCCGAGGCGCAGGTGGACCGCTTTATGCTCAAGGTGTTGGTCGGCTATCCGAGCACAACGGAGGAATTTGTTATCGTCGAGCGGATGACGGGCGCCTTGCAGGCCCTGCAGAAGGTTCTGACCAGCGCGCAATTGCTGCGGCTCCAGCAGGAAGCCGACCGAGTGTACGTCGACCCGGCGCTCATTGAGTTTGCCGTGCGCATGGTGACCGCGACCCGCAAGCCGGGAGAACTGGGCTTGAGTGAATTGGCAAAATACATCATGTTTGGCGCGAGCCCGCGCGCTTCCATTAACCTGATCCTCACCGCACGGGCCCTCGCTTTCGTGCGGGGACGCGACTACGTCCTGCCGCAAGACGTTCTGGACATGGCTCTGGACGTGATGCGCCACCGGCTCGTGCTTTCGTACGAGGCGCTTTCGGACAACGTGACTGCCGATATGCTGCTGCAAAAGATACTCGACCGAATTCCGATCCCTGTGGTGCCCTTGCATGAGCATGCCGACGTCCGCCTCAACGCCTGAACGCATCCTACATCGTCTCGATTGGAAAGTCATACGCCGCCTGGACGGGGTTCTTCAAGGCGATTACCGCAGCCTCTTCTATGGCTACGGGGTGGATTTTGCGGACCTGCGCGAATATCAACCCGGGGATGACATCCGCTATATGGATTGGAACGTGACCGCGCGAATGAACACGCCGTATGTGCGGCAGTACCACGAAGACCGCGAGATCACAGCCTGGTTCCTCCTGGATCTCAGCCCTTCCGTCGATTTTGGCACGGTGGATAATCTGAAGCGGACGGTTCTGATTGACTTCGTGGTCACACTCGCGCGGCTGTTGACGCGTCACGGTAACCGCGTGGGTGCAGTTTTCTTTGGCTCCCGCGTCGAACGGACGATTCCGGCGCGAGGGGGGCGGATCCAGACGTTGCGCTTGGCCAATGATCTGCTCCGGCAGCCGCGCTTGCCTCGCGCTCCGTTTACGAACCTGAAGCCGCTGCTGGAATGGGGACTGCACGCCATCAAGAGACGATCCCTGGTGTTTGTGGTCTCGGATTTCATCTGCGAGCCGGGCTGGGAGGCTCCCCTGAGCCTGCTCACCCGGAAGAACGAAGTCCTGGCGGTGCGCCTGTGGGATCCCCGGGAGATGGAACTTCCCGATATCGGTGCCGTTTTCATGGAGGATGCGGAGACGGGCGAACAGCTGTATGTGGACACGCACGATGCGGGATTTCGGAGGCAGTTTGCAGAGGGCGCGTCGCGGCGCGAAGCTAATCTGGGGCGGGCATTTAAGCGTGCCGGGGTTGACGTGCTGTCGATCTCGACCGAAGAGGACCTGGTCAGCGCAATCGTGCGCTTCGCCAGCTCCAGGCAGCATCGCAGAAAGTAACTTCAGGCCTTCTCATGTCCTTCCTCTGGCCCGCCGTGCTCTTCTTGCTGCTTCTGCTTCCGCTGGGGGTTGTGCTGTACTTGCGCTGGCAGCAGCAACGGTGGCGGCTTGCCGCCCGCTACGGCAATTTTGGGCTCGTGCAGGAGACGGGGGGGCGCCGCTTGGGATGGCGCCGGCACATTCCTCCGGCTCTCTTTCTGACGGGCCTGGCGATCCTGACGATCGGATTGGCGCGCCCGCAAACGGTTCTCAGTCTTCCCCGGGAAGAGGGCACGGTCATCTTAGCCTTCGACGTTTCCGGGAGCATGGCGGCGAGTGACGTCCAGCCCACTCGGATGGAGGCGGCGAAGGCGGCAGCGCGGGACTTCGTGCATCGACAGCCCACCAGCGTGCAGATCGGAGTTGTCGCCTTCAGTGACAGCGCCTTTTCGGTGCAGACGCCGACCGACAACCAGGATGCGATCCTAGCGGCGATCAACCGCCTTGCGCCGCAGCGCGGCACCTCGATCGCGCAGGGGCTTCTTGCTTCCCTCAATTCGATTGCCGTAGCCACGGGTCAGGCTGGGCAAGCACCGAATCTCTACTCGAACCTGCCGCCGAACCCTGCCCCTACGCCGACGCCGGTCCCTAAGGGAATGTACACGTCCGCCGTCATTATCCTGCTCAGCGACGGAGAGAACAACGAGAACCCGGATCCGCTGGTCCCAGCCCAGCTGGCAGCCACACGCGGCGTGCGCATCTACACAGTCGGGATTGGGAGTCCAGCGGGAACCACTCTGCACATCAACGGCTTTACTGTCCACACTCAGCTGGACGAGCTCACATTGAAACAGATTTCGCAGGTCACGGGGGGCACCTATTACAGCGCGCAGAGCGAGGAAGACTTGCGCACGATCTACGAAAACCTCGACCGCGAGCTCGTGGCCAAGCCGGAAAAGACGGAAGTCACATCTCTTTTTGCGGGAGCCAGCATCTTTCTCCTTCTGATCGGGGGTGCCTTGTCACTCCTGTGGTTCAGCCGCATGCCGTGATGCGGATGGCGAATACCTAAAGGTGCCCGAGATGCAACGGATCGACTTCCTTTGGCCCGGCTTTCTCGCCTTGCTGGCGTTGATTCCTCTGATCGTCGCGGCTTATGTTCTGGTCCTGCGGCGGCGCCGGCGATTTGCGGTGCGCTTCTCCAGCTTGGCTTTGGTGCGGGAGGCGATTCCCCGCCAGTCCTGGCTGCGGCGCCATCTGCCATTTGCCCTGTTTCTCCTCGCTCTGGCGAGCCTGGTGATCGCTCTGGGACGCCCGGCGGCTGTCGTGAGTCTTCCCAGCGGACAAACCACGGTCATCCTCACCCTGGATGTTTCCGGAAGCATGCGCTCGACAGACATTCAGCCCTCGCGTCTGGGGGCGGCAGAGGCTGCCGCGCTGTCGTTCATTCAGCGCCAGAAAGCCACCACCCAAATCGGGATCGTCGCGTTCTCTGAGTTCGCGGAACTGATCCAAGCGCCCACGACGGATCAGGAAGCATTGCAAGCTGCGATCGAGAGCTTGACTACCGGACGCCGGACGGCGATCGGCAGTGGCATTCTCAAGTCGTTGGACGCGATTGCCGAGGTGGACAAGAACGTTGCGCCGAGCGTGACCGATCCCTCCTCCGGGGTCGAGCCCCCACCGGTGGCCCCAGGGGCCTACGCGCCCGACATCATTGTGCTGCTGACTGATGGGGTGAGCAATGCAGGTCCAGCGCCGCTCGATGCCGCCAAGCAGGCGATGGACCGGGGGGTTCGCATCTACACGATCGGCTTTGGTACGGCCAACGGATTCATGCCATTCGGCGGCCAAGCCCCCCAGGGTGGCGGCCTGTTTGGAAATGGGGGCGGATTTGGCGGGGGCAATCCAGGTTTCGGTGGGCAGGGGTTTGGCGGCGGAGGATTTGGAGGAGGATTTGGAGGAGGATTTCGCACTGGAATTGACGAGGCGACCCTAAAGCAAATTGCCTCGATGACCGGCGGAACTTATCACTCCGCAGCAAGTGCGAGTGAATTGCAGAGTGTTTTCCAGGATCTCCCGACCTATCTGGTTACCAAACACGAGCTTCAGGAACTCAGCGTGATCTTTGCGGCCCTGGGCGCGCTCCTGGCACTGGCAGCGATCAGCCTCTCCCTGGTCTGGCACCCACTGCCCTGAGAGCCTCTACTTCCTCGATTGACCCTCCAATCGATTCTGTCTTGGATCGCGGCCGATAATGCATGGTTCGCTGGGTTCGTGATATCGGTCGTCCTCGACGTTGACGCATGCCAGCACGCCTTCCCGAGTTGTCCTCGGATGAGCGGCGAGATGCTAGCTACCAGAATGTGGCAGACTGTTGCGCTCCTTTGTCGAACGACGTAGAGTAGCCTGGCAAGCTGGCTCAAGGGTTTTCAAGCCCCGAAAAGCAAATGGTGAGCCAGGATCCTAGCAGGACTCACCTCCAACCGCATCGAAAACCATGTCGTCCTATTGAACTCCCCAGGCCACTGAGCTCTTGTCCCTCTGAGGTTCCAGGGAACGAGGGGCCGGGGAGGAAAATCGGAGCAGGGTAGCTGTCAGGGACGCAGATAGGCGAGGAGGGGCAAAGCTTAGGAGCCTGGTGAGGAACGCGAGGGGGAGTCCCCTCTTTTTCCGACCTCCCACCCTGATCCCGGGCGGATGGTCGGTGGAACCTTCTGCTTTGTGCACCCCCAAAGAAGAACCGAGGGGCGACTCCTCCTGCGGAAGTCGCCTCTCAATTCTCCGCGATCCGGGTTGCTACTTGTGTGCCGCCGCGTGCCGGCTGCGCAGCAGCTTCTTATCTATCTTCGCAACGCTGGTCTTGGGGATCTCGTCGACGAAGACATAGCTGTCGGGCACCGACCAGTTGGTGATAACGCCTTCCTTCACATACTTGTTCAGGTGGCCTTTGAGCTCCTCTGCGGTCAGCTTGTTCTTGAACCCTTCCCGCGCCACGATGATGGCCTGCGGGCGCTCACCCCACTTCTCGTCGGGAATTCCGATGACCGCCGCCTCCGACACGCCCTCGTGCAGGCTGAGGAGATTCTCTAGCTCCAGGGAGACAATCCACTCGCCCCCGCTCTTGATCACATCCTTGAGGCGGTCGACGATTTGGACATACCCGTATTCGTCGACGTTCGCCACATCCCCCGTGTGCATCCATCCGCCCGCCCACAACTCCTCCGAGCGTTGGGGCTCCTTGAAATAGGCTGGGGTCAACCACGGGGCCCGCACGACGATCTCGCCTGTCTCTTTGCCGTCCCGGGCCACCTCCTTGCCCGTGGTGTCGACCACCTTCAAGTCGACCAGGGGGATGACAAACCCAGTCTTGATCGCCCAGTCCAGGCGCTTCTCCTCGCCCCAGTCCTTTTCCATGAATGGTTTGAGATTGGCAATGGTGAGGACCGGGCAGGTCTCGGACAGGCCGTAGCCGGCGTACACCTTGATTCCCAGTTTGGTCGCCTCCATCGCCAAGCCTTTGGGCAGTCTGGCTCCGCCGATGATCACCTTCCAGCGGCTCAGGTCGGCTTTTCTCACTTCAGGAGCGGTGACGATGGTTTGCAGAATGGTCGGGACGCAGTGGCTGAAGGTCACCTTCTCGCCCAGGATGAGGCGCAGGAGCATCGGAGGCTCATACTTACCGGGATAAACCTGCTTGAGGCCGAACAGGGTGGCGACATACGGCATGCCCCAGGCATGGACGTGGAACATGGGCGTGATCGGCATGTACACGTCGGTCTTGTTCACCCCACCAAAGTTGCCCAGAGCCGAAAGAGTGATCGCGCCGCTCAGGGTATGCAGGCTCAGCTGCCGGTGCGTGAAGAAGACTCCCTTGGGTTGGCCCGTCGTCCCGGTGGTGTAGGATTGGGTCGCCAGGGTGTCCTCGTCGAAGTCAGGCAACTCCGAGAGAGGAGAGGCGCCCTCCAGAAGCTCTTCGTACTCCGCGTCCACCCACTTGATGGCTGGCTTCTCCTTCTTGTCGGTGATGAGGATGTACTTGCGAATCCCAGGCACCTTGGCGCGCAGGGCTTCCGCCAGCGGAAGAAAATCCTCGTGGAATATCAGCACTTCGTCTTCTGCATGGCCCACGGTGTATAGCAGATCGCCGGGTGCCAGCCGGGGGTTGATGGTATGCAGGACCGCACCCACGCCGGGAATGCCGAAATACATCTCCAGGTATCGGTGGCTGTCCCATTCGATAACCCCGACCCGGGTTCCTTTCTTCACTCCGAGCGCCACCAAGGCGCCACCCAGCCGGAGCACACGTTGGTACATTGTGCTGTAGGTGTGGCGAACCTGGTCGCGATAGATGATCTCCTGATCAGGCGCCCATGCCACACCCTGCTGGAGAATGCGCTTGAGCAGCAACTGGTAATCATACGCAGCCATTCTTTCTCTCCCTCCTGGTCTACAAGTGACTCCTCTTTCCCGGAGCTCCTCGATGCTCGAGCTTCAGGTCAAACTTGCCAGTCTTGCGCCCATGCCTCCTTCCCTTCTTGTTGACAGTCCTCTGTCGCGATCCCCTTGCGCTGTCCATACGATGCCACCGATTGCGAGCCGAGGAAAGCAAAAGGGTCCCCCTGGGGGGGACCCCCGCACTATCGAAGAGAAAGGAGGACCCGATCACACGGAGCGAGCCACCGCTGTTGGTGCACCTCGCCTCCTGCCGCACTTTCCCAGGGCTAGTATAGCGCCAGAGCCCGCTAAGTCAAGCAAATCCAATGAGCGGGACAACTGGAGAGCCCCTCGGCTCGCTGAATCGATCGTGCCTGACCCTTCAGGGAAAACTCCCGTCTTCCCGGCATGCCGGGGCTCAACCTAGCTATCGTCTCTCCAGGGTGCCGAGGCCGGGAGAGAGCCCTTGGCGAAGTTCCAGAGGCCGGGCACGCGGGTCTGCATCAACGATCCGGCCAACAGAATCCGCTATGATTTCCGACGGGCATCCCCATGCCGGAAGGATCGGGAGCAATTGGTCCTGGGTTTCAAGCAAATAGGTTTTCCCGCCTTTCCCATTCCGGGGACATTGCGCTGGTCTTAGGGTGTCGAATTGTCTTGGGTGGCGGACCTTTTGCAGAGTACTCTTGGATCGGGTTGTGGGAAGGACCGCGGCTCGGGCCATCCGGCAGGAATTGCACGCATCGTGAGAGCAAACCCCGCCAGTCATGGCGGTCGTGACCATATACTGACTGGGTCCAGATGCCTTCCAATCGACACTAGGCGTAACTTGCCGGAGGGGCAGGGCGCGTTTCTGTCTCGTGACTGCCTCGGGCTCAATTCGGTGGAAGGTGGATGCTCAGGCCCGTTGTTGTTTGCCAGGCGCGGGAGATGTGACCGCAGCAATAGGATCCGCTTCGGCTCTTGAATCAAGCAGGTCTCGACGGGAGACTTGGCAGGCCGGGGAGGCTAGGATTGGGCTGATCGGATCGACAAGGAAGGGGCCCTGACCTCCTGGGGATCTCCTCTCTTGCTTGAACCGTGGCACAATAGCCGAAATGGGCCCCGCCTCCAAGTGGGCTGGATTCTTGGATGGATTCGGACAATCGATTAGGGAGCCTGCCCAGCAGAATCATGATGAGAGGCTGGCCGGGATTTGGGAGGCACTTTCAGTCGCTCGCCGCGGGTGTCCGTTCATTCTCTTGCTGCTCAACCTAAGCTCATGGCCACCGGCTCCGTTTTCGACGTCAGGGAGTTTACGGTTCATGACGGGCCGGGAATCCGCACCACGGTCTTCTTGAAAGGTTGTCCTCTTCGATGTGCCTGGTGCCACAACCCGGAGGGTCAGTCGCGGGACCCGCAGCCGATGAGAAGCCGGGCCGGGACTCGACAGGTAGGGATCGAGTATGCCTCTGGTGAGCTGGCCGACATCCTGAATCGTCAGTCTGTGATCCTGCGCCCGAATGAGGGCGGGGTTACTTTTTCGGGGGGTGAGCCGCTGATGCAGGCCGGTTTTGTTGCGGAGGTGATTGATCGACTGGAGGATTTGCATGTGCTGTTGGACACCTCGGGCTACGGCACCGAACGTGATCTGCGCCTGCTTTTGGATCGCGTCGACATGGTGTATTACGATTTGAAACTGATTGATGAAGGAGCGCACATCCACCACACCGGGTGCTCCAACCGTCCAATTCTGAGCAATCTGCAGGTGCTGAGCAGGAGCGGCGTCCCGTTTGTCGTGCGCGTACCCCTCGTGCCGGGGCTGACGGATACGGATGAGAACTTGGCCGGGATCGCCCAGGCGATCAAGAACCTGCCCGGGCTGATGCATGTCGATCTCCTTCCGTACAACCGCGCGGCGGGAGCGAAGTACGGGGCGGCGGGAATGGAGTTTCACCCCGAGTACGATGAGGCTCATCCGGTCCGTGTGAATAGCCGAGTGTTCCTCGAGGCTGGAATGAAGGTGCGTCTGGCATGAACCCGAGAATTGAAAGACTGAAACTGCGGGTGCGTGATGGCGAACACCGCCCCCTTCGCGGGCAGGAACCTCTCCGCCTCCTCGAGGAATGTGAAGAGGAGCATCTGTCCTGGTCGAGGCGCGTGGCGCGATTGACCGTCCGTCAATGCGAGGCCGAGATCGTCGTGGTTTCTCCTGACGAGCGCATCGTGTTCACCCGCACCCTGCCAGCCACTGTCCCCGCCGTCTACTCGGGGGACGAATGGGATCGCCTTACCATGGGACGGACGTTGCACGAACTGGGACCGATCAGCAATATCTGTGCCGACTGGGGGAAGGTCCTTTCACAAGGCCTACTGGGGCGGCGGAAAGTCGCTCTGGCCTCCCGCAGTCGATGCCGTGAACACTCGGAGGCCGTCGAATTCCTGGAGGGTGCCATCGAGTCAATCGATGCCGTCCTGGCGCTGGCGGCGCGCTACGCCGAGACCGCCCGTCGCATGGGCCGTGGCGAGATTTTCGAGATCCTCACCCGGGTCCCCGCGCAGCCGCCGCGCACATTTCACGAGGCCCTGCAGTCCCTGCGTCTGATGCACGCCGTGGTCTGGCTGGGAGGCAACTACCATGTGGGGCTGGGTCGATTTGATCAGTACATGTGGCCGTACCTGAAGGCCGACCTCGAGCAGGGACGCCTGGACGAGGCCGAGGCTTTCGATCTTCTGGCCGAATTCTTCATCTCGCTGAACAAAGACAGTGACCTCTACCCCGGAGTCCAACAGGGGGATAACGGGCAAACCATCACACTGGGCGGCATGGACGGGGCGGGCAATCCTGCAGTCAACCCGTTGACCTCCCTGGCGCTGCATGTGTCCCGGGATGTGTGTTTGATCGATCCCAAGATCAACCTGCGCATTTCCGCGAGCACAGATCTCGAGCTGCTCACATTGGCAACGGAGTTGACGCGCAAGGGATTGGGATTCCCTCAATACTGCAATGATGACGTCGTGATCCCGGGCCTGGTGGCGTGCGGCTACCGTCTGGAGGATGCCCGGGATTATGCCATCGCGGCCTGTTGGGAATTCCTGGTCCCGGGGAAGGCCATGGACGTTGTCAATATCGGGGCGGTATCCTTTCCCGCCGCCGTGGACCAGGCCCTCCGAGATGGGTTCTCGGCTGGCGAGGATATGCCGCAGATGCTCCAGCGCGTGAAAGGGAACATCGCCCAGCAGGTAAGCGATCTGGCCTGCGCCTACGAGCGCCTGCTTCTGCCGCCCGCCCCGTACTATTCGGTCCTGATGACAGACTGCCTGGAGGAGGGGCGCGACATCTCGGAAGGGGCCCAATACAACAACTTCGGAATCCACGGAGCCGGCTCGGCGAATGCCGCTGATGCGCTGGCAGCCATCCAGGAGTTTGTGTTCCGGGAAAAGAGCGTTCAGCCAAGGGAAATTCTGGCCGCCCTGGATGCCGATTACGAGGGTTTCGAGGATTTGCGGGTGAAGCTGGCAGAGAAGGGGCCCAAGACAGGAAACGATGACGATCGGGCAGATCGCTTCCTGGTCGCATTGTTCCAGATGCTGGCGGAGGCCTGTGAGGGCTATGGAACCACCAGCCGAAAAGGAATCCTGCGTCCGGGATCAGGCTCGGCGATGTATTACCTCTGGCTGGCGCAGGGCCACCCAGGCATGCGTGAGCCGCAGGTGGGCGCAACCGCAGAGGGGCGTTGCAGCGGCCGACCCTTCGGAGCGAATCTGGCTCCCTCTCAGGGGGTGCAAATCCGCGGCCCGTTCAGTCTGCTTCTTTCCTACAGTAAACTGGACTACCGGCGAATCTGCAACGGCGGACCGATCACGATGGAACTCTCCGACTCGGTTTTTCGAGATGACGAGTCGGTGCGCAAGGTGTCTCTCCTAATCCGAGCGTTCGCCCAGCTGGGGTGTCAGCAGTTGCAACTCAACAGCGTCAATGTCGAGACTCTTCGGGATGCCAAGATCCATCCGGAGCTTCACAAGAACCTGATTGTCCGTGTGTGGGGCTGGAGCGGGTATTTCTGCGAGCTCGCCCCCGAGTACCAGGATCAGATCATCGGGCGCCATGTGTTTGCGGCCGGGTGATTTTCCGAATTGAGGAAGCCGGTCCGCCGGAGGGAGCGGGAGCCTGGCCGCCTCAGGCAGGCGCAGGGGCCCTCAATGCCTGACTGGAGGATGCGCGTGTCACCTGGTTTCACCTTTCAAGTCGATGACAGGGTGAGCTTGACTTTCCGGATTCTCAATGAGCTGGTCAGCGACAAGCCGGCTCTCCGCGTGAGTTTCCGCCTTTGGAACGGGAGCCTGTGGCCAGATGATGCCTCCCGCCAGGCAACGCTGGTGCTCAAGCATCCGGGCGCGCTGCGGGCGATCTTCCTGCCTGGCACTGAACTGGGGATGGGGGAAGCCTATCTCTACGATGATTTCGACATCGAGGGCGATGTTGAACAGGTCCTTGCTCTTGCCGACGCCCTCTCTCAGGCCAAGTCCGGCCTCCTGAAGAAACTCCGTCTGGCCCGGGAACTGGTGAAGTTGCCCAAGGCGGAGACAAACCGACCCCGATCGAGTCGGCGCGGCCCGGCCCGGCTGGCCGGACGGCCGCATTCGCTGGCCCGCGACCGCCAAGCCGTGACCTATCACTACGACGTTTCCAATGATTTCTACGCCTTGTGGCTCGACCGGCGCTTGATCTATTCGTGCGCCTATTTCTTATCGCCTGGGGATGACCTGGACACGGCCCAGGAGCAGAAGCTGGAATACCTCTGCCGCAAGTTGCGCCTGCGCCCGGGCCAGCGTTTGCTGGACATCGGCTGCGGGTGGGGCGGTCTAGTGATGTACGCCGCCCAAAGCTGCGGGGTGGACGCGACCGGGATCACCCTCAGTCAGCCTCAGGCCGATCTGGCGCAGGAGCGAATTCGGGCCGCGGGTCTCTCGGGCCGCTGTCGGGTCGTAGTGCGAGACTACCGGGAAATGGATGAACCGGAAAGCTTCGATGCCATGGTCAGCGTTGGGATGTTCGAGCACGTCGGCGCCGCCATGCTGCCGACCTACTTTGCCAGGGCGTATCGCCTGCTGAAACCGCAGGGGGTGTTTCTCAACCATGGAATTGCCTGCCGCTCGGCCGATGCCGGCCCTCAGGGCGGGGCGAGTTTCAGCCAGGCCTACGTCTTCCCCGACGGCGAACTGGAGCCCATTAATGTGCCCCTGCGGGCGGCTGAAGACAGCCACTTTGAAGTGCGCGACGTGGAAAGCCTGCGCGAACACTATGCGCTCACGCTTCGCCAGTGGGTAAGGCGCCTGGAAGCGCATCACACACAAGCGCTTGGCTGGGTGGACGAACCCACCTACCGGACCTGGAGGCTTTTCATGGCCGCCTCAGCCTACGGGTTTTCCTCGGGGCGGCTCAACGTTTATCAAACCCTGCTGGTCAAACCGGATGAGGGTGGGCGAAGCGCTCTCCCCCTGACCCGGTCCGACTGGTATCGATCCGCAAAGCCCGGGTGAGGTCCGCCCCCTGCAGGAAGGCTCGCGGTCGGCCTAGCGCAGGCGCCGCGCACACGCGCTACTCGGTGGGGAATCACGGACCTTACCGGATCGGGAGCCGAAGGGTGATAACAGTTCCCTGGCCGACACGGCTGCGCAGGAACACCTGACCGCGGTGGCGTTCGGCGATCGCTCTGACCAGGGCCAACCCAAGCCCGCTTCCCGGAGTGCCGCGCGCATTTTCGCCCCGAAAAAGCTCTTCCCAGACCATGGGCATATCCCGATCGGGGATTCCCTGCCCGGTGTCGGCTACTTCCACAACCACGCTCGGGTTGTCTTCGAAAGCGCGCAGCTCGATCGTGTTCCCTGGGAGGGTGAACTTCAGGGCGTTATCCGCCAGGTTGTGAAACATCAGAAACAAAAGGTCGCGATCGCCGGGGACCGCGGGCAGTGGCCAAGGGGCCTGAGGCAGAATAAAGCTGATGTGTCTCCCGGCCGCCTCGGGCCGCTTCTCGGTTTCGGTAACGACTTCCTGCAGCAGGTTGCCGATATCCACCGGACTGCGGTCCAGCGGGCGAGTCTCTAGTTCGGACAGCTTGCGAAGATCACTGAGGAGGTTGCTGAGCCGCGCCGTTTGAATTTCCAGGCCCGCGAGGACATCCTGCTGGTCCGGTGCGACAGCCGTGCCGCCCAGGTTTGCCAGTCCGGCCCGGATGGCCATCAATGGGTTCTTGAGTTCATGATCCAATCTGCGCAGGAATCCGCGGCGCTCATTGGTCGCCTCGACTTGAATCCGGTTGTGGAATGCCCGTTGCTTGCCCTCGGCCCGGCTCCACCACAGCCACCCCATGCCAACGCCGAACGCCAAAAGCAAGCCTGCCAACCCAGCCAGAGTGCCGAGGTCTGCCCGCAGATAGACCACTTCGCTGGGCAGCCAACCAAGCCGGAAAGCGGCAGCCAGAAGCAGACTCAAGACAGCTGGCAGGACCGAAACCCACCCCCACCGCACGGGCCTCATGGACGCACCTCGACCTTGGCGATGAATCGGTAGCCCTCGCCGGGAACCGTCTCGATGTAGGTGGGCGTCGAAGCGTCGTCGCCCAGCGCCCGGCGGAGCTCGGCGATGCGGGTATCCACTGTGCGGGTCCCGACTGGATAGTCCCACCCCCAGACCGATTCGAGCAACCTCTCGCGCCTTATGAGCTCGTCGGGATGAATCATCAGAAACTCGAGCAACGAGACGGCTTTGGGTGTGAGACTCAATTCCTGGTCGTCCAGGACGACGCGGTGAGCCCGACGATCCAGGATTAATCGACCGGAGTCCAACTGCCAGGAGGCCGCCAGGGGGGGCTGTCCAGGACGGGCCCGGCGCAGCACCGACCGGATGCGTGCGACCAACTCAAGCGGGTCAAAGGGCTTGTTGATGTAGTCGTCGGCGCCCTCCTCGAGCGCCATGGCCCGCTCGCCGGCCTCGCCGACTTGGGTCAGAAGAATGACCGGAGTCCAATCGCCAGATTCTCGCAGGCGGCGCAGGACCTGGCGGCCGTCCATCCTGGGCATCAGGACGTCCAGGATGATCAGATCGGGGTGGGATTGGCCCGCCAGTTCCAAGGCTTGGATCCCGTCGTCGGCCACACGCACCGCAAATCCAGAGCGTTCTAGGAAAGGGGCGAGGTTCACGGTGATGGCGGTTTCATCATCGACGAGCAGCAAGTGGGGAGAAGTGTCCTTGACAATCGTAGAAGTCTTCCTTGCGCAGCGTAAGGGTGCCGGCGCCTCGACAAAGCGCGAGGCGGGTTAGGACCTCCATTTTACTTGGGATCGGCCACCTGCCTCCGGCCTCGCCCATCGAGCGAATGAAATCCCGCGTAATGCGGAGACTCCAGGGGGGATTGACCTCACCTCTTTCAAGTTTCTGCCCGTCCCTGGGGAGGTGCAAGACTTACTTGGCCCTCCGTTAGGTGGTTGTCGGTTGCCGAGGACAGGTGCGGATGGCCAACCCCCGAAGCGCCCTGGCATGGCTGAATTGCTTGGGCGGTCGGCGCGTTGCCAGGTTGAGCTAGGTCCTGCGCCAATTGTCGACGGCCTCTGCCGGATTTGAGCATCTATTCTGCCTGCCCACCGAGACCTGGCACCCAGGCGGCCCGGCTCGTTGAGGCGGAATTCCTCAAAAGAGGAGCCGTGCCCGGGTCGGCCAGCGTGATTTCTATGGTTCGAGGGCGGGCTTTGCCCGTCGGGCCACGAGAAGAGACTTGGTTGCCGCTGATTGCCGGTTACAAGACCGACATCTATCTGACACAGGCCTGTGACGCCGATTCGGCCGCCTCTTGGTAGACTGAGGGGCGCAGATCAAGACGACCAGACACCTGCACTTTTCGAAGAGGCTCGAATGAAGACCATTCCTGTTATTTTCCTTGGGACTTTCCTTGTCCTATCCTTGTCGGCCTGCGGGACGTTCGAGGTGGGGGTGGAAAACACGAACACGATCGTGGTGGGTCCTACGGTGGTGCCGACGACGGTCTCGGTCCTGACCGTTGCACCTAGTGCGCCGCCACCCGCCACGGTCCCGCCGACCGCGGTCCCACCCTGGACGCCCCCGCCTGCCGCCAGTCCGACACCGCAGGAGATGAGCCTGCAAGTATTCCTGATCGCTGTCGGGGACAACGGGGTCTCCGGCAAGAAGATCGGTTGCGGCGACAGCGCCGTCCCCGTTCAACTGGAGGTCCCGTACACGGTCGGTGTGCTGAGGGCATCGCTCGGCGCGCTGTTCTCGATCAAAGGGAGAGACTATGGGGAGTCTGGGCTATACAACGCCCTCTACCAATCCAATCTGCAGGTGCAGAACGTGAACCTGCAAAATGGAAAGGCGCTCGTCTACCTGACCGGGACCCTGCAGCTGGGTGGAGAATGCGACACCCCGAGGGTAAAGGCCCAGATCGAAGAAACGGCTCTCCAGTTTTCAACCGTGAGTCAGGTGGAAATCTTTCTGAATGGCCAACCGTTGGATCAGGCCCTTTCTTTGAAATAGATCGTGCCATCGGCGAAAGGGCAAGGGCCTGGGGCCGGGACGCCCATGCGCGCGTCCGGTTTTCGGCTGCGCGCAAACCATTCTCAAGCCCCGCGAAGGGTAAAACTTGCCCTGTCCAGCGGCCGGGTCAGCGCAATTCTGCTTCTGCCCCCATCACGGCATGCACGATGTGAGGCCCACCCATTCGGTCCGGCGGGACGACATTCCCCTCGATCGCACGGCCGTCCAGGCGGACGGACACGACGCCCCGGCAAACGTGAAGGGGGTTTTCCACCGAGATCTCATACCGCGCGCCCCGGAACCTGCGGGTCATCTGGAAACCGTTCCAGGCGTGGGGAATGCAAGGGTTGATCTCCAGGCCGTTGTATGTGGCACGGACCCCAAGGATGTGCTGGGTGGCGGCCTGATAGGCCCACGACGCCGTGCCCGAGAGCCAGCTGTTGCGGGCCAGTCCAAACTGCGGATGTTCGTCGCCCAAGATGTTTTGGGCGTAGACGTACGGCTCGCACTCGTAGATCTCAATCAGGTCATTGCGCGCGGCCGGATTGATCTCGGAATAGTATTCAAAGGCGCGATCGCCGTTGCCCAGGATCGTTTCCGCGATGACCGCCCACGGATTGGGATGCAAGAAGATGCCGCCGTTTTCCTTGGTGCCGGGTGGAAAGGTCGTCACGCCCCCGTACTGGGGGTCGAACCCGTTGTAACTGGGTGCGGCAAGCTTGATACCGAATCTCGTGTTCAACCTCCCATAGACGGCGTCCATCGCCTTTCGGGCGCGATCAGGGGATGCAAAACCTGAGATGACCGGCCAGGATTGGCCGTTGAGATAGATCTGCGCGTATGTGTTCTTCGAAGAGCCGAGAGGGGTTCCCTCCTCGTCGAAATAGCGGACATACCATTCGCCGTCCCAGGCGGTGGCCTCCACGATGGAGCGCATGCGCTCGTACGCGGCGCGGTATTCCTCGGCCAGGGAAACCTCCCCCAGGTGCTCAAGCAGCGCGATCATCTCCAGGAGAGCCTTCCCGTACAAGTTGGCGGTGAAGAGGGATTCGGATCCGGCCGGCAGATTGACCGTGTCGTTCCAGTCGGCGAATCCGAGCCGGGGCAGGCCGTGCTGGCCGACATCGCGGGCGGTAAAGGCCAGGCCGCGCTTCATGTGCTCAAGCACGGTGCCTGGCTCCGGCACCCGGTCGGGTTCGCCCTTCCCATAGAAGGGGACGACCTCCTCGATCAGAGCAAGGCCCCCCGTCTCCTTCAGGTAGGCCGTGACCGCCAGGAGGGTCCAGAGGTGGTCATCGCTGTAATAGTGCGGGCGGTCCGGCCTCTCCAGCGAGTCGCCGCAACTGGCTTCCCGGGTGAGCGGATTGAACTGGTGCATCGCGGAGCCGTCCTGCACTTGGAAGGACAGAAGGTTGAGCAGGAGGGTTCGCGCCTCACCGGGAACGGAGGCCATCACCGCCATCACGTCCTGCGACGAGTCGCGGATGCCGATGCCACGCGAGCCCAATCCGAGTTGATAGTAGGAGAGATAGCGGGACCAGGTCGTGGTGACGTAGCACTGGCGCGGATTGTAGACGTTGAGCATGGCGCTCATGCCCGGGTCCGGCGTAGTGACTTGCAGGGCCGAGAGGTACCTCTCCCAGAAGACGCGCAGCCTCCCCAGTTCCGCCTCGACCTGCTCGGGATCCCGGAAGCGCCGAATCTCCGGGAGGGCCTCCTCCACGCTGCGGGATTGGCCGAGCTGGGTGATCAGACGGCGCGTCGCGCCAGGCGGCAGCGTCCCCAGAGGATGAAGCAAAGCGGCGAGGTTGTCTCCGCGCAAGGCGAGCGAGTTGCCCAGCTCGGGTTGAAGAAGACTCCGGGGGGTCTGGAAGCTGCCGTATTCATTGTCGCCCAGAAAACGTTTGCGGTCGGTCTCAAAGGACGAGGGCCGCCGGTTGGAGGTAAGGTAGTTGACCCGGGTGTCCCGATACATGAAAGGGTACTGAATCAAGATGAGCAGATCCCCGTCTTGAATCATCTGGCTTTGCATGGTCTGCGGAACCCAGTCCGCGTTGGTGAACTGGCGGAGGGCGTCGGGATGGGTGTACTCAACCACGGGGATCGCGTCGACCGCAACCGGGGCGGCGCGGAGATTCGTGACCTGGATGTCTCGCAGTTCGCAATGGGCGCCGAGCGGCACAAAGATGGTGCAGTCTGTGCGCAGGCCCTGGCACTCCGTCACGAGGCGCGTGTAACCCAGGCCGACATGGCATTCGAAGCGCTCAAGAACCCCGAGCCCGGGGACCAAGAAGGGGGCGAGCACGGAGTATCCGCCTTGTGCAGGAACCCGCAAGTAGAGCGTCTCGCCTTTGAAGTCGGAACTGGGCGTCTGCTGAATGTACTTGGTGATCCGATTGAAGGTGGGATCGTCCCTGCAAATCAGAGCGCCCCCGGTGTGATCGACAAACCCGCCGAACGAACGCGTGCCGATGTAGTTGATCCACTTGACCGGAGTGTGTGGGTCGGTGATGACGTACTCGCGGCGAAGTTCGTCGAAGAAACCGTATTGCATGGCCAAGCTCACCGGCGGGAAATGATGGCGATCAGCTCCTGGCTGACAACCTGCCCGCCCTCGTCCACCAGGCCGAAATCCATGGCCTTGTAGGTCCAGTAGGCGCGGCCGATCCCGAATCCGTGCAGCAGATCAATCAGGTCTCGAGTCCAGTTCAGGCGAGTGGTCAGGTCGGCTTGCTCGTAGACGCCGAACTCGCCGCAATAGACCGGCTGGTTCGTGCGCAGGGAGAAGTCCAAGCACGGTTGGAGTTCAGATTGGAGGTACCAGCAGTCGAATCGTTTTCCGACCTCGGCTCCCAGTCGATCGCGGTGCTCGGGGTGGGCCTGCAGGAAAGCCTCCAAGCCGGGCGCAAATCCCGGGTAGTCGATCGGGCGGTCATACTCCACCAGAGCCTGGATCCAGGGCGCTTTCTGGTGGGTCACGACCAGGGGGGCGTAGAAGTGGAACGTGAAGAGGATGTTCGGATCGGGAGTGACTTCCAGGCTGCTCAGCTGGCCGGGCGCATTGTAACGGTTGGCTCCGATGACGATCAATCGCTGAGCATCCTCCTTGCGGATCATCGCCACGGCCCGTCGAACCAACGCGTTCCAGGGATCGCTGGTGGGCAGGAAAACTTCATTGAGCAGTTCAAAGGCCAGCCCGTCCTCCATCTGAGCGCAGAAACGGTGGGTCATGGTATGCCAGAGCGCCAGAAAGCGTTCTTGCAGGGCGGGGCTCCCGAAGAGCAGGCTTTCAACCGGGGCTTCGAAGGTGTAGCCGGGTGCTTTGTGAAGGTCGAGGATGACGCGCAGCCCGTTTTCCTGGCACCAATCCAGGCAGGATTCAACGTATCCCAATCCGCTCTCACTGGAAACACCCGCCCGAGGCTCGTCCTGGAGCAGGGGGTAATCGACTGGCAGTCGGATGTGATCAAACCCCCAGCCGGCAATCCGTTTGATGTCCTCGGCGGTGATGAAGGAATCAAAGTGCCGCTGGTCGCTAGTCGGGTATTGTGATAACCACCCGCCTAGATTCACCCCGACTTGAAGTTTCTCCCGATCCATCGATCCTTCCCCGGACCTGAGGCTGAAGTCCGTGGCTTACAACCCCAGTTGGGGGCTGCCAGTCCCGGTCAAGGGCCTGATCCGTACCGTGGGACCCCAGCGGAGTTCCTGCCCATCGTGGGGATGACATTCCCCCTCGGCCATCGGCCCAGTCAATACTCACCTACGGTTGCCAGGACGTGGACTTCTCTTGTCCCTGGGGCCGGAGGCAGGATGACGGTTCCCTCGGCGCCCTTTCCATCCACCTCCAGGCGGACTCTGTTCCCTGGCCCTCTCCGCCTCACCTGAATAACGTAGCGGACGTCCCGGAACTCGCGAGCTACCTCAAAGCCGGACCAGGTGGAGGGCATGACCGGGGCGACCTGCAGCCCCTCAAAGGTCGGGCGGATTCCCAGGATCCACTGCGTGATGGCCACGTAGTTCCAGGCCGCCGTTCCGGTGAGCCAGGAATTCTTTGCTTCCCCATAGGTTGGGGCGTCTCGTCCCGCGATCATCTGGGCGTACACGTAGGGCTCGCACCGATGCACTTCGCTGATGGCTTCACGTGCGGAGGGGTTGATGCGCAGGTAATAGTCATGGGCCCGGTCGCCGTGCCCCATTCTGGCCTCGGCAATCATGATCCACGGGTTGGTGTGACAGAAAATCCCCCCGTTCTCTTTGTACCCAGGCGGGTAGGATGAGATTTCGCCGAGCTGCAGGTAGTAGCGACTGTAGGCAGGCTGCAAGAGCAGGATGCCGTGCGGTGTAGCCAGGCGCGCGGCCACCGCGTCCAGCGCCTGCTCGGCGCGGCCGTTGTCCAGGCCCAGGCCGGCCATCACGCACAGGCCCTGCGGCTCGATGAAGATCTGTCCCTCCTGGCAATCCTTTGACCCGACCGGTTTGCCGAAATCGTCATAGGCGCGGCAAAACCATTGACCGTCCCAGCCTGCCGACCAGACCGCCTTCTCCATGTCCTGCGCCGCCGCGCTGAAAGCCTCCGCATCCTGGGGGCGGCCGAGCCTCTTGGCCATGGCGGCCATTTCCCCAGAGGCCAGGACGAACAAGCCTGCGATCAGGACGCTCTCGGCCGTCTTCCCGTCCTTGGTCGCGGTCGTCTGGAAGGATTGGCCAGGGGTTCCGGAAAAGCAGTTCAGGTTCAAACAGTCGTTCCAGTCGGCGCGTCCGATCAAGGGCAGGCGGTGGGGTCCCCTGCGCTCGAGCGTGTACTCGGTCGAGCGACGGAGATGCTCGTAGAGCGGCCTCTCGGAGCCGGGCTGGCCGTCGTACGGAACAGGCTCGTCCAGGATCCCCCAATCGCCGGTTTCTTTGACGTAGGCTGCCGCGGCCAAGATCAGCCAGAGCGGGTCATCGTTGAAGCCGCTGCCCACGTCGTTGTTTCCGCGTCGGGTCAGTGGCTGGTACTGGTGGTAGGCTCCGCCGTTCTCCAGTTGCGTCGCCGCCAGCTCGAGCAGCCGCTGGCGAGCCCGTTTCGGGACAAGGTGAACGAAACCGAGCAGGTCCTGATTTGAGTCACGGAAGCCAATGCCCCGCCCGACGCCGCTCTCAAAGTACGAGGCCGAGCGGGAAAGATTGAAGGTGATCATCAGCTGGTAGGCGTTCCAGATGTTCACCATGCGATTCGTGTGGCCATCCGGCGTGGTGACCTGTAGCTTGCTCAGGAGACCGTCCCAGTAGGCCCTCAATTCTTGGAAGGCGCGCTCCACTTCGTCCGCCTGCAGATAGCGGGTCAGGATCGGTTGCAGGCTGCGTTTGTTTATCGCTTGCGAATCGGGGGGGTCGAACTTCTCACCTTCCGGGTTTTCGTGATACCCCAGGACGAAGCGCAGGCTCTTCCGTTCCCCGGGTTTCAACCTCAGCTTGACTTGCTGTGTGCCCACGGGCTGCCACCCGCGAGCGATTGAATTGGACATCTGGCCCAATTCCACGGCCCGAGGTGATTCCCAACCCCGGTAAGGGCCCAGGAACGCCTCGCGCTGCGTGTCAAAACCGGCGAGTTTCTCGGAACAGGCGAAGTAAGCAAAGTGGTTTCGGCGCTCGCGGTACTCCGTCTTGTGATAGATCACCCCGTCTACGACCTCCACCTCTCCAACCGACAGATTGCGTTGGAAGTTGGTGGCGTCATCCCAGGCGTCCCACAGACAGAACTCGACCGCGGAAAAGGCGGACAGGGAAACCGGCCGATCGCGCCGGTTCGTGATGTTCAGTTCCCAGATTTCCAGGTTCTGGCCGAGGGGGACAAAGTAGCGGATTTGAGCCGCGATCCCAGCCAACTCAGATCGGATGGTTGTGTACCCCAACCCGTGGCGACATTCGTACTTGTCGAGGGGGGTCCGCGTCGGCTGCCAAGTGGGCGACCAGAACAACGGTCCGGTCGGATGAGAGGGGATGTCGTCGTCGCGCAGGTAAAGGTACCGCCCATTGGAGTCCGCTGGAGCATTGTTGTAGCGATAGCGAGTCAGCCGCCGAAGACGCGCGTCCTGGTAGAAGGAGAAGCCGCCCGCGGTGTTGGAGATAAGGCCGAAATAGGCCTCACAGCCCAGATAGTTGATCCAGGGCAGGGGGGTATCAGGGCGCTCGATGACATATTCTCGCTGCTCGTCGTCAAAGTGGCCAAAACGCATGGCGCCTCGAGGAGGGGGACTCTCCGGTGGAAATGGAGACCTGGGAGGGCGCGACCGCGCCCCAAGGGTTCGTCAATCGAGAATCAGGACCTCTCTCCGCTCCAGACCTGCGGCTGAACCGGTGCGCCGACTGACTCGCTGTAACCGTGTAGAAGAGGAGAGGGCAGCCGGGATCCTCTGGATTCCCGGCCGCTCTCAAGTCTGCCCCAGAGAATCTTTCCGTACGAAGTCCAAGAGCTCATCGAATCTCGAATACGCCAGGCAAGTCACTGTGTCCGCCCCACCATAGTAGATCGCCATGCGCCCGGTGGGCGGGTCCACCAGCGCCGCACTGGGAAAGGTGACGTTGGGAACATCGCCGACGCACTCGTAGGACTCCCTGGGGTTGAGCAAGTAGGATCGCGTTCGATGAAGGACTTTCCAAGGCTGCTCAAGATCCAGCACGGCCGCGCCGAAACTGTACACGAACCCATTGCACGAGGTGAGTACGCCGTGATAGATAAGGAGCCACCCCTCGGTGGTTTCGATGGGTGTGGGCCCCGCGCCGACTTTGGTAGACTGCCAACCTCCGACCGGGGACATGACATGCCGGTGGTGCCCCCAATAGGTCAGGTCGGGGCTCTCGCTGTAGAAAATATCGCCGAAAGGGGTGTGCCCGGTGTCGCTCGGCCGACTGAGCATCGCGAACTTGCCGTTGATCTTGCGAGGGAAGAGCACGCCGTTTCGGTTGTATGGCAGAAAAGCGTTCTCCATCTGCAAGAAGGTCTTGAAATCATAGGTATAGGCCAGGCCGATCGTCGGCCCGTGGTACCCGTTGCACCAAGTCAGATAGTACCTGTCCTGCAGCCAGCAGACGCGGGGATCATAGCCATAGGTGAAGTTGCCGATTTCGCCGTCCTGGCTTCGGAACTGGATGCGTTCCGGCTCAATGTCCCAGTCGATTCCGTTGCGGCTCCGCCCGGCATGCAGCTGCATATCTCGGGCGGCGTTATCACAGCGAAAGACACCGGCGAACCCGTCCTGGAAGGGCACGACGGCGCTGTTGAAGATGCTGTTGGTGCCTGGAACGGCGGCGCGGGTGAGGATTGGGTTCCTTTCGGAACGCCAGACGGCTTCATGCCGGCCGTCGGGGGGATCTTCCCAGGGGATGTTGCCTAATTCGGGTCCAATCAGACGGATCGTTGAGGTAGTCATGTTCCTCAGCACCGACAACAGGCGGCCGAGTGATCCGGTTCGATATCTCTCAGCATGGGTCTCTCCCGGGCGCAGTCTTTGTCTGCCAGTGGGCATCGGTCGTAATAGGCACAGCCGCCGCCCGGCCCATCCTGCGGAACCCTTGAAACCCGATCTCTCGTCATCTCTTCCCACTTGTGGTCCAGGCGAGGGATCGAGGCCATCAACATCTTGGTATAGGGATGCAGCGGGTTTGCGAAAACCCTTTCCGACGAGCCCATTTCGACGACGCATCCCTGGCGAAGAATCACCGCCCGGTCGCTGATGTAGTACCCCAGGGAAAGATCGTGGGTGATGAAGAGGATGGACAGCCCGCGGGATTTGAGGTCCGCCAGTAAGTTCAGGACATCGATCCGGGTGGAGGCGTCAAGCATGCTGATGATTTCGTCAGCCACCAGGAACTGAATATCCAGCAGCAGCGCGCGAGCGATCAGGAAGCGCTGAAGCTGGCCCCCGCTGAGCTGGTGAGGGAACTTGTGCAAGACATTCTCGGGATTGAGGCCGACGTCTTTCAAAGAGCTGTCGACCCGGCCGTTCCACTCCGCGCCGTTCAGGTGCGGGTAAAACTGCTCGCGGATAAGGGCGAAGACCCGATCGGCTTTGAAGATCGGATTGTATGAGCTGAAGGGGTCCTGAAAGACACCCTGCACATGCCGGTAGTATTCCTTCAAAGGCGCGCCCCGCAGGGTGGCGATGTCCGTGCCGCCGAAAGAAATCCTGCCCGAGCTGGCCGGGGTAAGGTGCAGGATCATCCGACCGATGGTGGTCTTCCCGCTTCCGCTCTCGCCGATCAGGGAGACGACCTCCCCTTTCTGGACGTCGAAGCTCACTTTGGTTGCGGCAGGAAGCTCCTTGCCGCCAAAGGTCCCCACTCGGTACACCTTCGATACGGCCTCAAGCGACAGCATGGGTGTCGAAATCCCTCCAGCATGCCAGGAAATGGCCTTTTTCCACCTCCACGAAAGGTGGCTCCAGCTGGCATTTCTCAAAGGCGTCGGGACACCGTTCTCCGAAGCGGCATCCCTTCGGGGGGTTGAGCAACAGCGGCGGGGTCCCGGGGATGCCCGTGAGTCTCTTCTGGGCGTACTTGGAGCCAAGTTTGGGCAAGGACGATATCAGCAGCCTCGTGTATGGGTGCCGGGGATTCTGGATGATCGTATCCGTCGGGGCTTTCTCTGCCAGCTGCCCGGCATACATGATCAGGATGCTGTCGGCCATCTGGTACAGGATCGAGATGTCATGGGTGATCACGATGGCGCTCTTGCAGCAGCCATTGTTGCGGAATTCGACCAGCATCTCCACGACCGCCTTTTGTGTGGCCACGTCCAGCGCCGAGGTGATCTCGTCTGCGATCAGCAGAGAAGGATTCAAGAGCGTGGACAGGACCATCACCATCCTTTGTTTCATGCCCCCGGAAAGCTCAATCGGATACATGTGCAGCACTTCGTCGGACAGCTCGACCAGGTCCAGCCGCCTCTTGAGCTCGGGCAGAACGGCCTGGAAACTGATCTTCCTGGAGGCAAGCAGCTCGGCGGTCATCTTCCCTATTTTTCTGGTCGGATTCATGGCGTTCATGGCGTACTGCGGGATGATGGAGATCCTCTTAAAGCGGAAGGCATTCATCTTTTCCATGTCCCAGATGGGCACGTCTTCATGGTCAAGGGTCACCTGCCCGCGGATGAACTTCATGGGGGGATTGAGAAAGATCAGGCTGTGACCCAGCGTGGTTTTCCCGCAGCCCGATTCACCGGCCAGCCCCATGATTTCCCCATCCGCAACGCTGAAGCTCGCGCTTTCCAGCGCCTGGACACGGCCTCGCAAGGTCTGATAATAAACCGTGAGACCTTCTACCTGTAAGCTCATGCCCCTACATCTCCCTGAGTTTGGGGTTGAAGATTTCGTCCAATCCCACGTTCGTTACATACAGGGCCCCGACGATGGCGGTGATAGCAATGCCGGGTGGAATGAACCACCACCAGACGCCGATAATGAGGGCCCCGTAGATCACGGCGTTGTTCATCATCAGGCCCAGAGAGGTCACGTTGGTTGGACCCAGGCCGATGAAGTCCAGCGTGGCAGCGGTCAGGATGGCTCCACCGAACTGGAGGATGAAGACGAGCAGCAGGTAGGACATCATGTTCGGTGCGATTTCCGTGGCGATGATCTGGAGCGGTTTCCTGGCGCTCATGCGAGCCAGATCAACAAACTCCCTCGTACGCAGCGAGAAGGTCTGAGCCCGGACGGCCCGGGCGGTCCAGGGCCAGGCAAAGCAACCAATGAAGATGCTCTCTATCAGCACGCCGCGAGCCCTCAGGTAAACAGCAATGATCAGAAGCACCATCAGAGCGGGGATCACCAGCACGACATTGGTGAGCATGTTGAGGAATTCGTCGATCAGGCCGCCGCGATAGCCGGCCAGAAAGCCAACCAACAGGCCGATCAGCGTTCCCAGTCCCCCGCCCAGAATGCCCACCTCAAAAGCTGCGCCCAGCCCATAGGCGAATTGTGAAAAGACGTCATTCCCGAAGGAGGTGGTTCCGAACCAGTATTGAAGGGAGGGAGGATGGGTCTGTGCCCCGGCGAACTCATTGGGTTTGTACTTGGCCAAGTGCGGCCCGATGATTGCCAGGACCACAAAGAAAAGAATGATTGCCAGGCCGACTCGGAGCTTGGTGTTCCTCAGGGCGAAAAAGAGGATTTCATTCTTCTTCTTGGGTTCCGTCATGGCCTCCATATGGTTTTATCCCTCGCCCTGCATGCCGATCCGCGTTCTGGGATCCACCAGGATGTAGACAATGTCGATGGCAAAATTGGCCAGCAGGACGCCAATGATGATGAAAAGGAAACAGCCCTGCAGCAGGAAATAGTCCTCGTTCTGGATCGCCTGGAGGATCAGGTACCCGATGCCCGGGTAGGCGAAAACGATCTCAGTGACCAGAGCGCCTGCGACGATGACGCCTAGCTGAAGGGCCAGCCCGGTGATCTGGGGCAGCACCGCGTTGTCGAACGCATATCTCCTGACAAGTCGGCGGGGTGCCCCCAGCGCCTGCAGGTAGTGCGAGTAGTCGGCCTCCAGTTCATAGATGATCAGGTTGCGCATCCCGATCGCCCAGCCGCCGAACATCACCAGGAAGAGGGATAAGAAGGGGAGCACCCAGTGCACGGCCAGGCTCCAGATGAAGCTCCAGGTGAAACTGGGCAACATGGTTAAGCTGTAAGCGCCGGAAAAAGGGAAAACGTGAACGACAATGCCAAGTGCCCAGGCCAGCAGGATCCCCAGCCACATGTAGGGGGTTGCGGTAAGAATGTAGCTGATGGGCAGGATGGTGTTATCCAGCCATTTGGAGCGTGCCGCGAAAGCGCCGAAGTGATTTCCGGCGTACCAGCTTCCCAGGATTGCGGGCAGGAGCAAAAGAATGTCAAAGGGAACGGCATCCTTGATGATCTTGATCACCGGCTCGGGGAACAGCCAGATGCTGGTCCCGAAGTCACCGTGAAAGATCGCGATCCAGAAATTAAGATACTGCCGCCAGATGGGGATGTTCAGGCCGAAGGCCTGCATGTAATAGTTGTAGATCATCTTGGCGGCTTCGGCCTGCAGATTCGCCCGCGCGATCATCCCCTGGACCGGATTCCCGGGCATGAAGCGCGGGATGAGCCAATCAATGCTGACGGCCAGGAAGAAGGTGAGGAGGTAGATAAGCAGTTTTCTTTCGAAATATCGCCTCATCGCCACTCCTTGTTCATCAGAAGGTTATTGAGAAACCGCCCCTCCCGCCAGAGGGGGAGGGGCGGTCAAAGTGCAGCCCGTTAGTGGGTGGCCGGCT